>NZ_CP040977.1:652145-1304290 GCF_006364435.1 Candidatus Methylopumilus universalis | reverse complement strand
TAACGGCAAAATCCAATATATATAGTATTAAAATTACAATTTCTTCTTGGTTTAGCATTTTAGAGAACCGGATTGGTGTAAAAATGCTTTTTAGGAATGATTGCTTTACGGAAGTCATCTTAACTGAACCGGTCAAAGTTATCCACAGGCGTTTTAAGACTTCTTAAACAAATAATCGTTGACACAGGGCGGTATGTACGGTAAATTGCGCGATCCTTATCGAATTATAGCTGGAGAAACACAATGAAACGTACCTATCAACCATCCAAAGTAAAACGTGCTCGCACGCATGGTTTTTTAGTACGCATGAAGACTCGTGCAGGACGCGCTGTAATATCAGCCCGCCGTGCTAAAGGCCGTGCTCGTATCGGTCTATAGAGACCCATCTGGCAAATTCTTCATAATTTGCAAACTAAATTAACCAAACTTACAAAAACGGATGAATTTTCATCCGTTTTTAATTTCCGTAAGCGACTTTCATCTCAGCACCTCAGTTTTCACTATCAACCTAATACTCTGTCTTTGTTTCGTTTGGGTATGGTCGTGGGCAAAAAAACACAGAAATTAGCTGTGAAGCGTAATTATATGAGACGCGTCTTGCGCGAATTAATGCGAAAAAAACAAGAACAACTCTTAAATTTTGATATAGTGATACGCATTCAAAAATCGTTTTATCGAAACGATTTTGTTGAGATTGAAACAGAAGTTGACCAGATGATTGCAAGATTAAAAAAGTGAAATCAATCGCAATTTTATTTGTCAGATGTTATCAATTATTATTAAGCCCTTTTTTTGGTCAGCAATGTCGTTTTACACCTACATGTTCGCAATACACTATTGATGCGATAGATAAAAAAGGTGTCATAAAAGGTATTTTTTTATCAATGAAACGAATAGGTAAATGTCATCCATGGTGCAAGGGTGGTCATGACCCTGTTATTTAATTTTGGAATTTTATAATTTATGGATACGAAGCGTTTAATACTGTTTGTTGTATTTTCTTTTTCAATTCTTTTGCTGTGGGATTCATGGCAACGCAAACATACTCCAGTCGCTGAAGTTGCAACCCAACAAGATGCGAGTGTTCCGTCATCACAAAAATTAAATTCCATTGACACTAAAACTATTGCACCCGATTCTAATTTCAAATTAGAAACAGGTTCGCGTATCAAAGTGGCTACTGATTTATACCAGATTGAAATTGATACGATCGGCGGCGATATTCGCCGTTTACTTTTAAATAATCATTTGGCTGATAATGCGCAAGATAAATTTGTGTTATTAGATGACTCACAAAAGCCATTATTTTATGTGGCACAAACTGGACTTATTGGTAATGATTTACCAACACACAAATCAACATTCACATCTGAAAAAACAAATTATGTTTTAGAAAATGGACAAAATCATTTAGATGTCAAATTGAATTACAAAAATCAAGATGTTGAAGTTTCAAAAATTATTTCTTTTGATCGCGGTAGCTATCAAATAGCAGTGCGTTATGAAATTATGAATCATGGTAAATCAGCGATTACGCCATCAGCTTATTACCAGCTTGTGCATGATGATGGCTCTGCTCAAGAAAGTAAAATTACACCTACATTTATTGGCGGCGCTTACTATAACGAAGCTGATAAGTTTAAAAAAATTAATTTTAAAGATATGAAAAAACATGACCTATCTTTGATTTCGCTCGATGGCTGGATTGGTGTTGTGCAACATTATTTTGCGAGCGCATGGATTTTGCCTGGCAACCAAAAGCGTGAATTTTATACAAAAGAAGTTACGCAAAATATTTATTCATCAGGTGTGTTGACTCAGCTTCCAACTATTCAATCTGGCGAGAAAAAAGAATTTTCAACTAAACTTTATTCGGGACCGCAAATTCAAGAGGAGCTTGAAAAAGCAGCACCAGGGCTAAGTTATACAGTGGACTATGGTTGGTTAACTTTTATTGCTTCACCATTGTTTATGGTGCTCCATTGGATTCATAAATTAGTAAATAATTGGGGCGGTGCAATTATTCTTTTGACTGTCTTAATTAAGATTCTCTTTTATCCGCTCTCAGCTGCAAGTTATAAATCAATGGCTCAATTACGTGAATTAAGTCCGCGCTTGCAAAGCATGAAAGAAAAATTTGGAGATGACAAAGCTAAATTTCAGCAAGCTATGTTAGAGCTTTATCGCACAGAAAAAATTAATCCGATGGGTGGTTGTTTACCTATTCTTATTCAGATCCCTGTTTTCATTTCCCTCTATTGGGTGTTGATGGGTGCTGTTGAATTAAGACACGCACCTTTCATGTTATGGATTACCGATCTTTCTGTAAAAGACCCTTACTATGTATTGCCTATTATTATGGGCATCAGCATGATCATTCAAACAAAACTTAATCCAGCACCTACGGATCCGATGCAAGCAAAATTGATGATGATCATGCCGGTGGTATTTAGTGTATTTTTCTTTTTCTTTCCCGCAGGCTTAGTACTCTATTGGGTGATTAATAACGTATTGTCTATTCTTCAACAATGGATGATCAATCGATCCATTCATGCAGCCGCATTAGCTAAGAAAGGCAATGCAGCTCGCAAATAATTTAGATACCATTGCCGCCATTGCAACACCTTCGGGTGCTGGCGGCATTGGGGTCGTGAGAATATCAGGCCCAAAAGCGAGCGATGTTGCGAAACATCTTTTGGGTGTTTGTCCTGAAAATCGTTTAGCGTCTTACCTATCTTTTTTAGATGTAAATGGTCAAGTGATTGATCGTGGCATCGCACTTTTTTTTAAATCCCCCCATTCATATACTGGTGAAGATATTTTAGAGCTTCAAGGCCATGGCGGTATTGCTGTGATGCAGCTTTTATTGGCGCGATGCATAGAATGTGGTGCGAGACTGGCAATGCCTGGAGAATTTACCGAGCGCGCTTATCTTAATGACAAAATTGATTTGGCTCAGGCGGAAGCTGTTGCAGATTTAATCAATGCTTCAACCTCTGAGGCTGCAAAAAGCGCTATGCTTTCCTTAAATGGTTATTTTTCGAATAAAATCAATGACTTACTTAAAGAACTCATCGATTTACGTATGTATATTGAAGCTTGTCTAGATTTTCCCGAGGAAGAAATTGATTTTATTACGACTGGCAAAGTTAAAGAAAAGCTTTTAAGTCTAAAGTTACGTATGGATGAAGTAATTTTATCTGCCAAACAAGGCCACTTATTGCGCGAAGGTTTGACCGTTGTATTGGTAGGTCAGCCCAATGTGGGTAAGTCGAGTTTACTCAATCAATTGTCAGGCAATGACCAGGCGATCGTGACTTCTATTCCAGGCACAACTCGTGACCCTATTAAAAGTGAAATTCAAATCGATGGCATCCCGATTCATGTGATTGATACCGCCGGATTAAGAGATACCCATGATGAAATTGAAAAAATGGGCATCGAAAAAACATGGATTTCGATAGAAAAGGCCAATATCGCATTATTTTTAGTGGATGCTGGCAAGGGTATTACCGATTACGAGAAAATCATTCTAAATCGCATTCCAAAAGACGTTTTTAAGGTGTGGGTTCACAATAAAATTGATTTGTTATCCAAAAAAGCCTCATCTGAAATGATTGACGGCGAGCATCATCTTTTTATTTCAGCAAAAAATGGAGAAGGTTTGGCTCAGCTTAAAACGACTTTATTAAAAATGGCCGGTGTTGAATTTAGTAAGGACGGAAATCAAGGTGTTTTTATGGCGAGACAAAGGCATTTAGATGCACTTAATACTGTCTCAAAACATTTAAATGAATCGGTGAATCAGATTCAGTCCCCTGAATTGGTCGCCGAAGAGTTAAGACAAGCACAAACTTCATTAGCTTCCATTACTGGCGAATTTACTCCAGACGACCTTCTGGGTGAGATTTTCAGTCGCTTTTGTATTGGAAAGTAATTCTTGGTTCCACGTGGAACACTTTTTCTTCTTTTTTAAGCAAATGTTTCACGTGAAACAATGGTTTTCATAGTGATTCACCCCAGAATAAAGTAAAATTACACCTTTTCTAACTGACGTAAAACCATGGAATTTCCGCATAATTTTGATGTCATTGTGGTGGGTGGAGGGCATGCTGGTACAGAGGCAGCCTTAGCTTCCGCTCGCATGGGGCAAAAGACTTTGCTTTTAACCCATAACATTGAAACCTTAGGTCAAATGTCTTGTAATCCATCTATTGGTGGGATTGGCAAAGGGCATTTGGTTAAAGAGATTGATGCCTTAGGTGGTGCCATGGGCATTGCGACGGATGAAGCTGGTATTCAGTTTCGTATTTTAAATAGTAGTAAAGGTCCTGCAGTAAGAGCCACTCGCGCTCAAGCAGACCGTATTTTATATAAAGCCGCAATTCGACATCGTCTTGAAAATCAACCCAATCTTTGGCTTTTCCAACAAGCAGTCGACGACATTCTTTTGGACAAGGATCGTGTAGCTGGTGTTGTTACGCAAATTGGCATTCAATTTAAATCTAAAACCGTTGTTTTAACCGCTGGTACATTTTTAGGCGGACTTGTTCATGTGGGCTTGAAAAATTATCAGGCAGGTCGCGCAGGCGATCCACCTTCCATTTCTTTGGCCCATCGTTTAAGAGAAATTGGATTGCCTGTAGGCCGACTCAAAACCGGAACACCGCCAAGAATTGATGGGCGCACCATTAATTATGCTGTGATGCAAGAGCAGCCTGGCGATAGTCCGACCCCTTATTTTTCTTTTTATGGCAAAAAAACAACACACCCAAAACAAGTGTCTTGTTGGATTACACATACGAATGAATCTACGCATGACATTATTCGAAGCGGTTTAGATCGATCCCCTATGTATACCGGGGTAATCGAAGGTGTGGGCCCACGATATTGTCCATCCGTTGAAGACAAGATTCATCGATTTGCAGACAAAGATTCGCACCAGATTTTTTTAGAGCCGGAAGGTTTAGATACAAATGAAGTTTATCCAAATGGTATCTCAACTAGCCTTCCATTTGATATCCAGTACAAATTAGTCCGTTCAATCAATGGGTTAGAGAATGCACACATCTTAAGACCCGGTTATGCGATTGAATATGATTATTTCGATCCACGTAATTTGAAATCCAGCTTGGAAACGAAATCCGTTCAAGGACTATTCTTTGCAGGACAAATTAATGGCACGACGGGTTACGAAGAGGCTGCGGCTCAAGGATTATTAGCAGGAACAAATGCCGCTTTAATGACACAAGATAAAGAATCTTGGTGCCCTAAGCGTGATGAGGCATATTTGGGTGTTTTAGTAGATGACCTTATTACTCGCGGGGTTTCTGAGCCATACAGAATGTTTACAAGCAGAGCTGAATACCGCTTGATGTTAAGAGAAGATAACGCCGATTTAAGATTGACAGAAATAGGCCGCAATTTAGGGTTGGTCGATGATGAGCGGTGGAATATGTTTCATCAAAAAAAAGAGACTATCCAATCAGAAGAAGCACGATTAAAAAAATTCTTTGTAAGGCCACAAGATATTTCAATTGAAAAACAACAAGCCATTATTGGGAAAGTGATTGATCACGAATATAACTTATTTGATTTATTAAGACGCCCCGAAGTGAGTTTTGAGGGCGTAAAAGAACTCATGCAAGAAGATGCAGGTTTGATTGACCCTGCTGTCAGAGAGCAAGTAGAAATTTCAGCGAAATATAAAGGTTACATTGTGAGACAGCAAGAAGAGGTAGATCGAAGTCGAGATCAATTAGATATTCCATTACCTATCGATCTTGATTACAAAGAAGTACATGGATTGAGTGTTGAAGCGCAACAAAAATTAAATTTGCATAAGCCGGAAAATTTAGGACAAGCATCACGAATCTCTGGTATTACCCCAGCAACTATTTCATTACTTTTAGTGTTTGTTAAGCGTAAAAATAAACCTAAAAAAATAATAACGAAGCGTCCAGAAAAAGTGGCATGAATGAGGTAATAAAAAAAGACCGCGATCTGTTGATCGAGGGGTCACGTCATATGGGCTTAAATTTATCTGATCAAATGAATGATCAGCTGATGGCGTATTTAAACTTAGTTGAAAAATGGAATCGTGTGTACAACCTAACTGCGATTCGCGACCGTGATGAAATGATTAAACTGCATTTTCTCGATAGCTTATCTATTTTAAATTATGTCAATGTAAAAAATTTGTTGGATGTCGGAAGTGGTGCAGGATTCCCAGGCGTTGTATTGGCAATTGTAAAGCCTGAAATGAAAGTAACTGTGATGGATTCGGTTAATAAAAAAACGACATTCATGCAACAGGTGAAAAGTGAATTATCACTTACCAATTTAAATGTAGTGAATGGTCGCGTTGAGGAATATCAGCCGACAATACTTTTTGATGCGGTGACGTCAAGAGCGTTTTCAAATTTAAAAAATATGATCTCACTTACACAACATACATTGCAAAAAAATGGTATGTGGTTGGCGATGAAATCAAAAGATGTCAAAGAAGAATTGGAAGCATTCGAAAAGAATCAATACACAATGGTTCCGCTTGAAGTGCCCTTTATTAATGCTGAACGATATTTAGTTCAATTGAAGAAAGAAGTTTTTTAGTTATGCGTATATTAGCGGTGACGAATCAAAAAGGCGGCGTAGGTAAAACCACTACATCGGTAAATTTAGCCGCAAGCTTAGCTGCGAAAAATAAATCTGTGCTTCTCATTGATCTTGATCCACAAGGCAATGCAACGACAGGCTCAGGTATAGATAAATCGAGTATTAAAACATCAATTTATGATGTCTTGATTCAAAGTAAATCATTTAAAGATATTGTGATTCATTGCGAACGCGGTGGTTTTGATTTGGCTCCGTCAAATCGAAATCTTGCAGGTGCTGAAGTTGAACTTGTCAATGAAAGTAAACGCGAAACACGATTAAAAGAAGCGTTGCAACATTTAAAAAAAGATTACGACTATGTATTATTAGATTGTCCACCCGCGCTCAATTTAGTCACAGTAAATGCATTGACTGCTGCAGATGCCGTTTTAATTCCCATGCAATGTGAATATTATGCGTTAGAAGGTTTATCAGATTTAGTTAACACGATCAAAAAAGTAAGGAGTAATTTAAATCCTAAAATTGAAATTGAGGGTTTATTAAAAACGCTCTTTGATAAGCGCAATATGTTAGCTCAACAAGTGTCGGATCAACTCACCGCCCACTTTGGCGATAAGGTATATGAAACGATTATTCCAAGAAATGTAAGACTGGCAGAAGCGCCAAGTCACGGCATGCCTATCTTAATGTATGACCGATCATCTAGAGGAGCCGTTGCTTATTTAAAACTTGCTGAAGAAATTATAGAAAAAGAAATGAGGAAGTCACATGGTTAAAGCTAAAGGATTAGGTCGCGGACTTGATGCATTATTATTAAGTGGCGAGGAAGATGTTCAAAAAAACGAAGGCTCACTTCAGACTTTATTGATCAGTGAATTACAACCTGGTAAATATCAACCTCGAAGCATCATGCAAGAAGAAGCTTTACATGCGCTTTCACAATCTATTTTAAAACAAGGCGTCATGCAGCCTATTATTGTGCGACCTGTGGGGAACAATCAATACGAAATCATCGCAGGCGAGAGAAGATGGCGCGCTGCAAAATTGGCAAATCTTAGTGAAGTGCCTGTCATCATCAAAAATATTCCAGATGAATCAGCGCTCGCAATGGCATTGATTGAAAATATTCAACGTGAAGATTTAAATCCATTAGAAGAAGCGATCGGCATTAAGCGTTTGATTGATGAGTTTGATATGACGCATGAAGAAGCGGCAGATGCGGTTGGCAAATCGCGCGTCACCGTTTCTAATTTATTAAGACTTTTAACTTTAACAAAGCCTGTTCAAGATCGACTATTAAGTGGAAAAATTGATATGGGCCATGCAAGAGCTCTGATTGGCCTAGAGGGCAGCCAACAGATTATGTTGTGCGAAGAAGCGATTCAAAAAAATCTATCTGTGCGCGAAGTTGAGGCGCTCGTTAAAAACTTACAGAATAGTTACAAAACCGATACTCAAAAAGCCCCCCCGAAAAAGACGAATGCGGACGTGCGTCAGCTTGAGGACTCTCTAGCAGAAACCCTGGGCGCGTCAGTCACTATTGATGCTAAAAAGAATGGTTCGGGTACTTTAAAAGTGCATTATCGCAATTTGGAGCAATTGGATGAGATTCTTAAAAAAATCAAAGGATAAAGTACGCTTTACCCTTGACGGAACCGCCAATTACAGGGAAAATTCAACCCTTTGTAACTCAAAGTTTTGCATTCAGTGAGCATAAATGTCTGATATTGATGAAATCACTGAAAGAATGAAGCGATTCCCTCAAATCATTCAAAAAATGTTGAGTTTGCAGGTTAAAGCCGCTGGCATATTAACGGTTTTAGTTGCAGCAGTATTTGGAAAGCATGCAGGTGTTTCTGCGTTGATCGGTAGTGTCTCCGTTATATTCGGTGTACTTCTCGCCTCAAAAATTGCTCACAAAACGGCTTTGAGTAAAGAGCCCGCAGCTATCATTATTAATGTATTAAAAGCTGAAGCCGTAAAAATTTTTGTAGTACTTGTATCGCTTTGGTCAGCGTTTAAGTTTTATACAGCGCTTGTGCCATTTGCACTGATTGCGGGGCTTGTATTGTCAGCCATTATTTCAGGCGCATCGATTACAAAATTAAATGAAGACAAATAAAAGTCGTTAGGAAATATTGGAAGCTATGGCAACTGAAGGCACATTAACACCGAGTGAATATATTACCCACCATTTAACCTTTAATACGAAGGCTATTGGTGAAGGTGCATTCTGGGCAATTAATATTGACTCACTTGTTATGGGTGTCTTGCTTGGTATTATTTCAATGGCTTTGATCTGGATGGTTGCTCGAAAAGCAACAGCTGGCGTTCCTTCAAAAGGCCAGGCATTTGTAGAGCTTATGTTTGGTTTCATTGACGATCAAGTTAAAAATATATTCCATGGCGATCGTCATGCTTTTATTGCCCCTGCTGCATTAACAGTTTTTATTTGGGTCCTTGTGATGAACTCTATGGACTTTCTCCCTATTGATGTGATGGCACATTTTATTTATGCACCTTTAGGCATTCATGAGTGGCGCAGCGTCCCCACTTCAGACATCAACACAACATTTGCACTTGCGATCGCAGTGTGGATTCTTATGATTTATTTTGGTATTAAAGTGAAAGGTTTTGGTGGTTGGCTTCATGAATTGTTTACAGCCCCTTTTGGTAGCAAAGTTTGGGTATGGCCTGCAAACTTTTTATTTAATATCATCGAATACATTTCTAAACCTTTATCTCACTCACTCCGACTTTTCGGAAATATGTACGCAGGAGAAGTAATTTTCTTACTCCTCGGCTTACTAGCGTCAACGAGTGTGACAGGCGTATTTTTTGGAGCATTATTGGGCGCAGGTTGGTCCATATTCCATATTCTAATTGTGGGGCTACAAGCATTTGTCTTCATGATGTTAACGGTGGTGTATTTATCGATGGCGCATGAAGGCCATTAGTTTTTTTATTTAAGTATTTTTAACTGAAAGGGAAGTAAACATGGAACATATACAATATTTAGCAATGATTCAATCTTACACAGCAATTGGCCTAGGTTTGATGATTGGTTTAGCAGCTTTAGGCGCATGTATCGGCATCGGTATTATGTGTGCGAGTTTCTTAGAAGGCGCAGCAAGACAACCTGAAATGATTCCTCAATTACAAGGTAAAGTATTCTTACTTTTAGGTTTGATTGACGCTTCTTTCATTATTAGCGTTGGTATCGTGATGATGTTTGCATTTGCAAATCCATTATTAAGTGCAATCGCAAAATAATTGTTTAGGTTCTTTTAACCGAACTTAGACAGGAGCAAAAATGAATATTAATTTTACGTTAATTGCCCAAGCGATTGCTTTTGCGATTCTCATTTGGTTTACCGTGAAGTATGTGTGGCCGCCTCTTTTAAATGCAATTGAAACGCGTCAAAAAGAAATTGCCGACGGTTTAGCTGCAGCACAAGAAGGTAAAGCTTCTTTAGAAGTGGCTGCAAAAAAAACAACACAACAACTTAACGAAGCCAAACAGAAAGCATCTGAAATTATTTCTCAAGCTGAAAAAAGAGCCTCAGAAATTTTAGAAGAAGCAAAGCATCAAGCGAAAACCGAAGGCGATCGTATTATCTTAGGTGCGAAAGCAGAGATTGATCAAGAAGTAAATCGCGCGAAAGAATCTTTACGTGAACAAGTGTCAACACTTGCTATCGCGGGTGCAGAAAAAATCTTATCAAAAGAAATTGATAAAAAAGCACATAGCGATATGTTAAGTAAATTAGCGAAAGAACTTTAGGATCCATATGGCAGAAATTTCAACCATCGCAAGACCTTATGCAGTTGCAGCATTTAATCTTGCTAAAGAAAAAAAATCTCTTACAGAGTGGTCTGAGATGTTGGAATTTTTAGCGCAAGTATCTTTAGATGAACGCATGCATGCTTTCATTAATGATTCAAAAGTATCAGATGAGGATCGTGAAAAGACACTCATTAAAATTGCCGAAAAAAAACTTAATGCTTATGGTGAAAATCTTATTAAGCTTTTGATTGAATATAAGAGGCTTAATGTGTTACCTCAAATCAGTGAGCTTTTTGAAACATTAAAAGCGACGGATGAAGGAACGCTTGATGCTGAAATTATTGTTGCATCAAAGCCGACAGATAAAGAAGTCGATACATTAGTGAAAAGCTTAGAAAAGAAATTTAATAAAAAAATTGATGCAAAAGTAACGATTGATGAAGCAATCATTGGTGGTATTAAAGTGATTGTGGGCGACACCGTGATTGATGCTTCAGTTCGTGAGCAATTACAAAATTTAGCCTACGCGTTGAAGTCGTAAGCTAATCATTATCAGGAGATAGTAATGCAGTTATCAACATCAGAAATTAGTGAACTCATCAAAAGTCGATTAGAGAATTTCTCGACAACCGCTGAAGCGAGAACACAGGGTACAGTCGTATCAGTGACTGACGGTATCGTTCGTATTCACGGATTATCAAATGTGATGTCTGGTGAAATGATCGAATTCCCAGGAAACACATATGGGCTTGCATTGAATCTTGAACGTGATTCTGTGGGTGCTGTGGTGTTAGGTGATTATGAACACATTACTGAAGGTGATGTATGTAAATGTACAGGTCGTATTTTAGAAGTGCCTGTAGGCCCAGAATTAATTGGTCGCGTGGTAAATGCTCTTGGCCAACCCATCGATGGTAAAGGCCCAGTTAAAACAAAACTAACTGACAAGCTTGAAAAAGTAGCACCTGGCGTGATTGCGCGTAAATCTGTATCTCAACCAGTTCAAACAGGTTTGAAATCTGTGGACTCTATGGTGCCGGTCGGACGAGGCCAACGTGAATTGATTATTGGCGATCGTCAAACAGGTAAAACAGCTGTAGCAACAGATGCAATTATTAATCAAAAAGGTCAAAACATGACCTGTATCTATGTGGCGATTGGTCAAAAAGCATCAACCATCGCTAACGTTGTTAGAAAACTTGAAGAACACGGCGCGATGGAATACACGATTATCGTTGCAGCTTCAGCTTCTGATTCAGCAGCATTACAATTCCTAGCACCTTACGCGGGTTGCACGATGGGTGAATATTTCCGTGACCGTGGCGAAGATGCTCTTATTATTTATGATGACTTAACAAAACAAGCGATTGCTTATCGTCAAATCTCATTACTCTTGCGTCGTCCACCAGGCCGTGAAGCTTATCCTGGCGACGTCTTTTATATTCACTCACGCTTACTTGAAAGAGCAGCACGTGTGAATGAAGAATATGTAGAAAAATTTACAAAAGGTAAAGTGAAAGGAAAAACAGGTTCACTTACTGCATTGCCAATCATTGAAACAGCCGCAGGTGACGTATCAGCATTCGTGCCGACAAACGTAATTTCAATTACTGACGGTCAGATCTTCCTTGAAACAGATTTATTTAATGCAGGTATTCGTCCAGCGATCAACGCAGGTATTTCTGTGTCTCGCGTGGGTGGTGCTGCGCAAACTAAAGTAATTAAAAAATTAGGTGGTGGTGTACGTTTAGCTTTAGCTCAATATCGTGAGTTAGCAGCGTTCGCGCAATTTGCATCTGATCTTGATGAAGCCACACGTAAACAACTTGACCGCGGTCGCATGTTTACAGAGCTTATGAAGCAATCACAATATGCCCCTTTAAGTGTTTCGCAAATGGCTGTGACATTATTTGCAGCAAACAAAGGTTACTTTGATGATGTTCCAACGATTAAAGTATTGGCATTTGAAAATGCATTGCATGGCTTTATGAATTCTAAATACAAAAAGATTATGCAAGACATCGAAAAAACAGCTGACTTATCAGGTGACAATGAAAAAGCACTTGAAAAAGCTATTGAAGATTTCAAATCAAGTAACGCTTACTAATATAAAGAGTCATTATGGCCGGTAGTAAAGAAATTAGAACCAAGATCAAGAGTGTAGAAAATACACGAAAGATCACCAAAGCGATGGAGATGGTCGCAGCGTCAAAGATGCGTAAAGCGCAAGAGCGTATGCGTCAAGCTCGTCCTTATGCTGAGAAAATCAGAAATGTGGCAGCACATTTGTCCTACGCACAATCGGAATATAAACATCCATTCCTTGTGAAAAAAGACCAAGTAAAAAATATTGGTTTAATTGTGGTTACTTCAGATAAAGGTTTGTGTGGCGGACTTAATACCAACGTATTAAGAATGTCTGTCAATCAGATGAAGCAATGGGAATCACAAGGTAAAAAAGTACATGTGAGTGCATTAGGTAATAAAGGCTTAGGTTTCATGACGCGTATTAACGCGAATGTGAAATCACACATCATAGGCTTAGGTGATACACCTCATGTTGAAAAACTCATCGGTGCAATTAAAGTGATGTTAGATGCCTATGTGAATGGTGAAGTTGACCAGCTCTTTATTTGCTATACCAAATTTATTAATACGATGAAGCAAGAGCCTGTTGTGGATCAATTGTTACCACTCTCAGGGGATAAAATTGGAAGTCCAGAAGGTCCATGGGATTATATCTATGAGCCGGATGCACAAAGTGTGATCGATCAATTATTAACGCGTTATATCGAATCTTTGATTTATCACGGCGTCACAGAAAATATGGCGTCAGAACAATCCGCACGAATGGTTGCAATGAAGTCTGCTTCAGATAATGCGAAGAATGTGATTGGCGAATTGAAATTGATTTATAACAAAGCGCGTCAAGCGGCAATTACAAAAGAAATTTCGGAAATTGTGGGTGGTGCAGCTGCGGTTGCATAACATTGAATTAATTATTTAGAGTCTTCAAGGAAAAAAAATGGCTAGCAAACAAATCGGAAAAGTAGTGCAATGTATCGGAGCGGTGGTTGACGTCGAGTTTCCTCGCGATCAAATGCCAAAAGTATTTGATGCATTAATCATAGATGACAAAGACTCACAAGCTGAAGCAGGGTTGACACTTGAAGTGCAACAACAGCTAGGTGACGGTATTGTTAGAACGATTGCGATGGGTTCGTCTGACGGACTTGCACGCGGCACTGCATTTAAATCTACCGGTGCAGCGATCAATGTGCCAGTGGGTACAGGCACGCTAGGCCGTATCATGGATGTGCTTGGTCGTCCGATTGACGAATTAGGTCCAATTAAATCTAAAGAATTCCGTTCCATTCACCAAAAAGCACCAGAATTTAAAGATCTATCACCATCTGTCGATCTACTTGAAACAGGTATTAAGGTGATTGACTTAGTTTGTCCATTTGCTAAAGGCGGTAAAGTCGGCCTCTTCGGTGGCGCAGGTGTAGGTAAGACTGTGAACATGTTGGAACTCATCAACAACATTGCTAAACAACACTCAGGACTATCTGTATTCGCAGGTGTGGGGGAGCGAACACGTGAAGGTAACGACTTCTATCATGAAATGTCAGATGCAGGCGTGATTAAATTAGATGACATGGAAGAATCAAAAGTAGCGATGGTGTTTGGCCAAATGAACGAACCACCAGGCAATCGACTTCGTGTAGCGCTTTCAGGTTTAACTATGGCTGAAAAATTCCGTGACGAAGGTCGTGATGTTCTTTTCTTCGTAGACAATATTTATCGATACACACTCGCAGGTACTGAAGTATCAGCGCTTCTTGGACGTATGCCTTCAGCGGTAGGATATCAACCAACACTCGCTGACGAAATGGGTCGTTTACAAGAACGTATCACTTCAACAAAAACAGGTTCAATTACTTCAATTCAAGCGGTGTATGTGCCAGCCGATGACTTGACAGACCCATCACCTGCAACGACATTCCAACATTTGGACTCAACAGTTGTGTTATCTCGTGATATTGCATCCCTTGGTATTTATCCAGCGGTAGATCCATTAGATTCAACATCACGTCAGCTTGATCCGCAGGTCGTTGGCGAAGAACATTATCAAGTGGCTCGTTCTGTCCAATCGACATTACAACGCTATAAAGAATTACGCGACATTATTGCAATTCTTGGTATGGACGAATTATCACCAGAAGATAAATTAGCAGTGAGTCGTGCACGTAAAATTCAACGTTTCTTATCACAACCATTCCACGTCGCTGAAGTCTTTACAGGCGCTCCTGGTAAATATGTGACACTGAAAGATACGATCAAAGGTTTTAAAGCGATCGTGAGTGGTGAATATGATCACTTACCAGAACAAGCGTTCTATATGGTAGGCAGCATCGAAGAAGCTGTAGCAAAAGCAAAAACATTATCTTAATCGATTAGGTAAAAACGACATGGTTGCAACGGTTCATATTGATGTAGTAAGTGCTGAAGAATCTATTTTTTCAGGTGAAGCTGAATTCGTCGCGGCACCGGCACAAATGGGTGAAGTGGGTATTTATCCGCATCATGCACCGATGATTACATCGATTAAACCCGGCGCGCTTCGCATCAAATTAGCGGATAAAAATGAAGAGCAGCTCATTTATATTTCAGGTGGTATTTTAGAAGTTCAGCCAGGGGTAGTTACCGTGTTAGCGGATACAGCGATTCGTGGACATGATCTTGATGAGGCGCAAGCGAATGCAGCTAAAAAAGCGGCTGAAGAAGCAATGAAAAATCGATCATCTGATGTGGATTATGCAAAAGCACAAGCTGAATTAGCTGAAGCGATTGCTCAAATTCAAGCGATTCAAAAATTACGACAAAAACACTAAGGTACAAAACTTACAAAACTATTAAAAGCAGCTTTTAAGCTGCTTTTTTTATGTCATGTGATGACAAATAAACGATAAAATAGCAAAGATGTCTTTATCTATTGTGATTTTAGCTGCAGGCAAAGGGACGCGCATGCGTTCTGATTTACCCAAAGTCTTGCAACCGCTTGCTCATAAACCGCTTCTCGGTTATGTCATTGATGCTTCTATGTCATTCAAGCCCAAAGAGCTTGTGGTGGTTTATGGATATGGTGGTGATCTCGTCAAAAAAACATTTCCATCTCCCCATATTCAATGGGTAGAGCAAAAAGAACAATTAGGCACAGGTCATGCTGTGCAACAAGCCGCTCCTTTAATCAAAGATGAGGGTAATACACTCATCTTATATGGCGATGTACCGTTAATTGACCAAAAAACGATTGAACGCCTAGTAATAAAAGGTCAAAAAAATTTAGCTGTTCTAACTTACTCAAAAAAAGATCCAAAAGGCTACGGCAGAATTGTAAGGAAAGATGACCGAATACAAAAAATTGTAGAAGAAAAAGATTGTGATGAATCACAAAAAAATATCAAAGAAATTAATACGGGCATTATGTGCGCGCCCAATCATCTCTTAAAAAATTGGCTTAAAAGGCTGACCAATCAGAATGTTCAAAAAGAATATTATTTGACAGATATTGTAGGGCTATCTATTGAAGATAACATTGAAGTATTAAGTGAATCTGCGGATAATGAAGTATCCATTACCGGGATTAATTCGAAATCTGAATTAGCAAACATGGAAAGAGACTATCAGCTTATGACAGCAAAAACATTGATGGACCAAGGTGTCACGATTATAGATCCAAGCCGCATTGATATTAGAGGCGAAGTCACAGCAGGAAAAGATGTGACGATTGATGTGGGTTGCATTTTTGAAGGCAAGGTCGTTCTAGGTAATCACGTGAAAGTTGCAGCCTACTCACATATAAAAGATAGCATTATCGGAGACCACTCCTCGATTGAACCTTATTCACATATTGATGAAAGTAAAGTGGGTAGTCATTGTCGTATTGGTCCATTTGCAAGATTGAGACCCGGTACGAAGCTTCAAAGCCATGTGCACATTGGAAATTTTGTTGAAATTAAAAATAGCGAAATTAATGATCACACCAACATCAATCACTTAAGTTATGTGGGCGACAGTCTTGTAGGTAAATCGGTGAATATCGGTGCCGGGACCATAACATGTAATTATGATGGTGCTAATAAACATCCCACTAAGATTGAAGATGATGTTTTTATAGGCTCAAACACTGCTTTGGTGGCCCCAGTGAAAATTGGTAAGGGCGCCACGATTGGGGCAGGATCGACCATCACTAAAGATGCTCCTCCAGGAGATCTTACGGTGGCTCGTTCAAAACAAACCAGTATTTCTGGTTGGACTAAACCTACAAAAAATAAAGAGACTTAAATATATGTGCGGCATTGTAGGTGCAATCTCAAATAAAAATATCGTTCCAAATTTAATCGAAGGATTAAGTCGACTCGAATATCGTGGTTATGATTCTTCAGGTATTGCGGTATTGCGAAACGGTATTGAGCGTGTTCGATCTGTAGGCCGTGTCGCTGAAATTGAAACTATGGTGAAAGATCAAAAGTTAGAAGGATTTTTAGGCATAGGCCATACAAGATGGGCAACGCATGGAGGCGTCACTGAACTCAATGCGCATCCTCATGTGTCTGAAGGAGAAATTGCAGTCGTTCATAATGGCATTATCGAAAATTATGAGGAAGAGCGTGAGCGCCTTAAGAAACTAGGGTATAAGTTTGAATCACAAACGGATACTGAAGTTATTGCACACCTCATTCATTATTTTATTAAACATAAAAATAAATCTCTTCTAGAAGCAACGCAAATGTTAGGTCACGAATTAAGAGGAGCTTTTGCTATTGCGGTGATCTCTCTCAAAAATCCTGATGAAATGATTTGCGCGAGATTAGGTTGCCCACTCATTATTGGATTAGGTGATACACAGAATTTCATTGCATCTGATATCTCAGCGCTTTTGGCGGTCACTAAAAAAGTGATCTATCTTGAAGACGGTGATGTTGTGCAAGTTAAAAAAGATGGTATTCAAATTTTCGACAAAGAAAAAAAACTGATTACACGCAAAACACATATCAGTGACGTTACTTTGTCTTCCATGGAGCTAGGCCCATATGATCACTTCATGCAAAAAGAAATTTATGAACAGCCTCGCGCATTGACAGATACAATTGAAGCCATTATTGATGAAGGTCATTTTGATGTAAGTCTGTTCGGACAAGACGCTAAAGATGTATTTTCTAAAATAGATAGTATTTTAATTTTGGCGGCAGGGACAAGTTATTACGCAGGAGTCACAGCTAAGTATTGGTTAGAAGGTATTGCAAAAATACCAACCACCGTTGAAATATCAAGTGAATACAGGTATCGAGATTCGGTGCCTAATCCCAATCAATTGATACTCACTGTTTCGCAGTCTGGCGAAACCTTAGATACGATGGAAGCTTTAAAGCATGCCAAATCTTTAGGCCAGCATTTAAGTTTAGCAATTTGTAATGTTCAAGAAAGCGCTATTGCGCGGGCATCGAAGCTTGTTTTATATACCAGAGCGGGGGCTGAAATTGGTGTGGCATCAACTAAAGCTTTTACGACACAATTAGTATCTCTCTTTAGTTTAGCAGTCACGATTGCTTCTTTTAAAAAGCTGATTAATAAAACAGAGGAAAAAAGCTATCTAGAAAATTTGAGACAGTTACCAGGCAGTATTCAACAAGCACTGAATTTAGAACCACAAATTAAAGAGTGGGCAAAATTATTTGCTAAAAAGAAACATGCGCTATTTCTAGGCAGAGGTATTCATTACCCCATTGCTATGGAAGGAGCATTAAAATTAAAAGAGATTTCATATATTCATGCAGAAGCTTATCCCGCAGGTGAATTAAAGCATGGCCCTTTAGCGTTAGTAGATAACGATATGCCAGTCGTAGTCATTGCACCAAATGATAATTTACTCGAAAAAGTAAAATCTAATATGCAAGAAGTCAAGGCGCGTGGCGGAGAAATTTTTGTATTTGCAGATGCTGACAGTCATTTTTTGGAAAGTCCTGGTGTGCGGGTAATAAGAACCCCAAGACATACAGGTGTTTTGTCCCCGATTATCCACTCTATCCCAGTTCAATTATTGGCTTACCATGTTTCTCTTATTAAAGGTACAGACGTAGATAAGCCACGCAATTTAGCAAAGTCTGTCACGGTTGAATGATAACCTTCAATCTCCGGCACCCTTATTTATTCAACAAAACTAATACCTATCAAAAAAATAATTTAAAGGTCTTCGTAAAAAGGATAAAATATTACTTAGAAGTTTATTTACATAAAAAAGGACATTAACTTAAATGGAAACTAAAACAATTGTGCAGTATGCAGTTGCTGGCGTTATTGTAGTAGGCTCATTATTCACGGCTTACAATGCACAGGATAAAATTACCGATCAAGCAGGCGAAATTAAAGTATTACAAAATCAAGTGGCAGTATTAACCGATCAGGCTGCTCAAAATGAAGAGCTGATCAATCAAAATAAGGCGCTTCAGACGGAAGTAAAAAATTTAGAAGCAAAATTAGCAACAAAAACAAAAGCATCTGCACCAGCAAAAGCTTCAGCTAAAACTAAGGCGAATAAAAAATCTCATAAAGCACATAAAGCTTCTAAAAAGAAATAACTTAGTAGTAGATTTTATACCATTCAACAAATCGCTTAACGCCTTCTTTAATGGAGGTGTTAGGTTTAAATTTGACCCACCGATTAAGTTCAGAAGTATCTGCTGAAGTTTCTTTAACATCCCCTGCCTGCATATCCATCATTTTCTTAATTGCTTTTTTACCTAAAGCTTCCTCAAGCGTTTCGATGAATTGCATCAATGGGACAGGTTGACTATTGCCGATATTGAAAATACGATAAGGTGCATGACTTGAAGCTGGATCGGGATTTTTTGCATCAAAATTGGCATTAGGTGTTGCAGACTTGAATAATGTTTCTTTGACAGACTCTGTTACGTCATCAATATAAGTAAAGTCACGCATCATATCGCCATGATTAAATACTTGAATAGGCTCATTAGCTAAAATAGCCTTCGTAAATAACATAGGCGACATATCCGGTCTTCCCCATGGACCATACACCGTAAAAAAACGTAAACCTGTTGTAGAGATTTGATAAAGATGGCTATAAGTATGTGCCATGAGTTCATTAGCTTTTTTTGTCGCAGCATAAAGGCTTATTGGATGATCGACATTATCATGTTCGCTGAAAGGCACCTTCTCATTTCCGCCATATACACTCGAGCTGCTTGCAAATACAAGATGTTCAGGTTTAATTGTGCGACAACCTTCTAAAATATTAATAAATCCTTGAATGTTGGAATCAATATATACATATGGATTTTCAATGGAGTAACGCACACCTGCTTGTGCTGCAAGATGAAGGACTCGTTGAGGCATTTCTTTTTTAAAAAGTTCGAGTACATCTTTTTGATCTTTAATATCAATCTTTATAAAACGAAAATGTTTATAACTTTCTAATAATTTAAGCCGATCTTTTTTTAAAGTGACATCGTAATAATCATTCAGATTATCAATACCAATAATTTCATGACCATCATCAAGAAGTTTTTTGGCGCTATGCATGCCAATAAAACCGGCTACACCCGTCACCAATATTTTCATTTAACGTCCAATAGGAAAGTAGTTAAATCCAAGTGCACGAACGGCTTTTGGATCATAAAGATTGCGACCATCAAAAATCATGGGAGATTTAAGTGAGGCTTTAATTAAAGCAAAATCTGGACTTCGAAATTCCGTCCACTCTGTGACGATGATGAGTGCATCTGCATTTTTAAGTGCTTCATCTTGTGTATCAGCAAAAGTTATATTTTTTTCATCTTTAAAAATACGTTTTCCTTCATCCATTGCGACAGGATCGTAGGCTGTGATAGTAGCCCCTACTTTAATCAATTCATCAATTAGCACGCGACTTGAAGCTTCTCGCATATCATCAGTGTTCGGTTTAAATGCTAAGCCCCATAATGCAAAATGTTTGCCTTTTAAACTTTCACCAAATTGCTTTTTAATTTTTTTAGGCAATACAAATTTTTGAAGATCATTCACTTCTTCAACGGCTTTAAGTAACTTCAAATCGAAACCAGCCACATCTTTAGCGGTTTTAATTAAAGCCTTCACATCTTTTGGAAAACATGAACCGCCATAACCACAACCTGGATATAAAAAGTGATAGCCAATTCGCGGATCAGAACCAATGCCTTGTCTTACCATCTCGATGTCAGCGCCTACAATTTCAGCTAAATTAGCTAATTCGTTCATAAAACTAATTCGTGTAGCTAACATTGAATTAGCTGCATACTTAATGAGTTCAGCGCTTCTTAGGTTAGTGACTACCAGTCTTTCGTGATTTCTTTGAAAGGGAGCATAAACTTGTTTCATGACTTCGATCGCTTTTGGATCTTCAGTCCCAATGACAATTCGGTCAGGACGCATAAAATCTTCAACTGCAGCCCCTTCTTTTAAGAATTCTGGATTAGAAACAACACTGTAATGTATATCGACATTTCTTTTTTTTAATTCTTCTGTTACAGCTGCTCTGACTTTGTCTCCCGTACCAATGGGTACAGTTGATTTATCCACAATCACTTTTTCTGAAGTCATAAAGCGACCAATATTTCGCGCAGCTTCTGTCACGTATTGAAGATCAGCAGACCCATCTTCATCGGGGGGTGTTCCAACGGCTATAAATTGCACTTCACCGAAGTGAACAGCTTCTTCGATATTAGTGGTAAAAGAAAGACGACCATTTTCAACATTACGACGCACAATTTCCAAAAGTCCTGGTTCGTGAATAGGAATGCCACCTTCTTTTAGAATCCGGATTTTTTCTGCGTTTACGTCAAGACCTAAGACATGATTACCCACCTCGGCTAAACATGCCGCACCCACTAAACCCACATACCCTGTCCCAACAACTGTAATTTTCATAATAATTCGTTGTATTTAAAGCTATATTTTACCTCTTTTGTTTAAGGCTTGTCTTTTATGGATGCGGATTTCACTTATAATTTGATTTATATAAGAGGAGTTCATCATGACGGCTTTATTTGAATATTTGCATACCATTCAATCGGTTTGGGTAGAAAATCTTGAGTATCAGGTGAAAGATGGCTGGTTGTGGTTAGACCCTGTTTTGATTTTAGTGCGTGATTACTTTTTTGAGACTACAGTGGTCGCTACAGTGATTCTTTTATATGCCCTAATTTTTTCTGCGATTTCATTTTACGGCAGACAACCCCAAAATAAAAAAATTACGTATACAGACGAGTTTAAAAATTTAGTCAAAGGCGTCGATCTTCATCTAGGTAACGACCCTAAAAAATCTTCAGAAAAAACGCCTACAAAAAAGAAAATTATCTAACTGCTATAAAAAGGGTAATCGGTATAACCTTTTTCTGTGCCACCGTAAAATGTTTTTTGATCAGGCTTATTAAGCGGATAATTATTCTCCAACCGATTAACTAAATCTGGATTTGCAAGAAAAGGCACACCAAAAGCAATAAGATCAGCTTCGTTATTATCAATCGCACTTTCAGCCATGGCTTTGTGATAACCATTGTTTGTCATGATATTCATGCCACCATGAGATTTAAATAATTTTTTCAACTCAGCAAAATTAACTTTCGGATTGGCATCTCGAGGCCCACCTGTTTCACCTTCAATGATATGGAGATAAGCAATTTTTCGTTTACCTAATTCAGACACGACATAGCTATATAAGCTTTGTGGATCTGAATCATCAATGTCATTAAATGTGGATGCAGGTGAAATTCGACAACCAATTAAATTGGCTGGATATACCTTAATAATTTCATCGATCACTTCTAACAAAAAGCGCGCACGATTTTCGATCGAGCCACCAAATTCATCAGTTCGATGATTTGTTTTATCTCTTAAAAATTGATCAATCAGATATCCATTTGCCGCATGCACTTCAATCATATCGAACCCAGCTTTTTTTGCATTTAAAGCAGCTTCTACATATTTTTTTGTTAAAGATTTAATTTCATTAACCTCTAACGCTTTAGGATCTGATACATCGACTAAACCTTTACTATTAAATGTTTTTGCTTTGGCCCTAATCGCTGAAGGTGCTTGAGGTGCAATGTTATTCGGTAATAGTTCGCTATGTGAAATACGACCGACATGCCAAAGTTGTAAACAAATCTTCCCATTCTTTTGATGTACGGCGTTGGTAATTTTTTTCCAGCCTTGAATCTGCCCTTCAGAATAAATACCAGGTGTTGAAATATAGCCTTGACCCTCAGGGCAAATTTGTGTGGCTTCCGCAATGATTAAACCAGCACTTGCACGTTGTTCATAATAAGTGACGTTCATATCTATAGGTTCACGGTCTGCATTAGCACGATTCCGCGTTAATGGTGCCATAACGCAACGATTATTGAGAGTTAAATTGCCTAAATTATATGGACTATAAAGTGCATGTATTGTCATAAGGTTCTTTTTGAAATTTGATTAAATTTACAGGATTAAGAGTCCGCTGCTCTACCAGCTGAGCTAATCCCCCAGAAAGTGATATTTTATAGTAATTGTGGGCGTTGTAGAGGGGGTAGGTGTGGGCTTTTTGGCCTGGGTGGAATAGGGGTGTGTTGTAAAGCGTCAAAATAATGCTAATTATTGTAGACATGCAAAACTATAGGTATATAGTAATTTATAGCCTCAGCTTAACGTGCTCAGGGTTAGTTTATAAAATTTATACTACATTTAATAATCAAAAAAGGAGATTTAAATGAAAAGAATTACTAGTTTATTGTTTTTGTTATTCATATCATTTACGAACCAAGTTTTCGCTGGTGAGCAAGATACTATGGGTAAAACCAAGCTGACTTTCACAATCGTAGCTCCTGGAAGTTTATCGCAGGAAGGTAAACAATTATTTCTTTCACATGCAACATGGATGAAGTCTACACACAGCCGCTCTGGACCAAAAGCACTCTTAAGTTATGATGTTTCAGAAATGGATGAACTCTCAAATCCAACAGATCTGAAATCAAAAACTACTGGAAAAAAGGTTTTTATCTTATCTGAAATTTATGAATCGCCTGCTGGTGTTGAAGATCACTTTGCTAGAACACCTGACTGGAAAGATTGGCCCAAATTTGATGCGTGGCTAAAAAAGTGTAAGGTGACAAAAGCATCATCTACAACAATTTTTAATTCGCTTACATGGGGTGGAAAGTAAATTAGGTAAAAAATAAAAAAGCCACTCTTTGTAGTGGCTTTTTTGTATTCTATATATTAAGGTAAATATCATGAAAAAAATTATCTTTATCTGTTTGTTTTGTTTTTCCACATTAAGTTTTGCAGAATTAGGCAGCTCTATATTTTCTTTTGACGGCCAAGATTTTATTCGTACTGATACCACCTTGATCGATGAAAATGGTAATCCTGCAATCAATACTAAGATGGATCGGAACTATCCAGGATACAAGGCATTGCTTAAGAAAAAATCTTATAACGGTAGGTTAATGTTATTTGGTAAGCTAGTTGATTCAAAGGTAGCACCACTTACTGATAAAGATGGTAAGTTAATAGGTGCTATAGCTGTTTTCAAGGACGCTGAGTAAAGCCTATATTTTATTAGTTTCATAGAAAGCCACTCTTAGCAGTGGCTTTTTTTCGGAAGATCTAAAGAACATAATGTCTGAGCAAGGCGTTAAAGGTACAACACAAATCTGGTATATAACACAACTGGTTGATAAGACTTAATTTAAGAAAGTAAGCTATTTGTCATTGATGGACATTACAAAACAGACTGTTTATAGAAAACTTATTCGGAGAAGTTTATATATAAAACTTCCCTTATTAATTGTTACTATTTCTACATACATGGGGTTTATATTATTAATCGCATATATGCCACAAGTTCTTTCACAATCACTTGGAACTTCTGTTATTTCTTTAGGCTTAGTTCTGGGATTAGGTTTAATTTTCATTATCTTATTTGTGACGGCGTTATATGCAGTTTTGACTAACAAATTGATTGAACCTCTTATTAATCAGCTAAGAAAGCCCAATAAAAATTATTTAATTAAGAAATCGCAAAAATAAACTATGGCTATATTTATGTTTTTTATTTTTATATCACTCACATTGATAGTGACCTTTTGGGCCGCCAGACGTACATCAAATTTAAAGACTTTTTATGCGGCAGGTGGAAATATAACTGGACTGCAGAATGGATTAGCAATTTCTGGAGATTTTATGTCAGCCGCTTCCTTTCTCGGTATCTCAGGATTGGTATTTAGCGCTGGTTTCGATGGATTAATTTATTCCATTGGCTTCCTGGTCGGATGGCCGATAGTCTTACTTTTAATAGCAGAGCCACTTCGTAATCTTGGAAAGTATACCTTTGCAGATTGTGTATCTTTTCGACTCAAACAAAAACCTATACGTATTTTAGCTTCATGCGGTGCTCTTACCACAATTATTTTTTATTTAATCGCTCAGATGGTGGGGGCTGGAAAATTAATAGAGATGTTATTTCGCATACCCTACAATTTTTCAGTAATAATTGTGGGTTCAATGATGGTGCTATATGTAACTTTTGGTGGAATGCTCGCCACAACCTGGGTGCAAATTATAAAAGCAATCTTACTTTTATTAGGGGCTTCTATAATTGCATTTCTAGTATTATTTAATTTTCACTTTGATTTAACAGCATTTTTTAATCAAGCAATTCAATTGCACCCAAAAAAAATTGCAATTATGGGCCCAGGTGGGCTTATTACTGACCCTATTTCTGCTATATCTTTAGGACTTGCGCTTTTATTCGGAACAGCTGGACTGCCACATATACTGATGCGTTTTTTCACAGTAAAAAATGCAAAAGATGCAAGGAAGTCTGTCATCTACGCCACAAGTTTTATGGCATATTTTTACATTCTTACATTTATTATTGGATTTGGAGCAATCATTTTTCTTACAAATAATCCAACTTATATGACTGAAGATGGTAAGTTAATAGGAGACATTAATATGGCTGCTGTCCATTTGTCACATGCTGTTGGTGGCAGTATGCTTCTGGGTTTCATTTCAGCTGTGGCATTCGCTACTATTTTAGCTGTAGTTTCTGGCCTAACATTGGCTGGAGCGTCTGCTATTTCTCATGATTTGTTCCCACTTTTTGTTTCAAAAAAAACATTAGATGAAAAAAAAGAAATGAGAGTATCAAAAATTGCCTCATTAATTTTAGGCTTATTGGCCATATTACTAGGAATTCTTTTTCAGAATCAAAATGTAGCATTTATGGTCGGTCTTGCTTTTGCAATCGCCGCAAGTACAAATTTTCCTGTGTTATTACTTTCAATTTACTGGAAGAATTTAACATCAAGAGGAGCGATTATTGGTGGAGGTTTAGGATTAATAACTGCCATTCTGCTTGTGATTTTTAGTTCAACAGTATGGGTTGATATGTTGCATTTTCCAGAACCTTTTTTCCCTTATAAATATCCTGCTTTATTTTCAATGACAGTTACTTTTTTTATGACTTACATATTTTCAATTACTGATTCATCATCTCAAGCAGAAAATGAACGTAAAAAATTTCAGGATCAAAAAATTCAATCTCTAATTGGTATATAAATTTAAATTAAACGCTTCATTTATTTGTAATGACAGTCTGATTATATTGCGCTGCTAATTCAACTAATTTATTTTTATCTGGATTAGCCCAGTTAATTCCTTTATCAAATTCGGTGAACATCTCTGAAGCATTGCCTTTTGAAGTGATAGCTAAAAATTCAGCCCCACCTACACCAAATTTAAACCAATGCGTCTTACCTCCCGGAATATGAACAAGGGTACCGGGAAGAGCTACAAATTCATCTTCATCTATACCGCAATGCAGTTTGCCATTTAATATATAAAAAGTTTCATCCCATGGATGGAAGTGGGGTCCAGGGCCTTTACCTTCCTGGCCTTTTTGAACAAAAATCTCATATCCCATCGTATCGTGAGTTGACGCAAGAACTGTGATATCAAATCCACCCACTTTGAGAGGTTTTTTTCTTTTATCGCTATCAATAAATAGTTTTTTCATAATCCTATATTCCAATTAAATTTTTTTAATCTACTCCTAGATTAAAGAAGAATCAAAACTTTTGACGGTTATAGCTATTGCTTATCCCAGTTTCCGTAGGATTTAAATCGTTCGATAACTTCATTCATTTCTTTATCAGACAGAATGACAGGGGAACCAATTTGAAGAGCATAACTGTATTGCTCGCAAAGCCTTTCAACTTCATGTGTAATATTTAATGCCTCTTCAATATCTCGACCTATAACAATCATTCCATGATTAGCAAGCAAACAAGCCTTACGTTCAATTAATGCTTTAAGGGCTGCATCAGAGAGTGCTTGAGTGCCAAAGAGCTGATAAGGGCTGCATCGAATTGAATTACCTCCAGCCACAGCGATCATATAATGAAACGCAGGAATATCTTTTCTAAAAAGACTGAGCGTTGTGGCAAAAGTTGAATGTGTATGAATCACCACATTCATATCCTTGCGAGACTTTAGAATGTCATGATGAAAACGCCATTCACTTGATGGTTCGCGTTTAGGTTTTTGTGCAGATTGCATCGTTCCCTTAAAATCCATAAATACCATGTCATCGATAGACATTGCTTCAGGATTAAGTCCTGAAGGAGTGATATAAAATCCATCACGATCTCGAATACTGCAGTTTCCAGAAGAGCCTTCATTTAAGCCTGATGTTTGAAGGTGCAATGCTAATTCAAGCAATTGTTGTTGTGAGGTTTTCATGAGTAAATAGATTTTAATTCTTGCGGCGAATAAACACCATCTTCCGTAATAATTTTAGTGACGTATTTATGAGGGGTAATATCAAACGCTGGATTAAACGCACGTGTGCCTTTTGGTGCTATTTGAATATTAGTTAATTCATTATTGCTATTTAATCCTTGCATCATTAAAACTTCTTCTTCATGTCTTGATTCTATGGGGATATCAAAAAAGTTTTTTGTAGCATCCCTATCGATAGTAGATTTAGGTGCTGCCACATAAAATGGAATGTTATTTTCAAAAGCGGCAACGGCTTTTAAATAGGTACCAATTTTATTACATACATCACCGTGCATAGAAATGCGATCAGCACCTACAATCACAAAATCTACTTCACCTTTTTGCATTAAATGTCCACCAGCATTATCGCTAATTAAAGTATGGGGAATCTTGTGTTGTCCTAATTCCCAAGCTGTTAAATGCGCACCTTGATTGCGTGGTCTTGTTTCATCAACCCACACATGAAAATCAATTCCTTTATTATATGCATAATAAAGAGGGCTTAGGGCCGTGCCATAATCAACGGTTGCAAGCCATCCTGCATTGCAATGCGTTAATATTTGCAGTGTTTTTTTATTGAAATTATTTTCAATAAGATCAAGTCCGTGTTTTCCAATGGATTGATTTGTTTTAATGTCTTCATCTAATATTGTTTGACATAAAGACCATGCCGCTTCAAAACGTTTTTCAGAAGTGATTGGCATCAGTTCTTTATTCATTCGATTGAGTGCCCATTGAAGATTAACAGCGGTAGGCCTTGACTGAAAAAGACGCGATGACGCATCTTTCAATGAATCATCTGAAGAATTATTCTTCATAGCGAATGCAATACCAAATGCTGCGGTAACGCCTATTAAGGGAGCGCCGCGAACTTCCATAATTTTAATTGCATTGATAACTTCATCGAGAGAATGAAGGGGTTTGGTCGTGAAATGATGAGGTAACTTCGTTTGATCAATAATATGAATTATAGATTCAGTTGAATCAAGCCATATTGTCTGAAAATCTTCACCATTAACCTTCATAACAATCCTTAATTACATAATACTTAAGAGTCCGCCGCTATACCAACTGAGCTAATCCCCCAGAAAGTAATATTTTACAGTATTTGTGGGGGTTGCAGAGGGCTTAGGTGTGTTCCCCTAATTAATTAAGAAAAAACTTCACTGATTAACTTACTTTTTTAATCGGCTTCTTTTCTTTAGCTTTAGATGGTTTTGTTTTCTTAGCCGCCTTTTTCGAAGGAGCTACTTTTTTAGTTTCTTTTTTAGACAATATCTTTGTTTTCTTGATTGCTGACGGTTTAGCAGTACTTTTAGCAACTAACGATGCTTCCAGTTCTTTGACTTGATTCTCAAGAATATCAATGCGCTGTAATTTAGTGCTTGCATCATCTAATTGCGCCTTAAGATTTTTAATTTCTAAATCTTTAAAATAAGTCGCCTGATAACTTGCATAACCGTAAATGAGTGAGCTTATCGTAATCAATCCCGCGCCAATATAAATCGCTAATGTTTTTTTGTTTGTTTTCTTTTTCTCAGGGATATTAAAAGGCGTTTCTTCTTTTTGATCAAATTCCATTTTGTTTTCCTTATTATTTAATACGGGTTATTCGGACACTATCAGCTTCTATTTTAGCTAAAAAAGTTTTACCTAACTCTTTATTAATCGTTATATGTTTTTTATGAATTGCCTCTATATTTGCATTATCAATTAAAAAACTCTCACCAATTCCCATAATTTGATAGGGATAGTAACCAGAGGTATTAAAACGCAATGACTTTCTGAATTCTATAAATTTAAAATGCCTAGTCCTAAATCGGAAAAATATTGCCTTTAACATTTGTAGCATTATGCAAAGAACTTCCAGGCGAGCGTTGTTATAAATGCTGCCATAAAAATATAAAGATATTTTTTAAAGCTTTTACCTAAACTATCCTTTTTAGCTCTTTGAAAATTATTATCAGTTGTATCTATTTCATATTGAGTAATAACAGCATTTATATCGATGTTAAGAAACCGACAATAACGCTTGATGACTGCTTGTTTTAATTTATTTGAATGAAAAAAAGTACCACGATTGCTCTCGATCGCCTGAACTTGTTGCACAGATAAACATAATTCTGTTGCGATATCATCTATTTTAAGTTTTAGTTCGCGACGCGTGTTTGTAAGCACTTGACCGTTGTATTCTAGGTTTGACATAAATTAAAAATGTAGTAAATAAGTAGCATTTTAATTTATTTTACGTTTAATGGATATACGTGATATGGACAACTATTGAATCGTTTTCCTAATTTTTTTAGGTCCTCCCTTAGCTAAAAAGTCCCAAACGGACGTGGGAAGAAATTTCATGATAATGCCGACGATTTTCATTTGCCAAGGAATGATCACAAAGCTTTTTTTATTTTGAATGGCTTTGATAAAGCGACTCACCGCCACGTCTGCATCTAAAATAAAAGGCATGGTATAGCGATTATGTTTTGTCATAGGCGTATGAATGTAGCCTGGTGCAATGGTTGTCACATGAATACCAAAAGGCTTCATCTCAATACGTAAACTTTCTAGATAATTAATGAGAGCCGCTTTTGAAGTGCTATAAGCGCCCGAACCAGGTAAGCCTCTAATACCAGCCACACTTGCGATCCCTACGAGTTGTCCTGATTTCTGTTTTTTAAAAACCTTAATAAAAGGAAGGAATGTGTGAATCACACCAAATAAATTAATCTCAATGACACGCTTAAATGTATGAAGATCTTCTTTTTCACCCGCAAGTGTCCCAGTACTCACCCCTGCATTGGCAATCACAATATCAGGAGAACCATATTTTTTAATGAAATGATTTGCAGCTTTTTGAAGACCTTTTTGATCTGAGACATCCACTGCATAAATTTCACAAGGCACATGAATCTTTGCTTTTATTTTTTTAAGAAGCTCTAGCCGACGCCCCACTAATCCTAGGATGGCACCCTCTTTCGCATACTGATTAGCTAATGATTCACCGATACCACTTGTGGCACCGGTGATAAAAACTTTTAAAGCTTTATTTTTTATTGCGATCTTTTCTGACATTGTTGATGATGAAATCAGCGATCTGAAGCGCTTCACTATTGCCACCTGCCATCGTACTTGAAGTAATGTATTTACCATCAATCATGAGTGTAGGCACACCGGTAGCACCTGATGCTCTAAAAACTTGAGCAGCTTTATTTAAGGAAGCATTCATAGAGAACGAGTTAAAAGCATCCTCTACTTTTTTACGATCAAGTCCTGATTTTAATGTGACCCACTGAAGAATCGCTTTTTCGTCACTTGGGTTAAGTGTGCGGTCCTTATGAACTGCATCAAATATAGCTAGGTGTAGCTTGTCAGCTACACCTAATGTTTCCATGGCGTAAAAGGCTCGTGCCATCGGCGCCCAATCAGGACGAGGAATAGCAGGCATACGTTTAAAGTAAATATCTTTAGGTAATTTTTTTACCCAGTCACTCAACATGGGATCCATTTGGTAGCAATGAATACATCCGTACCAAAAGAGTTCCGTGATTTCAATTTTATCTTTGTTATCTGTGGGGACCACTTGTACTGTTTTATCAAAATTGACTCCCACTTGAGGTTCTATCGCAAACGAAAGTGAACTAAAAAGCATTAAAAAAGTGATTAAGATTTTTTTCATAAAATATCCTTAATTATTTGTATTCGTATTGTTAAGTGTTGCCCTCACTAAAATAGGTTTAAAGCCATTTTTAACGAGATCGTTTTTTGTTTTCATAATTTGTGCATCATCTGTCAAAGGACCTACTCGTACTTTATGGACTACTTCATTATTTTGTGAAGGCGCTGTAAGTACGACCGCTTCAAATCCTAAAAGTGCCAATTTTGCTTTCGTATTATCAGCGTCTTTATCTGTATTAAATGAACCTACTTGATAAAAGTACACTTCTTTTTGTGGAATGCTAGCTGGATTTTTTAAAGCCTGTGTTGCTTCTCGATCTGAGATATCTTTATCGTTATTAGGCAGGATATTATAAAAATCAAATTTAGTCGGTTGATCTTGGATAGCATTATCTGCTGAGTTTTCTCCCTCAGGTTTAGCGCCCTGAATTTCAATACAGGCTCCGTTCGTATCTTTACTTGCATAAGGACTTTTACCATTAGTAATAAAAACGGTAATACCAATAGATAAGCCAATACCTACAAGAATGCCCATAAAAAGGCCGTTCATAAAAGAGCTACCTGATTTACCTTTTTCCATATTTACCTTTTAAGCTACATATTTTCCGGAGCGTTGACACCGAGAAGATATAGACCATTTTTTAATACAATTTGTGTGGCACGGATGAGACTTAAGCGCGCTAACTTTTCATTTTCATTCTCAACCAAAAACTTAGTGTCATTATAATAGCTATGAAGATCGGCCGCACAGTCTTTTAAATAAGTTGCAATCGTATGTGGTGCTAATTCAACACCGGCATGTAAAACTATTTCTGGAAATTCGTTTAAGCGTTTAATAAGGATCAGTTCTTGTGTCGATTTAAGATCATCAATATTAACGTGATTTAATTGATTGATATCTCCACCCCATTGTCTTAAAACGCCTGCAATACGGGCATGCGCATATTGAATGTAATAGACAGGGTTATCCGAATTTTGTGTTTTAGCTAAATCAATATCAAAGACGAGTTGTGAATCAGGTTTACGAGCAACTAAGAAGTAGCGTGTGGCATCGCAACCGACTTCATCAATCAAATCGCGCAATGTGACATAATTTCCTGCGCGCTTAGAAAGCTTAACTTCTTCCCCGCCCTTCATGACTGTGATCATTTGATGCAACACATACTCAGGATAAGTTTCAGGAATGCCAGCTTTTAAAGCTTGAAGCCCTGCTCTGACCCTAGTAATTGTGCTGTGGTGGTCTGAACCTTGTTCATTGATGACGCGTTTAAATCCACGTTCCCATTTATTGAAGTGATAAGCCACATCAGGAATAAAATAGGTGTAGCTCCCATCAGACTTTTTCATAACACGATTTTTGTCATCACCAAACTCTGTCGTTTTTAACCAAAGCGCATTGTCTTCTTCATAGGTAAAACCATTTTTGATGAGAGACGCGACTACTTTTTCAATGTGCCCATTTTGGTAGAAAGAAGATTCTAAAGTGAACACATCAAACTTAATTTGGAATGCATTTAAATCTTGATCTTGTTCATGTCTTAAATAAGCGACACTGAATTGTCGAATAGATTCTAAGTCGTCCATTAGGCCAGACGCATGGATCATTTTACCTTCACATTCAATGCTACTTTTGCTCAAAAAAGCATTGGCTATTTCGACAATATATTCACCTCGATAACCATCTTCAGGAAATGCAGGATCCGAGGGATCCATATTGTGACACCTGGCATGCACTGATTTTGTAAGATTATCAATTTGCGCACCCGCATCGTTATAATAAAATTCGCGCGTCACATCCCAGCCATTAAATTTTAGAAGTCTAGCCAATGAGTCCCCAATGGCAGCCCCTCGACCATGGCCTACATGAAGCGGGCCTGTGGGATTGGCTGATACAAACTCAATTTGGACTTTTTGCGACTCACCTTTTTCATTGTGCCCCGAAGTATTTTGTCCGAAGCTATCCGGACTTTTTAAAATCTCATGGATAATGAAGGTACGTGCTTTATGACTTAAATAGAAATTTATAAAACCTGCACCGGCAATTTCAACTTTTTCAATTAAAGGTGAGGCGGGTAGCTTTTCAATAATGAGGGCTGCTAATTCACGCGGATTTTTTTTCAAACTCTTTGCGAGCGCCATCGCCAAGTTGCTTGAAAAATCTCCATGTTCGATCGATTTAGGACGATCTAATTGAATAGAATTCGCTAAAATCTCAGGATATATCGATTGTGCGACGGGCAACAATAATTGTAGAAGATGTGATTTCACGTCTTAGAATGATAGGTAAGGATTAAAGCGTTTATTTTAACTTAGAATTGATGGACTCCCCTTAAAAACTAATACTATGACTGACGCACTTCATATTCTCAAAGTCGCCCTCGATGTCCCACTCGATCGAGTGTTTGACTATAGGACGGATAAACCCAATACTCAAATTGGACAGTATGTGGTGGTGCCTTTTGGTGCTCGCAAAATGATCGGTGTCGTGGTCGGTATTTCTGATACGACAGCCATTGAATCTAAAAAATTAAAGTCTATTATCCGTTTAGATCCTGAAGTGATTTTTGATGAGCAAAGCTTTAAGCTTTTTCAATTCTGCAGTCAGTATTATCATTATCCCTTAGGGCAAACCATTTTGTCCGCCGTGCCATCTAGATTAAAAAAGATAAATACAAAGGCGATGGCGAAAAAATATCTATATCGTTTAACGCCCAAGGCTATAGAGCTAGGGGTCGATCAATTACCATCTCGACAAACGACTTTAAAACGCATTGTGATGGCCTTAATTGATGCGACGCTTCTTGATGAAGCGAGTCTTCGTTCTATGAGTAGCGCTTGGAAAAAATCAATCGAAACGTTGGATGAGATGGGTTGGATTGAAAAAGAAGAGATCACCTTAGACGATAAAGTCTATATACAAGCGCCTATTCCATCATTGAATGATGAACAAAAAAAAGCATTCGATGAAATTTCAAAAACAAATAAAACTTTTGCAGCTTGGTTGCTTTATGGCATTACAGGAAGCGGCAAAACCGAAGTCTATATTCGTTTAATTGAAGAAGCGTTAAAAAAAGAACATGCACAAGTGCTGGTGCTCGTCCCTGAAATTAATTTAACACCGCAACTTGAGAGTCGTTTTAGAGCGCGTTTTGAAAAATATATGCTTGTGACGCTGCATAGTCACTTAACAGATAACGAACGTTTAACTCATTGGCGACTTGCTAAAGAGGGCCAGGCTCAAATTGTGATTGGGACACGTTTAAGTATTTTTACACCCATGCCACATTTATCTCTTATCATCATTGATGAAGAACACGATGCATCCTTTAAGCAACAAGAAGGTTTACGTTATCACGCAAGGGATGTCGCAATCTTTAGGGCAAAATCAGAAAATATTCCCATTGTGATGGGTACTGCAACGCCATCCCTAGAAACTTGGTTTAATGCGACCAAAACCAAAGACGCCAAAAAATTCGGCTTTTTAAAATTAACTTCGCGTGCGGTTCTAGATTCAACACTCCCTGAAATTAAGTGTATTGATATTTCGAAGTCGACGGTCACAAAAGGTTTCTCACCTTATCTTGTTGAGGCGATTCGTGATCGTTTAAACAAAAAAGAACAGAGCCTTATTTTTATTAATCGGCGAGGCTTCGCACCGGTTCTTTTATGCTCATCATGTCAGTGGACAGGCCGTTGCCATCGTTGCAGCAGCCGCTTAGTGGTGCATTTAAATCAAAAACGATTACGTTGTCACCATTGTGGCCATGATGAAAAAATGCCACTGCAATGCCCGTCATGCGGCAATACTGATCTTTATCCAACCGGATTAGGTACGCAGCGCGTTGAAGAAACAATAAAAGAATTTTTTCCTGAAGCACGCATTTTAAGAGTAGATCGAGACTCCACAAAAACAAAAGAAGCGCTCAACGATTTATTTTTAAAAATGAAAAATCGTGAGATTGATATTTTGATTGGCACTCAAATGCTATCTAAAGGTCACGACTTTCCATATTTAAGTTTAGTTGGTGTATTGGATACGGATCAGGCTTTATATAGTCCCGACTTTAGAGCGAGTGAGCGTTTGTTTTCACAATTGATGCAAGTAAGCGGCCGTGCAGGACGCGCAAAGACAAAAGGCGAAGTTTATATACAAACTGCATTTCCAAATCACCCCATATTTGAAGCATTAAAAACACATGATTATGAAAATTTTGCGAATGAGCTTTTAAAAGAAAGAGAATTAGCAGAGCTAAGTCCTTTTGCATTTCTCGTTCTTCTAAAGGGAGAGGCGCATCAATTGACGCATGTGATGCAATTCCTCAATGATGCCATGATCAATGCACAAAATTTAAGTACCCATGTGACTGTTTATAATCCAGTGCGACCTATGATGGAAAGATTAAAGGGCATGGAGCGGGCTCAATTAGTCTTACAAGCAAGTTCTCGCGTTGCATTACAAAAATTGCTTGACGAATGGGTGCCTTATTTACGTGAGAACAAATTAGGTCAGAAAGTAAAATGGGTCGTTGATGTTGACCCATTGGAATTTTAAGAAGCTATTTTTTTATTTTTGTAATTTTAGTGCCTTCGAGCGTAATGTTGCCCATAAGACCTTTATGAGAAAATGCAAATGCAATAATCGGTTCTTTTATATTTTCAATACTGAAGTCTTTACCTGCACCTAGCGTTGTAATTGCTATACTGCCATTTAAGCCTGCATCCCATCCATCACTAGAACGGAATTTATCTAGCGTTGTTTTGTCCATAAACAAAATAACCTGGGACCTTTCTTGGACCCCCAATTGATAGCCAAATGATGCAGAGGCTGTATTGTAATAATCCGAAACTTTGCCATCAATTATCAAGGCACCCTCACCAAATTCACCACCAAAAAAGAAACCAGCTTTCACAATGCTTGGAAAAATTAAAATACCAGCGGCTTTATCAGAGAGGACTTTACCAGCACTCGAAAAGTTATAAAAAGTCTGAAGTGTTTCCTGAGTTTTAGCGTCAATTTCTTCTTTTGATGCAGCAATGACTAATGAAGAAATGAAAATTAGTACAAAGAAACTAAAAAAATGTAATTTAAGTTTCATTTTTATTTTTTCATTTCTTTTTCAATTTCGATGATTGCATCATTTAGCTTTGAGTCCTCTTTCTTTTCTAACTCCTCCTTCTTTTCTACTACAGGAGGTGTTTTTGTTTTACATGAAATTTCCATTTTATTTAATACATATGGTACTGATTCAGATGTGCTCAGAACGTTATACCCATCGGCGCATAATTCAGCAGCTTTTGCTTCACATCCACTGAGAGTCACACATTTAATTTCATGAATTACCGGTTTATTTTTTTCAGATGATTCTTGTTTGGTTGTGTATGTCATAGAGCTACAGGCAGATATAAAAATCGCTGTAATTAATATTAGAATGTATTTGATGTTCATTTTAATAGGCCTTTTAAAATAGTTTATTGCAAAATTATAAACAACTTTGAATTAAATTAATTATTTAATTTATTTTTGATGTGGCAAAAGTAGCAAAGGATAAAAAACACACAACTTAGAAAATAATTTTCATCTTTAAACTTTTGAGCGTTTAATTAATTCATAATACTACTGAAACTATAAGTTCTAAAACACATTAAATCATGAAAAAAAATCCTCCATGTGTCATGACATTTTCAGCGACCGATCCGACGGGCGGCGCTGGACTTCAGGCTGACGTTTTAACGCTAGCCAGTTTAGGTTGTCATCCTTTGTCTGTCACTACAGCCATTACCGTGCAAGATACTTCAGGCGTTGAAAGCATGATGGCTTTTGATGCGGACTGGGTAAATGATCAAGCACGCACCTTATTAGAGGACATGGAAGTCTCCGCATTTAAATTGGGTTTATTAGGGAGTGTTGAAACGATCGCGATGATTGCAGAAATTGTGGCGGACTATCCCACAATTCCACTCATCATCGATCCTGTATTGGCTTCGGGTCGAGGTGATGCATTAGTCACCAATGAAATGATTAATGCAATGTCAGACTTGTTGCTATCGCAAGCAACACTTATTACACCAAATAGCATTGAAGCAAGACGCTTAGCATTTAAAGATGGTGACGATTTTGGTGAGGCAAGTTTGGATGAATGTGCAGAGCGACTTCTTAATACGGGTTGTCAATTGGCTTTAATTACAGGTACCCATGAAGTGACGACCGAAGTCATTAACACTTTATATAATGAGAACGGCAAAGTGAAAAGTTATAACTGGGAAAGATTAGCAGGGAGTTATCATGGCTCAGGTTGTACTTTGGCTTCAGCAATTGCCGGATGTATGGCATTAGGATCCACCTTAGAAGAGGCGATACAAGAAGGACAGCGCTTTACTTGGCAGTCTTTAAAGCATGGGTATAAGCCTGGCATGGGCCAATTTATTCCAGATCGACTCTTTTGGGCTCATGATGATGAATTGGAATATGCGCGATTCATTCATCATTAAAGGTTTATACGCCATCACTCCAGATATGGCGGACTTAAATACACTTATCCATAAAACGCAATTAGCCATTGAAGGTGGCGCTTTTATGGTGCAATATCGCAGTAAAATACAGGATCGTGACGTTAAAATGCAGCAATGTGCTGCTATTTTACGTCTTTGTCGCCAATATGATGTGCCATGCATTGTGAATGACGATGTGGAGATGTGCCTTAATTTGGAGGCAGATGGTGTTCATTTAGGTGTAAATGATGACAATATCGCCGAAGTTAGGCACATTTTAGGCGAAGATGCCATCATTGGAAGCTCATGTTATAACCAATTAAGTCGTGCAAAACAGGCCCAAAAAGAGGGTGCGAGCTATGTTGCTTTTGGGGCAATGTTCCCAACTCCCACAAAACCTAATGCTCCGAGAGCTGCTTTAGCGCTTTTAAAAGAAGCAAAGCGTGAGATTCACATTCCTATCGTTGCAATTGGGGGCATCACCGTGAATAATGCTCATGATGTGATTGAGACAGGGATCGACGCGATCGCTGTCATTACCAGTCTTTACGAAGCTAAAACCATTAAGGAAACTGCAGAAACATTTTTAAGGATGTTTCATTAAATCGTTATGAGTCAAAATAAAACGCTATTTGAACGTTCACAAAAAGTCATTCCAGGTGGCGTCAATTCTCCCGTTCGAGCATTTAAGTCGGTTGGAGGCACACCGATTTTTTTCAAAAAAGGCTTAGGTAGCAAATTATGGGATGAAGATGGACGCGAATATATCGACTACATCAATTCTTGGGGCCCTATGATTTTAGGCCACGCACACCCACAAGTTTTAAAAGCAGTTCAAGAAGCTTCTTTCGATAGTTTGTCATTTGGCGCTCCCACAAAACGAGAGCTCGAGATGGCGGAATTACTCGTGAAACTTGTTCCCAGTATTGAACAAGTGCGACTCGTGAGTTCAGGCACGGAAGCTACGATGAGTGCGATTCGTGTCGCACGTGGATTTACCAAGCGAGATACTTTAGTTAAATTCGAAGGGTGTTATCACGGTCATGCAGATGCGCTATTAGTTAAAGCAGGTTCAGGACTCTTAACCTTTGGAGAACCAAGTTCCGCAGGCGTTCCAGAAGATGTTGCAAAACATACTTTAACGTTACCTTATAACGATGTCGAAGCCTTAAAAACGCTCTTTAAAGAAAAAGGCGACACGATTGCGACGGTCATTATTGAGCCAGTCGTAGGCAATATGAATCTCATTATTCCCCACATGGAATTCTTAAAAACACTTCGTGAGTTATGCACCAAACATGGCGCTGTACTCATTTTTGATGAAGTGATGACAGGCTTCAGAGTCAATATAGGTGGCGCTCAAGCGCTTTATGGCATTACGCCTGATTTGACGACACTGGGTAAAGTGATTGGTGGTGGCTTACCTGTGGGTGCTTTTGGCGGACGACGCGATATTATGCAATGTTTAGCCCCCATAGGTGCGGTATACCAAGCGGGCACATTGTCTGGAAACCCTGTGGCAGTTGCAGCAGGACTTGTAACACTGAAACTTGTACAAGCCCCAAATTTCTTCGAGGACTTAACGAAAAAAACCAAATTACTTGTGGATGGTTTAACAAAAGCCGCACATGATTTAGATGTTAAATTCAGTGCGCAATCTGTAGGTGGTATGTTCGGCATTTATTTTAGTGAAGAAGCGCCCACAAGCTTCGATGAAATCATGAAAAGTAATAAAGAACATTTCAATCAATTCTTCCATCACATGTTAACGTCAGGTTTTTACTTTGGCCCATCAGCATTCGAGGCAGGCTTCGTATCTATAGCCCATACAGATCAGGATATTCATCAAACGGTTGAAGCCGCAAAAGAAGTCTTTCAAGTCCTTAAATAAGCTCAATAATTGTTGAATTACAGGGCGTTAGGCTTTATTATTGAAGGTTCCGTTTAATCTTTTTAATGCAGTTTATGACTCAATTCGAAAGACCTGAGCAACAAGGTCTCTATAACCCCAAAAATGAGCATGACGCCTGTGGCGTTGGCTTTGTGGCTAACATTCATGGCACCAAAAGTCACACCATTGTGGCTCAGGGTCTTCAGATCTTAACCAACCTAACGCATCGTGGTGCGACAGGCTATGATCCAAAATTAGGTGATGGTGCTGGTATCCTCATTCAAATGCCAGATGGTCTCATTCGAGATGAGGCTAAAAAATTATCTGTTGATTTACCTCTATCTGGTCAATATGCATGTGGTCTTATTTTTTTCCCACAATCAAATTCGCATCGCACTCAATGTGAAAAGATCATCACTGACATTATCAAAGAAGAAGGCCAAACATTTTTAGCTTGGCGAGATGTACCTACCAATAATTCTAATATCGCAGATGCTGCGAAAGCACTTGAACCAAAGATCAAACAAGTCATCGTTGGTCAGGGCCGCGAGATCAAAGATCAAAACCATTTCGAACGAAAACTATTTGTCATTCGTAAACGCATTGAACATAGCGTTAAAAAGTTAGGGCTTGACGATCCTGCACAATTTTATATTCCATCTCTTTCAAGTCGCACCATTGTTTATAAGGGCATGCTCCTTGCAAACGAAGTGGATACTTACTACCCAGACTTAAAAGACGAGCGTGTGACATCGGCATTGGCTTTAGTTCATCAACGTTTCTCAACGAACACGTTCCCTGCATGGGATTTAGCACATCCATTTAGAATGATTGCGCACAACGGAGAAATTAATACGGTGCAAGGCAATGTCAATTGGATGCGTGCAAGACATGAAAGTATGCAATCCGCATTATTAGGTGATGACTTAGAAAAGTTATGGCCACTCATTGTCGAAGGCCAATCTGACTCCGCATGTTTTGATAATTGTTTAGAGTTGTTAGTTGCAGGTGGTTACAGTCTTCCGCATGCAATGATGATGTTAATTCCTGAAGCATGGTCAGGTAATCCTATGATGGATGAAAATCGTCGTGCATTCTATGAATATCACGCTGCATTGATGGAGCCTTGGGATGGTCCAGCAGCAGTTGCATTTACCGATGGTCGTATGATTGGTGCCACCCTAGATCGAAATGGATTACGTCCCGCACGCTATTTAATGACCGACGATGGTGTCGTCATGATGGCATCTGAAATGGGTGTACTGCAATTCCCACAAGAAAAAATTATTAAGAAGTGGCGTTTGCAACCAGGCAAAATGCTTCTTATCGATATGGAAAAAGGCCGCATCATTGATGATGAAGAAGTGAAAAAAGAACTCGCAACACATAAACCTTATCGCGAGTGGATTGATAGCTCTCGTTACTTCCTGGGTGACTTCCCAAAAACAAATAGTAAGACTGAACTTAAAGAGACCTTACTCGATACACAACAAAGTTTTGGTTACACACAAGAAGATATTAAATTTATTTTGCAACCTATGGTGGCAAATGGGGAAGAGAACTCAGGTTCGATGGGCAATGATGCTGCACTTCCAGTACTCTCAAAAAAACCAAAACTTATTTACAACTACTTTAAACAATTATTTGCACAAGTTACGAATCCACCGATCGATCCTATTCGTGAAGAGTTGGTGATGTCGCTCGTGACATTTATTGGACCCAAGCCTAATTTATTAGCAGTCGATGAAACAAAACCAACTACAAGACTTGAAACAAGTCAGCCTGTTTTAACACTTGACGATTTAGAACAATTAAAAAATATTTCTAAACTCACAAAAGATGCATACAAATCTCTAGTACTTGATATTACATACGATGTGAAGGGTCTTAAAAAAGACGACGCGTATGGTATGAAAAAAGCAATCGACACTCTTCGGCAAGATGTCTATAAAGCAGTGAAGGATGGTTACAACATTCTGATTTTATCGGATCGCAATCAATCCAAAGATCGTATGGCGATCCCAGCATTGTTAGCCACTTCGGCTATACATCAACATCTAGTGCGCGAAGGTTTGCGCACCAATACAGGCCTAGTGGTGGATACAGGTTCTGCTCGTGAAGTTCATCACTTTGCTCTTTTAGGTGGTTATGGTGCGGAGGCAATTTGTCCTTGGTTGGCATATGAATCTATGCATGCCATGACAAATGACCATGTTCTCGCTCACAAGAACTTTATTAAATCGATTGGTAAAGGTCTTTACAAAGTCATGTCTAAGATGGGTATTTCAACCTACCAATCTTACTGTGGCGCACAAATTTTTGAAGCAGTGGGCCTTAACTCTCAACTCATTAATGCTTACTTTAAAGGTACAGCCACCAATATCGAAGGTATCGGTATTGAAGAAATTGCAGAAGAAACTATGCGTATTCATCAATCCGCTTTTGGAGCTGACCCAGTCTTAGTTAATGCATTAGATGCAGGTGGTGAATATGCCTTTAGAGTTAGAGGCGAAGAACATATGTGGACACCTGACTCGATTGCAAAATTACAACATGCGACAAGAACGAACCAATATAGTACTTATAAAGAATATGCAGCCCTCATTAATGATCAAACGAAACGTCAAATGACTTTACGTGGATTATTTAAATTAAAAACGAATGACAAAGCAATTTCCTTAGATGACGTAGAACCGGCGAAAGAAATCGTCAAACGATTTGCAACGGGGGCGATGTCTTTAGGATCAATCTCAACAGAAGCCCATACAACATTAGCGATCGCGATGAATCGTATTGGTGGTAAATCCAATACCGGCGAAGGTGGTGAGGACGCAAAACGCTTCTTAACTTTAGATAAAGACAATACCGTTGCAAATGTGATTGGCCTTAACTTAATTGAAAGTGATATTAAACTTAAAAAAGGGGATTCACTTCGCTCGCGAATTAAACAAGTCGCTTCCGGTCGATTCGGCGTGACTGCAGAATATTTAAGTTCAGCCGATCAAATTCAAATCAAGATGGCACAAGGCGCAAAACCAGGTGAAGGCGGCCAATTACCAGGTCACAAAGTGAGCCCTTACATTGCAAAACTTCGTTTCTCAGTTCCAGGTGTCGGTCTTATTTCACCACCACCGCATCACGACATTTATTCGATCGAAGATTTAGCTCAACTCATTCATGATTTAAAAAATGCAAATCCAAGTGCAAGTATTTCAGTCAAACTTGTATCTGAAACAGGTGTAGGAACTGTCGCTGCCGGTGTTGCAAAAGCCAAATCTGATCATATTGTGATTGCAGGCCATGACGGTGGTACAGGAGCCTCGCCTATTTCATCGATTAAACATGCTGGCACGCCTTGGGAGATTGGACTCGCTGAAACACAACAAACGTTAGTATTAAATCGTTTACGCGGACGTGTCATTGTTCAAGTCGACGGGCAAATGAAAACAGGTCGCGATGTCGTCATCGGTGCCCTGTTAGGTGCAGATGAATTTGGTTTTGCGACAGCACCGCTTGTGGTTGAAGGTTGCATCATGATGCGTAAATGTCATTTGAATACATGCCCAGTCGGTGTGGCAACTCAAGATCCAGAATTACGTAAACGTTTCACAGGTCAACCTGAACATGTCGTGAACTATTTCTTCTTTGTGGCTGAAGAAGTGCGTGAGTGGATGGCATCACTTGGCATTAGAAAATTTGATGATCTAATTGGCCGCACCGATCTGCTTGATACACAAGCTGGCATTGAGCACTGGAAAATTCAAGGACTTGATTTCAGTAAAATTTTCCATCAACCTAATGTTGAAAAAGAAGTTTCACGTCGTCATACAGAAGAACAATCGCATGGTCTTGAACATGCACTCGATAATGAACTTATTAAATTATCAAAACTTGCATTAGATAAACGTCAAAAAGTATCGATTAATTTACCGATTACCAATACAAATCGCACTGTGGGCACCATGTTGTCCCATGAAATTGCAAAACGTTTTGGTCATGAAGGTTTACCGCAAGATACCATTCAAATTACTTTAAATGGCACCGCTGGACAAAGTTTTGCAGCATTCTTGGCACAAGGCATTTCCATGGAATTGATTGGCGAAGGTAACGACTATGTTGCTAAAGGTTTATGTGGCGGCAGGGTCGTGATCAAACCTCCTAAAGCATTTAAAGCGAAATCACATGAAAATATTATTGTAGGTAACACTGTGATGTATGGTGCAACAACAGGAGAGAGCTATTTTAGTGGTGTGGCAGGGGAAAGATTCTGTGTGAGAAATTCAGGAGCCTCCGCAGTGGTAGAAGGCCTTGGTAATCACGGTTGCGAATATATGACAGGAGGTACTGTCGTAGTTTTAGGTAATACCGGACAAAATTTTGCAGCAGGGATGTCAGGAGGAGTAGCCTACGTATATGACGAAGATGGTTTGTTCAGCAAACGTTGCAATCCATCTATGGTGTCATTAGAAAAAGTAGAGACACAACAAGTACAACCCAAAGTGCCTCAACATTTAAATCAGCCTGATGAAGTCATTTTAAAAACACTCATCGAAAAACATCTCAAATACACTGAGAGTGAACGTGCTAAATTTATTTTAGATAACTGGGATAAAGTAAGACCTCAATTTATTAAAGTCATGCCAAACGAATATAAACGTGCATTAAATGAACTTCATGCGTCACTTACAAAGGAAGCTGCATAATGGGTAAAGTCACTGGCTTCATGGAATTTGATCGCATCAGCGAACAAAACATACCACCACAAGAACGTTTAAAAAACTATAAAGAGTTTGTTCTCCATCTAAGTGATGACGAAGCTAAAAAACAAGGCGCGCGCTGTATGGATTGTGGCATTCCATTTTGCACAACAGGCTGCCCAATTAATAACATCATCCCTGACTGGAATGATTTAATTTATAACCAAAATTGGGAAGAAGCGATAGAAGTTTTACATTCTACAAATAACTTCCCAGAATTTACGGGCCGTATTTGTCCCGCACCATGCGAAGCTGCATGTACACTTAATATCAATGATGATGCTGTCGGAATTAAATCGATCGAACATGCCATTATTGACAAGGCTTGGGAAAATAATTGGGTAAAACCTTTAATTTCAACACATAAAACTAATAAAAAAATTGCCATTGTGGGTTCCGGTCCAGCAGGTATGGCAGCAGCACAACAGCTCGCTCGCGTTGGACATACAGTGACTGTATATGAAAAAAATGATCGCATTGGCGGACTTCTTCGTTATGGTATTCCTGATTTCAAAATGGAAAAAACCCACATCGACCGGCGAGTTAAACAAATGGAAGCTGAAGGTGTTGTTTTTAAAGTAAACCAAAACATCGGTGAAAATGTTAAGCCTGAAGAACTTACAAATAACTACGATGCAGTCATTTTGGCTGGCGGTGCAGAGCATCCTCGCGATTTACCTGTACCTGGACGTGAACTCAATGGTGTCATGTTTGCGATGGATTTTTTACCACAACAAAATAAAGTGGTGGCAGGCGACAAATTACAAAATCAAATTTTAGCGACAGATAAACATGTTGTTGTCATTGGTGGGGGTGACACAGGCTCTGATTGTGTGGGCACATCAAATCGTCATCATGCAACGTCAGTCACTCAATTCGAATTGATGCCACAGCCTCCAGTAAAAGAAAACAAGGAGATGGTATGGCCGAATTGGCCACTTAAACTACGCACATCAAGTTCTCATGAAGAAGGTTGTGAGCGTGATTGGTCAGTCACTACAAAAAGTTTTGTAGGTGAAAATGGCAAGGTTAAAGAAATCATTGCAGCTCGCGTTGAATGGAAAGACGGCAAGATGGTGGAAGTACCTAATTCAGAATTTACATTGAAAGCTGATCTTGTATTGCTCGCAATGGGTTTTGTGAGCCCACAACAAAAAATGTTAGACCTTTTTGGTGTAGATAAAGATCAGCGCGGCAATGTGAAAGCTTCGACAGAAGGTAAAGATGCTTATATTACATCGAAAGCTAAAGTCTTTGCAGCAGGGGATATCCGTCGTGGACAATCTTTAGTTGTATGGGCGATTCGCGAAGGTCGCCAATGCGCTCGTGCAGTGGATGAATTCTTGATGGGAACATCTACCCTTCCACGTTAATTTTTAAAACTTTATTTTTAAGTTTTAAAATCATCTATGACACAACTCAAAAACGATAACTTCTTAAAAGCACTTCATAGAGAACCCACACCATACACACCTGTATGGATGATGCGTCAAGCAGGACGATATTTACCTGAGTATCGTACCACACGTCAAAAGGCAGGTGACTTTTTAAGCCTTTGTAAAAATCCAAATTTAGCGACTGAAGTTACATTACAACCGCTTGATCGTTATTCGCTTTTAGATGCATCCATTTTATTTTCAGATATTTTGACAGTGCCCGATGCGATGGGATTAGGCTTGTACTTTGCAGCCGGTGAAGGCCCTAAATTTGAAAGACCTTTACGTATTGAGGCAGATATTCAGAAATTAAAAATACCTGATATAGATAAAGACTTAAAGTATGTGATTGATGCAGTTTCACAAATCAAAAAAGCATTACAAGGGCGTGTGCCTTTGATTGGATTTTCTGGAAGCCCCTGGACGCTTGCGACTTATATGGTGGAAGGTCAAGGTGGGACTGATTTTTTAACGATCAAAAAAATGGCTTACAGTCGCCCTGATTTACTTCATCACATTTTAAAGACAACGACAGAAGCAGTGACGCAATATTTGCAGGCGCAAATTGAAGCTGGTGTCGATACCATCATGATTTTTGATTCATGGGGTGGTGCACTCTCTCATCAAGGCTATTTGGAATTTTCATTGCCATATATGAAAGTGATTTTATCCAATTTGAAAATGATGAATACTAAAAAAATTCCATCGATCATGTTTACTAAAGGCGGTGGCCTCTGGATAGAGGATCAGTTAATAGCAGGTTCAGATGCATTAGGACTTGATTGGCAAACTGATATTGGAATCGCACGCCAAAAAGTGGGTGAAAAAGTTACTCTTCAGGGTAATTTAGATCCCGCGATTCTATTATCTAAACCTGAAGCAATTGAAAAAGAAGTAAAAAGAATATTAGATAGATATGGCAAAGGATCAGGGCATATCTTTAATCTAGGCCATGGCATTACAGAACACACTCCACCTGAGCATGTCGATGTAATGCTCAACACTGTGCGTGAATATAGCCAACAGTTTCACGCTTAATAAATTTAATTTGCGCTTTGCTGAAGTCTAGCGATACGATCATCAAGGCTTGGATGTGTCGAGAATAATTCCTTGAGCCCTATTCCTTGTTCACCCGAAATGCCCAATGCTGCTATTGATTTTGGTAAAGCGCTTGTTTCGTATTGTGTTTTAAGGCGCTGAAGAGCAGCAATCATTTTTTGTTTTCCTGCGAGTTGTCCACCACCAAAATCAGCTCGATACTCACGTTGACGAGAAAACCACATGACAACGATTGAAGCTAGAACACCCAACAGTAATTCCGAAATAATCATTGTAATAAAAAATGCAGGGCCAGTGCCTTGTCTAGTTTTGAAAACGACTTTATCTACTGTATAACCAATCACACGAGAAAAGAATAATACAAATGTATTCACGACGCCCTGAATTAAAGTTAGGGTGACCATATCGCCATTTGCAATATGCGATATTTCATGACCTATAACTGCTTCTGCCTCGTCTTTTGTCATCATTTCAAGTAAACCCGACGAAACAGCTATAAGAGAGCTATTGCGACTCATGCCTGTTGCAAATGCATTAACAGCTGGAGAGTTAAAAATAGCCACTTCCGGCATCTGAATACCAACGGCTTGAGATTGTTTTTTGACTATATTCATCAGCCAAATTTCATCAGGCGTCTTTGGGTTTTCAATTGTCACAGCGCCCGACATTTGTTTGGCTGACCATTTTGAAATGGCGAGTGAAATGAAAGCACCACCAAAGCCCATCACCGCTGCAAAAATTAATAGGCTATTTAAGTTAAGTCCGTTCGCGTTAAGAAATGGCTCTACACCAAGCAGTCGCATGGTGATAGAGAGTACTAAAACGATTGCAAGGTTTGTAACAAGAAAATAAAAGATACGCTTCATCTTAAAAATACGCTTTCTTTAGTTAAGTTGATCAATAACTGCATTTACTTGGACTGGTACCTTCTGACCTACACGGTACTTTGTTTGTGTTTCTTCTTCAAACTCATGACCATGATATGAAAATACAGTGGTATAGCCTTCTTGAACTCTTTGATAATTGTCACGCTGTGCGCAACGTTCTACATTGCGAGTGTCCGCAGTTGTATCGTCATTTTGCATACGGTCACCAACGACGGCACCTACTGCTGCGCCTACTGCACCCGCAGCTACTTTTCCATTCCCTTTTCCTACTCGGCTTCCAAGTAAGCCTCCAGCGACACCACCAATAATGGCACCTGCAATACCTTTTTCTTTTGGGGGGGCAGCTTCAGTTGAAGTTTGGCATGAAGAAATAGGATTATTCACTTCGATATAACGAGGCGTCACCCGTTTTACGGTTGCCATATCTGAAAATTCAGCTGCATTCGCAAAGCTTGAAGCCAAAACCATAAGAGCGATCAATAGCTTTTTCATGATGTATCCTTTTTATGAATAATTAAATAATTGTAAGATGAGTTTTTAAGATCTTAAGTTCAATTCTATAAAAAATTAAGCCTCTTCAACAATAATTTTTTCAGATAGACGAATCATACGTTCAATGGGCGTAACCCATACCAGTCCATCGCCTTGCTGTCCTGTATGTGCAACTTCGACAATAATTTGTAAAATACCTTCTACTAGATCATCAGGCGTTAGCATTTGAATGAGAATTTTTGGTGTGTAGTCTGTTAATTCTTGCTTTAAATCATCGGTGACTTTTTTTAAGCCGTGGCCACAACCATCAACCTTAGTGACCGTCATGCCAGGAAAATTTTTAAGGTTTCTCATGGCCGAGCGAATTTTAGGTAAGCGGTGAGGGGGAATGATGGCTTTAATTTCTTTCATGGTCGCGATCCTATTAATTTAAGCTTCAATATTTTTTTCTTCAAATCTTTTATATAACGTAGGTAAAACAAGTAGCGTGAGTAGGGTTGAGGTAATAAGTCCCCCAATGACAACAATAGCAAGGGGTTTTTGAACTTCAGAACCTGGACCTGTCGAAAATAAGAATGGCACAAGTGCTAGAAGTGCAACCGTTGCCGTCATGAGCACAGGCCTTAACCTTTGTTTACAGCCCTCGCGAATAGCATCTACTTGCGACATCCCTTCTGAACGTAATTGTTGAATGCAGGTGATTAAAACGACACCATTTAAAACAGCAATACCGCATAAGGCAATAAACCCAACAGACGCAGGTACTGAGAGATACTCCCCTGTGACAGCTAGCCCAAATACGCCACCAATGGCAGCAAAAGGAAGAACAGTAATAATCATCGTGGCATAACGAATGGAATTAAATAAAATGAATAGCAAGAAAAAGATGGCAAGAATAGTCACAGGCACAATGAGTGCGAGGTGATTTAATGCGCGCTGCATATTTTCAAACTGTCCGCCATAAACAAAATAATAACCATCAGGCAGTTTTAATTTAGACTCTAATTTAGTCTGCAGCTCGGCTACAAAACCGCCAAGATCTCTGTCTTTAACGTTCATAGCCACAACAATTCTTCTTTTCGCATACTCTCGACTGATTTGAGCTGGACCATCTTTAATTTCAATCGAAGCTAAGTCTCTAAGTGCAATTTTAGATCCATTAGGAGACGTAAGAAGTGTATTACTAATAGTCTCGACATCGCTACGATGATCTTCAGGAAATCTTATTGCCGCACTAAAGCTTCTTTGGCCTTCAAAAACTCGAGTTGCAATCTTTCCACCAATAGCAGTTTCAATCAGATCATTGATGTCAGACGCATTGAATCCATGGCGCGCAAGAGCTTGCCTATCTAGATTGATATTTAGATATCCTTGCCCTGATACTTTTTCAATTTTAATATCTGCCGCACCTTTAATATGTCCTGCTAATCTTGCTACTTCATCTGCCTTAGCTTTAAGAAGCTTAATATCTTCACCGAAGATTTTAACTGCGACATCAGCTCTGACACCAGTGGACAGCTCAGCAACTCTTGCAGAAATAGGTTGCATCATGACAATTTGTGCACCTAGTAATGTTTTCAATTTACTTTGGATTTCTTTAGAGATGGTGTCTTGAGTCCAGCCTTTAGGCCATTCATCCTTATCTTTTAAACTTACCACTGCTTGTGATTCATTCTGCGATTGAGGATCCGCAGGACTTTCGCCCCGACCGATATTAGACACAACGCTTAGAACACCTGGCACACTTACGATTGCTTTAGTCGCTTTTTTCTCCATATCAATGGATTCTTCCAAAGAAATATTGGGCATACGCGTAATGCTGGCCACAAGCGTTCCTTCTTTCATTTCAGGAATAAAAGAAGTACCTAAAAATGGTAATACAATAATAGATAGTACGAAAACACTTGCTGCAATCAAAATGGTTTTGACTTCATTATTCAATGATAGATCAAGCAATTTAAGATAAGGCGCCTTGATCACTTGAATAATTTTAGTATCCTCACCGCTACCCCCTTTTAAAAAATATGAGCACAACACAGGAGTGATAGTGAAAGAAAGAACGAGTGAAATGAAAAGTGCTATGGCGATTGTGATTGCTAAAGGGCTAAACATTTTTCCTTCCATCCCAGTTAAAGTCATGAGCGGAATAAATACAAGAATAATAATGCCTACACCAAATAGAACTGGCTTACCTACCTCTGTGGCGGATTCCAATACCACACGAAGCTTGCTATTAGATTTGTCATGCCCCAGCCGATGGAACGTATTTTCTACCACCACCACTGAGCCATCCACCATGAGACCGATTGCAATCGTGAGACCCCCGAGCGACATGAGGTTTGCTGAGATACCTAAATAATTCATCGCAATAAATGTGATAAGTGGCGTTAAAAGTAAAGTCATGACCACAATTAAACTTGATCTCACATCACCTAAGAATAAAAATAGAATTGCAATAACGAGGATCACACCCTCAATGAGCACTTTAACCACAGTAAATAATGCAGAATCAACAAGCTTACTTCGATCATAGAACGATTTGATTTGAAGGCCACCAGGAAGCAATTTTTTTTCATTAATTTCATCGACTTTAGTTTTGATACGTGTCACAACTTCTTTCGCATTACCACCCCTAATCATCATGACGATAGCTCCGACTGCTTCGGTGTCACCATTTTTAACTAAAGAGCCTACGCGTACTTCATGACCTAATTTGACTTCCGCGACATCCTTCATGAAGACAGGTACACCATTGCGCTCCTTTAAAACAATAGAACGAATATCATCTAAATTTTGAATAAGGCCTACACCTCGAATGAGAAACTGTTCATCAAATTGTGGAAGAACGCCTGCGCCACTATTAGCATTATTTTTGGCTAAAGCCACATAAACATCATGTAGTTTTAATCCGTGATGATTTAAACGATCAGGATCTACGAGCGCCTGATATTGTTTGATGAAGCCACCAAATGAATTAATTTCAGCAACACCCGGCACACTTCTTAACATGGGACGCACTACCCAGTCTTGAATTGTCCTTCTCTCTGTAAGCTCTTCTTGAGAAATTTCTTTATTTTCATCCCCTGGTTTATCAAGGGTATATTGAAAAATTTCACCTAAACCTGTAGATACAGGACCTAAGACAGGCACAATGCCATCAGGCATTTTTTCCATCACCTCCATTAATCTTTCCATGACCAGCTGTCTTGCAAAGTAGACGTTTGTATTGTCATTGAAAACTAACGTGATAATCGAAAGTGAATTTTTGTTGAGTGAGCGCATGTCGGTCACGCCTGGCAAGCCGGTCATTGCTATTTCAATAGGAATTGTTATAAATCGTTCGACTTCTTCCGGTGATTTTCCAGGTGCTGGTGTTGCAATTTGCACCTGAATATTTGTGACGTCAGGAAACGCGTCTACAGATAATTTTTTGACACCAAAAAATCCTGCGACAAGCAGCGCAAATGCAAAGACTAAAACTACGAGTCTTTGCTGGAGAGATCCCCTGACAATTTTTTCAATCATAACTATTCAAGCTCTTTTTTCTTGCGTTCACTATTCAGATGAAAAGCGCCATCTGAAATAATGGTTTCACCTTCAGCTAAGCCGCTTAGTATGGTGATGAGATTTCCATCTTTATGCCCTAATTGAACTTCTCGCAATCTATAAGTTTTTGGACTGTTTTGAATAAACACATAATTTCGATCATTTTCTCTTACAATAGCTGCAGTTGGAACAGCAAGCCTTGAAACTTTCTTTGCTTGAATATACATTGAAGTGAGCATATCGGGCTTCAAAGATAAACTTTGATTGTCTATTTCAGTCCGAACCAAGACAGTACGAGTTTCTGGATCAACAATACTTCCCTCAAATATAATTTTTGCTTCAATTTTTTTATTTTCTAGCGCAGGAATTTCAATGGTCACGATTTCATCTTTTTGAATAAAAGAAGCTTGCTGTTCAGGAATGTTAGCAACGGCCCATAGCTTTGAAAGATCAGCTACATGGAATAAATTATCCTGAGGATTAACAATTTGACCTAAATTAATTGCGCGAGAGATAATAATGCCATCAGATCGACTAATCACGTCACCATATGAATTGATTTGACCTGAAGATTCTAATTTTTCTAGCGTCTTTTCATTCATACCCAACACCATAAGCTGATCGCGACTCGCCCTATAATCTGCTTTAACTGCATCAAGCTCATTTTCAATGCGTAGCATTTCAGCTTTACTAATGACATCTGCTTCGAATAGAAGTTTAGCTCGCTCAACTGCTTTGGTTTTTAGTCCAATGAGCTGCGTTGATTTAATAAGGGTCAGTTGTGTTTGAGTCAGTTCGATACTGTTTACTTTTGCAAGCACCTGGCCTTTTTTTACAACATCGCCAAGGCTGACATAAAGATCGCTCACTCTTCCTGTTATAGGGGAGCCAATTTTTACAAGCTTTCGATTTTGTGTTTCAAGGCGACCCGGAATCATTAGTGTTTCCCCGACATCTTGATACTTGACTACTTCATTTTTAGTTTGTTTTTGGATTTCTGGAGTAATCATAATCTCTAAGGGATCTAATTTTTTTTGCTCACTCACGTTCTCTGATTTCGAACAAGCCGAAAGCAATAATGTACTCACGAAAATTAAAAATAATTGGCTAACAAGTTTTTTCATTTAAATTTTATTCTCCAGGATATCCATACCTAATAGTTGTTCAATTTCTAAAATAGCTACAATGTAATCATATTTTGATGCTAGATAGTCTTTGCGAACTAAACGAAAAGTTCTTTGTGCATCTAAGTATTCGAGAATACCTCGCTCCCCATAGCGATAAGCTGCCTCAGCTACTTTTAAGACTGATTCTGCTTGACTCAGAAGGCTTGACTCAAAAGTTTTAACCTGCTGTTGAGCAATGAGGTAGCGCTGAAAAGCAGACTCAATGTCTCGCTTTAGAGCCAATTCCTGGTCTGTATATTGCGCTTGTAGTTCTCTATATCCAGCCGCCGCCTCGCCTATTTGTCCTTGTCTTTGATTCCAAATAGGAATGGGGATGCTTACGCCAAAACGATAGCTTGTAATATCAGGATCTTGATCAACGCCAGCATTAAGCGTTAATCCTGGATTGATAAGTTTCTCTTCTAATCGCAATCGATTTTCTGCAATATCTGCTGAGGCTTTGATTTGTTTTAATTTTGGACTTTTAGTAATTTCATTTTTTAATAAATCAGCGTTAAGATTAATATCACTCGGAGGAAGTGAGCCTACTAAACTAAATGAATCAGTAAGTGATTTACTGACCAAACCCCTGAGATAAAATTTACTCTCAGAGATTCTTAATAACGCGGCATCCGCATCTCTTTGTGCTGCAACCAATTCTGTATCTGCTTTAATTAATTCATATCTCGGTGCTTCGCCAACCTCGACTCGGAGAGCAACCTTTTCGCGGATATTTTTTAATGCATCACGATCACCCTCGGCAATTTTTAAGACAGCTTCGTTTTGAAGTACATCATAGAAAGCCTTTTTAATTTGTAACGACAAATTAATCATTGTGGCCTCGGTAACAGATGAAGCGTAATTGACTCTGGATTCGGCAACCGCTTTTTTTGCACCACGAACGTTTGGAAACTCAAGAGGTTGGGATATATTCACCCCATAATTTCTTCGTTGATTTGCGGTAGAATTCGGCGTTCTAAAACGAGAGGGCCCTGTGCCAAGCTCAATTTCTGGATTAAGATAAGATTCAGCAGTCACAACACTTGATCTGGCTGCGTCCTCTTTAGCTTTAAGAACATCTAAAATAGGATTTTCCCTTTTTGCAATATCTATTAAGTCCTGCAAAGTAAAGTTGGGTGATGCAATTACTGAAATGCTTAGACTTAAATTAATTAAAGCAATATATAGGATTTTTTTTAGATTTTTCAACATGTTACAAAAAATTATACTAGGATTGATTGATTTTAACACTGATTCTCGAGGTTTTTAATCCCTAAAAAATTAAGGCTTATAACAACGAATCAGAATTAAATTTTGAGCTCAAAATAGGCATAAAAAAATTGCCCTTTTTATCTTGTCGACTTAATATCTCCAGACCGTTATTTAAGTCTAGCCAAGTAATTACACCTTATTTTTGAATTAAATAGGCTTGAGTCTAGTCTATTTGTCACACTCTCATGCTAAGATTTTGTCCATATGAAGCACTTAACAAGCTTTTTTTAAAAAGATTTTCACATTTGAATTTTCCTCGTTTTTTTCTTACCTTTTCTTTATTAGGAGCCCTTATTCCAGCTCACGCGCTTGAATCAATATGGTATTCAGACAAGGATTTAAAAGAAGGAAATATTCAACTTATCCCAGATGGTTATATCGATTCATCAGGAGGTGACCCATGCAGTCAGAAGGCTTATGACAAACCTTTATCTTTGGTTGAAGTCACCGAAGCGGCACTTTGTCATAACCCTCAAACAAGAGAAGTTTATGCAAACGCTAAAGTTCAAGCAGCACAAGTTGGCGTAGCGCGATCACTCTTCTTTCCATCAGTGACAGATACATTATCCGCAACAGAAAATAAAAATAGGACAACGAACTATTCAAATGCTACAAACAGAATTGTTGCATCTTATCTTTTGTATGATTTCGGCAGTCGCGATGCTAATTTTGAAAATGCTAATCAGCTTTTAAAAGCAGCAAGCGCTACTCAAAATGCAACAGTCCAAACTGTTCTATTAGCTTCAGTGAATGCGTTTTATCAAGTCCATGCAAGTCGAGCAATTCTCAATGCCTCGATTGAGACTGAGCGCCTTTCCCAAGAAAGTTTTAAATCAGCCGAGGCTAAGTACATTGCAGGTGTTGCAACGCCTGCAGATAAACTTCAAGCGCAAACCTCATTTGCTAATGCCACACTGACTAAACTTAGAAACGAAGGCACATTGAAAGTGGCTTATGGAAACCTTGCCAATATCATGGGTGCGCCTGCAAATATTAATTTTCAAATAGCTGACAGCAAGCTTGATGATATTCCTGAATTAATTGATCAAGATATTGATGCTCTCATTGAGCAAGCGAGGCTCCAAAGACCAGACCTAATGGCTAGCGAAGCGCAATTAAAAGCTTCATTAGCTAAAATTGAGGCTTTAAAAGCCGATGCTAAACCTAAAGTTAGGATTGATGCTTCCAATCAATACGATGAAAATTTACTAGGGCAAACCTCTCAAAATACTTCACAACTTGGCATTTTTTTAAGTATTCCTCTTTTTGAGGGTTACAAACCTACTTATCTTATTCGTTCAGCTGAAGCTACTGCAGAATTAAATGCTTCAAGAAGAGATCAGCTAAAACTTCAGGTATCCCTTGATGTATGGACGGCATATCAAAATTTAAAGACAGCAAATGAATCGATTACTGCATCTAATGTTTTGCTTTTAAGTGCTGAAGAATCTTCGCGTGTATCATTAGGCCGATACAAAGAAGGTGTTGGAAATATAATTGATACGCTCAATGCACAAAGCGCTTTAGCCAATGCAAAACAACAAAAAATACAATCGATTTTAAATTGGAATATTGCAAGAACAACTCTTGCTCAATCGATAGGCGTCCTAGATAATGCAATGATTCAAAAATTGCCCGAAAAGAAAAGACAATAAAACATATGAAAAAATTAGCCACCCATTTAATTAATATTGCTTTAATTTTAGCTTTTCTATTTGGTGCTTATTATGTTTATCAGCTATCGAATAAAAAGAAACCCGAAGATTTATTCCGACTCCAGCCGGTCACAATGGGAGACATTGAACAAAACGTTACAGCCAATGGCACGATCAAACCTGTGACGCTTGTGAATGTAGGTACCCAAGTTTCAGGTCGCGTTAAAAAAATCTACGCAGACTATAACGATCAAGTAAAAAAAGGCCAAATTCTTTTAGAGCTTGAAGATGAATTATTTAAAGCACAAATTGCACAATCTATGGGTAATGTAAAAAACAATGAAGCCTCAGTGGAATTAGCTAAAGCGAATGAAGCAAGAATGCAAAACTTATTTCAACAAGAATATGTATCTAAACAAGAGCTCGATCAGTCGATTCAAGCTTTAAAATCTGCCCAAGCGCTATTAAGTACGACAAAAGCACAACTCAAACGTGATCAAACGAATCTTGGTTATTCGATTATTAAGTCACCTGTTTCAGGCGTTGTCGTAGATCGCGAGGTGGATGTGGGTCAAACAGTGGCAGCAAGTTTACAAACACCGACCCTATTTAAAGTTGCGCAAGACTTATCCAAGATGCAAATCGATACAAGTTTTGCAGAAGCAGATATTGGTCGCATTCTGGTAGGTCAAACAGCTAAATTTAATGTAGATGCATTTCCAAATCAAAATTTTGAGGGTGTGGTTAAGCAAATTAGACTCAATCCAACGAATACAGCGAATGTTGTGACCTATAACGTTGTGGTTTCAGTGGACAATCCAGAACAACTCTTATTGCCTGGCATGACTGCGTATGTGAATATTAATTTCGCAAAACATAATAATGTTTTATTAGTGCCTAACGCGGCTTTACGTTATCGCCCTAAAAATGAAGAAATGAAATTAGCCATGAAGAAAGATAAAAAATCAGATGACAATAAAGCTAAAACAAAGAGCGATGGTTTAGGTTCTGGCAAAGTTTATGTCTTAAGAAACAACAAGCCTGAAATGATTAGAGTTAAGACAAGTATTACCAATGGCAAATATACTGAGATTGTGACTTCAGATATTAAGCCTAATGAATTTGTGATTACAGCTGATATGGCAACAGATCAAAAACCAGCTGGCTCAAATGCACAAGGCCCTAATCGTCCGCCACGAGTCTTTTAACCTATGACAAAAAAAGTCATTGAGATTCAGGGTCTTTACAAAGATTACAATACTGCTGCAGGTGTTTTTCCTGTTCTCAAAGATGTGAATCTGACTATTGATGACGGAGACTATGTCGCTATCATGGGTCCTTCAGGTTCTGGTAAATCGACTTTCATGAATATCTTAGGCTGTCTAGATCGGCCAACCAAGGGAGAATATATTCTCGATGGACATTCTGTTAAATCTTTAAGTAGTAATGAGCTAGCAAAGCTTCGTAACAAAACTATTGGTTTTGTTTTTCAGGGCTTTAATTTACTTGCGCGATCAACCCTGGTTGAAAATGTATCATTACCCTTAGTGTATGCTGAAGATCAAAAAGAATTAAGAAATAAGATAGCAAAAAATATTTTAGAAAGAATGGGGCTCGGTAATTATTTCAATTCTAAGCCCAGTCAAATTTCAGGAGGACAGCAGCAGCGAGTTGCTATTGCAAGAGCTCTTGTTAATCAACCACGTATCATTTTAGCCGATGAACCAACAGGTAATTTAGATAGTAAAACGAGCGATGAAATTATGAAAATATTTGATGAGCTTAATCAAATTGGAAACACCATCATTATTGTCACGCACGAAAATGATATTGCAGAACATGCGAGTCGACAAGTACGTTTTTTAGATGGAAAAATTGTAGAAGATTCTCGCAACAAAGAAAAGGCAGAAGCTTAAATGTTTTTTTCTATGTTAAGTGAAGCTTGGCACGCTATGAGCGCAAACCGCCTTCGTACATTTTTAACGATGTTAGGCATGGTGATTGGTGTAGGTGCTGTGATATTGATGATGGCTATAGGTGAGGGTGCCCAACAATCTATTAAACGATCTATTGATTCGATGGGTAGCAATCTATTTGTGATTTTGTCAGGCTCTTCTAGCACCTCAGGTTCGAGAAGTGGTTCAGGTAATTCTTCAGCGCTCAATATCAATGATGCGAATGCGGTTGGGGATTTGGAAGATATTGCAGCTATTGCTCCGATAAGTACTGGCAACGCGCAAATCATTTTTTCAGGTAACAATTGGAATACATCAATTATTGGCACTTCCCCCACCTATTTTTCTATTCGAGGATGGAACGTCGATAGCGGCGAATTATTTTCAGATGCTGATATCCGCTCTGCAAATCGAGTGGCCCTTATCGGAAAAACAGTTGCTGAAAATTTATTTGGTGATGATATAGATCCTATTGGTAAAACGATTCGTATTAAAAAAAGCCCATTTACAATTTTGGGTGTTTTAGAAAGTAAAGGGCAAAGCTTCGATGGCCGAGATCAGGACGATACCATTATCGTACCTATCACAACAGCGCAGAGAAAATTATTTGGTAATCAAATTCCAGGAAGTGTCCGTATGATCATGGCGCAAGCTAAATCAGAAAAATATATGGGGGTTGCTGAAGATGCGATTAACGATTTGATTCGTCAGCGACATAATATTCGTGAAAATGCAGAAAGTGATTTTTCAGTAAGAAATTTAACAGCGATGGCCAAAACTGCAAGTGACACGGCAAAAACGATGTCAATGTTGTTAGGTGCGATTGCGTCTATTTCCCTTCTTGTAGGTGGCATCGGTATCATGAATATCATGCTGGTATCGGTCACTGAGCGCACACGTGAAATCGGCATTCGTATGGCGATAGGTGCACGTGAAAAAGATATCCTACTTCAATTTCTTTTGGAGGCTTGCGTGATTTCTATCGTAGGTTGTGTGATTGGTATCGCGCTTGGATTAGGCGGCGCACTTCTTGTAAAAAAGATGGTAGGCGCCGAAATTTTAATTTCAATGCAATCCATTGTATTAGCTTTTTCGGTGGCAGCGAGTGTGGGTGTCTTCTTTGGTTATTATCCAGCAAGTAAGGCTGCCAAGCTTCATCCAATCGAAGCTTTAAGATACCAATAATTTATTTAAAAGTCATACGTTTTAAAGTGCCATCCTTATTCACAAATGTATGTTTCAGGACAGCAAGGATATGAAGTCCCAATAAGACAAGAAGAATAATGCCAATAATTTCATGCGCATTTTTAAAGATATCTCTCATAGCATCATCTCCTAAACCCTCAGCTAATGGGATACCAAACCACTTAATGCCATATTTACTATAGAGTGCCATCGCTGCACCAGATAGAGGAATTAAAACCATAATAAGGTATAGAGCATGATGGGTAGCATTCGCTAATTTTTTCTCCCAAGCCTTCATCGTTTTAATAAGGGCTGGTGCTGGATGTGTCAGTCTCCAAAAAACTCTAAATGCAATCAAACCTAAGATTGTGATACCGAGTGATTTATGAAGATTAAAGTAAAAGGTGCGAGGAGAAACTTCTGCGCTCAATTGCCATGTATAAATGCCTAAATCAAATAAATCAAAACTCATAGCTTTAGGAGCCTCTTTCGGTAAGTCCTCCATATACCAGCCAAATAAAAACATAAAGATAATGCCAAAACCAATGAGCCAATGAAGAATAATCGCGGTCTTTGTATATTTTGTGGATGCTGTTGCCATAATAGTTCCTTATATTTAGTAAAGCTTGATTTCTATTCTAACGCACTCAAAAATATTGAGCATACTTAAATTATTTTAATGATAACCATGGTTGATAGCAATATGTGACATAGATCAATATAAAAAAAGCAGCCTTGATGGCTGCTTTTTTAAATTTCAGTGAATCTTATTTGCGCTTTTTTGTTTTACTTACATTATCAAGTGCAAATGTGGTGACAGGATTTTGCATTAAAACAATCAAGCCACCTGTAATTGCTAAATACTGAAGCGCTTGTTGAAGCGGTATGAGATAAACAGGAGCAGGCAAAATGGTGAATGTATATAAATAAGATAATGCATTAATGAGTGTATAAATAGTTAATACTAACGCAGTTACTCTTGTTTTAAAGCCCACAAAAAGAGCTAAACCACCTAAAAGTTGCACAATGACTGAGATCGGTGCAAAAATACCTGGAAGACCATGACTCATCAATCCGTTTTGGTAAGCGATATAACCATCCGGTGTATTCATAATGCCGTTAAGTGAAATGAGAATGGATACAAGAAAAATTTGTGCAATAAATACACGTGCAATAGCAGGTAAAAATTTATTCATACAATCCTTAAAAATAAATATAAAGAAAATACATCATGCCTATAACAGCATCAAGATGCAAGTATTTCACCTATGAAAAATAATCTGAAAATTGAGATCGTAAAGTGGATAGATGGCCTTTCACAACTTAAGAATATTCGCGAGAAAGTGTTTATTCAAGAACAAAAAGTCACGCCTCAATTAGAGTGGGATGGTATGGATGAAAAAGCAATTCACTTTTTAGTTTTTAATGATAAGGCCGCTATTGGATGTGCAAGGGCTATAGTGATAAAAGATCATATGCAATTAGGACGTATGGCAGTATTAAAAGAGTATCGTGGTCAAGGCATTGGAAGTGCCTTACTAGAAAAGGCCATGACGATAGCAAAACTTAATCAACTCTCAGCAATTTATATCAGTGCGCAGTGCCATGCGATCGATTTTTATAAAAAATTTGGATTTGAAGTAAAGAGCGATATTTATTTGGATGCGGAGATTCCGCATCGAGATATGACATTAGATTTTTAAAAGTATTTTCTTAATGATCGAGGGAATGGCTGCCCCTTCAATATGATTTAACGAGAGCCAAGTGTGAGGAATTTTTGAGCGCTGCGATTTGGCCTCAAGGATGCTATAAGTAATATCAAGTTTGAAATGCGTAAACGTCGTTGAGGCTTTTAAATCTTTTTTTAGCAAACTCGTTTCTAATCCAAAATGTTTCTTAATCCATGTTTTAGGTGTGATCGATGTATTTTCATGTTGAGGTAGGGACCAAAGCCCTCCCCATATCCCACTTTGAGGACGTTTAACAAGCAAGATCTCATCGTGATGTTTGATGATTATCATATGGGTAGATTCTGTAGGTATCTTTTTTTGAGCGCGAGGGGTGGGTATGAGATGGACTTTGCCCTTTTGAAATGCGAGGCATGTTTTTTTTAGAGGACATAAGTTACATTGGGGTTTTTTATTGCATAAGGTCGCCCCTAAATCCATAAGTGCTTGTGTATAAGTATCGATATTTTTATTTGGAAGAAGTGACTCTGCGTAATGCCATAATTTTTTTTCTGTTTGAGGTAAGCCAGTCCATTCCGAAATTAAAAAATAACGACTTAAGACGCGCTTTACATTACCATCAAGAATCGCTTTCTTTTGATTAAATGAGAATGCAGCGATGGCACCTGCAGTTGAGCGTCCAATGCCAGGTATCTTCATCATCATGTCAAACTCAGATGGAAAATTACCCTCCATCTCGCCCACAATCATTTGTGCACCTTCATGTAAAAAACGTGCACGTCGGTAATACCCCAAACCACTCCATAATTGCATGACCTCTTCTTCATCGGCATTTGCCAATGCTTTGATAGTTGGAAATTTTTTCATGAAGCGATTGTAGTAATCAATGACGGTTGTAACCTGTGTTTGTTGCAACATGATTTCAGAGACCCAAACTGAGTAAGGATCTTTAGATTGTTGCCAGGGTAAATGATGTCGACCTGACTTGGCATGCCAAGCAATTAAAAGGTCAGCAAACGATTTCATGAAACGAGTTGATGAAGCCAATGGCTAAAATTATGGAGTCCTTCTAGCCCTAAAAGATAAAGACCTATGAAAAATGCAGCAAAATAAAGGATGGTAAAAAGAATCCAAAAGAAAGCGATCAAAATAAAAAATCCATCTTTATGGAGTTGGCCTAGTGCACAAAAAACAATGGCAAGGCCAGGAAAAAAATTATTTAAAGGGAGTATGCCAAAGGGCACTGCCATGAGGACACCTGAGAGAATGAGAATGAAAGCTTCAATTCGAATGCCTAATGAACCTCGGATTAATAAAGCTAAACGAGGCCTTGTAAACTTTTCAGTCCATTGAATAATTTTAATAGCAGCATTTGTAATACGTCGCCAATTGTCAGCGCTTAGCACAATCTCGTTTATTTTCTGAGGCAAATGCGGAGCGGTATATCCCTTTAAAATTTGCCAGCCAAAGGCAGCGAAAGTAACCCCACCTAATACACTGATAGGCCCCACTGGAAAGGGCTGCATAAAAGGGAGTGCCAATAAAAAACTGATGAATGAAAATCCAAAATGATTGAGTGCTGATAAGCCTTCTTCGATGTTAACCGATTGACGTTCGGCTTTTTTGGCTATGCCATGGAGTTTTTGAATGAGTGCTTGATGGTTAGACATGATCACTCGCTAAAATAAATAAAAACGAGGATACCCAAAATAATGCGATACCAGGCAAAAACAATAAAGGTATGTGTGGCGACAAAACGAATAAAAAGTTTAATGACAGCATAAGCACTTAAAAATGCAGTGACAAAACCAATTGCAAAAATAGGTAAATCTTGCATGGTTAAATCTTGGAAATTTTTGATTAAATCAAATAGTGAAGCTGCTGCAATGACAGGAATCGCAAGATAAAAAGAAAATTCAGTGGCTGTTTTACGATTTAATCCTGTAAGCATGCCACCCATGATGGTTGCAGCAGCTCTTGATACGCCAGGAATTAAAGATAAGCATTGCGCGCAACCAATTTTAAATGCTTGCATCATGCTGATATCGTTTGTAGCTTTTGTATTCGCTCTTAAGGGACGTTTTTCAATAGCTATCATCACAATACCTCCTAGAATGAGAGCGAGTGACACATAAAGCGGTGAAAATAAATAAGCCTTAATCGCTTTATGAAATAAAAGACCTAAGATCGCTGCCGGCAAAAATGCAATGAAGAGTCGTAAGACAAAGTTTTGTGAGGTTTTATCATGAAGTGCATTGCTTGCGACTTTGAAAAGTGTTTTGCGATATTCGACGACTATTGCCAGAATCGATCCTAACTGAATAAAGATCTCAAAAACATTTGCAGAAGCTCGGTTAAATTTTAAGAGTTCAGCTGCAATAATTAAATGGCCCGTAGAGCTCACAGGTAAAAATTCGGTGGCTCCCTCTATGAGGCCTAAAATGAAACTCGAAAAATAAAGTGAGAGGTCCATTTAAGTTTTTTGGTAGATCTCAACACCCTTCTTAATAAACTCAATTGATTTTTCTTCCATACCTTTTTTCAATGCTTCATCTTCTTTCATCCCTTTAGATGCAGCATAGTCTCTGACATCTTGTGTGATTTTCATGGAACAGAAATGTGGGCCACACATGGAGCAAAAGTGTGCTTGTTTAGCACCTTCTTGGGGCAAGGTTTCATCGTGGAATTCTTTTGCTTTTTCCGGATCTAAACCTAAATTAAATTGATCATCCCAGCGGAACTCGAAACGTGCTTTCGATAAAGCATTGTCGCGGATTTGTGCGCCTGGATGACCTTTAGCAAGATCAGCCGCATGCGCTGCAATCTTATAAGTGATGATGCCTACTCTTACATCTTCTTTATCAGGTAAACCTAAATGTTCTTTAGGTGTGACGTAACATAACATCGCACATCCATACCAGCCAATCATCGCAGCACCAATGCCGGATGTGATGTGATCATAACCTGGTGCAATGTCGGTGGTCAGAGGACCTAGTGTATAAAAAGGAGCTTCACCGCAATGCTCAAGCTGAAGATCCATATTTTCTTTAATGAGGTGCATTGGCACATGTCCTGGGCCTTCAATCATACATTGCACATCATGTTTCCATGCAATTTGTGTGAGCTCCCCTAAAGTTTTAAGTTCTGCAAACTGGGCCTCATCATTCGCGTCATAAATAGAGCCAGGTCTTAAGCCATCCCCTAAACTAAAGCTGACATCATAAGCTTTCATAATTTCGCAAATTTCTTCGAAATGTGTGTAGAGGAAAGATTCTTTGTGATGTGCTAAACACCATTTCGCCATAATTGATCCGCCGCGACTCACAATCCCGGTCATACGTTTTGCAGTCATCGGTATATAACTTAATCTCACACCTGCATGAATCGTAAAGTAATCGACACCTTGTTCTGCTTGTTCGATGAGTGTGTCTTTAAAAATTTCCCAAGTAAGATCTTCAGCTTTGCCATCTACTTTTTCGAGCGCCTGATAAATTGGGACAGTACCGATGGGTACCGGACTATTACGAATAATCCATTCACGTGTTTCATGAATATTTTTTCCTGTTGATAAGTCCATCACGGTATCCGCACCCCAACGTGTACCCCAAACCATTTTTTCAACTTCTTCACTGATACTAGAGCCTAGAGCCGAATTGCCGATGTTGGCATTAATTTTCACTAAAAAATTACGACCAATAATCATGGGCTCTGTTTCAGGGTGATTAATATTGGCAGGAATAATGGCGCGACCGCGCGCCACTTCATCTCTTACAAATTCAGGTGTGATAAGTTTAGGAATAGCTGCGCCAAAATCATGACCTGGATGTTGTGTTTGTAACAAAGCAGACATATCTTCGCGTCTTTGATTTTCTCGAATGGCAATGTATTCCATTTCAGGCGTAACAATCCCTTGTTTAGCGTAATGCATTTGCGACACATTTTTACCTGCCTTGGCACGACGTGGCTGCCTTAATAAATTAAAACGCATTTTGGTGAGTTCAGGATTTGTTTTGCGTTCATGTCCGAAGACCGATGTAGGACCGTCTAAAAATTCGGTGTCATTTCTTTCATCAATCCATTGAGATCTTAATGACGGAAGTCCATTACGAATATCAATTTGATAATCAGGATCTGTATAGGGGCCTGAAGTGTCATACACCATGACTGGTGGATTTTTTTCAGCACCAAAAGATGAGGGCGTATCAGATAAAGATATTTCTCTAAAAGGAACTTTTAAATCAGGACGTGAACCCGTGACATAGACTTTTTTTGATTTTGCAAAAGATTTAAGCGCTTCAGGATCGAGAGAGGCTGTTTCGTTTAAAAATTGATCAATATTTTTTTTTAATTGTTTATCGGTCGCGTTCATGAATTACTCCTTAAATTTTTTGTCATACCGTAAGGAGTCTTTTAGAGGACTGCATTCCCTACGGCGGTATTACCCGCATCAGGTTCAAAGGGTTTTTCTCACCACCTTATTAAGTGGACCCCTAGCACCCCATAAAATTACGCGAAACCCCTGTGAAATGCAAGTTAGATTTATATTTAATCTATATCAAAATGATGAACTTTTCTTTGGTTATAATGTGAACATGACACTGAATGCTATTGAACAACATCGCTTTAATATGATTGAGCAGCAAATCCGTACCTGGGAAGTCTTAGATCCCGAGGTGCTTAATTTGCTTCATCAAGTGCCGCGTGAAAAATTTGTACCGACTGAATATCAAGGAGTAGCTTTCGCGGACACTGAAATTCCTTTGTATGAGGATGTATGCATGTTAGCTCCTAAATTAGAAGCAAGACTCATTCAATCTTTATCACTTCAAAAAAAAGATCATGTCTTAGTGGTGGGTTCTGGAAGCGGCTACCTATCAGCGCTGACTGCAAGTTTAGTTAAAAATGTGGTCTCAGTCGACATCAATCCTTATTTCACAAAACTTGCTAAACAAAACTGTCAAAAAATAAAACTTAATAATATTGAATTTGTAACGGGTGATGGCTCATTGGGCTGGTTAAAAAATCAACCTTATGATGCTATTTTATTTGCGGGTTCACTACCTCATCTACCGGTAAGTATTCGAAATCAATTAAATGTGAATGGAAGACTCTTGGTTATTCTAGGCGAAGCGCCCTCGATGCATGCAACTTTAATTACAAGATTGAACGATCAGGATTTTGAAGAGGAAATTTTATTTGAAACGGTTGTGCCTTCTTTGCAAGTGAAACATGAAAATACATTTATATTTTAATTTCTAATGATTAATGATCAACTTTTAAGTCAAGTAGTGGTGATTGATATACAAGATAAGCTTGTGGATGTCATGCCTAAAAATGAAATTAAAAAAGTTATTGATACATCAAGCATTCTCGTTCAAGCAGCAAAAATTTTAGATGTACCTTGTCTTTATACGGAGCAATATCCGAAAGGCCTGGGCGCTACAGTCAAAAAGTTAAAATCATTATTACCTTATTCTGCCATAGAAAAAAAAGCATTCTCATGCCTTGATGAGCCTAGATTTAAAAGTGCTTTAGTGAAATCAAGACCACAAATAATTTTATGCGGATTAGAAACACATATTTGTATCTTGCAAACAGCATTAGCTTCAAAAGCGGCAGGCAAAGAAGTCTTTGTGGTGGAGGATGCAACACTCTCAAGATCGAGCCTTCATCACCAAAATGCAATCGCACGATTAAGATCTGAAGGTATTGTGATTACGAACATAGAGTCCGTCATTTTTGAATGGTTACGTGCAGCTGAAGGTGATCAATTTAAAGCGATCACCAAACTTATCAAATCATAGATTTAATTTTATTTACGATTTTTAATGTGGCACCCTGATGTGCAAGCATGATTTCTCCGCAGGCTTTCTTCATTTTTAATTGAGAGGAAGGTTTAAGCATGCGAGGTAATACTTTTTCTAATTCATCCAATGTTTGAATTCTCAATCCTGCACCTGTGTGGATAGCTTCATTTGATACATCATAAAAATTATATGTATGAGGACCTAAAATTACAGGCACGCTCATAGCCATGGATTCAATAAGATTTTGTCCCCCATAAGGTAATATCGTGCCACCCATGAGTGCAATATTCGCTATGTTGTAATAACTGTACATCTCACCCATAGAGTCGCCTAAAATAAATTGGTAAGGTTTATTTTTGATTTTTTTGTCACTGCGCTTAATAAATGACACACGATATTTTTTTAACAGCAGCTCAACTTCTTTAAAACGTTGTGGATGTCGCGGTACAAAAATTGTGACGAGACTTTTATATTGAAGCTTTAATAAGCTCTGCAAAATAATCTCTTCTTCATTTCGTCTTGAGCTCGCAATCAAAAGTACTAACTGGTGTTTTAAATGCAAGTGTTTTTTGAGTGTTGCACTTTGTTTATTTATATCACGCGGAGGAGCTACATCAAATTTTAAATTACCCATCACTTCAACGTTTTTTGCGCCAAGCGCTTCAAAGCGTTTTGCATCGTTCCTTGTTTGCGCGAGTACACTTTTAAGTTCTTGAAGCGATGGCTTTACAAGAAACGAAATTCTTTTATAAAGTTGAAAAGATTTTTCAGACAAACGCGCATTCACTAAATAAAGTGGAATAGATTGTTGAAAAGTCTGATGAATCAAATTAAACCAAAGCTCTGTTTCAAGTAAGAGTCCGATTTCTGGTTTAAAGGTATTTAAAAATCTTTTTGTGGCACCTGGTGTATCAAAAGGAAGATAGATACGGTTAATTCGAGAATCTTTAATATCAATTGAAGTCGCTCGCCCTGTCGGCGTGCCATGCGTGATGAGCAAATAATGACGCGGATATTTTTTTAAAAAAAGTTTAATCAATGGAATGGCAGCTTTTGTCTCACCTACAGAAACAGCATGAATCCAAAGTGTTTTTCGTTTGCTCCAGATTTGTTTTGTAGAAGTGCTATAAAAACCATAGCGCTCGCTCCAATATTTTAGGTAGTCAGGCTGCCTAAAACCTCGGTAAATCAGCTTAAAACAGGTGAATGGGAGAAGAAAATAGACTAAAAGACTATAGAAAAAGCGAATCATGCTGATATTTTCTCATAAACCATCTTGATGAACTTGTGTTTAATTTATTTTTAAAGAAAGGTCTTGCTTAAGTTCTAAAAATTAAACTCGAAAAACGAGGGTTAACTTTTGCCCTAAATTTGTGCATATATTTCAATTGACGGACTACTAGGTCATGGATAATATGTTTAAAAAATCACTATATATTGTGGTTTTAAGCAAAAATACCATCTAGCACCAAATTTAGTAAATAAAGAATAATTCAGGGGAAATTCATGCTCAAAGCTGTTCGTCCAAAGTCCACATTAAGTGACCATCAAGACCACGAAATACCGATTCAAGATGTTTCACTTGATATCTGGGACAAAAAGTATCGTTTGAAATCAAAACAGGGCGAGCACGTTGATAAAAATATCGATGATTCCTTTATGCGTGTGGCAAGAGCTCTGGCGGATGTTGAAATTCCAGCTAAAAGAGAAGAATGGTATGAAAAATTCCTATGGGCTTTAAGACACGGTGCTATCCCAGCAGGCCGAATTACTTCGAATGCCGGTGCCTTGGAGCATAAGCCTGCAACCTCAACAATTAATTGCACGGTATCGGGCATCGTAGAAGATAGTATGTCTGGCATTTTAGATAAAGTGCATGAAGCAGGACTTACCTTAAAAGCAGGTTGTGGTATTGGCTATGAATTTTCGACCTTAAGACCTAAAGGTGCTTTTGTAGCAGGCGCAGGCGCTTATACTAGTGGCCCACTCTCGTTTATGGATATCTACGACAAGATGTGTTTCACCGTATCATCTGCTGGTGGACGTCGTGGTGCACAAATGGCAACTTTCGATATTGCTCACCCAGATGTCACTGACTTTATTAAAGCAAAACGTGAAAACGGTCGACTCCGTCAATTTAATCTTTCATGCTTAATCACTAAAGAATTTATGGAAGCAGTCAAGGCTGACAGCGATTGGAAAGTCGCATTCCCTGTCACAGAAAAAGAATCTATCGTTGATGGTTTAAATGTCAATGACGAAAGCCAAGTGGTTTGGAGAGAGTGGCCTGTCAAAGGTAAATACCTTACTAAAGTCGAAGGCATTGACGCAGGTAAAGTGGCATGCCGAGTTTACAAAACAATTAAAGCAAGACGTTTGTGGGACATCATTATGTCATCTACTTACGATTTTGCTGAACCTGGTTTTATTTTGATTGATCGGGTAAATGAGATGAACAACAACTGGTTCTGCGAAAATATTCGTGCGACCAACCCATGTGGCGAGCAACCGCTCCCACCTTATGGCGCTTGTTTATTGGGTTCCGTGAACTTAACAAAATTTGTTAAAAAACCTTTCACTGATGAAGCATTTTTTGATTGGGCTGAATATAAAGAAGTGATTGCGATCTTTACACGTATGTTAGATAACGTAGTTGAAATTAACGGCCTTCCTTTAGAAGAGCAACGTAAAGAAATTATACGTAAACGTCGTCACGGCATGGGTTACTTAGGCTTAGGTTCATCACTCACGATGCTTAAGATGAAATACGGTGATGATGCTTCTTTGAAATTCACTGAAGAAGTGAGCCGCACTTTGGCTGAGGTGGGTTGGGAAACAGGTATTGATTTAGCCGATGAAAAAGGTGCTGCACCGATTATGGAAGAAGAGTTTGTGGTGACAGCAGATATGTTAGCAAAACGTCCTGAGATGGCAGCCGATGGTATTAAAGTAGGCGCTAAAGTGAAAGGCAAAGTATTGCTCGGCAAGTATAGCCGCTACATGCAGCAATTCCCTGAAGGCTTGCGCAACAAGATTGCTAAAAAAGGCGTACGTTTTACACACCATAGTTCAATCGCACCAACAGGCACGATTTCATTATCGCTAGCTAACAATGCAAGTAACGGTATTGAACCTTCCTTTGCACATCATTACAGTCGTAATGTGATTCGTGAAGGAAAGAAATCAAAAGAAAAAGTGGATGTCTATTCATTTGAGCTATTAGCGTATCGCGAATTGATTAACTCGAAAGCGATGCCATTCTCAGAAAACGAAGATGAAAAATTACCAGATTACTTTTTAGATTCTTCAACGATTCAAGCGAAAGCACACGTCGATATCCAAGCGGCCTCACAAAAGTGGATTGATAGTTCTATTTCTAAAACCATCAATGTCCCAACAGATTATGATTATGAGGATTTTAAAAATATTTATTTATACGCATATGATAAAGGCCTTAAAGGTTGCACCACCTTTAGATTTAACCCAGAAGCTTTCCAAGGCGTATTGGTGACAGAAAAAGATTTAGAGAACACCACTTATAAATTTACTTTAGACGATGGTTCTCAAGTTGAAGTGAAGGGTAACGAAGAGATTGAATATGATGGCGAGACCCATTCAGCAGCGAATCTTTACGATGCGTTAAAAGAAGGTTATTACGGTAAGTTCTAAGACTTAAGAAATTATAAGGAAAATAATGGCAATTAAAATTGAAAAAAAAATCGTAGGTTATAACGTTGTTTCTGAAGAAGATAAAGCGAATGCGCTAACCCAGAAAGAAAATCAAAACGTTGTGCAGCTAGGAGAGCCTCTAGGCCGTCCTGAAAAAATTACAGGCTCCACTTATAAAGTGAAAACACCCGTGACTGAGCACGCACTTTATATCACAATCAATGACATCATCATGAATGAAGGCACACCGCAAGAACATCGCAGGCCTTTTGAAATTTTTATTAACTCAAAAAACATGGATCACTTCCAATGGATTGTAGGTTTGACGCGCGTGATGTCTGCTGTATTCAGAAAAGGTGGCGATTTGACATTCTTGGTCGAAGAGCTTCATAGCGTATTTGATCCTAATGGCGGCTACTTTAAAAAAGGCGGTAAGTACGTGCCGAGTTTAGTGGCTGAAATTGGTGAAGTGGTTGAACAACATTTAATCGATATTGGTATGCTTAAGAAAGCATTACCTGATGAACATCAAAAAAAATTGATGGAGGAAAAGCGTGCTGAATACATGGAAAAACATTCTGAAGAAATTGACAGCACAGGATATCCAAAAGGCTCACAACTCTGTAGCAAATGCCAAACGAAAGCAGTCATTATGATGGACGGATGTCTTACATGCTTAAGTTGTGGTGATAGTAAATGTGGTTAAAGTTTTGTCTTTAAGGAACTAAGAAGCTTAGTTCCTTATCTATGCAAGAAATTCAATTGAAAGCCCTCATATCATGCATAGAATAGTTTTCTTCTTATTTTTAATTTCTCATATAGTTTTTGCAGCACCTTCTGATGAAGTGACTTTTGCTGTGTTACCTTCTGTGGTTAAGGTTCATGTTATTGATCAAAGAGGCAATCATGGAGTAGGATCTGGCATTGTGGTTGCTGAAAATCAAGTGGCAACCAATTGTCATGTGGTGGCTAATGCGCTTGGAGTGCAAATTGGTAAGCGAGGTCAGTCGTTTTCGCCCGTGAGTATGAAAGCAGATTGGCGTCATGATTTATGTATTCTTCAATTTAAATTTTTTGATGTAAAACCAGTAGCTCTTGGTGATACACAAAAACTCATGTACGAACAATCAGTATTTTCTAAAAGCTACGGAGGCAATGCTGTGAAGCCGATCATGTCTTTTGGGAGCATTAAAGGCTTATATGCCTTGGATAGTGAAAATATTATTCAGTCTTCGGCAGGGTTTTCGATGGGCGCATCTGGCGGCGGTCTTTTTGATGATGACGGTCATCTCATAGGACTAACCACATTTAAAAGCCCGGGGCGACATGCTTATTATTATAGTATTCCTGTAGAGTGGATTAAGCGCTTGTTGCATCAAGGCAAAGACATACAACTCACCGCTCAAACTGAACTCCCTTTTTGGGATGCTCCATTTGAAAAAAGACCTTATTTTATGCAGTCCCACGATTTAGCTCGTGAAGGTCAATGGGAACGATTAAAAACTATTACAGCAGATTGGCTTAAAAGCGAGCCACAATCGAGCGAAGCGATTTTTAGTAATGCGATAGCACATTTTGAATTAAAAGATTTTGAGATTGCCAAAAAACAATTGAGTGATGTGATTAAAAAAAATCCACGTCATGCACAAGCACAACTTTATTTGTTAAAGTTAGCGAAACTCAATCACGATGATCATGAAGCGCATGCGATTGAAATATTACTAAGTCAATTAGACGAATCCTTACTGAAAGAGTCCCAATGAAAAAGATGTTTAAAAAATTCACGGTATTAATTCTGCCAGCCTTGCTTTCAAGCTGCGGAAGCATAAAGATACCTGAGGTAAATTTGCCTTCGCTTAGTGGTGAGTATCGTGAACTTTCAACTGCTCCCCAAGGCGCTTCTTTGTATCAGTGCGAAAAAAATAAGAAGTTTTATTTAAAAGCACTTGAGGGCGGTAAAGAGATGTGGATTATTTTCCCGAATCGTGAATTTGGCTTAAAACAAGTAGACGCTTTAAAAAATACTTATACCAATGAGTCGACCACATTAGAGATCAATGATCCCGAGACCTTCATTAAAGAGGGCGATGTTTTAATCTATCAAAAATGTCAGATACAAAAGCTAAAATAGCTACTTGCGCTTCATAAAAACGAGGCGTACATTAAAGGTTCATCACCATTTGATTTTTTAAGGGAGAGTCTTATGGATAATAAGTATGGTCTTGGAAGTGACAAAGTATCTGCGGAGATTCATGACCGCCATCAGAAAGCTTCGAGCTGTTTTAAGTGCAAGGCAATTCATTTGCAATATTGCCCGACTATGGAAGATCATCAGTGCGTCGATTGTGGTGAGTGGCAAAATGATGCTCCTTTAAATTACTCTACAGGTCGAAGTTCAGAGTACTAAAATTCACTTTAAACTCGCTTCGAATCAAGTAAAATAAGGGCTTTCGTCTTTCTACAAACCCCTTATTTATTAGGATGAAGCATGTTAATTCAATCAGAATTCGTTGATTTAAATACCCCTTCAGGCATTATGCGTACTTATGTGCATAAACCTGTCACACATAAAAAGACCCCCGCAATTCTCTTTTATTCAGAAATTTTTCAGCAAACAGGTCCGATTGAACGGGCAGCTAAAATCATTGCAGGCCATGGATTCACCGTTTTGGTGCCTGAAGTTTTTCATGAGTTAAATCCGATTGGCACGGTGTTAGCTTATGACGATGCAGGACGAGACAAGGGTAATGCGGACAAATCAGCAAAAGACGTTGAAGGTTATGACGCAGACAATCAAGCGATGATTGCATGGATCAAAAAACAACCCTGGTTTGCAGGTTCCATTGGAGCTATGGGTTTTTGTATTGGCGGGCACTTAGCTTTTAGAGCGGCACTTCAGCCAGAAATTGAAGCAACGGCATGTTTTTATGCAACAGACTTGCATACTCATGTGATTCCAAATAAACCTAATCAGCATTCCATGGATCGCTTAAAAGACATCAAGGGCGAGCTTCTTATGATTTGGGGTAAACAAGACAACCATATTCCAGAACAAGGCCGTAAAGCCGTTTATGAAAAAATGCTTGATGCTAAATTAGTATTTACGTGGCATGAATTTAATGGACAACATGCCTTTATGCGAGACGAAGGAGAGCGCTACGATCCTGAGTTGGCACTTTTAGGTTACGACTTAGCTTTAAAACTTTTCCAACGCAAGCTTGCTTAAACGCAATCTGATATTGATTCGAGCCAACGTTTACGACGAAGCTTCTCATCGATAGTTAATTCAATCGGCGCAGTTTTCTTTTCTAATGGGCTTAAATGATCTGCCTCGTCTTTGTTCTGAGGCAATGTATTCAGCGAATCTGTATTATAATTTTGCATATAGCTTTTTCCTTTTGGGATTGTATTTAATTCTATGGAATTGTGTTCCATAGAATTACGACTCTAAATTTGTTTAAAAATTCAATGTTTGATGAATAAAGCCACATCCATGAATCTTAAAATTAACGGTAATATAAAATCTTTTGATGACACTTCGATGACAATTGAAGGATTAGTCATGCAACTTAATCTTTTGGGTAAACGTATTGCGATCGAAAAGAATGGCATGATTATTTCAAAATCGGAATTTCAAAAAATCACACTTCAAGATGGCGACCAATTAGAAATTGTGGGCGCGGTAGGTGGTGGTTAAGATGATACAAAAAAAAGATTCACTCTTCATCGCAGGTAAAAGTTACCAATCACGACTATTGGTTGGCACTGGTAAGTATAAAAACTTTGAGGAAACAAGGCTCGCGATTGATGCGAGTGGTGCGGAAATTATTACAGTTGCGATTCGTCGAACTAATATTGGTCAAAATGAAGGTGAACCCTCCCTTCTTGATTTTGTCCCGCCCAATCGTTTTACCTATCTTCCTAATACGGCCGGATGTTATTCAGCCGATGATGCAGTAAGAACGCTTCGTTTGGCGCGTGAATTATTAGATGGCCATACGCTTGTTAAGTTAGAAGTTTTAGGCGACCCTAAAACACTTTATCCCAATGTGATTGAAACTTTAAAAGCTGCAGAAGTCTTGATCAAAGAAGGTTTTGATGTGATGGTATACACATCAGACGATCCGATCGTGGCAAAAGAACTAGAAAATATTGGGTGCTGTGCCATCATGCCTTTGGCTTCTCTCATTGGTTCTGGCATGGGGATTTTAAATCCATGGAATTTACAAATTATTATTGAGCATGCAAAAGTCCCAGTTTTAGTCGATGCAGGTGTCGGTACCGCTTCAGATGCAGCGATTGCTATGGAATTAGGTTGCGAAGGTGTCCTTATGAATACAGCAATTGCAAGTGCGAATGATCCAATCATGATGGCAAGTGCTATGAAAAAAGCTATTGAAGCTGGACGCGAAGCATATCTTGCAGGACGCATGGCTAAGAAATTATATTCAGCATCACCAAGCTCCCCGTCGCAAGGTATGATTTCCTAATATCATGGGATCTACAAAATTACATGCGATTCGTATTAATGTTGAAACCCATTTTGTAGAAGAAAAATCTAGTATTGAGCATAACCGGTACTTTTTTAATTACACCGTTACAATAAGCAATGATGGACTAGTTCCAGCGCAACTTGTGAGCCGTCATTGGATTATTACAGATGCCAATGAAGAAACTTTTGAAGTGAAAGGCTTAGGTGTGGTCGGTGAACAGCCTCTTATTCAACCGCATGAATCCTATACTTATACAAGTGGTACTGAACTTAATACACCTGTAGGCTCCATGCATGGCAGTTATCAGATGGTGTCCGAAGATGGCACTGCATTTGATGCAGAAATTCCTATGTTTATTTTATCGATGCCAAGGACGCTCCATTAAATGAGACATTTCATTATATTCTTACTTACTTTATTTCTTGTCTCATGCGCAGAGACCCCATATAAGGGAGAAAAAGTTTCTGTTACAAAATCTAATTGTGACTGCCCAAAAATTAAAACTGAAAAAGAAGATCTCGCAAAAATTCCTGAGTATGGACTCTTAAAAAAGTCAGATTGGAGTGTGATTGAATCTTCATTTCAAAGTGACAATTTACTTCCTGCCTGGACGGCATGGCTTAGAAGTTGTTCTGCATTAAAACAAAAAGATGCCTGGAAAAAAGTATGTGATTTTGCGGACGACATCAAAGAGCCAAGTGATGAAAACATTAAAAACTATTTTAAAAACTATTTTAATGTCTATACTGCAAGTAATATGGATGGCTCCGAAACCGGTATTATTACTGGTTATTATCAGCCTATCTTAAAAGGTAGTAAGGTTAAAACGTCAAATTACAAAATCCCTCTCTACACAACACCTAAAGATTTAATTACTGTGGATCTGAGTGAGGTATATCCAGAACTTAAATCAAAACGTTTGCGCGGAAAATTAGTGGGAAACAAATTAGTGCCTTATTTATCAAGAGCTGAGATTGATGGAAAAGGCTCTCCTTTAGCTGGCAATGAGATTGTTTGGGTAGAAGACCCTGTGGAGGCATTCTTTTTAGAGATTCAAGGATCAGGTATTATTCATTTTGATAATGGGGAAGCCATGCAAATTGGGTATGCCGACCAAAATGGATATCCATTTAAAGCGATTGGTTCAGTGCTCATTCAGAAAAAAGAAATCACTATGGCTGAAGCTTCAATGGAAGGCATTAAAAATTGGGCGAAAAAAAATATTGTTAAACTTAAAGATTTTTTAAATGTTAATGCAAGCTATGTATTTTTTAGAAAATTACCAAGTGACTTACCAGGACCGATCGGCGCTTTAGGAGTGTCGATCGAAGCCGAGCGAAGTGTTGCGATCGATCCTAAATTTATTCCATTAGGCGCACCTATTTTCTTATCCACAACTCAACCTAATACGAATGAGCCCCTCGATCGCTTGATGATCGCTCAGGACACAGGCGGGGCAATTCGAGGTGGTGTTCGTGCAGATTTCTATTGGGGGACTGGCGATGATGCTGGACGGAAAGCAGGCTCCATGAAACAACAGGGAAAAATTTGGGCATTACTCCCTAAGGATTATGTATTCCCAATTGCGACGCAAGAATTTGCCATGAAACGCAATCGTATTGAGGAAGCTTCCAAATAAAAAAAAGGAAGCTATAAAGCTTCCTTTTTTATGTAACCGTAGTTAACGAACAATTACTTGTTCATTACGTACATAGTCACTTCAAAGCCAAAACGCATTTCTGTAGCTGCTGGAGTTGTCCACATAATATTTCTCCTATGAGGGTTAACAATCTGCATTCAAGATGCATTGGACAAACTATAGGCTGCATCTATATTAAATACACGGAACAGGTAATGAATTAGACCTCATGATTTTCATGATAGGGCCATGATATTGGTGACATTAAGATCTAAGGCTTTTGGTGTATCAATGAAGGTAATAGGGTCGATCGATCTCCAGACAAGGTAGATGGGCGTATCTGTAATTTTGAATTCATTACGATCAATGATGTCACCATGACTATCAAATATTTTAGCAGAGTAGATATCTTCAATATGATAAAAATTCTCTGGATTTAAGGTCTTATCATCTCGCGCCCATATGGCATGCATTTGTTCTTTCTCATTTTTGAAGTGATGAATTTCAAAAGATGCATCATGAAATAAAGAGCCTAGATAAGTCATGCCCTCCATACGATCCACTAGAAAAAGAATACCTTCGGCATTCCTGTAAGGCACATATAGTTTAGTGAGTCGGCCTGATGCAATCAGTAAAGAAATCGCTCGTAGTGTGTAAGAAGTAATTTCATGACGCTTTAATTCAATCGTTCCATAAATGGTTTTGATGTTAAAACTTTCCGCAATTCTTTGAACGAGCGCTAATTTTTTTATGAGATTGAATTTAAAAAGCTTACCTAATTTAGGAATCAAGAAATTTGAATAAATGAGCTCGGGCTCTTTATCCATTTCATTCGTTAAATTGATCGTATGAATATCAGGTAGTTGATATTTGTCTTTTAAAAGCTTAAATACCATGTCATTAAAGAAAGGGCTAAATGAAGGAATAGAAGGGCCTGCGACTTTAATCTTTTTCAGTCTCGCAATGTTAAACGTCATGGTCCAGATATTTAAGAACGTATGTAATGCTTTCTGAGTAAAGCCCGTCATTTCGATTTCAATGGATGAAATGTGAGCTTGATAGCCTAGCAATGTAAGATCTAAAAGCTCTCGCCATTGCAGATAGATATCTTCCTCATTTATCAGCACTAATTTGAGATTAAATTTAATATCGTGCCCAATGAGGTCATCCATAAATGTCGCACTAAATTCACTGATACGATTGGATGGAATAAGAAGCGTTACATCACGAATTTTATGCTGACGACACATTTCAACGACACCTATTGGGTCTTCAATTAAATCTTCAATAGTAAGGCTTAATCCAAAAAAGCGATTTGGGATTTTATGGTTCTTTGGTGGAATGTGCCCGTGATTAAAAAAAAGCTTGGGGCTTAAAATAAGTAAAAAAGCATTTCTAAGAAATGCTCGATTGAAAAAAGAAAACTTTTTAAACATAGTCTCTATTATAACTTTAAGCGATTCAATTTTATGGATAAAAAAAGGGCGCTTAAAAAGCGCCCTTGAGAAGTAACTACTTTCAGGATATTTTATTTGTGATATGCCTGTTCACCGTGCTCAGCAATGTCTAAGCCTTCACGCTCAGCATCTGGTTTCACACGTAAACCAATCGTCATATCTATAAGTTTTAAAGCAACATAAGATACAGTTGCTGATACCACAACGGCTGTACCCACTGCCCATAGTTGAGACATGACTTGCGTATGCATATCAAACTCACCTACTTTATTTGCAACATAATCATAAACACCGGTACCACCTAATGCTGGGCTTACGAATACACCGGTCATAATTGCACCGAAGATACCACCCACACCGTGCACACCAAAAACATCAAGTGTATCGTCGTAACCAAAAGCCTTTTTAACTTTAGATACGAAGAATAAGCAGATTGGAGATACACCTGCACCTATAACAAGCGCGCCTATTGGGCCCACAAATCCACATGCTGGAGTAATGGCTACAAGACCAGCAACTGCGCCTGATGCTGCACCTAACATAGATGGTTTTGATTTTAAGATCCATTCAAATGCGATCCAGGAAAGTGTTGCAGCAGCCGTTGCAAGCATAGTATTTACGAAAGCTAATGCTGCTAATCCTGTCGCTTCAAGATTTGAACCTGCATTGAAACCAAACCAACCCACCCATAGTAAAGATGCACCCACCATGGTTAATGTAAGACTGTGCGGAGGCATAGCTTCCTTGCCATATCCAATTCTTTTACCCACCATAAGAGCGGCTACAAGGGCTGCGATACCGGCATTAATATGAACCACTGTGCCACCAGCAAAATCGAGTGCACCTTTAGCCCATAACCAGCCTGCATTTCCAATGACTGTTTCTAATGATTTAGCATCAGTGATTGCATCTGGACCGTCCCAATACCACACCATGTGTGCCATCGGTAAGTATGCAAATGTGAACCAAATGATTAAGAATAAAAGTACCGCTGAAAATTTCATACGCTCAGCAAATGCACCAATAATTAAAGCGGGCGTAATAGCCGCGAAAGGTAATTGGAAAGCTACAAAGATAAATTCAGGAATCACTACACCTTTGCTAAAAGTAGCACCCACTGAATCTGGTGTGATACCACTTAAAAATAACTTACTGAAGCCACCATAAAATGGACTGCCGCCTGTAAATGCAACGCTGTATCCATAGATCGCCCATAAAACACCCATGAGTGAAAACACAACGAAAGTTTGCATGAGTACAGATAACATATTTTTTGATCTGACTAATCCACCATAGAAGAGTGCTAAACCTGGAATCACCATTAAGGTCACCAGAATCGTAGCCATGATCATCCATGCAGTGTCACCTTTGTTAGGCGTCGGTGCAGGAGGTTCATCTTTTGCTTCAGCAGGTTTTTCAGCGGGAGTTGCGTCTGCTACTAAAGTCACAGCATCACTCGCTTTTACTGAAGTTGCTTCATCAGCAAAACTTACACTTGTCATGCCTAAAAAGTTTATGCATAAGAAGCTAATTAATGCGAAAGTTGATAATAGTTTTTTCATAATTTTATTCCTCTGATTAAAGAGCGTCCTCCCCGGCTTCACCGGTTCGTATGCGATAAACTTCTTCGAGTTCCATCACAAAAATTTTGCCGTCACCAATTTTGCCGGTGAGCGCTGACTTTTGAATCACTTCAACTGCACGTTTGAGTAATTTATTTGGGATGGCTGCTTCGATTTTTACTTTAGGTAAAAAATCGATGACATATTCGGCGCCGCGATAAAGTTCCGTATGGCCTTTTTGACGACCAAATCCTTTGACTTCGGTCACTGTGATTCCCTGAACTCCAATGGAGGAGAGAGCTTCACGAACTTCATCTAGCTTAAAAGGCTTGATGATTGCTGTTACAAATTTCATGTTAATTCCCCTTGAGGTTTAAAAAAATCAAGAAAGGGCCTTGGCCTTAGGCCCTTGTCTTAATTATTATTTTTAGAACGTTTTTTGTACAAATACTGTACCTGTGCTATCACCGATATTTTTGTTGGCATAAGTCCAGTTAGCCGCGGCATTAGCTGTACTTATATTAGTATCAGTATAGAAAGCACCGATATTTAAGCCACCGTCAAATCCTTTTGTAAGCCCAAGTTTCCAGTCCGTATAACTTGCATCTGGAGAAGCGCTATCTATTTTTGCCTGATTAAACTCCTGGCGACCCACATGGATTAGGGCTGTAAGGCCTGTATCTGCTAGAGGAATATTGGCGTTGAGCTCGGCATAATAAGTACCTCTTTCATCGTCACCACCGCTATTAACGTTATATTTTTTACCAAATCCCCAAGCGTCTTTCGAAACCACACCGGAGACTTTTGCTTGGAGCCAACCATACGATAATGCCCCATATAATTCTGTGGTATTCGCTTTATCATAGAGTTGATTATGAGCTCCAGGGTAATAGTATTGTAGAGCGCCTAAATCAATACCTATACCTTTAACGTCGGTTTTAAATCCGCCATAGATATCAATTTCCAGAGACCCACCAGATGAGTAAACACCACCATTAGTAACATAACCTTGGTTATCCCTTAACCAGCTCACGTTTGAAGCCCAGCCACCAATATAAAGACCGCTTTTATGGTTTACATCAAAACCACCTTGAAGCGCAGGTTTGTTATTTGTTTGGGTCAATCCACGGAAAATGTATTGACTAAAAAGTCCTACATTATATGAAGCCGTAAAATCAGATGCAGGTGCAGCGTCAGCTGCAAAAACAAATGAAGGCGCTGCAAGAGCTCCTAACACTGCTGTTGTAATAAGCGATTTACGCATTTTTAAAACTCCTTTAAGTAAAAATTTCCTGAAAATAATGTGATTAGTTATTTTTATATTCACACAATAATAAAAGCAATTTCCGTGCCAACTTACTTATTATATTAAAATCAATGAGTTAGTAAACATCACCATAGATAGCAAAGAGCTAATATGCACTTAATGTGGGTTTAAATCTGATAAACTCTTGAATCAAAAGGAAATTTATCATGCTAAATAATGAAAAATTAAACGAAATATCTAATAAAATCAGAGAGATAGTAAAGGATTCACCCATGCCTGACATCGAAAAGAATATCGATGCACTATTAAAGGGCATGTTCACTAAAATGGAGCTTGTCACCCGTGAAGAGTTTGATGTTCAAACGGAAGTTCTAAAACGTACGCGCCAAAAATTAGAAGAACTAGAAAAGAAACTATTCGAGATTGAAGCACGTAAAAAATAATGACCTTTTGGTTTCTTGCTACACTTTAGGCTATTAATAATGCCTAATACATCTCTAAAAATTCAATGCCACAGGACTTCATGACTGATCAAGAAAAAATACTGAGAAAACTCTTAGCCGAGCGTATTTTATTGCTGGATGGCGCAATGGGCACCATGATCCAACAACATAAACTTACCGAAGAAGATTACCGCGGTGGAGATGAGGGTCGTTTTGCAAAATTTTCAGGGCCAGAAGGTAAACGTGAATTATTTCTTAAAGGCAATAACGAGTTATTAAGCCTTACTCAACCTCAAATTATTCAAAGTATTCACGAAGCATACTTGGAAGCAGGCTCTGACATTATTGAAACGAATACTTTTGGTGCAACAGAAATAGCGCAAGATGATTATGCAATGTCAGATTTAGCATATGAAATGAACGTGGCGTCTGCCAAATTAGCGCGCCAAGCGGTAGACAAATTTTCAACGAAAGATAAACCAAGATTTGTAGCAGGGGCTGTTGGCCCTACACCCAAAACTGCATCGATCTCACCAGATGTAAACGATCCTGCAGCAAGGAACATTACATTTGAAGAATTAAAAAATAGTTATTTCAATCAAGTCAAAGCGTTGGTTGAAGGCGGCGTCGATATCCTTCTCGTCGAAACAATTTTTGATACCCTAAATTGCAAGGCAGCACTTTTTGCGATCGAAACCTATTTCGAAGAAAATAAAATGCGCTTACCTATTATGTTGTCAGGTACCGTGACTGATGCATCAGGCCGTATTTTATCTGGCCAAACAGTCGCAGCATTTTGGAATTCAGTTCGCCATGCAAAACCGATGACGATTGGTCTTAATTGTGCATTAGGGGCAGCGCTCATGAGGCCTTATGCAGAAGAATTGTCGAATATCGCAGATACCTACATTTGTATTTACCCGAATGCAGGCCTACCTAATCCGATGTCGGACACAGGTTTTGATGAGAAGCCTAAAGATACCTCATCTTTAATTAAAGAGTTCGCAACAAGTGGTTTTGTCAATATTGCAGGCGGTTGTTGTGGCACCACGCCTGAACATATCAGAGCCATTGCAGATGAAATAAAAAATATCAAACCTAGAGAAGTGCCAACCGTTGAAACAGTCACAAGACTTTCAGGTCTCGAATCCTTTTTAATTAAAGACGATTCATTATTTGTGAATGTGGGTGAGCGAACCAATGTGACAGGTTCAAAAGCATTTGCGAATTTAATCATTAACGAAAAATATGATGAAGCTTTATCAGTAGCGCGCCAGCAAGTTGAAAATGGAGCGCAAATTATTGATATCAATATGGATGAAGGTATGCTTGATGCTGTAAAAGCCATGAAGCATTTCTTAAATCTCGTCGCATCCGAACCAGATATTGCGCGTATCCCTATCATGATTGATTCATCGAAATGGGATGTCATTGAAGCAGGTCTTCAATGTGTTCAAGGCAAAGCGATTGTAAATTCAATTTCGTTAAAAGAAGGTGAAGCTGAATTTATTCGCCAAGCCACATTATGTCGACGATATGGTACAGCAGTGATCGTGATGGCTTTTGATGAAAAAGGACAAGCGGACACATTCGAAAGAAAAACAGAAATTTGTAAACGCGCCTATGACTTATTAATTTCAAAAATTAATTTTCCGCCCGAAGATATTATTTTCGACCCTAATATTTTTGCGATCGCAACAGGTATTGAAGAACATAATAATTACGCAGTAGATTTTATTAATGCCACAAGATGGATTAAAGAAAATCTCCCTCATGCAAAAATTTCAGGCGGTGTATCCAACGTCAGTTTCAGTTTTAGAGGGAATGATGCAGCTCGCGAAGCGATTCACACGGTTTTTTTATATCACGCGATCAAAGCTGGATTATCGATGGGGATTGTCAATGCAGGCATGATGGGTGTCTATGATGATCTTGATCCTGAACTTAAAGAGCGTGTCGAAGACGTTGTGCTTAATCGAAGAATTGATGCCACAGAAAGAATGATCGAAATTGCAGGGACTTTAAAAGGAAGTAAAAAAGAAGTTCAAACACTTAATTGGAGAGGCACAGAGACAGAGCCAATTACTGTCAATAAAAAACTTGCATATGCGTTGGTCCATGGTATTACAGATTTCATTGTAGAAGATACTGAAGAAGCAAGGTTGGAAGCCATGCAAAAAAATGGGCGACCGATTCATGTGATTGAAGGTCCCTTGATGGATGGTATGAATGTGGTGGGTGATTTGTTTGCACAAGGCAAAATGTTTTTACCTCAAGTGGTGAAATCAGCGCGCGTGATGAAACAAGCTGTAGCACATCTTGTTCCTTTTATCGAAGAAGAAAAAAAATTAGAAGAAAAAAGAACTGGTGTGGTCTCAAAACCTAAAGGCAAGATGCTTATTGCCACAGTTAAAGGTGATGTTCACGACATTGGTAAAAATATTGTGTCAGTCGTCTTGCAATGCAATAACTTTGAAGTCATTAATATGGGTGTGATGGTGCCGTGCTCTGAAATTTTAGAAATGGCTAAAAAAGAGAATGTCGATATTATTGGTTTGTCAGGACTCATTACACCATCATTAGAAGAAATGACACACGTTGCAAAAGAAATGCAGCGTGACCCTCATTTTAGAGGGTTAAAAACACCTCTTCTGATTGGTGGTGCGACAACCTCACGCGCGCATACAGCTGTTAAAATTGCGCCACATTATGATGGACCCGTGATTTATGTGCCTGATGCGTCGAGGTCTGTGGCTGTAATGCAATCTCTTTTGACACCTGAACAAAAAGATCAATATATTCTTGATATTGAAAAAGATTATGCGCGAGCACGAGATCAACATGCCAATAAAAAAGGCGTTAAATTATTATCGCTTGAAGCAGCAAGGCTCAATAATTCAAAACTTCAATTTGATAAAACGTATACACCTAAGGCCCCAAAATTTATAGGTAAACGTGTATTTAAAAATATTGATTTAAGCTTAATCGCACCCTATATCGATTGGAGTCCATTCTTTCAAACCTGGGATTTGGTTGGCTTTTATCCAGCGATTTTAAATGACCCTATTGTGGGGAAAAGTGCGACACAAGTTTTCAATGAAGCACAAACTATGCTCACAAAACTTATCAATAACCGAGCGCTCGTGGCTAATGGTGTGGTAGCTTTTTATCCAGCGAATAGTGTCGATGATGATATCGAAATTTATGAAGATGAGTCACGCACTAAAACTTTATTTACATACTATGGCTTAAGACAGCAATCTGAAAAACCCACAGTAAATAATGAACAAAAGCCCAATCAGTGCTTATCGGATTTTATTGCTCCTAAATCCTCAGGTATAAAAGATTACATCGGGGTGTTCGCAGTGACGAGTGGTTTAGGCATGGAAAAATATGAAAAAGAATTTAAAGATAAAAATGATGATTACAGTAGCATCATGTTTAAATCATTAGCTGACCGTTTAGCTGAAGCGTTTGCAGAATACATGCACGAGCGTGTTAGAAAGGATTTGTGGGGTTACGTGATAGATGAAAATATAGATAAAGAAGGTCTTATTAAAGAAGCTTATCAAGGTATTCGACCTGCACCTGGATACCCCGCATGCCCAGACCACACTGTTAAAAAAGATATTTTTACACATTTAAGATTAGATGAAATTGATATGCATCTGACCGATTCGTTTGCAATGTCACCTGCAGCTTCCGTATCAGGTTTTTATTTTGCACATCCAGATGCGCATTACTTTAGTGTCGACAAAATTGGGGATGACCAATTAAAAGATATGGCTAAGCGTCGAGATGTATCAGTTGAGTTCTTGAAAAAATGGTTAGCACCTAATTTATAAGAAAATAAAAATGCATATTCATATCTTAGGCATTTGTGGAACATTTATGGGTGGCTTGGCTTCCTTAGCAAAAGCTTCAGGTTATCGCGTGACGGGTTGCGATACGAATGTATACCCACCTATGAGTACCCAATTACAAAGTGTCGGTATTGAACTTATCGAAGGTTTTGATAAAAAACAAACTGAACTCAAGCCAGATCTTTATGTAATTGGTAATGTGGTGTCCCGTGGCAATCCTCTGATGGAAGAAATTATGAATCGAGGCTTGCCATATATATCAGGACCGCAATGGCTTTTCGAAGCCATTTTAAAAGACAAATGGGTACTTGCAGTTGCAGGGACGCATGGTAAAACGACAACATCATCGATGCTTGCATGGATTTTAGAATTTAATGGCTATGCACCCGGATTTCTTATTGGTGGGGTCCCACTCAACTTCGATGTTTCAGCACGTTTGCCACAAAAAAATGACTCGAATGAAACTTCACCTTTCTTTGTGATTGAAGCAGATGAATATGACACAGCTTTTTTTGATAAACGATCTAAGTTTGTTCATTACCATCCGAAGACTGCGATACTTAATAATCTTGAATATGATCACGCAGACATTTTTCCAGACCTTCATGCGATTGAAGCGCAATTTCATCATATGGTGCGTATGGTGCCCAGTATCGGACGTGTGATTATTAATGATGAAGAAGATAGTTTAAAAAGAGTCATGGGTAAAGGTTGTTGGTCTGAAAAAGCTTATATTGGAAGTCCACAAGGCTTATCCATTGGCAAGGTCAATCAAGATCAATCTTTTGAAGTCTTAAATCTTGCTAAATTGGTTGGCACTTTATCATGGGATCTCCTAGGTCATCATAATCGTATGAATGCATTAGCTGCGATTGCGGCATCGCACCATGTTGGTGTGACACTAGAAGATGCGATAGAGGCTTTGCAAACATTTAAAAATGTAAAACGTAGAATGGAATGTATTGGTATAAAAAACGGTATTACAATATATGATGATTTTGCGCATCATCCAGCAGCGATATCAACAACGCTTGCAGGATTAAGAGCTAAAGTAGGGAAAGCCAGAATCATAGCAGTCTTGGAGCCAAGATCTAATACAATGAAATTAGGCACAATGAAAAGTGCACTGCCTGAAAGTTTAAAAGATGCAGATCAAGTATTTTGTTATGGTGAAAAATTAACTTGGAATGCTGAAGAGGCTTTGGCTCCTATAAAAAATAAATCATTCGTAGGGCATGATATGAAAATTTTTGTAGATGCTATTTTAAAAGAGATAAAATCAGGCGATCATATTCTCGTCATGAGTAACGGCAGTTTCAATGGCATTCATCAAACCTTACTAAAGGGATTAGTTTAATTTATGACTATGGATGAAAGCATATACAAGAATAATATTCTTAAGCTTTCAATTCTCTTATCCTTTGTGCTGCATTTTCTAGCCATCCAGCTAATACATTTTAAACCTATTAAACCATTCAAGAACCAACTCTCCCAGATTGAAGTAGTTTTAACAAACTCTAAAGACAATCACCAAGAAGATGCAGACGTTTTAGCGCAAAGCAATTCAAATAAGGGTGGTAATACAGAAAAAGATGCCCATAAAAAAACACCACTACCAATGATCACTGAAAATAAAAACACATTTCAATTAAATAATCGTGGTGATCAGTCAGCTGTTGGTAAGGCTTCAAGCTCATCACAAGAAAAGATTGTAAAAAAAGATGCGCAAGTATTGAATGAGCCTAAAGCAGTGCAGCAGCCTAAAGAATCAAAAGTGATTAATAAATCGATAAGTAAAGAAGAGATCCTGGCAAGTGCAAGTGAAATTAGTGTATCAGACGCCGCTCTTTCAAATCAAATCTCTAATTTTGAGAAACAACCTAGACGAAAATATATTGGTGCTCGCACCAAAGAATATAAATATGCGCTTTATGCAGAAGCATGGAGACAAAAAGTAGAGACTTTAGGTAATATGAATTATCCAGAGGAAGCGCGCGAAAAAAAATTTTCAGGCCAACTAAGGATGACTGTATCTTTAAAGCCTGATGGAAGAATTGATAATATTGAGATTAATCAAAGTTCAGGATTTAAAATACTAGATGATGCTGCTAAAAGGATTGTGGAATTAGGCGCTCCCTATGCTACGTTTCCTGAAGATATTCGAAAAGAAGTGGATATACTGAGCATTACAAGAACATGGACTTTTACGAAAGACGACACCTTGTCATCCCAATAAATGAATTATTACAAACATCATATTTTCTTTTGTCTAAATCAGCGCGAGGATGGCGAAGCGTGTTGCTCGGACAAAGGGGCTGAAAATATGTTCATGTACATGAAATCAAAAATTAAATCATTTGATTTAAATGGTGAATCTAAAGTGAGAATTAACCGAGCAGGATGTTTTGATCGATGTGACGAGGGGCCTTTACTTGTCATTTATCCCGAAGCTACTTGGTATCGCTTTATAGATGAACAAGATATTGATGAAATTATCGAAAGCCACATTCAGCAAGGGAAAATAGTAACGCGCTTATTAGCTTAAGGATTGATTTAATAATTTAATAAGGTCTTCTTTTTCTTCGGGTGATATCGGTTGACGTAAACCTTCTCGTAGCTTTTCTCCCCAATGCGAATTTGGAAAGTGTGGATCCTCTTTAAAACGAGGAATGACATGCCAGTGAATATGCGGTGTTTTATTGCCTAAGCTTGCTAAGTTAATTTTTTCAGGATGAAAGATTTTTCTTAAAGCCCCTTCTACTTTAAATACACATCGCATGATTCTCAATTGCAGCGCCTCATCCAAATCTGTCATTTCTTTTATATGATGAATACATTCAACACGACAATAACCTCTGTAACTTTCATCGTCTATAAGGACGACGCGCAGCTTATCATCACTCCAGACAATTTCACCTTCAATAAGATTACAAATCGTGCATGACGTCATTTATGACACCTGAAGCATACGGTCGAGAGTAAGTTTAGCTAACTTCGCTTCATCTTCGGGCACCTTAATGATATTCACAGGCTCATTATTTACAATATTTTCTAAGCACCATGCAAGATGTTGAGGATCGATTCGTGCCATGGTTGAACATTCACAAATAACATGTGACATAAATTGCACAAGCTTATCTTCAGTTTTCATTTGATTTGCAAGGCGATTGACTAAATTAAGTTCAGTGCCTACTAACCATTTAGTAGCTCTGGGAGCTTCTGTGACAGTTTTTAAAATATATTCCGTCGACCCGACATAATCCGAATGAGCACAGACCTCAAAAGGACATTCAGGATGAGAGATGACTTTGCCATCCGGATGCTCTTGTCTAAAGCGCTCAATATTTTGGAGGCGAAACATTTGATGAACTGCACAATGACCTTTCCATAAAAAGATTTTAGCTTTTTTAATCTCTGCTTCAGTGAGTCCTCCAAGTGGGAGATCTGGATCCCAAACCGGCATCTCATCTAAAGGAATGCCCATTTTGTGACCACTCCAACGACCCAGATTCTGATCTGGAAAAAATAAAACTTTTTCCCGCTGTTTAAATGACCATTCAATAATTTTTGTTGCATTCGTTGAAGTGCATACAATGCCTCCATGTTCACCACAAAAAGCTTTAAGATCGGCTGCAGAATTAATATAAGTGACAGGAGTGACAACTTCGTCAAATGAAAGTACTTTTGAGAGCTCTCGGTAACTTCTTTCTACTTTGCTTAAATTGGCCATGTCTGCCATGGAGCAACCTGCTGCTAAGTCTGGGAGAATGGTAAGCTGATCAGGCCTTGATAAGATATTGGCGACTTCTGCCATGAAGTGCACGCCTAAAAATACAATATATTTAGCATCAAGCGACTCAACGATACGAGAAAGTTTAAGTGAGTCGCCTGTATAGTCTGCATGTCTATAAACCGATTCATGCTGATAGTGATGACCTAAGATGACTAAATTTTTACCAAGTTTATTTTTGGCTGCAATAATTCTTTGTTGGCAATCTTCATCGCTGATAGATTCAAACGTATTAAATTTAATTTGAGCGAGTTGCATAGACCATCTATTTTACAGTTTTAGTTGATGAATTTCGGCTAATTTTTTAATAGCTTCGACATTAGTCCAAGAGAAAACTTTATCCATGGCTTCTTTCCAATCTAACCATAGATATTGCACATGTTCGTCTGCTGATAATTGAATAGGTATCGCAGCTGGCACTTTAAGACCAAAAATATGTTCTGTATTGTGTGTGACATCAGGGGCATAACGATAACGCCAATGGGCATAAATTTCATAGACGTGAGATAAGTGCCAGTCTTCAAGTGAATGTTGATTTGTATGAATCCCAGTTTCTTCAAACACCTCTCTTGCTGCAGCCTCACTTGGCGTTTCATTTTCTTCCAAACTTCCTGTCACGGATTGCCAGAAGGCTTTCTTGTCAGCGCGCTCCATAAGAAGCACTTTAAAATCCTCTGTGTAAATTAATACAAGAGATGAAATGGGTTTTTTGAAAGACATATTTAAATCTTAGGCAATTTAAAAATAATACTTTCTTCGATACCTGGAAGTTCAGTGATAGAAGCTTTTGTAAGTGATTCAATTTTATTTACAATATTTTTAACACTTATCTCAGGTGCGGAAGCCCCAGCGGAAATACCAATATTTTTTTTATTAATTAGCCAAGATGATTGAAGTAAATCTTCATGATCGATCATATAGGATTCCACCCCCTCTCTGAGAGCTAGCTCTTTAAGGCGATTGGAATTAGAGCTGTTATTGGAGCCCACAATAATAATAAGATCACAAAGACTACTTATTTCTTTGACTGCATCTTGTCTATTTTGCGTGGCATAACAAATGTCATCACTTTTTGGCCCTTGAATATTTGGGAATTTTATTTTTAAAGTGTCGATTATTATTTTCGTATCGTCAATTGAAAGTGTCGTTTGAGTCACATAGGCAAGTTTATCCGGACGATCCACAATCAAACTTTTGATATCTTCAACGGTTTCGATTAAATACATCTTACGGTTTGACTGATGTTTTTCGATTTGACCCATCGTGCCTTCCACTTCAGGATGGCCTTTGTGTCCGACCATAACGATGTCCATACCTTGATTAAGCATTTTGTTTACTTCAACATGGACTTTGGTAACCAATGGGCAGGTCGCATCGATAGGAATAAGCTCACGTAACTTAGCTTCTTCACGAATAGCTTTTGAAATGCCATGCGCACTAAAAATCACATGCGCACCCTTCGGCACATCATTCAGATCTTCAATAAAAACAGCACCCTTTGTTTTTAAATCATTGATCACATATTGATTATGTACAACTTCGTGCCTTACATAGATAGGCTTGCCATATTGTATAAGAGCTTCTTCTACGATTTGAATGGCACGATCAACACCCGCACAAAAGCCACGGGGGTTGGCTAAAAGAATATTGATTTTATCTGTCATAGATTGATATTTTAGGGGTTTTGATATGGACAGCCTATTATTTTATTCCTGATTGTCCATGTATAATTCGTTTTATTCAAAATTGACACATAATCCTATGAAAAATTCAGCGACCTTATTAATTACTTGCCCAGATACTAAAGGTATTGTGGCAGCTATCGCAGATTTTTTATATCAACATAATGCAAATATTTTGCATGCCGACCAGCATCAAGATGCGGAAAATAGTCTTTTCCTTATGCGGGTTGAATGGGATCTAAAAGACTTTTCTTTAGATGAAGCTTCTTTTGCCGAAGCCTTTCAGGGTATCGCTAAAACATATAAGATGACATGGGAATTAAAGCTCTCCAAAGACAAGCCTCTTATGGCGATTATGGTGTCGCAATACGATCATTGTTTGGCAGATTTGCTTCATCGCCATAAGAATAACGAGCTTCAATGTGAAATTCCCCTCATTATTAGTAATCATTTAGACGCACAAAAACTCGCTGAATTTTATGGCATTCCCTTTTTTCATATCCCAGTTGAGAAAGATAAAAAGAAAGAAGCTGAAGCAGAACAATTTGCATTATTTGATAAATTTCAAGTCGATTTCATAGTGCTTGCTCGTTACATGCAAATCTTAAGCGAAGATTTTGTAAAACGTTACCCACAGCGCGTGATTAACATTCACCATTCTTTCTTGCCTGCTTTTATTGGTGCAAGGCCTTATCATCGAGCTTTTGAGCGAGGTGTTAAATTGATTGGGGCCACAAGCCACTATGTTACTGAGGTCTTAGATGAGGGTCCGATCATTGAGCAGGATATCGATCGTATCTCACATCGCGACCAAGTCGAAGATCTCATTCAAAAAGGTAGAGATTTAGAGCGTATCGTTTTATCTAAAGCTGTGCGATGGCACATAGAGAATCGCATTCTTATTTATGCGAATAAAACCGTTATTTTTGATTAAAGCGGTAGCTTCTTTTCGAGCTTAAATAAGTCACTCGATTTTTCACGTGTTCTAATTTCATAAAGCTTATCTTGATCCACCATGACTTCAGCAGCGCGTCCACGTGAATTGTAGTTTGAACTCATACTCATGCCATAAGCTCCAGCCGACATTATGCAAATGAGATCATTTTCTTTTAATTTTAATAATCGATTTTTTGCAATAAAGTCGCCACTTTCACATACGGGACCTACGACATCAAACGATTGCGTCTTCGCATCATGTTCGCGAACTACTTTAATTTCATGATAAGCATCATATAAGGTAGGTCGCATGAGATCATTCATGGCCGCATCAATGATGGCAAAGTGTTTGATATCATTTTGTTTTAAATATTCCACTTTAGATAAAAGCACACCTGCATTACCGACAAGTGCTCGACCAGGTTCGAAAATAATTTTGATATTAAGGTCTTTAATCTTATTTAAGATTTCTTTTGTATAGATTTCAAAGTCGGGCGGGGATTCATCTTGGTAGCAAATACCAATGCCACCACCAATATCGATATGACTTAAATGAATATTATTTTTTTTAAGTTGATCTACAAGAGTAAGCACTCGATCCATTGAATCCACAAAAGGTTTTAGTTCTGTAATTTGTGAACCAATATGACAATCAATACCTTTGATATTAATATGACTCATACTTTTTGCTTCAAGGTATAGCGAGAGTGCTTGATTAAAATCGACACCAAATTTGTTGTCTTTTAGTCCAGTTGAAATATAGGGGTGAGTTTTGGCATCGACATCAGGATTTACTCGGATAGAGATAGGTGCTTTGATATTTATTTTTTCTGCAACTCCTTGAATGCGCATAAGCTCGCTTCGAGATTCCACATTGAAACATAATATATTGGCTTTTAAAGCAGCTGAAATTTCAGACTCCGTTTTGCCCACACCTGAAAATACAATTTTTTGTGGATCGCCGCCGGCAAATATGGCACGCTCAAGTTCGCCACCTGACACAATATCAAATCCTGCTCCTAGTCCGGCAAAGAGATTAAGAATCGCAATATTAGAATTAGATTTCACTGCAAAACATATAAGGTGATCCGTCTTAAGAAGCCCTTTTTTAAAAGACTCAAAGGTTTGAATGAGTGTATTTTTCGAATAAATATAAGTGGGTGTACTAAATTGCTTTGCAATGGATTCAAGAGAAACGCCTTCTGCAAAAAGCACACCATGGTCAGAATGAATGAATGACGTTTTGCCCATTATTTATTTTTTCTCAGGCGCTGTATCTTGCGGATATTTTTGTTCAGGGATATATAAGCCTCCTTTGGTACCGCATCCTACTAAGTTAAGAAGTAATAAAGCGCTTATGTAAATACATAGATATTTTTTCATGATGTCTATACCTTTTTTGACTTTGTTTATTTTAGCATTATCTTGAAGTGTTATATGGAATTGTGCTGTTTAAGTAATCGATAGGTAATCCAACCGTTGATGCATCCAAATAAAAGTGCAGCCGCACTATAGATAGGAATTAAATAATAGATACTGGCATGAGGGATAAGCCATAAACGAACAAGCATAAGCTGACCTGCAATATGTGCAAAAGAAGATAGGACGGATAGACCTATGGGGCTAAAAAATTTAGATGGTAATTTAATTGCAAAATATAAAGTCAAAAGACTCAACATTGATCCGGTCAAACTCAGCATAAAGGTAGGACTTAAAAATTGACCTAATATAAGGCTTGTGGCAAAGACCCTTAGGATACTCACCCACATGGCTGTTTTAAAATTAAAGCGATAGATAGCATAAAGCGTGATGATGTTAGCTATACCAGGCTTTACTCCTGGCATGGGGGATGGCAATACCGATTCAATTAGGCTTAGACCTATGGCAATCGCACTTAATTGCGCAATTTGATGATCTAGTAATGTCGTTTTGATTTTAATAATTGAGCGAGTCATAAGCTTTCGTTTTACCTAAAATTTCAATGCTCACTTCATTAGGAATACAAATCAACATTTGCCCTGTGAAACTAATCCAGCCTTGTTGAATACAATATTGATTTTTACATGGAGCCGATTTAAAACGAGCCCGACCATTTTTAATTTCAATTATACTTTCACCCTCATGGCCAATCAGGCTAATTTTTTTATCTTGAAATAGACTAAAGTTTCCATATGTTTTTCCTTGAAAATTTACTTGAACGACACTCCCTGTTTCAAAATGCCAGAAAGTCTTAAAAGCGAAAATTATAAAGATAAGACTTACCAATACAATAAGGCTGTCACCAAGAAAAAATTTAGAGGGTAATTTCAATTTGATTATTCTTTTGGGTAAGGGGATTTAAAAATTGAATTTTATCTGCCATTGTTTTAGTCATCGATATGTGTTTTTCTTCAATAATTAAGTAGTGATAGATCCCAAGTTTTTTTGCCATATCCCTTCTATTTTCTTTCTTGCTGATAAAAAGCGGCTTAGATAAAACGTCGGATAAAGTTCCGGCACTTTGTGACGGCTCGATCAGCACAGTTACAGAATAGATGCCTTCGACTGGATATCCTGTCAAGGGGTTAATAAGATGGCAATAGCGCTTCCCATCATTTATAAAATATCTTTGATAGTCGCCTGATGTCCCAATAGCCCATCCGTCTGGCAAATCAACTTTTGCTATCGCTTGTGCTCCTCTAGGATCTTGTATGCCAACACGCCACGGTTTACTGCCATGTTGACCAATTGCCATAATATTCCCACCAATATTGATAAGTGCGTTTTTAATATGATGCTCACGGATAATTTTACTTGCACGATCAAGCGCATAACCTTTTGCATATCCACCGAGATCAATTTTGACGTAAGAATTTGAGCTCTTGATAGTTGTGCCTGAAATGTGAAGCTGGCTTAGAGAAGGACTTCTTTCAACGAGACTTTTTATTTTTGATTCATTTGGATAGATTGGAGTAAATTCATCCTGATGAAATCCCCAATAATTGATGAGTTCGCCTATTGCTGGATTAAAGAGATGATTAGAAGTGACTTCGAGCTCTCTCGCATTTTTTATAATCTCAATAAGTTCTGAAGAGGCGTTTCTATAAGACTTATTTTTTGAAATAGATTCATTGAGATCGGTAAGATCACTTTTTTTCCAAGCATGAAGAGAGTTATGAAGTCTTGTAAATTCTTCTAGAACTAGTTTGGCGGCCTCTTCTGCTTTCTCTTCTTTTTCACCGTAAATAGAAATGTCTACAATAGTTCCAAATACATAATGCTTAGATTGGTATAAGGAGGGTTGAGAGCAAGACTGAAGAAAAGAAAAACCTACAAGAATAAAAAAAAACTTAATGAAGCGCATTGATAATAAGTTCTGCAGGATTTTGCTTTGTCTGTTCAAAAAGTTCAACGATACCGGTTGGGCTTGTCACATTAATTTCTGTTAAAAAATTACCAATGACATCAATGCCTACAAAATGAAGACCTTCACTCAATAGCTTTTTGCCTACGATCGAAGCAATTTCCATATCTCTTTCTGCCAGAGCCTGTGCGACACCTTGGCCCCCTGATGCCAAATTGCCCCGCGTTTCGCCCTCCATGGGAATGCGAGCCAACGCATAGGGAAAAGGTTTTCCTTCAATAATAATAATACGTTTATCACCTAATTTAATTTCTGGAATATATTGCTGGGCCATTATCATTTGATGGCCATGATTGGTCATAATCTCTAAAATTACATTAAGATTTTTTTCAAATTCACTGACGCGGAAAATATTTTTTCCGCCCATACCATCAAGTGGCTTCAAAATGATGTCGCCATGATCTTTAAAAAATTGTTTCACAATTTCTGGATTGGCTGTGACTAAAGTTTTAGGTATGAGCTCGTCAAACTGAAGTATAGATATTTTTTCATTCCAACTTCTGATAGAAGAAGGTTTATTAAATACTTTCACATTTGATTTTTCGGCAATATCTAATAAGAAAGTCGTATGAAGATAAGCTTGGTCAACTGGCGGATCTTTTCTCATAAAGAGCGCATTAAAAAATGAAATAGGATATGTTTCATAAGTTTTTGCATGATTCGGAAAAATATTTACTTCAAAACGATGCGTTCTACAAAACAATTGGTTGGCATCTATATATAAGTCATGTTGCAAACAAAAATAAACTTCATGATTTTGTTTAATGGCCTCTTTCATTAAGGCAAAGGTCGAATCCTTTTTTAAATGTAAGGAATGAGGCGGGTCGATTATAAAGAGAATAGGCATAATTATTGATTCATTGGATCATGCGTTTCGAGTTCAATGGATGCTGCAAGAAGTGCTAATCTTGCGATTACGCCATAAGCATAGAATCGATTGGGCGTTGAAAGTGGCGACTCATCTATCTCAGGTGTCGAGCAAGAAGTTTCGAAGGCTAAAGGTACAAAATGCATACCAGGCGCATTAAGATTTTCATCTTTACCACGTGTGGTGTGCACACGATAAAAACCACCAATAACAAAATGATCTATCATATAAACGACAGGCTCTGCGACTGCTTCGTTAATACATTCTTCAGAATAGACGCCTTCTTGAATAATCACTTCTGAAACTTCCAAGCCCTCTTTTACAACAGACATTTTATTTCGCGATTTTCGATTTAAATTTCTTAATTCGTCACCATGTTTCACTGTCATAATGCCCATACCATAAGTTCCAGCATCTGCTTTAACAATCACAAAGGGTTCATGCTCAATTTTATATTCTTTATATTTTGATTGAATCTTATTTAAGATTTGCTCTACTTTTGTCGCAAGTTCATCTTCGCCTTGTCTTGCATGAAAATCAATACCAGTTGCATGATCGAAATAAGGGTTTATAAGCCAGGGATCTACTTTAATAAATTCAGCGAATGATTTCACGACATCGTCGTAAGCTTTAAAGTGTTGCGATTTTCTCCGTGATGCCCATCCTGCATGAAGAGGGGGTATTAAATTTTGCTCAATATTTTTTAAGATATCAGGAATGCCAGCCGATAAATCATTATTTAATAATATGGCGCATGCATCAAAATTACCGAGTGTCTTGTTTTCAAGTACTAACCTATTTTTGATGCGCTTTAAAGGCTCTATAAGTAAAGACTTATTATTTTCAACTGCAATGGTTGTAGGTTCAGAAATGCTTGTATCTACACTACCAATGCGAACTTCTAGACCTGATTTTCTTAATATATTTTGTAATTCAAATAAATTTTTCAAGTAATAAATATTTCGTGTGTGATTTTCAGGAATAATTAAAAGGCGATGCGCTTCAGGACAAACTTTTTCAACTGCCACCATAGCCGCCTGAACAGAAAGTGATAAAAAGTCTGGATTTAAATTATTAAATCCTCCTGGGAAAAGGTTAGTGTCAACCGGCGCTAGTTTAAATCCTGCATTTCTTAAATCAACAGATGCGTAAAAGGGAGCTGCATGCTCTAGCCATTGAATGCGAAACCAATGTTCAATATTTGCCATTTCATGAATGAGATGTTTTTCTAATGAAAGAAGTGGCCCTGTGAGAGCAGTTTTTAAATGAGGAACCATTTAGTTTTGAGCCTCATGCGCTTGAATATCTGCGTGATAACTACTTCTAACCATGGGCGCACTCGCTATTGATGAAAATAACAACTGTTCTGCTTCTTCTTTTAAAGCATCAAATTCTTTTGGATCCACGTAACGATCCACAGGAAGATGGTGAGCGCTTGGCTGTAAATATTGTCCAAGGGTCAGCATTTCAACTTTGTGCGATCTTAAATCTTTCATCACTTCAATGATTTCACTATTTGTTTCACCCAGTCCCAGCATAAGTCCTGACTTCGTCGGGATATCGGGAAACTTCAATTTAAAATTTAATAGTAAATTCAGTGAGTGCTGATAGTCTGAACCTGGACGTGCTTTTTTATAAAGTCGTGGAATGGTCTCAAGGTTGTGATTAAAAACATCAGGTGGCATCAAGCTTAAAATATCGAGCGCTTTATCAAGGCGACCTCTAAAGTCCGGCACTAAAATTTCGATTTTAGTATTGGGTGAAGTGCTGCGAATCTCTTTAATACAATCGACAAAGTGTTGAGCGCCGCCATCGCGCAGATCATCTCGATCTACACTTGTAATCACAACGTATTTTAAATTAAGCTCGAGAATAGTTTGGGCTAATTTTTTGGGTTCATCTGCATCAGGGGGCAAAGGTCTGCCATGGCCAACATCACAAAATGGGCAGCGTCTTGTGCAAAGATCACCAAGAATCATAAATGTAGCAGTACCTTGACTAAAGCATTCGCCGATATTGGGGCAACTGGCTTCTTCACAAACGCTATGAAGATTATTTTTTCTTAAAATTGACTTAATTTCATTAAATCGCTGGCTTTGAGGTAGCTGCATTTTGATCCAATGCGGTTTGGCTTTGATAGGCGCTTCAATAATTTTGATAGGAATCTTAGAAGTTTTCTCAAAATTAATTTCTTTGACACCTATAGGTTTTGAAATATTAGGTTTTATCATTTTAAATTGAGTAGCTGATGTTTAATATCGTTCGCAATTTCAAAGCCTATAGCTTCAATCGATACATCATTTGTAAATGTTTTTAATTGTGTCATTTGTAAGTTTTTAAAGCCACAGGGATCAATCGCTTCAAAAGGAGACAAATCCATATCAATATTCATGCTTAAACCATGATATGAAGCATGATTTTTGATACGCAATCCTAATGAAGCAATTTTTTTATGTTCAATATAGACTCCAGGGGCTTCTATTTTAGCATTGGCTTTGATATCACGACGGGATAAAAAACTCACAATACTTTTTTCGATTAAAGTCACAAAAGATCTAATGGTGAGTTGATAGCGCTTAAGATCGATAAGTGGATAAATGATGAGCTGACCTCGGCCGTGATACGTAATTTTTCCACCTCGATCAACAGGAAGAACTGAAATATCAGTTCTTAAAGGCTTTTTAAAATCTTTTCGATTTAAACCCAATGTATAAATAGCCTCATGTTCCGTAATCCATATTTCATCTTGCGTGGAATCAACTCTGTTGGAAGTAAACATTTTCATTTTATTCCAAGTAGATTCATAAGGTGTGACACCAAGATATTTCACATTGATCGACATAAATCTAGAGAACGACTTTAATCATTGGGTGCGTTGAAAGTGATCGGTAGATGTCATCTAATTCCGGCTTGTTTGTAACATAAACAAAGCATGTAAGACTGATATAACGACCTTCACTACTTCCTTTCATCTCGATTGTGCTCGGATCAAAGCTACCATTTTTTTGTTTAATGATTTCAATGACCGTAGATGTAAATTCATCATGGACTTCTCCCATCACTTTAATCGGGAAATGACATGGAAACTCAATCAGGGTTTCTGGTGGCATATGATTATCGGACATTTAATTCTTTTCTTTAGTTACTACAAAAATACTAATTTTTATTTTTGCTTTAATAAGATTTGCGATGTTATTTGCTTCATCTTTCGAAGTAAAAGGCCCAATGACTACATGAAATAAATCTTCTGAAAATTGTTTTTTAAATGGCGGTGTATTTTCTAGCCCCATATCTGACAGTTGTTTTAATAAAAGGTCTGCATTTTTTTCATTTTTAAAAGCCCCTGCTTGAATATAAAGCGGTTCATCTGAAATTGGAACATCAGCTAGCTTTGTTTGAGGCGCTACCACATCTTTTTCTTTTATTTTTTCATTAACGAGATCAGACGTTTTTTTGAGCGCATTAAATTGTCTTGGGTCAATAAGTTCCACTTCTACAGGACCACTACCTTTGTCAGACAATCGTAATTTGTAAGCTGCGGCAAATGATAAATCGATGACACGATTTTTTTTAAATGGACCGCGATCATTAATTCTGACAATCACGCTTTTATTATTTTCAGTATTTGTGACTCGCACATAACATGGAATAGGAAGTGTAGTGTGGGCGCCCGTCATGCCATACATGTCATAGACTTCACCGATCGATGTTTTTTTGCCGTGATAGCGCTTACCGTACCAAGAAGCGACACCCTGCTCTTTATATGGGTAGAAAGAAGTCATCGGGACATACTTGGCATCGAGTGCAATATAAGGTTGATTCGCGCGCCCATGAAAGGGCTCTACTTTTGGTGCTGCATCAGGAATTGCATCAATATCTCCAGGAGGATTATCACCTGGACCATCATCGAGGTAATAGCCACCACCTTTTTTTAAAGGCACAGGCAGAGAATCATTCTTGAAAGAAGGAACGCTTGCACAACCTGTTAAGAGAGAGAGGAGGAGAAAACCAAGAAAATAGACTCTAAACATTAAGATGACCCTACAAGTTCTTTATGTGAATGCACACTCATTAATATACCAAAGCTAATTAAAATAATCGTCATAGATGTGCCGCCAAAACTAATGAGAGGCAAAGGTACGCCCACCACGGGCATGATGCCACTTACCATCGCAATATTGATAAAGATATATGTAAAGAAAGTAAGCCCAATGTTGGCGGCTAGAAGTCGTGTAAATGTATTTTTGGCCTGTGAGGCTATCATGAGGCTCCGACCAATAATGAGCCCATAAAGACCTAAAAGTAATAAGTTGCCCAAAAGACCAAATTCTTCACTAAAGATTGCAAAAATAAAATCGGTGGTTCGTTCGGGTAAGAAATCAAGTTGACCTTGTGAACCATTAAGCCAGCCTTTACCAATCAGTCCTCCTGACCCCATGGCAATAGAAGATTGAATTGTGTGATAGCCAGACCCCAATGGATCTTGGCTTGGATCTAATAAAATGAGCACTCGATTTTTCTGGTAATCATGTAAATGAGTCCAAATAAAAGGTGTTAAAGAAAAAAGACCGATGCCACCTCCTACAATAAATTTCCAATTTAGGCCGGCTAAAAAAAGAATATAAAAACCTGACGCGGCAATTAAGAGTCCTGTGCCCAAATCAGGCTGATTGATAATAAGGATGACGGGCAAAATAAAAAAAAGTGAGGCAATGACATAATCGATCGCGTGCCGTTTATTTTCTCTTTTAGAAAGATACCAAGCCATGGCAATAGGCACAGCAATACGCATAATTTCAGAGGGCTGCATTTTAAATAACCCTAAATTTAACCAGCGTTTAGCACCATGACTCGATTGTCCAAAAAACATGACACCAAAAAGAAGCAACAAACCTGCGATATAAATAGGCAGTGCTAATTTCTGAAAATATTTAGGATGTATCTTCGCTGTGACCCAAAGCAATATAAAACCCAGCCCAATATAAAAAAGCTGATTAAGCACCAAGATAATATTTCGCCCTGAAGCGCTGTAAAGCGTAAAAAGACCAACCACTAAGGCTGAGCTAATAAAGACCATTAAAGTAGAGTCAATATTTTTTTGTAGTCGGAGAAGTAAACGTTCTAACATAGTGATCTTATTTTAATCATGATATTCAGATTCAAGTGAGGCTGCTTTATTATTTTCTTTGCTTACAGTTATTTTTTTAAGCAAATAATAATCCATCAGTTTTCTTGCAATTGGTCCCGCTGTTGATCCACCATGGCCACCATTTTCAACAATAATTGCAACTGCAATTGTAGGATCTTCTGCAGGCGCATAAGCAATAAAAAGTGCATGGTCTCTATGTCTTTCATTCATGCGATTAGGATCATATTTTTGATTTCGCTTCATCTCAACCACTTGGGCGGTTCCTGTTTTAGCTGCCATTTTATATGACGCACCAGCACCCACGCTTGCAGCAGTTCCGCCGGGCTCTGTTACATTCATCATACCTTCTTTAACGAGCGCTAAATTCTCAGGCTTGAAATGTAGCTCTCGAATAATTTTATTTTTAAACGTTTCTATTTTGCCAGTTTGATTATTTTTTATCGATTGGATAAGCCTTGGCTGGATCATCAATCCGCCGTTAGCGATTGTTGCCACTGCCTGAGCGAGCTGCATAGGAGTGACGAGTGTATAGCCTTGACCAATACTGGTAATGACAGTTTCACCTAAATACCAAGGTTGTTTATATCGTTTTTGTTTCCATTCAGGTGAAGGTAATAGGCCTGCATTTTCACCAAACATATCAATGTGGGTAGTCTCACCAAAGCCAAAGCGCGATAGAAATTCAGATAATTTTTTAATACCTAATTCGATACCTAGCCCATAAAAAAATGTATCGCACGAGATAGTAATTGCCATCACCATATCCACAACGCCATGCCCGTAAGGTTTCCAGTCTTTGTAAGTATGGCCAGAGTTAGGCAGTGTAAAGAAGCCCGGGTCGTTAATATTAAAAGGCGGTTTACGAATGTCATTTTCTAACGCAGCTAATGCGACAAAAGGTTTGATGGTAGACCCTGGAGGATACAAACCATTAATAGCACGATTAAGCATAGGCTTGTCTAATGACTCATTCAGTACCTTCCATTCATCTACATCAATACCACCTACAAATTGATTGGGATCAAAATTAGGACGACTTACAAATGCAAGTACTTCGCCATTCTTCGGATTTAAAGCGACGAGTGCACCCCGGTATTTATTAAATGCATTTTCAGCAATCTCTTGTAAGTTTGAATCGATCGATAATGTAATGGCGTCACCCTCAATAGAAGGTGTGCTATTTAAAATACGAATTGAATTTCCATTGGCATCAATTTCAACTTCTTGGAATCCAGTGGTGCCATGAAGTTTAGCTTCATAATATTTTTCAATACCAAGCTTGCCTATAGAGTCAGTGCCTTTATAGTTTTGTTGCCAGCCTAATTTCTTAATGATCTCTTTATCCTCTTCATTGATCCTATTAATATGACCAATAAGATGGGACGCAAAAGCTCCTTTAGGATAGCGCCTAAACAACCTGGATTTAATTTCTACCCCTTCAAATTGTAATTTATTTGCAGCAAATCTCGCCGCCTCAGTTTCTGATAAATGCGTTCTGATAGGAATACTATCTAGAGAAGAACTCTCTTTTAAAATTTTTTTGAATTGTTTTAAATCACCGGCACTAAATTCGACGATAGGTTTTAAATTATCAATAGTTTTGTTGAGATTGCTGACTTTAGAAGGCGTAATTTCTAGACTGTAAACAAAATAGTTGTCTGCCATGACAATACCATTTCGATCGAGTATCAGTCCTCGATTTGGAACATTTGGAATCACAGCAATACGATTATTTTCTGATAAGCCTTTGTAAAAATCATATTTAAAAATTTGAAGGTAAAAAAAGCGCCCAGCGATAGCTAAAAAAGCAATGGATATCAAAGCTGTAAGGAGCGCTAATCTTCGCTTAAATAAATAGCGCGACTTATAAATATTTTGACTATTTTTAGTATAAGACATCTTAAGATAGCCTTATATCTTTATCGATCTAATTTAAAAAATCTAAATTTAGAGAGCGCATGCCAAATGAAAACAGCTGTGATACTTTGAAGATAATAACTCAGTCCTGGATAGTGAAGATCGTGCGTGAGATTAATAATCAGCATAATAATTTGAGCGCTTAAAAATATTAAGAAAATATAAAGCAATTTTTGATGCTTATTGTTTAGCATGATTTTATTTATGAAATATTGCGCAATAAAATAACAAGATGCATAAGTAAGAGCATGCTGCCCTAGAAGATCCCCTATAAAAATATCCGTGATCAGCCCTACAAGCCAAAATGTTGAGATAGACACTGTATTAGGATTTTTAAAAAACCAGAATATGAGTGTAAGTAGAATAAAATCAGGCGTTAAATCAGTATTAAAAATATTAATATGAATGAGATTAATCATCGATGCGATGATTAAAGAAATAAAAAACAATTTATTTTTTTTGATCATTTTTTGGAGTCACTGCATGATTTGCAATTTTGTTAATAGGCTTCACCACAAGGACATGGCTGTGATTGCGAATCTCCGACATCGGCTTACAAATAATTTTTGCAAAAGGCAGCTTAGGGTCATTAATAATTTCTAATACTTCTGCGACGATAATACCCTCCGGGTAGATCGTATCAATCCCTGATGTTTTTAAAATATCTCCTTTAATGACATCGACACTATTGGGTAAGTATGGAAGTGAAATCGTTTCGTTTTGCCCATTACCGCTTGTAATCGCTCTTAAACCGTTTCTTTGTATTTGAATAGGCACAGACATTTTTTTATCAACAATAAGCGTCACTTCACTCGTTTCAGGAAAAACACTGCTGATTTGTCCTACAAGACCCAATGCATTAATGACAGGCTGACCTGCTTGAAAGTCTTTATTCTGGCCGCCATCTATAATAATTTTTTGACTAAAAGGATCAAAGCGGGAATAAATAATACTGACAGCTTCAGTTTTAAATTTATACGCATTTTTTACCTCGAGTAAATTTTTTAATTGATTATTTTCTTGATCTATAAAATCTAAGCGTTGAAGATCAGCCTTCAGGCTATCTATATTGAGTTTTAATGTTTCATTTTCATGAATCAAACGAGATTGATTGGAAAAGTACTCTGTTGTGAAATGGTATATATCGCTTGGCAGGTTGAGCAATGAATGAAAAGGCTTGGTGAACACATTCGTTACTTGCCTAATATTTTTTAAATAATGAAAACGAAAATCCACACCCATTAATACAATCGATATGAATATGAGTAACAATAATTTGGATAAAAGTGAGGGGCCTTTATTAAAAAGCTTAGATGAATGTTGATGAGATTTAATCATTAAGCTTTAACTATTAATGAAGTAGCAAAAAACAAAAATTATTCGTGAGCAAATACGGTCGAGAATTGATCGAGTGATTCAAGTGCCTTACCGCAGCCCCTGGCAACGCAAGTGAGAGGGTCATCCGCAGTGACAACAGGAATGCCTGTTTCTTCCATAAGTAAGCGATCGAGATTTCTTAATAGGGCACCACCACCGGTTAGTACCATGCCATTATCAGCAATATCAGCACCCAATTCAGGTGGTGTTTGTTCAAGTGCAGATTTCACAGCACTCACAATGGCATTTAAAGGCTCTTGGAGGGCCTCTAGAATTTCATTGCTATTAATTTTGAGTCGACGAGGGAGTCCTTCAGCAAGATTTCGACCCGTCACTTCGAGCTCTAAAATTTCAGACATCGGGAATGCAGTACCAATTTTTTTCTTAATCATTTCGGCCGTAGGGTCAGAAATCAATGTGCCATAATTTCGTCTCAAGTAATCAATAATAGCTTGATCAATTTTGTCGCCACCCACACGTTCAGATTTGGCGTACACAATACCGCCCAATGAAATAATACCGACTTCAGTTGTGCCACCGCCCACGTCAATCACCATGGATCCTGTCGCTTCGCTGATTGGAAGTCCTGCACCAATAGCGGCTGCCATAGGCTCTTCAATTAGAAACACTTGCTTAGCACCCGCTCTTTCAGCAGATTCTCTAATAGCTCTTCGCTCCACTTGAGTTGCACCGTAAGGGACGCAAATAATAATGCGTGGGCTTGGCACAAACCATCTTGTGTCATGCACTTTTGCAATAAAAAACTTAATCATGTCTTCAGTAATATTGAAGTCAGCAATCACTCCATCTTTCATTGGACGAATCGCTTGAATATTTTGAGGTGATCGACCTAACATCGTTTTAGCTTCGATGCCGACTGCTAATAAAGATTTTTTGCTATATGGACCATTAGGACCATCTTCATGACGAATCGCTACAACAGAAGGCTCGTCTAAAACAATACCTTTGCCTCTAATGTAGATCAGTGTGTTTGCAGTGCCCAAGTCGATGGCAATATCATTCGCCATAAATTGATCAAAACTGAATATTTTTTTAAGCATGTTTATCGTTAGAATTTCTTTAAAAAAGTGGCGCTTCAAACCCAAGAAAGGTCAATAGAATCAGGGTATAATACATGATATTGATCAATAAATTAACAGCTTTTCTCTAGAAAAACAGGAATTCTATTTGTATGTCGATTACACATGACGAAATCAAAAAAATTGCCCATTTAGCACGCATCAAAATTACGGAAGACGAGGCGGATGCGACGATTAAAAAATTATCAGGCATATTAAATCTTATTGAAGATATGAAAAAGGTGGACACGACTAATATTTCCCCTATGTCTCATAGCCAATCGGTTACCCAAAGACTCCGTGAAGATATTGTCACAGAAACAAATCAAAGAGAAAAATTACAAAAAATAGCGCCAGAAGTAAGTGGGGGCTTATATATTGTGCCTCAGGTGATTGAGTAATCATGCAAGACTGGAGCATTAAAGAACTCTCAAGCCTTTTGAGAGAGAAGAAAACATCAAGTGTCGAAATCACGACAGACTATCTTGCCAGTATTAAAAAAAAGAACCCCGAGATTAATGCGTTTATTACAGTCGATGAAAATCGGTCGATAGCCCAAGCTAAGCTTGCAGATGAAAGAATTCAAAAAGGTGAAGGGGATGCCCTCACAGGTGTCCCTATTGCGCAAAAAGATATTTTTTGTGCAGAAGATTGGCTTACCACTTGCGGTTCCAAGATGCTTCATAATTTTATAGCGCCTTATGACGCCACGGTCGTGAAGAAATTTAACGAGGCGGGCGCTGTTAATCTAGGCAAAACTAACATGGATGAATTCGCTATGGGTTCATCGAATGAAACATCTTATTTTGGTGCTGTTAAAAACCCTTGGGATCTCTCACGAGTTCCCGGAGGAAGTTCGGGGGGGAGTGCAGCAGCGATTGCATCTCGCATGTGCCCTGGCGCTACGGCAACAGATACAGGAGGCTCTATTAGGCAGCCAGCTTCCTTATGTGGACTCACAGGTTTAAAACCAACTTATGGATTAGTGTCTCGCTACGGCATGATTGCGTTTGCATCAAGCCTAGATCAAGCAGGCCCGATGTCAAAATCATCCGAAGATTGCGCCATGATGTTGAATGTGATGGCAGGCTTTGACCCCAAAGACTCTACATCGATTGATCACAAGAAAGAAGATTACACAAAAAATATTGATCAGCCGATTGAGGGCTTAAAAATTGGATTGCCTAAAGAATATTTTGCTGAAGGTTTGGACGGCGACGTTGCAAAGTTGATTGAAGCCGCGATTAATCAATACAAAAAATTAGGTGCCACGATTGTGGATGTGAGCTTGCCTAATACCAATCTATCAATCCCTGTCTATTATGTTTTAGCACCTGCTGAAGCATCAAGTAATTTATCGCGTTACGACGGTGTCCGTTATGGTCATCGCACAAGTCAATATGATGATTTAATGGATATGTATTCTAAGACTCGCCAAGAAGGATTTGGGGAAGAAGTGAAACGTCGTATCTTAATAGGTACTTATGTATTAAGTGCAGGTTATTACGATGCATATTATTTAAAGGCGCAACAAATACGCCATCTTATTTCTGAAGACTTTAAAAAAGCTTTTCAATCATGCGATGTCATTATGGGACCTACTGCACCATCGACTGCTTTTAAAGCAAATGAAAAAATTGATGATCCAGTGACGATGTATCTGCAAGATATTTACACCATTGCGACGAACCTTGCAGGGCTTCCGGGTATGAGTATTCCTGCAGGCTTTGTCAATAAACTACCAGTAGGCTTGCAAATTATTGGTAATTATTTTGATGAAGCACGTATGTTAAATGTAGCGCATCAATTCCAAAAAGCAACTGATTGGCATAAAGCCATGCCCGAAGGAGCGCTTTCATGAGTTGGGATGTTGTGATTGGTATTGAAACGCATGTACAACTTCAAACCAAAACCAAAATTTTTTCAGGCGCATCGACTGCATTTGGAGCGGAACCCAATACGCAAGCTTGCGTGTTATCGATTGCACTTCCAGGAACACTACCCGTCTTAAATCATGAGGCAGTCCAATGTGCTATTAAATTTGGCTTAGCAACGAATGCTGAAATAGCATCAAGATCTATTTTCGCCCGTAAAAATTATTTTTATCCAGATTTGCCTAAAGGCTACCAAATTAGTCAATATGAATTACCTGTGGTTGGCAAAGGATCGCTTGAAATTGAAGTAGGCGAGATTAAAAAAACAGTGCGCATTACCCGAGCGCATCTAGAGGAAGACGCAGGCAAATCATCCCATGGTGCTGTTGAAAACGGCACAGGCATTGATTTAAATCGTGCAGGAACACCCCTTTTAGAGATTGTGTCTGAACCTGATATGACTTCGGCCGCTGAAGCTGTGGCGTATGCAAAAAAATTACATGAACTCGTTCAATGGATAGGAATTTGTGATGGCAATATGCAAGAGGGAAGTTTCCGATGCGATATTAATGTTTCTGTAAAGCGAAAAGGCACGGATAAATTAGGCACACGTCGCGAAATTAAAAATTTGAATTCATTTAAATTTATTGAGCAAGCCATTCATTATGAAACGCAATGGCAAATTGAGATGTTAGAAGAAGGAAAAACGATTCAACAAGCAACTGTCCTCTTCAATCCTGAAACAGGTGAAACAAAAGCGATGCGATCTAAAGAAGAAGCGAATGATTATCGTTATTTCCCTGACCCTGATCTCTTACCATTAGAAATTTCCGATGAGAAAATTAGTCAAATTAAAGCGGGCATGAGTGAATTGCCTCATCTCATGAAAGCCAGATTAGAAAGTGATTACCAATTATCATCTTATGATGCTTTAGGCATTACGAGTGATAAGCATGTCGCAGACTATTTCTTTGCGACATTAAAAGAAGGGGCTGAGCCTAAACAAATTGCCAATTGGATTTTAGGACAATTATTTTCTAAACTGAATGAACATAGTTTATCGATTGAACATTCACCGATTAAGCCTGAAGTATTAAGTTTACTTTTGAAACGTATTCAAGATGGCACCATTTCGAATAATGGCGCTAAACAACTTTTTGAAAAGTTATGGATGAGTCCTGATCTTCAAATTGATGTATTAATTGAGTCAGAAGGATTAAAACAAGTTTCAGACAGCGGCCTTATTGAAACGATGATCGATGAAGTCTTAAAAAATAATCAAGCCATGGTAGATGAATATCGATCAGGCAAAGAAAAAGCCTTTAACGCGCTTGTGGGGCAAATTATGAAAGCATCTAAAGGTAAGGCAAACCCAGGTCAGGTGAATGACTTGCTTAAGAAAAAATTAAGCTAAGCTTTAATACCATATACTTTTTGATAATCGCGCATGGCGTTGATATGAGATGCGTAAGTTTCGTGATGCTCGATATAAAGCATGATTTCTTGTAAAGAAGTGAGATGACAGACAGGCAAATGATGTGTCTCTATTATTTCCTCAACCGCTGATAATAATCCAGTACCTTTTTCTTCTCGATCAATCGAAATCGCAATGCCCGAAGGTTTGGCACCCTCTTCTAAAATAAGATTCACTGATTCATTCACAGAAGTTCCTGCAGAGATCACGTCATCAACAATGAGAACGCGCCCTTTTAATGGAGTGCCAATAATAACGCCCCCTTCACCATGATCTTTTTTTTCTTTGCGATTGAATGCAAAAGGGATATTACGGCCCAGGCTCGCAAATGCAATGACAATAGACGACACCAATGGGATACCTTTATAAGCTGGACCATAGAGCATATCAAATGGAATCTCAGAGGCTTCAATAGATTTAGCATAAAACATACCAAGCTTCATTAAGCTTTCACCGTCATTAAAGAGGCCTGTATTAAAAAAGTAAGGACTTAGACGACCGGCTTTAGTTTTGAACTGACCAAATTGTAAAACCTGTTTTTTTAGGGCAAATTCGATAAACTCTTGACTTGAATGATCCATAGATAAATCGGTAGAGATGAATTATGAGAATTATAACGCTAAACATGAATGGAATTCGATCCGCATCAAATAAAGGCGCTTTCGCTTGGCTTGATGCGCAAGAAGCGGATTTCATTTGTGTGCAAGAAGTGAAGGCGCATGAAAGCGATTTAAGCCATGACATGAAAAACTATCGTGATTACATGAGCTATTTTAGTTTTGCAGAGAAAAAAGGTTATAGCGGCGTAGGTATTTACGCAAAAAGAAAACCTAAGAAAATTATTCGAGAAATAGGTCTCCCACTTTTTGATAGTGAGGGACGCTATCTCGAACTTATGTATGACAATTTGAGTATCGTTTCAATTTACTTACCTTCAGGCTCAAGCGGTGAAGAACGACAAACATTTAAATTTGAAGTGTTAGATTATTTACTGCCTTATTTAAAAAAACGTATGGAAGAAAATTTGCCGATGATTCTTTGTGGCGATATCAATATTGCGCATAAAGAAATTGATTTAAAAAATTACAAAGGGAATAAAAAAAATTCAGGCTTCTTGCCCGAAGAACGTCAATGGATGACTGATTTATTTGAAGGCGTGGGTTGGGTAGATACTTATCGTGCGCTTCATCCTGATGCGACCGATGCTGCTTATACTTGGTGGAGCAATCGAGGCCAAGCGTATGCTAAAAATGTAGGATGGCGTCTTGATTACCAAATTGCTCATCCATCTGTAAAAGATAAGATTACTAAAGCTTCAATCTATAAGGCAGAAAAATTTAGTGATCATGCACCATTGATCATTGACTATATGGTTTAATTTTTATCGGTGCGATTTTATAAAGTAATGCCATGCCAGGAATAGCCAGTAGAAAACAAAGAATAAAGAAATTCTCCCAGCCAAAAAGACTTTGAAGATAACCGGTAGAGGCATTAACAAGTGTTCTAGGCACAGCTGCTAAGCTTGTGAAAAGTGCAAATTGTGTGGCGGTATAAAGTGGATGGGTGGTTTTTGCAATAAAAGCCACAAAAGCTGTGGTACCTAAACCTACACCGAATGCCTCGAAGCCTACGACAATGGCTAACCATTCTGGGCTATAGCCAATGTGCGCTAACCAGGCGAAACCTAAAATACTGATCATCTGGAGAAAACCAAAGATCCATAAGGCACGGTGGATGCCTAATTTCATCATCCAAATACCCCCCAAGAGCCCACCTATGACACTTGGCCAAAGACCAGCATTTTTTGCAATTAAACCAATTTCAGTTTTACTAAATCCTAGATCTAAATAAAAAGGCGTAGCTAATGCAGTTGCCATACTGTCACCTAATTTGTAAAAAAAGATAAAAAGAAGAATGGTTGAAGCACTTTTTAAACCATGTCGATGCATGAATTCTTGGAATGGAAGCAGTAGTGATGATGCTAAATCACGCTTTTTCATTTGAGGTACTTTAGGCTCTTTAATTACAAAAGTTAAAATAATACCTGGTAGCATAAAAAGGCTTGTGACTATAAATACAGTTTGCCAATCAAAATGGTCGGCCAAGATAAGGGATAAAGAGCCTGGAATAAGACTCGCAATCTTATAAGCATTTACATGCACTGCATTACCTAAACCCAATTCTTTATCTAATAAAAGTTCTCGACGATAAGCATCAATCACAATATCCTGACTTGCACTTAAAAATGCAATCAGTGTGGCAATGACCACAATCATTGTGAGATCAGTCTGAGGGTTATAAAACCCCAATAGCGGAATACTGATTAAAAGAAGCGCTTGAAAAAATAATAACCAGCCTCGACGACGACCCATGGGCCATCTGAAGCGATCAAAGAAAGGTGCCCATAAAAATTTCCATGTATAGGGAAGCTGGATTAATGCAAAAAGACCAATCGCTTTGAGGTCTAATTGATTAGATCTCAACCATGCAGGTAATAAGCTAATCAGAATAAAAAGAGGAAGCCCCGAAGTAAAGCCAGTAAAAATACATACCAACATTTTTTTGGAAAGGATGTCTTGCCAGAATCGATTCCGAATTTGCATGAAACGTTATTTGGAAACGAGGCGATACATCGCTAACGCACCCATAAGATTGGGCATAACATGAATGGGCTTGCCTTGCGTAAGAATCAGTCGTTCTTTAATACCAATTTTATTTTTAGCACAAAAATCATCAAAGTCTTTGATTGTGCATAAGTGAATATTAGGTGTGTTATACCATTCGTAAGGTAATGATTTAGAGACAGGCATTTGACCTTGAATGAGCTGTATTCGATGACGCCAATAACCAAAATTGGGAAAGGTCACGATCGCTTCTTTACCTACACGTAACATTTCATGCACAATTTTTTCTGTATTACGCATCGCTTGTAATGTTTGAGATAAAACAACTACATCAAATGATTGAGATTCAAAACCTGATAGTCCTGATTCCAAATCCATCTGAATGACATTTAAACCTTGTTTTAAAGTGTTAAGCCAATGTGCATCATCTTTTTCAATGCCATACCCTTTTACTTCTAAAGAGCCTTCTAAGAATTTTAAAAGGGAACCGTCTTCACAACCTAAGTCGAGCACTTTGGCACCGAATGGAATCCAATTGGCAATGGCGGCAAAGTCTTGTCTAAATTGTGCGCTCATAATAGATTCGCAATCTTTTTGAAATAAGTAGAGAGTATGCCGTGATAATGAGGGTCAGACATCAAAAACGCATCATGACCATGTCTTGCCGTGACTTCAGCATAACTCACAGTCAATTCATTATCCAAAAGAGCCTTCACAATTTCTTTAGAGCGCTGAGGAGAAAATCGCCAATCACTCGTAAATGAAACCACTAAAAATTCAGCCTCTACTTTTTTAAATGCTTTAGATAAATTACCTTGGTAATCCTTTGCAGGATCAAAATAATCTAATGCACGCGTCATTCTTAAATAAGTATTCGCGTCGAATTCTTCAGCGAATTTATCACCTTGATGGTGTAAATAAGATTCCATTTCAAAATTCACATCAAAAGAATATTCAATATTTTTATTTTTCAGTTTGCGACCAAACTTCATACCCATCGCATCATCCGATAGATAAGTAATATGACCTAACATTCTTGCAATGCGGAGCCCACGTTTGGGTTTCTTTTTAAAACGATAATAGTCCCCATTATAAAAATCAGGATCAGTAATAATCGCTTGTCTTGCAACTTCATTGAAAGCAACATTTTGTGCGGTTAAGTTTGGGGCCGCAGCAATCACAATCGCATGACGCACACGCTTTGGATATGAAAGCGTCCATTGAATGGCTTGCATACCACCCAAACTTCCGCCAATGACAGCTGCCAAACTTTCAATACCTAATTCATCTAGGAGGGCTGCTTGGGTATTCACCCAGTCTTCTACAGTCACAATCGGAAAATCAGAGCCCCATCGTTTTTTTGTTTTAGGATTAATACTCATAGAACCACTCGTTCCGTGGCAGCCACCTAAATTATTTACACCGATGACAAAGAAGCGATCAGTATCAAGAGGTCTTCCAGGACCAATCAGGTTATCCCACCAGCCAGGATATTTATCATCTTTTTTATAACGTCCTGCGACATGATGATTTCCTGAAAGTGCATGACATACAAGTACTGCATTATTTTTTTTAGCGTTTAATTTGCCGTATGTTTCATAGGCGAGTTCATAGCTCGGCAATTTTTTGCCGCTCGTTAACTTAAGTGGTGTTGTAATTTTTGCTAGCTTTGCTTTAACAAGACCCACTGAATTTTTTTCGCTCATGTTGAAGATTATACTATTGAATATTGCGCGAAAGTAACACGATGAATACCATGAATATCATTAGCATTTTCAATATGCTGATAGCCATTTTTTTCAAATAAATCTTTTAATATGATTGCTTGATTGTAGCCATGCTCAATAAAAAGCCAGCCTGATGGTTTGATATGATTTTTAGCGTTTTCAATAATATATTGTATAGCTTCTATTCCAGTTGGGCCTGAAACGAGAGCATCGAGAGGCTCATCTTTTAAGCCCTGTGATAGGTGCGGATCATTATCTTCTAAATAAGGAGGGTTACTTAAGATGACATCAAATTTTGTTTGATCTAGCGCACTAAACCAATCACTTTTTTGAATCATGGTATTAGTGACTTGATGAAGTGTTTGATTTGCTTTTGTATTTTGTATGGCATGTTGAGATTGATCAATGAGCGTCACTTTTGAAAGGGATCTTTCAAGAGCAATCGTGATGCCGATAACCCCAGTGCCGCATCCTAGATCCAAGATCTCAGTATGATCGCGCGCGTTTATTTTTGAGAGCGCTTTTTCAATAAGTATTTCTGTGTCAGCTCTTGGAATCAGCACATGAGGATTCACTTTAAACGTTCTTCCATAAAAAGACCACTCACCTAGAAGATAAGGAAGCGGGATGCCAGCTATTCTTTTTTCTGTGATGTATTCAATCTCAGTCTGATTATCTGTATCAATATGAAGATCACTTTTTTGGATGATTTCTTTTTGAGTGGTCTTTAAGACATGCTCTAGAATAAAACGGGCTTCAAGTTTTGCTTCATCTGATGAGAAGCCTATACCTTGATAAAGTTTGCTTTGAATATTTTTTAATGTGTCGCGAATTGTCGCCACATTTTAATCCTCTGCAAAGCCTGCAAGAAGATCAGCCTGATGCTCATTCGATAATGCATTAATAAGTTCTTCCATATCACCATCGGTAATGGCTTCTATTTTATAAAGCGTTAAATTAATACGATGATCGGTAATGCGACCTTGAGGATAATTGTAGGTGCGAATACGTTCGCTTCTATCACCACTCCCGATAAGAGATCTGCGATCCGATGCTAATTTAGATTGTTGTTCGCGAATTTGTGCATCACGAATTCGTGCTGCTAAAACACTCATGGCTTGCGCTTTATTTCGATGCTGTGACCTGTCGTCTTGGCACTCCACCACAATCCCAGTAGGTAAGTGTGTAATGCGAACAGCTGAATCAGTTTTATTAATATGTTGACCACCTGCACCTGATGCACGATAGGTATCTAGTCTAATTTCGGCTGGATTAATGATGACATCACTAATTTCATCGGCTTCAGGTAATACGGCAACCGTGCAAGCCGAGGTATGAATGCGACCTTGTGTTTCTGTATCAGGCACACGTTGCACACGGTGACCGCCTGATTCAAACTTCAACTTTGAATAAGCTCCCTGCCCAATTATTTTCATGATAATTTCTTTGTAACCACCGACTTCAGATTCGCTTGATGACACAATTTCCATTTTCCAGCCTTGGCGTTCCGTATATCTTGAATACATCCTGAATAAATCACCTGCGAATAAAGCCGATTCGTCACCACCGGTACCCGCACGAATTTCTAAGAAAATATTTTTTTCATCACTTGGGTCTTTTGGGAGTAATAATTTTTGTAAGTTATCTTCAATCGTGACAAGTTTTAATTTGCATTGCTCAATTTCTTCTTGGGCAAATTCTTTCATCTCAGGATCAGAAAGCATGCTTTGTGCTTCATTTAAATTATCTTCATTTTTTTTGTAGGCATGATATTCATCCACTATAGGGGTGATATCTGAATGCTCTTTCGTGATTTTCCGATAATGATCCATGTCATTGGTAATCGTTTCAGAACTTAATAAGGTATTTAGTTCCTGAATACGATCACTTAATGCTGCTAATTTTTTTTGCATGGAAGGCTTCATGGCATTTAATCTTTAAGTGGGTAAATTTTCTTTAATGTTTTGGTGAGTAACTCATGTTCTTCGCCTTTAGCTTGGTTCAGCGCTTGGCTTGGGTGATGGACAAACTTATTGGCTAAAGCCTTACTTAATACGTTTAAAACTTCTTCCGGCTTCATACCTTGATTTAGAAGTTTTTGTGCTTTTTTAAGTTCAGTGATGCGATAACTTTCAGCATGGTCGCGAAGCGCTTTAATCGTAGGCACGATAGTACGCGTTTTAAACCATTGCGTGAAATCTTTTACGTGATGATCAATCATTTTTTGAGCTTCAATGGCCGCAGACTGACGATTAGTTAAGCCTTCTTCAATGAGGTGAGACAAATCATCGACAGTATAAAGATAAACATCACTGAGCTTCCCTACCTCAGGCTCAATATCTCGGGGCACCGCAAGATCAACCATAAATATAGGGCGATTTCGTCGTGTTTTGAGTGCGCGCTCCACCATACCTAAGCCTACAATAGGCAATTGGCTTGCAGTCGAGCTTAAAACAATATCGAACTCATGAAGGCGATCGTAGAGCTCTGAAATAAGACAGGCATCACCCTTAATTTTTTTAGCTAAATTCAGTCCCCGATCCAGTGAGCGATTAGCGACCGTCATGGATTTAGGACGTCTATTTTTAATATGTTCAGCGCAAAGTTCAATCATTTCACCTGCGCCAATCAGAAGTACTTTTGAAGCTTTTAAATCCCCAAAAATACTTTCAGCAAGCTTAATAGAAGCGGCTGCCATCGAAATCGAGCTCATGCCAATATCTGTTTTGGTTCGGACTTCTTTGGCCACAGAGAATGTTTTTTGAAAAAGCTTATTGAGGAGAACGCCTAATGAACCGGTATTTTCAGCGGTTTTAATGGCTTGCTTCATTTGACCTAAAATTTGTGGTTCACCTAACACCATGCTATCTAAACCTGAAGCTACACGAAATGCATGTTGAATGGCTTCTTGGTTTTCATAAACATAAAGATGGGATTCAATGGTTTTTAATTTGATACCGTGATATTTACAAAGCCAATCGATGATCATTTTAGGGTCGCGAGCATTGGCGTAGATTTCACTGCGGTTACAGGTAGATAAAATAGCTGCTTCACTCACTTTATGTGCCATGAGGTCAAGTAAGGCTTGGCTTAAATGATCTGGATCAAAAGCGACTTTTTCGCGGATCGCAATGGGGGCTGTGGTGTGGTTAATGCCTACGGTATAAAGCTGCATGTGAATATTCTTAATCCGACGCTTTAGCTTCACGCCATTTAAGAGTTAAAATAGCTATTTTACAATATCTCACTCAACTTTCATTTGGGATCACTAGAAATATGGATAAAACATTTAGAATTGCCCCCAGTATTCTTTCAGCGAATTTCGCGAAACTTGGCCAAGAAATTGCTGACGTCATTAAGTCAGGAACTGATATCGTTCACTTTGATGTGATGGACAATCATTACGTACCTAATTTAACGATTGGCCCTTTAGTTTGCGAAGCCATTCGTCCAGTCACGGACGCCATTATTGATGTGCATTTGATGGTAAAACCGGTAGACCGCATTATTCCTGACTTTGCAAAAGCAGGTGCCAATATTATTACTTTTCATCCTGAAGGTTCAGAGCATATTGATCGAAGTCTTTCATTGGTGCGTGACTCAGGATGCAAATCAGGCTTAGTGTTTAATCCAGCAACCCCACTTGATTACCTTGATCACGTGATGGATAAAATCGATATGATACTTTTAATGTCTGTGAATCCAGGATTTGGCGGTCAAAAATTCATTCCTGAAACACTGAATAAACTTAGAATCGCTCGTCAAAAAATTGATACCTATTATGAAAAAACAGGCCGTCAAATATGGTTAGAAGTTGATGGAGGCGTGAACGCCAATAACATCGCAGAAATTGCAAAAGCCGGCGCTGATACTTTTGTTGCAGGCTCTGCTATTTTTGGTGCTGGTAAAGATACTGACCCTAATCGTTATGATACCGTGGTGAAATCATTACGCGCATCACTCGCAACTGTTTAATCTAAAAACGCACTCACAAATGTTTGTGCGTTTCTATCATGACCACCTTAATCACATCAGACAAATTTAATACCTACAAGGCTGAAGGTTTTAACTTCATTCCTTTAGTCAAATCTTTTGATGTGGGGCATGAAACACCTTTATCGATTTATCAAAAGTTAGCTAATCTTCCCTTTTCATATCTTTTGGAATCGGTGGAAGGTGGCGAACGCTTCGGTCGTTATTCAATTATTGGGCTCCCCTCTAAAAAAAGAATTGTCATTCGTGATGACGTGATTGAAGTGATTGATCAAAATCAAGTCATTGAAAAAGAAACCACGCAAAATCCACTCAATTTTATTCAAAATTATCTAAGCCAATTTAAAGTGCCTCACGATTTAGAGTTACCTCGATTTGCAGGGGGGTTAGCGGGTTATTTCGGATATGAGACGATTCAATATATTGAAGCTCGACTAAAACATAAAAAAACAAAAGACGCGATAGGTGTACCTGATATTTTATTGATGCTATCCGACGAACTGATTGTGGTCGACAATGTAGCAAAAAAGATTTTTATTGTGAGCTATGCAGATCCGTCTATTAAAGATGCTTATGCTCTAAGTGTTGCAAGATTAGATAAACTTTATGATCAACTGCATCAGTCAATGAAGATAGAGCCGCTTCAAACATTAAATCTCTCAGAAGCGAAATCAGAATTTGGTGAAGAAGCATTTAAAAAAGCCGTTGAAAAAGCAAAGTCTTATATTTTTGAAGGTGACATTATGCAAGTTGTTTTATCGCAAAGGATGTCGCAAAAATTTGAAGCTCCCCCATTAGCACTTTACGAATCGCTTCGCACCCTAAATCCATCCCCCTACATGTTTTATTACCATATGGACGATCATCATGTGGTGGGTGCGTCCCCTGAAATTTTAGTGAGACTAGAAGATGAAACAGTGACGGTAAGACCTATTGCAGGCACGCGTCCTCGCGGCAAAACTGAAGAAGAAGATAAGAAACTAGAAAAAGAATTATTAGCCGATCCTAAAGAGTGTGCAGAACATGTGCAACTCATGGATTTAGGTCGTAATGATATTGGACGTGTCTCGCAAAGTGGCTCTGTGAAAGTGACGGACAATATGACCATTGAACGTTATTCACATGTCATGCACATTGTGTCTAATGTAGAAGGCACATTAAAACCTAATATGCATGCTATGGATGTTTTGAAAGCCACTTTCCCAGCAGGTACAGTCAGTGGCGCACCTAAAGTGCGTGCGATGGAAATTATTCATGAACTAGAACCGAGTAAACGCGGCATTTATGCCGGCGCTGTAGGTTATTTAGGTTTTGATGGTGATATGGATGTGGCCATCGCCATTAGAACAGGCGTTATTAAAAATAAAATGCTTTATGTACAAGCAGGTGCAGGTATTGTGGCGGATTCTATTCCACACAACGAATGGGTTGAAACACAAAACAAAGCGAAAGCCGTATTACGTGCCGCTGAAATTGTGCAATCAGGAAAATAAATTATGTTGCTCATGATTGATAACTACGATTCATTTACTTATAACCTTGTTCAGTATTTGGCTGAGCTCAAACAAGAGGTTGAAGTGTATCGTAATGATGAGATCACGATTGATGAAATCAAAAAAAAGAATCCTCAGTATATTGTGTTGTCTCCTGGCCCATGCACTCCCAACGAGGCAGGGGTTTCTTTAGAGGTGGTCAATACATTCAAAGGAGAGATTCCCATTCTAGGTGTTTGCTTAGGCCATCAAACCATTGGTCAAGCATTTGGGGGAAAAATTATTCATGCTAAAACATTGATGCATGGCAAAACTTCAAAAATTCATCATACAGATCAAGGGGTATTTAAAGACCTAAAAAATCCATTTACAGCGACACGTTATCATTCCCTTGTTATTGAGCGCGCAACATTACCTAGTTGCTTAGAAGTGACGGCATGGACCGATGATGAAGAAATTATGGGTGTCCGTCATAAGACACTTCCGATCGAAGGCGTTCAATTCCATCCTGAATCAGTGCTCACTGAGCATGGACACGATCTATTAAATAATTTTTTAAAAGCATATGGCTAACATGGGCTCAAAAGAATTATCTGTGAAAGACTTTATGCAGTCTTTAATGTCGGGCGTCCTCAGTGACGACATTATTGAATCTTATGTGTTAGCTTTGAATGAAAAAGGTGTGACTGCAGAAAATATTTTTGATGCAGCAACCGTAATGCGTCAATTTTCAAAGCAAGTGGTGATACATGATAAAACACATTTAGTGGACACCTGCGGCACAGGAGGGGACGGCATTCAAACATTTAATGTGTCTACCTTGAGTGCGATTGTAGCCGCAAGTGCCGGTGTGAAAGTGGCAAAACATGGCGGTCGCTCAGTATCATCTAAATGTGGCAGTGCTGATGTATTAGAAGTCCTAGGTGTGAATGTCAATTTAACAGCCGACAAAGTCGCATCGCTTGTGAATGAGATTGGCATTGCCTTTATGTTTGCCCCTAACTTTCATCCAGCGATGCGATATGCAGCACCGGTTCGAAAAAAATTAGGCATCAGAACCATTTTTAATGTTTTAGGACCCCTAGCAAATCCAGCATTGGCAACGCGTCAAGTATTGGGTGTTTACGATAAGTCACTCACACAAACCATGGCAGAGGTATTATCAAAACTAGGAAGCGAACATGTCATGGTGGTGCATGGTGAAGATGGTATGGATGAAATTTCTATCTCAAGCCCAACCACTGTTACAGAGTTAAAAAACAAAACAATTACAACCTATACTATTCAGCCTACTGATTTTGGATTGGACATAGCAGATCTTAAAACGATTCAAGTGGAAAATGCAGAAGCATCGAAGGCTATGATGCTTGATGTGTTAAATGGCAGTCAAGGCCCTCATCGCAACATCACAATCCTTAACGCAGGGGCAGCCATCTATATCAGTGGTATTTCTTCAACCTTAAAAGAAGGTATTGAAAAAGCTGCATCAGTAATTGACCACGGTTTAGCATTAAAAAAATTAGAAGCACTCAAGGTGGCGTCCCATGGCTAATATTCTTGATACGATCATTGCCACTAAATTTGAAGAAATTAAAGAATCACAAAAAATTAAATCACTTCATCAATTACAAGATGAAGTGAAAAATTCTCCTCAACCTAGAGGTTTTATAAAAGCCATTGAAACACAACTTTCAAAAAATAAAGCGGCTGTGATTGCTGAAATTAAAAAAGCGAGCCCATCTAAAGGTGTCATCCGAGAAAATTTTAATCCGAAAGAGATTGCGATCTCTTATGAAAAAGGCGGGGCGACTTGTCTATCAGTTCTCACTGACGAAAAATATTTTCAAGGGCATGCCAATTTTTTAAAAGAAGCAAAAGCTGCATGTAGCCTTCCCATACTGCGCAAAGATTTTATGGTAGATCCCTATCAAATTTATGAAGCGCGTGCGATGGGTGCTGATTGTATTTTACTTATTGTCGCAGCACTTCCTTTAGACTTAATGCAAGAGCTCGAAGAAATTACACACACTTTAGACATGAATGTATTAGTTGAAGTGCATAATCAAGAAGAGCTTGATCTGGCATTACAATTAAAGACAAGACTTCTAGGTATTAACAACCGTAATTTAAAAACGTTTGATGTTTCGCTTAATACCACTTTTGATTTATTAAAAAATATCAATGCTGACAAAATTATTGTAACTGAGTCAGGAATTTTCACATCAGATGATGTGAAGTTGATGCAAGATCATCATGTGAATACCTTTCTCATCGGTGAAGCTTTTATGCGAGAATCTGATCCAGGCCACTCTTTAAAAAATTTATTTCAATTTTAAATATTATGGAAAATTCAAACAGACCCAGACGAATGCGTAAAGATGAATTCTCGCGTCGATTGATGCGTGAACATCATTTGCGAACGGATGATTTAATTTACCCGGTATTTGTCATGGAGGGACACCAAAAAGAAGAAGCGATTCCATCCATGCCAGGCATTAAACGTCAAAGTGCTGATCTCATTATTGATACTGCAAAAGAATGTTTTAAATTGGGCATCCCTGCAATTGCATTATTTCCAGTCATTGATGCAAAATTAAAAACAGAAGATGCAAAAGAAGCTTATAACCCGGAAGGTCTTATTCCAAGGGTAGTGGCTTTATTAAAACAACATGTACCTCAGCTCGGTGTGATAACAGATGTAGCACTCGACCCTTATACAAGTCATGGCCAAGATGGATTAATTGATGCATCAGGTTATGTGCTTAATGACGAAACTGTAGAGATTTTAATCAAGCAAGCTTTAAGTCATGCAAAAGCTGGGGCTGATATCGTGGCACCTTCTGACATGATGGATGGTCGCATTGGCAAAATTCGCGAAGCTTTAGAAAAAGAAGGATTGATCCATACAAAAATTCTAGCATATTCCGCTAAATATGCCTCCTCTTTCTATGGTCCGTTTAGAGATGCGGTAGGGTCATCAAAAAATTTAGGTGGAAGTGATAAAAATAGTTATCAAATGGATCCAGCCAATACCGATGAAGCTTTAACCGAAGTCGAGCTCGATATCAATGAAGGTGCCGACATGGTCATGGTAAAACCGGGACTACCTTATCTTGATATTGTATATCGTGTAAAAACTACTTTTGGTATTCCAACTTACGCTTACCAAGTGAGTGGTGAATATGCGATGCTTAAAGCAGCATCGCAAAACGGCTGGCTCGATGAAAAAGCGGTTGTGATGGAGTCTCTCTTGGCGTTTAAACGCGCAGGGGCTGATGGTATTTTAAGTTACTATGCCATGGAAGTCGCACGTTGGCTTAAAGCTTAAGTAGTTTTTCAGTTTCTTCAATGGATGCTTTTAATTTGTTTATTTTTAAATCATCGATGTGATAAATAAGAAGTTCAATAGGCCCCATGGAGCCTTCAAGCCTTAATATCGGGATTATTTTTTTATCCTGCATTGGATCTTTGTTGCGAGATTTTCGGTCGCGTGTTTCGTATGCGATATTGTGATTGAGTAAAAAAAACTCTACTTCTTTCATTGAGTCGGCATAGATCTGGATATGAATAGTAGGATATCGGCCTGCCGTTCCATCTAATACACCACCTGTTAAATGAGGGTTGAAAGCGCTCAATTTTTTCATGAGACTTAATGCTTCAAATCTTAATACTTTAAGTCGCTCCTCATGTTCTTCATCAAAAAAAATGGCTTGATGTTCTTTAATAGCATCATTAATTTCTTCATTCGAAGGTAAAGCGTCCCCATCATCAAGCCCAAAAAATTTAGCGGCTTTTCGTTTAGCAAATGCGTAGTCGCTGATACCTTCTTCAGCCATCATTTGTGCAGCTTTATGGGCCACCTGAAATCGAATGTGTTTACTTTGTCTTGCCATATGAAACACTTTTTTTAAAAATTAATTGAGGAGATGTATCTCATTATGTGGTGGAAATTCTGAATAGAAATATTCATTCACACCTTCTTCATTTTCGTTAGCCGGTGTACCTGTATCTGATTTAATTTTGCGTATCATGACACCATCAGGCATCTCATAACTTTGTATAGGAACATCTTTGAGGGCGGTCTGCATATATTTGATCCATATAGGAAGTGCAGCCTGAGAGCCTGTTTCATCCCTACCTAATGATTTAGGCTGGTCAAATCCAATCCATGCAATAGCGACTTGTGACGGGGTATAGCCTGCGAACCAGGCATCTACTTGATTATTTGTGGTACCTGTTTTACCTGCAATATCTGATCGACCTAATGCCTTGGCTTTTTGAGCTGTTCCTTTATTGACCACGTCTTGTAAAAGCGTCGTCATGATAAATGCATTTCTAGGGTCAATGACACGTGGTGTTTCTTCGTTTTGGAACATCGTATTTGTTTGATCGATGACTTGACCCTGACTATCAACCATCTTTTCAATAAGATAAGGTTTTTTAAGATAACCTCCATTTGCAAATACACCATAAGCTGTCACCATTTCTATAAGTGTGGCAGAGCCAACACCTAAACCCATGGATAAATAAGCAGGATGATTGGCAGGATCAAAACCAAAACGTGATGCATAGTCTTGTGCATAAGGCGCACCAATTGATTTGAGTACGCGAATGGCGACTAAGTTTTTAGATTTTGCTAAACCATTACGAAGTCTGATATGCCCATCAAAGTCATTATCATAATTTTGTGGATCCCAATCCATTCCACTTCCTGTTTCAGCTGCTGAGAAATGAAGTGGCGCATCATTCACAATGGTGGCAGGTGTAATACCTTTTTCCAAGGCTGCAGAATAAATGAAGGGCTTGAAAGTTGAGCCAGGCTGGCGTTTCGCTTGAGTGACATGGTTATATTTATTCCGATTAAAATCAAAGCCTCCAACGAGCGCCGTAATAGCTCCCGTTTGAGGATCCATGGAGACTAATGACGCTTCTACTTTCGGAAGTTGTACCACCTCCCATTGTTTATTTTTTTGAATCACACGAATGATAGCGCCTGGTTTAATTTTTCTATTTTTAGGATCTTTGTCACTCAAAGTTTTTTGAATGAGCGCTAATCCATCATTTTTAATATCAACCATGTCACCTTTTTTAGTGAAAGCTTGAACATATTTAGATTCAGCTTTAATCACTACGGCTGGAATAAATCCGTTGTATTCTTCCATGCCATCGAGCGTGTCAGTAATCTTGGTTTTTTGATCTTCGAATTTTTTACCTTCCAAATCAATCGTTTTTTCTGGACCTCGGTATTCATGACGACGATCGTAATCTAGGATACCTCTTAATACCGCTTCATTAGCCGCCTCTTGATTGGCTTTCTTGATGGTGGTGTAAACCTTAATACCACTTGTATAGATATCATCTTTATATTGATCGTAAAGGACTTGTCTTACCATTTCAGATGCATGGTCAGCCATTAAATCTCTAGATTGTCGTGACTCCTTGAAATGAAGCGTTTGATTCATCGCTTCTTCAAAAGCTTTTTGATCAATAAATTCATAACGCAACATATTTTTTAAGACTTCACGTTGACGTTGAATGGCGCGTTTTGGATTGGTAAATGGATTGTAATTAGAAGGCGCTTTCGGCAGGCCTGCTAAAAGTGCACATTCAGCCAAAGTGAGTTTTTCTAAAGGCTTGCCATAATAGACGAGAGCTGCTGCGCCAAAACCGTAGGCACGTTGACCCAAATAAATTTGATTAACATAAAGCTCTAAAATTTGATCTTTATTTAAATTTTTTTCAATTTTATAGGAAAGAAAAACTTCACTAATTTTTCGTCTTAAAGTTTTATCGGATGAAAGAAAAAAATTACGTGCAACTTGCATAGTAATTGTACTCGCTCCTTCATGTGAGGCACCTGCTAAATTTTTGACAATCGCACGAGCAACACCCACGGCATCAACCCCTTTGTGCTGATAGAAACGACGGTCTTCAATTGCCAAAATAGCATTTTTCATTTTTTTAGGCACATTACGAATTTTAATAAAGGCACGACGTTCTTCACCAAATTCAGCCATCAGGAATCCATCTGAGCTATAGACTCTTAAAGGTAATTTAGGGCGATATTCAGTCAGCGATTCGAGGGAAGGTAGTGAGGGTATAACTAAAGCAATGGTTAAAGCAATTAAGGCTCCGATGGCTGCCAAGCTTATAAAAAACCACATCATGAGACGTTTTATGAAAGTAGGTTTTGCCATAAGTCTTTTTATTTGCGATTTTATGAGGGGTTAATGAGTCTTATTATAAAAGGTGTTGAAGATTATTTGTAGGCAATTCGAACCAGAACTTCATTAATCCCTTAAAATAATCAGTATTCTTGAATATAAAGCTAGTTCGTCATGGCAACGATTAATGACAATATTTTTTTTGTAGGACTTATGGGCGCAGGTAAAACGACCATAGGTAAATTGTTAGCCAAAAAACTTAAAAAAACTTTTTACGATACCGATCATGAAATTGAAAAAAAGTTGGGCGTTAAGGTCTCGGTGATTTTTGAACTCGAGGGCGAAGAAGGTTTTCGCAAAAGAGAAACGCAAATGATTGATGAGTTATCGAGTAAAAAAGATATTATTTTAGCGACAGGTGGGGGTGCCATATTAAGCGAAGAAAATCGAGCGCTTTTAAAAGAAAGAGGTAAGGTTATCTATCTCAATGCCAAACCTCAGCACTTAGCAAAACGAATGGCTTACGATAAAGATCGCCCACTTTTACAACAAGGCAATATGCTAGATACATTAAATCAATTATACAAAGATAGACATCCTTTATATTTAAATGTGGCGTCATTCGTCGTCGACACTGGACAACAAAAAACACAAACGATTATTCATAAAATTGAGTCATTATTAAGTTAAGTATATGCAAACACTAAATATTCAATTAGAGAATCGATCCTATCCTATTTACATTGGAGAGGGCTTGCTGTCTCAAATGAAACTCATCGAATCTCATTTAAAACAAAAACATGTGGCGGTTGTCACCAATACAACAGTCGCACCTTTATATCTTGATTCATTGTTATCTCTTTTAAAAGCGCATGGCATTAAAGCGTTTCCGATTATTTTGCCCGATGGAGAGTCTTACAAGAATCAAGAAACCTTAAATCTAATTTACGACGCACTTTTAAAAGAAAAATGTGAACGCACTGTCACACTCATTGCATTAGGGGGTGGCGTCATAGGGGACATGACAGGCTATGCGGCTGCGACTTATTTAAGAGGTGTACCTTTTATTCAAATCCCGACCACACTTTTGTCTCAGGTAGATTCATCCGTCGGTGGCAAAACAGGGATTAATCATCCTATGGGTAAAAATATGATCGGTGCTTTTTATCAGCCCCAATGCGTGATTGCAGATATCGATACTTTAAAAACCTTACCTGAAAGAGAATTTTCAGCAGGCATGGCGGAAGTGATTAAGTATGGGCTCATTCGTGATGAGGCGTTTTTTAATTGGCTTGAAAAAAATATTGAAGGCCTTATGAAATTAAATCCATCCCTTTTGATTGAAGCGATAGAGCGCTCATGTCAAAACAAAGCGGATGTGGTGGAGATGGATGAACATGAATCAGGTGTGAGGGCCACTTTAAATCTTGGCCATACTTTTGGACATGCCATTGAAAATGCGATGGGCTATGGTGTTTGGCTTCATGGTGAAGCGGTGGCAACCGGTATGGTCATGGCAGCTCATTTATCGAAATTGATGGGCTGGGTTAAAGATACTGAATTTAGTCGCATCATTCAACTTTTAAAAGAAGCTAAGCTTCCAACTCAACCCCCAAAAATAAGTGAGGATCAATATATGGAACTCATGAGTATGGATAAGAAAGTCGTGGATGGAAAAATTAGATTGGTGTTGCAAAAAGGTATTGGCGACGCTGTGGTCACAAGTGATTACGATACGAAACATCTTAAGACGACACTTCACACTTCAAACTTTTCAGCATGATGAAGCTGGCACCTTACGCTGCACATCCAGATCAATCTCGCGGCCGATGTTTTAAAGAAGAAACCTCAAGTTTAAGAAATGATTTCCAGCGCGATCGAGATCGTGTCATCCACTCCACTGCCTTCAGGCGTCTTGAATACAAAACCCAAGTATTCGTCAATCATGAAGGTGATTTATTCAGAACGCGCTTAACGCATAGCTTAGAAGTGGCTCAAATTGCACGAAGTATTGCTAGAACCTTAAATCTTCATGAAGACTTAGCAGAAGCCATCGCCTTAGCGCACGATTTAGGCCACACACCTTTTGGTCATGCAGGACAAGATGCCCTAAACCGTTGCATGAAAGAATATGGAGGATTCGAGCATAACCTTCAGTCACTCCGTGTCGTGGATCTTTTAGAACAAAGATATGCAGAATTTGATGGACTTAATCTCACCTTTGAAACAAGGGAAGGCATCCTAAAGCACTGTTCTATTAAAAATGCAGAAAAGTTAGGCGATGTGGGTCAAAGGTTTTTAGATAAAACAGAAACGACGCTTGAGGGACAGATTGCAAATTTTGCGGATGAGATTGCTTATAACAATCACGATATTGATGACGGCATTCGTTCAGGACTTTTAACGATCGATCAGTTGATGGAAGTTTCTCTTTTTAAAGAGCATGCTTTAAAGGTCAAAGCGCTCTATCCCGATTTATCTCAAAAAAGGCTCGTTCATGAAACCATTCGACGCATGATCCATAATTTAGTCGATGATTTATGTCGAACCAGCCTCTCTTATATAAAGGTATCAAAACCAAAAAACGTGGACGAGGTAAGGCTTCATGGCTCCATGATTGACTTTTCGACCGAGATGGCAGAAAAACAGCTTGAGCTGAAACAGTTCTTAAGGAGGTCTTTGTATCTTCACCCCAAGGTGACCGAGATGACAGATAAGGCAGCGAAGACCATTGAGGGTCTATTTAAGGCGTATATGGACGACCTAAACTTAATCCCTTCGGACTACCAATCTATCGGGAAAGAGGAAAAACCGCGCGTGATTGCAGACTATATTGCGGGAATGACGGATCGCTATGCGATTCGTGAGTATGAAAAATTACTTATAAATCAATAGTTTAAATTAATTTTGTTGTAAATTTGCAACAAAAACCTATAAAACTTCACAAATGTCGTAAAAAACACTAAAAATACTTGCGATTGCCCAGTTTGACCGTGCATAATTCACTTAACCTTCTTGATGAAGCTTTTATTCATTGGGAAAGTTCGCGAACTTTCTCATCAAGCAATTGATGAGGTTTTAAAAACAATAGGAGAAATATATGAACAAGAATATTAAATTAGCAGTGGCTGGTGCTGTTTTAGCACTTTCAGCAACAGCGAACGCTGGTATTGTTATCCCAGCAGGTGAGTGGACATTAGACGTGAACGGTAACGTGAATGCGTTCTACATCTATAATGACTCTAAAGATTCAAATACAATCAAGGGTGGCTTAGCAAATAGCAGAAGCACTACGTCAGGCGACCAAGCTTCTTCAATCAATACAGGTCTTTTACCTTCATGGTTGGGTGTAACAGGTAAATCACGTCAAAATGATTTAGATACTGAGTTCACGATTAGCTTGCAACCAGGTGCTTCACAAAGAGCTTCACTCGGCGGCGGCGGTGGTTCTGAGTTCCGTCAAGCGTATTTCTCATTTGGTGACAAATCATGGGGTACAGTTTTAATTGGTAAGAACTTAGGCCAATTCGGTCGTGATGCAATTTTAAATGACCAAACACTTCTAGGCGTGGGTTCACAAGGCGTGGTAGGTGCAGCTGGTGGTACAACTACAACACTCGGCCGTATCGGTGCAGGCTTCATGTATGCAGACTTCAATGGTCAGATCAACTACACCACTCCTAACATGAATGGTTTAGAGTTAACAGTAGGTATTGATCAACCAATGTCTACCAATAACCTAGGTAACACGGCTGTCGCATATACAGCAAATGCCGTCGCCGCTGGTGGCACACAGACATTTGCTGTAACAACAGCAGCTGAAACGCTCTCTCTAGACGCTGTAGGTACGCAAAAGAACCCAGCGTTTGTGGGTGTTGCACGTTATAGCTTCACTGCAAACGATGTTACAGGTAAGATTTGGGTTGAAGGTAAGTCTCAAAAAATCTACGGCTCATCTGGCTTCTCAGCAAACTCACAAATTGCAGGTATCGGTGCAAATGTGAACGCTGGTGGTTTCGGTGCTGTAGCTTACTACTACAAGGGTGAAGGTGCTGGTACAACAGCATTCTTAATGGATGGTTATTCAGCAACAGGTGGCAAACGTGATTCTGACGGTGGTTATATGCAGCTTTCATACACGCTTCCTACAAAGACAAAAGCTGCAGCAAGCTGGGGTAGAAGTAACCTCGACAAAGCTAACGGTGAGTCTGCATCTAACTTAGTTAAATCTAATGAGATGACGACAATTGGTCTTTACCACCCACTTACTAAGCATCTTAATTTAGTTGGTGAGTACTCACGCGTTGAGTCAGAAAACCATGCGACTGCAGCTAAAGAAAACAAATCAGATATTATGAGCGTTGGTGGTATCTTGTTTTTCTAAGACTTAGTTAACTTTAGTTTTATAGTTGTAAAAAAAAGCACCCCTCGGGGTGCTTTTTTATTTTTATCATTTAGTTCTTATTCGCCAATAATCTTCACTAGCACTCTTTTTTTGCGTCTTCCATCAAATTCGCCGTAAAAAATTTGTTCCCATGGACCAAAGTCAAGCTTTCCTCCCGTGACAGCAACGACAACCTCTCGACCCATGATTTGTCGTTTGATGTGCGCATCGGCATTATCTTCCCCTGTATCATTATGGCGATAGTTACTCACGGGTTCATGGGGCGCCAAGGCCTCGAGCCACTCTTTATAGTCATGATGAAGGCCTGATTCGTCATCATTAATAAAAACACTGGCAGTAATATGCATGGCGTTAACTAAAACGAGACCTTCTTTAATGCCGCTTTCGGTTAAGCAATCTCTGATATCAGGCGTGATGTTAGTGAAATGCATTCTAGCTGGGGCATTAAACCAGAGTTCTTTTCGGTAGCTTTTCATATAAAAAATATCCTTGCAAAAAATTTAATAAATCTTAATCGCCATCAAAATTAAGCTCGACGCGGTTTCCTGTAGGGTCGCGCAAAAAAATTTGATGAGCTGACATGCCGGGGATGGGCTTTTCCTCAAAAAGAATATTGAGTGATTTAAGCTTTTTTAAAACATCTTGATAGTTAGCAGTTTTAAATGCAATGTGATCAAAAGATGATTTTTGCGGGGAGCGCCCGTCACCTTCTTTAGGCGTAATAAGATGTAATACATCCTTATCCTCGATATACAACCAAAAACCAAAGCGTTCAAATGCTGGCCTAAAGCCTTCAGTTAAACCCACGACATCACAATAAAAATCTCTTAATTGAATCACTAAATCTTTTTCTGCAACAAGCTGAATATGATTGATAGATAAAATCATAAATCTATTTTTTTAAGTTGTAGGTTGTGATGTACGAAGGCGAATATGAAGCTCACGCAATTGTTTTTCATCAACCACATTAGGTGCTTTTGTGAGTAAGCATTGTGCACGTTGTGTTTTTGGGAATGCAATCACATCGCGAATCGATTCAGCACCTGCGAGTAAAGTTACCAATCGATCAAGCCCAAATGCTAGGCCTCCATGAGGTGGGGCGCCATATTGAAGCGCATCAAGCAGGAAGCCAAATTTTTCTTTTGCTTCTTCTTTTGAAATTTTTAATGCATCAAAAACTTTGGATTGAATTTTTTCTTCATGAATACGAATGGAGCCGCCGCCGACTTCCCATCCATTGATGACCATGTCATAAGCTTTAGATAAACACTTGCCTGGGTCGGTTACTAACAAATCCTCATGACCTTCTTTAGGGGCTGTAAAGGGATGATGAATGGCGACCCATCGATCTGTTTCTTCATCGTGTTCAAACATCGGGAAATCAACCACCCATAAAGGTGCCCATGCTCTTCCGTCGACATGATTTTTTTCGTGACCAACTTTAAGACGCAATGCACCTAAAGCTTCATTCACAATTTTTTCTTTATCAGCACCAAAGAAAATAATGTCGCCATTTGTGGCCCCTGTTTTTTCAATGATAGCTTTCAAAGCATTCACATGAATATTTTTAACAATAGGGCTTTGAAGGCCTGTTTCATTCAATTCATTAACATCATTGATCTTGATATACGCCAAACCTTTAGCGCCATAGATTTTGACAAACTCGGTATAAGCATCAATTTCAGAACGCGTAATCGCGGAACCATTGGGCACTCTTAATGCTGCGACACGGCCACCTTTCATAGTCGCTGCACCTGAAAAGACTTTAAAGTCGACATCTTTCATCACATCGGTCAACTCAGTAATTTCTAAAGTCACACGCATATCTGGTTTATCTGAGCCATATTTATGTATTGCTTCTTGGTAAGTCATGCGTTGAAATTGTGATGGCAAATCAATCGATGCCACTTTTTTATACATCTCTCGAATCATTTTTTCGACCATGGTCATGATGTCTTCTTCATTCATGAATGAAGTTTCAATATCAACTTGCGTGAATTCTGGTTGACGATCTGCTCTTAAGTCCTCATCGCGGAAACATTTGGTGATCTGAAAGTAACGATCAAAGCCTGACACCATAAGAAGCTGTTTAAATAATTGAGGCGATTGAGGGAGTGCAAAAAATTCACCTGCATGAACGCGAGAAGGTACTAAATAATCACGAGCACCTTCAGGGGTGCTACGAGTAAGCATCGGTGTTTCAATCTCCATAAATCCATTTTCATCTAAAAAATCACGTAAGACTTTTGCCACACGATAGCGAAGACGTAAATTATTTTGCATCATCGGACGACGAAGATCCATAAAGCGATATTCAAGACGAATCATTTCTGAAATAGAATCGTCATCGAGCATAAATGGGGGTGTTAACGAAGGATTTAAAATTTCAATGACGGACGCCAACATTTCGACTTCACCTGTGGGAATGTTTAAATTGACTGTTCCCTCTGGGCGAGCCCTTACTTTGCATACGACCTTTAAAACGAATTCGTTACGAATCGATTCGGCTATAGAAAATGTTTCTTTGGTGTCAGGATCGATCACAATTTGTGCAATCCCTTCACGATCTCTTAGATCAATAAAGATGACGCCACCATGGTCACGTCGACGATGAGCCCAGCCACATAAAGTGACAGTCTCTCCAATATGTGTTTTATTTAAATCACCACAGTAATGCGTTCGCATCATTCTTAAAGTCTCTTAGATAATTGTTAATTAATTTTTTGTTTTTTTTGCTTAGGGGGAACGACGCCCATGGAGATCACATACTTCAATGCCTGATCGACGCTGATATCAAGTTCCACAATATCTTTTTTAGCGACCATCAGGAAAAATCCTGATGTGGGATTGGGTGTCGTAGGCACATAGACACTGACATACTTACCCTTTAAATGTTTTGCAATATCTGGACTGGGCTCCCCTGTCAAAAATGCAATGGTCTGGGTATCTCGAATAGGATAGTGAATGAGCACTGCTTTATTAAAAGCCCGACCTGACTCTGAGAATAAAGTATCGGATACTTGTTTGATACTTGAGTAAATAGAATTCACAAATGGAAGTCTTGATAACAATAATTCCCATAGCTTTAAGAACTGACGACCAAATAAATTAGAAGCTAGAAGTCCAATGCCAAGAATGACGGCAACGGTTAGGAGCACCCCTATACCTGGAATATCGAAACCAAAAAGATTTTTTGGTTGGTAATCGTAAGGTAACCAAATGAGTGTTTGGTCTAGAAAATGGATAAGAGAAGTAATGACCCATATCGTAATCGCTAAGGGTACTAGAACAAGTAAGCCTGTGAAAAAATATCGTTTAAACATAATTTAATTATTTAAGTTGAAGATGCAGCCGCATCTTTTTTGGTTTCAGTTTTTATATCAGCCTTTGCTGAACCCTCTTTTGCTTTATTTTTAAAATCTGTGACATACCATCCAGAACCCGTCAGTTGAAAGCTTGGTGCCGAGACTTGTTTTTTAAAAGTCTCTTTATGGCACTCAGGACATGCCATCAAAATTGGATCTGAAATTTTTCGCAGTAACTCTTTCGAACATCCGCAAGCTTCACATGTGAAATCAAAAATAGGCATGCGTTAAAAAGGAATGTCGTCTTCAAAATCATCAAAGTTTGTCGCAGCGGCTGCCTGCGGAGCACCACTTGTTCTTTGTGGAGCTTGGTTAAACTCATCATTACCTTGCGATGCAGTTTGACTTGGTGCGCTTGACGAACCGGTTGATGAGCCTCCACTGCTATCTCGACCGCCTAACATTTGCATGCTCTCTGCGACAATTTCAGTCGTGTAGCGATCTTGGCCTTCTTTTGTTTGCCATTTGCGGGTTTGGAGTCTGCCTTCAATAAATACAGGACGACCTTTTTTTAAATATTCGCCTGCGATCTCGGCTAATTTTCGATACATGACAATGTTATGCCATTCGGTACGCTCTTGCTTTTCACCGTTCTTATCTTTCCAGTTGTCTGTCGTTGCAATACTAAAATTGCACACCGCGTCTCCATTAGGCATAAATCGCACTTCAGGATCTTTTCCTAAATTACCCATTAAAATCACTTTATTCACTGACGCCATGTTTTCCTCCTAGTAACCGAATAATTGATGCTTCGTGAATCGTTTCGTGCTTGTTGACTTTGAGCATCACCTTGCCCTCTTCAAGCAAGATCATGACATCACGCACACCTTTTATTTTTTTTAATTGTTGTTGCACTGTTGCTAATTGTTTAGGGCTTTTGAGTAATGATTTATTTTGAATCATAAACATTAAGGTTTTAATTGCGGGTGGTGCTTTCATCGATAACGCAAAAACTACCCACAACGTCATCAAAATGGCACAAAACGAAAATACTGAAAAACTACCACCAGCATCCGCTAAAAAACCACCTAATAAACCACCAAAAAAGACACCTAATGACTGACAGGTATTATACACCCCAATCGCCGTCCCTTTAGCGCTTGGCGGGGCAATTTTGCTGATCAAACTGGGAAGACTTGCCTCTAAAACATTGAAAGCTACGAAGTAGACAAAAAGGGATGCTACTAGACCCCAAAAAACATTAATTAAAATGCCAAACATCAGTTGGGCAATGAGCATCAGAAAAATAGAGCTAATAAATACAAGCTTCGCTCTATTAAATTTTTCGCTCAGGATAATGATAGGAATCATAAAGACGAAAGAGCTTAGAAGTACAGGGAGATAAACTTTCCAGTGCTGATTGACATCCATACCACCTGAAGTGGCGAGTGCTATGGGCACCACAATAAACATGGCCATTTGTGCCGCATGAAGTGCAAAGATCCCAAAATTTAAACGCGAGAGTTCTTTATTTTTTAGAATGGATTTAAAGGAAGGGGCAGGTCCTTTTAATGTTTTAGAGGTGTTTATATTTAAAGGGGTGGGGACCACAAAACGCACGACTAAAATAGCTGACAATGATAAAAAACCTGTCAGCATAAAAATACCAGGCACACCTATGAGGCGATTTAATACTGGAGCGCCCATTAAAGACAAGGCAAAAGTAATACCAATCGTGGCTCCAATCATGGCCATCGCTTTGGTGCGATGTTCATCCCTTGTTAAATCTGCTACAAGCGCTGTAATTGCTGCTGAAATAGCTCCTGCCCCTTGAATCGCACGGCCTAAAATAATGATATTGATATCGTCTGAGTAACCTGAAACAAAAGAGCCTAAAGCGAATAAAAGTAGGCCAATATAGATAATGTTTTTGCGTCCATAACGGTCAGACAGCATACCGAAGGGCAATTGAAAGAGAGCTTGGGTTAAACCATAAGCCCCTAGGGCAAGACCTACCTGAAAAGCCGAGGGGCTTCCGGGCAAACCTTCCGCGTAAATAGCAAAAATAGGCAGGATTAAAAACATGCCTAACATTCTTAAGCCGTAGATCGATGCCAAACTTAAGCTGGATCGAATTTCGAGCGGGGTCATACCTTGTTCTATCTTCATAAACTTGAATTAGATATTTCTTATTTTCGAATAATTTCGTATATTAGCAGGTTACCTTTAAAAAGCTTAAGTTGCATGGATACGATTAAGATTCGCGGGGCTAGAACCCATAATTTAAAAAATATTTCACTCGATTTACCACGCAATAAATTGATTGTGATTACAGGCCTATCCGGTTCCGGCAAATCATCCTTGGCTTTTGATACGCTATATGCTGAAGGACAGCGTAGATACGTGGAGTCTTTATCGGCTTATGCACGTCAATTCTTAGAGCGCATGAATAAACCAGATGTGGATTTAATCGAAGGTTTATCCCCTGCCATTTCCATCGAACAAAAATCGACTTCACATAACCCTCGCTCCACTGTAGGTACGGTCACTGAAATTCATGATTACTTAAGACTTCTTTATGCCAGAGCGGGTGAGCCTGAATGTCCGACGCACGCACATACTCTAGAATCACAAACGGTATCCGAAATGGTGGATACATTATTGGCTCTGCCCAATGATACAAAAATTATGTTGTTAGCCCCCATCGTCAATAGTCGAAAGGGCGAGCAACAAGATTTATTTGAAGATTTAAAAGCACAAGGATTTATTCGTTTACGTATTGATGGTGAGATTTATGAAATTGATGCTCTACCAAAACTCACCAAAACTAAAAAGCATCAGGTGGATGTAGTCGTTGATCGCATTAAAATTAACCCAGAAATTAAACAGCGCATCACAGAGTCGACTGAAACTGCATTAAGGCTTGCTGATGGCAAAATGATTGCGATTGAAATGGATACCAATAAATCGCATCTATTCTCTGCAAAATTTGCATGTCCTTTATGCGATTACTCTTTAGAAGAATTAGAGCCGCGTATTTTCTCATTTAATAATCCGATGGGAGCTTGTCCTGAGTGTGACGGGCTTGGTAATATTAATTTCTTTGATCCCAAACGCGTGGTAGCTTTTCCACATTTGTCTCTTGCATCAGGGGCTATTAAAGGCTGGGATAAGCGCAATCAATTTTATTTCCAACTCCTTCAATCCTTAAGTGAGCATTACCAATTTGATTTAGAAACAGTCTTTGAAGAGTTGGCAGAAAAAATTCAAGACATCATTTTGAATGGCAGCGGGAGTGAGCAGATTAGTTTTTCTTATCTCAATGAGCGCGGTCAAATTAACAAAAAGATGCATAGCTTTGAAGGTATCTTAAATAATTTAAAACGTCGTTATCACGAAACCGATTCAGGGACCGTGCGTGATGAACTCGCAAAATATTTGAATATGCAAACCTGTCCTTCATGTGAGGGTTCACGTTTACGTATTGAAGCAAGACATGTCAAAGTGGGTAAAAAAAATATTCACGAAATATGCAATACCCCTTTAAAAGAAACGGTGCATTTTTTTGAGTCGCTGAAACTTAAAGGGGCTAAAAAAACCATCGCTGAAAAAATCATTTATGAAATTACCAGTCGCTTAAAGTTTTTAGTGAATGTCGGTTTAGATTATTTATCGCTTTCTCGATCAGCCGAAACCTTGTCAGGGGGTGAGGCACAACGTATTCGTCTAGCTTCACAAATTGGAAGTGGTTTAACGGGCGTGATGTATGTGTTAGACGAGCCATCCATTGGGCTTCATCAACGTGATAACGACCGCTTACTTGAAACTTTAAAGAGATTGCGCGATTTAGGTAATACTGTGATCGTCGTTGAGCACGATCAAGATGCGATTATGAGCGCTGATCATGTCGTCGACATTGGTCCGGGTGCAGGTGAACATGGGGGTTATATCGTGGCTGAAGGCACACCTAGGATGATTGCCAAACATCCTAAGTCACTGACAGGTCAATATATTAGTGGTCGTAAAGAAATCAAATATAAAAATAAACGCCTATTGCCACGCACTTTGAAATGGTTAGAGTTAAAAGGTGCCAAGGGAAATAATTTAAAAAATGTGCATCTTAAATTACCGATTGGGCTCCTCACTTGTGTTACAGGTGTGTCAGGTAGTGGCAAGTCTTCTCTCATCAATGACACGCTTTATCGTGCCGTCGCACATCATTTATATGGCAGCCATACTGAGCCTGCTGAGCATGCATCGATTAAAGGATTAGATTTTTTTGATAAGGTTGTTGATGTTGATCAAAGTCCGATTGGAAGAACACCTAGATCGAATCCTGCGACCTACACAGGGCTCTTTACCCCTACGCGAGAACTTTTTGCACAATTGAATGAAAGCCGAAACCGAGGTTACGGCCCCGGTCGTTTCTCATTTAACGTCAAGGGTGGTCGATGCGAAGCCTGTGAGGGGGATGGGGTGATCAAAGTGGAAATGCATTTCTTACCAGACGTCTATGTTCCTTGTGATATTTGCCAAGGGAAGCGTTATAACCGTGAAACTTTAGAGATTCAATTTAAAGGTAAAAACATCCATGAAGTTTTATCGATGACGGTTGAACAAGCCCATCAATTTTTTAATGCGATTCCTGCAGTTGAAAAAAAATTACGTACCCTCATTGAAGTCGGTTTAGGTTATATCACTCTCGGTCAAAATGCGACGACACTCTCAGGCGGTGAAGCACAGCGCGTTAAATTGGCTTTAGAACTTTCAAAACGTGATACGGGCCGCACACTGTATATCTTAGATGAGCCCACCACTGGACTTCATTTTGCCGATATTCAATTATTACTTGATGTGATTCATAAGCTTCGTGATGCAGGGAATACTATTGTCATCATTGAACATAATTTAGATGTGATTAAAACCGCAGACTGGGTGATCGATTTAGGCCCTGAAGGTGGGGATGGTGGTGGTGAAATTATTGCGGAAGGCACACCTGAAGAAGTTACTAATAACAAGAAGAGTTACACGGGTAAATATCTAAAGCCTTACTTAAAATAAATTACGGCACTTGAATCGCATTCATTCGCGATAAGATGATCCCGCTTCGCTCAATCAATCCTGAAGCATCTTGATGACGCTCATAATATTTAGGATTGGGAATCATAGAAGCTAACTTAGCCGACTGAAAACTATTCAAATCTCTTGCATGAGACGAAAAATAACGAAGGGATGCGGCTTCAATTCCATAGACATTACTCCCCCACTCAATCACATTCAAATAAATTTCTAAGATTCTTTGCTTACTTAAAATCGTTTCAAGCATGAGCGTGATAATTGTTTCTTCTGCTTTTCGCCAAGGCGTTCTTTGATTGGATAAGAATAAGTTTTTAGCAAGTTGCTGACTGATAGTGGAACCTCCCGCTACAATTTTTTTACGTTGCTTATTTTTTTCGTAAGCTTTTTCAATACCCTCCCAATCAAAACCTTCATGGTCAATAAACTTGGCATCCTCGGCTGCAATCACAGCTTGTTTAATGTTGATCGAGATTTGGTTGTAATTCACCCATTGATGACGAAGGGTTGCTTTTTCATCTTTCTTTTGAAGGTGTTCGAGTCTTGTTTCCATGAAAGCACTTTCACCTGGATTAATAACCGTCCACAAAATAATGTGAAGTAAAATCCAAAGCTGATAGAAAAAAAACAAAAGAAATAAGACGGATGCAATCTTTCCTTTAAAAGAGCGATGGTTCCAAAATAAATTTTTTAATCTTTGCGGCAATTAATGTGATCTTAAAGATTCAATGACAGATTTTGTTGTGGGTTGAATGTGATGCCAAATAAAAAAAGCTTCTGCCGCTTGTTCAACCAACATACCTAGACCATCTGATGTTTTAGACCCTTGTGATATAGCTTTTCTAATATAGGATGTTTCTTTGCCATACATCATGTCGTAGGCTAAACAGCCTTCATGAAAAACTTTTGGATCCATATGAAGCTCAGCATTGCTTAAGCTTGCTGAGGTTGCATTGATAATGACATCAAAATATTGATGCGGACATTTTAGAGTTTCAGTGACGTTTAAATTCACATCAAAACTTTTTGCATGCACATCCATTTTATTTTGAATCACGTTTGATTTTTCAATCGTACGATTGGTAAGCGTTAATTCAGATGGTGTTTTTTCTAAGAGGGAGTAAATCACACCTTCTGCCGCACCACCCGCGCCAATGAGTAAAATTTTCTTATGTTTTAACTGAGTATTGAGATTTTTTTCGAGATCTCTTACTAATCCTATGCCGTCAGTATTGTGGCCAATGATTTCATCTTCCTTAAATTCGAGCGTGTTGACCGCTTCAGCGATTCTCGCGTGACTGGAATGTGTGGTTGCTAATTGGTAGGCTTCTTTTTTAAAAGGCAACGTGACATTTGCCCCAGTGAATTTTTGTTGGATGAGCTGATGCATTGTATTTTTAAACTGATCGAGAGGCGACAGAACAGCTTCGTAATCAATATCTAGCCCAGTTTCTTTAGCAAACGCTGCATGAATTTGAGGAGATAGGCTGTGATGAATTGGATTACCAATCACGGCAAAATGTTTTTTAAGATCAGTCATAGAGCGCTATCACATCGATTTAATTAAGGTTTTGAGTATAAGTGTTTTTTAAAAAACTGCCATCAAACTCATTTATGCACTTTATAAGTGCATAAAACTCATATATGCATTTTTTTGGTGCAATTTTTAACATTTCTCTTTTAAATCTCCAGTAATACCATGGGCTTATGACATTATTCGATTGGCACAATTTATGCTTACTATTAATATGTTGAAATGTATTAATGAACAACAGTTTGAATCACAATTGAAGCTTTTAGGAGAATGAAATGGCAATCGCTGATGTAATGAAAAAGATTAAAGATAACAACGTTAAATTCGTGGACTTTAGATTCACGGATACGAGAGGCAAAGAACAGCACGTCAGCGTGCCTGTCTCAGCTTTTGATGAAGATAAATTTAAACAAGGTCACGCATTCGATGGTTCATCGATTTCAGGTTGGAAGGGTATTCAGGCCTCTGACATGTTGCTCATGCCAGATCCAGATACGGCAAATATCGATCCATTTATGGAAGAGCCAACGCTTATCCTGACATGCGATGTCGTAGATCCAACAGACGGTAAAGGTTATGAGCGTTGTCCACGAAGCTTAGCGCGTCGTGCAGAAGCTTATTTAAAATCAACAGGTATAGGTGACACAGCTTACTTTGGCCCAGAGCCCGAATTCTTTATTTTTGATTCCATCACTTGGTCTCAAGGTATGGACGGATGTCACGTTAAAATTAATTCAGAAGAAGGTGCATGGGACTCAGCCACTCAGCATGAAGGCGGCAATACTGGCCACCGTCCAGGCGTGAAAGGCGGTTACTTCCCAGTACCACCCGTGGACTCACTTCAAGATGTGCGTTCAGCAATGTCGATCACATTAGAAGCGATGGGCGTTCCCGTTGAAGTGCATCACCATGAAGTCGCAACCGCAGGCCAATGTGAAATTGGTACTAAATTTAGCACACTCACACAGCGTGCCGATTGGACACAACTTCTTAAATACGTGGTGTTAAACACTGCACATAACTATGGCAAAACAGCGACATTCATGCCAAAACCTATCGTAGGTGATAACGGCTCAGGTATGCATGTACATCAATCGATTTGGAAAGATGGTAAAAACTTATTTGCGGGCTCAGGCTACGCAGGTTTAAGTGAGCTCGCATTGTTCTATATTGGTGGCGTGATTAAACATGCGCGTGCACTCAATGCGATTACTAATCCAGGTACGAACTCATATAAACGTTTAGTACCAGGCTTTGAGGCCCCAGTGAAATTAGCGTACTCTGCGAAGAATCGTTCAGCATCCATTCGTATTCCATTCGTGGAAGGTGACAAAGCGCGTCGTATCGAAGCGCGATTCCCTGATCCAATAGCGAATCCATATCTTGCATTCAGCGCATTGATGATGGCAGGTCTAGATGGTATTCAAAATAAGATTCACCCAGGTGAGCCCGCTACAAAAGACTTGTACCATTTAACACCTGAAGAAGATGCGCAAGTACCGACAGTATGTTCATCTCTTGAACAAGCGCTTGAGTATTTAGATAAAGATCGCGAGTTCTTAACACGCGGTGGTGTATTTACCGATGACTGGATCAATAGTTATATCGATCTTAAGATGGAAGAAGTTACTAAGATGCGCATGACACCGCATCCAATTGAATTCGGCATGTATTACAGCTGCTAATTCATTGAAACAATTAAAAAGACGGCTTTGATAGCCGTCTTTTTTTGTGCCTTCATTTTGGGCTAAATCCATATATGCACTATTTTAGTGCATTACCTCTTAATATTCCTTACAATATACTCATGCATCCTCGTAAATAGGCCTTAAGACCATCTGTCAAAGTTGGCTCGAGTTTTGCTTGTTATATAAATGAAAATGGAAAATTCATGAAAAAAACCACTATGCCATCCTTAACCCCAGAGCTTAAGGGGATTGAACACTTAGCAAGTGCGGTATTGCTATGTGATATTGAGGGTCATATTTTGTATATGAACCCATCGGCCGAGATTTTATTTGGACTCAGTGCTAAACATATTTACAAGATGGCACTGGACGAGGCATTTCCTCATTCTGATATTTTAAAATTAGCCATCAGCCAAGCTTTAAATAGTGACACACCTTATCGTGAACATGAGTTTTTGATTACCACCTTAAAGCATCAGTCTTATTCTGTGACATGCACCATTACACCTATTCAAACTGGGTCGATCAGATACATTCTTGAGTTCCAACAAATGGATCAACAATTAAGAATTGCAAAAGAAGAACGCATGTTGATTCAACAACAAGCGAACTCAGAATTGATTCGTAATTTAGCGCATGAAATTAGAAATCCATTGGGTGGCTTAAGAGGAGCCGCTCAACTTCTAGAGCATGAACTCCCTGACGTTTCACTAAAAGAATATACACAAGTCATTATTAAAGAAGCGGATCGTTTGCAGTCGCTTATGGATCGACTGCTTGTTCCTCATCAAAAGCCTAAATATGAACCGACAAATATTCATGAGGTTTTGGAGCGCGTGCGAAGTTTGTTGCTAGCTGAATCGCCCGATGAAATAAAAATTCAGCGTGATTACGATACGAGTCTACCTGACATTGTTGGAGACCGAGAAAAATTAATTCAGGCAGTGCTTAATATTGCGCGGAATGCCGTTCAAGCGATGCATGAAAAACAACAACAAGGGTTAATCATTTTTAAAACGAGAGCTGAACGTCAAATCATGCTTGCTAAAAAACGATACCGTGTCGGTATTAAACTCGACATTATTGATAACGGACCTGGCATCCCTGCAGGTATTCGCGACAAAATATTTTATCCGCTCGTCTCCGGCCGCGAAGGGGGCTCAGGACTCGGACTATCACTAGCGCAAACTTATGTCAGTCAGCACCAGGGGATGATTGAGTGTAAGAGTGAGCCAGGACAAACAACATTCACAATTTTATTACCGATAAAAGATTTAGATGTAAAAGACATTTCTATTCACAATCAAGAATCACAAGGATCTTCACTATGAAAGCAATTTGGATTATCGACGATGACAAATCCATTCGATGGGTATTTGAAAAAGCACTCGCACGAACTGACTTAAATTTTAAAACATTTAGTTCGATTAAAGAGGCACTTGGTGCCATCAAAGATGAAGAGCCGCAAGTGATTGTGAGTGATATTAGAATGCCGCAAGGCTCAGGCTTAGAACTCCTTCAAGTGATCAAAGAAAAATATGCACATATACCAGTGATCATCATGACAGCTTATTCTGATTTGGAAAGTGCGGTCGCCGCATTTCAAGGAGGAGCGTTTGAATATTTAGCTAAACCTTTTGATGTCGATCAAGCGATTGAAATTATTCATCGTGCGATTGATGAATCTTTAAAGCAAACGAATCAAGAAGTCTTATTTGAAAACTCAACCGAAATGATTGGACATGCGCCATCGATGCAAGAAGTTTTTCGTGCGATCGGACGACTGAGCCGCTCTCACGCTACGGTTCTTATTAATGGTGAATCAGGTAGTGGTAAAGAGTTAGTTGCAAGTGCACTTCATAAACATTCCCCTCGTGCAGATAAACCTTTTATCGCGATTAATACAGCCGCTATTCCAAAAGATTTATTAGAGTCTGAACTTTTTGGCCATGAGCGCGGTGCATTTACAGGAGCGCAAGCTTTGCGCAAAGGTCGTTTTGAACAAGCAGATGGCGGTACACTTTTTTTAGATGAGATTGGTGATATGCCAGCTGATCTTCAAACAAGACTTTTACGTGTTTTAAGTGATGGTCAGTTTTATCGTGTCGGTGGGCATAATCCAATTAAAGTTAATGTGCGTGTGATTGCAGCGACTCACCAAGATATGGAAGAAAGAGTTAAAGCAGGACTCTTCCGCGAAGATTTATTTCATAGACTTAATGTCATTCGTTTACGTTTACCTGCCTTAAGAGAGCGCGCAGAAGACGTTCCAGATTTAGCCCGTCACTTTTTACAACAAAGCGCACAGCAACTAGGTGTCGAAACAAAAATTTTATCTGAAGATACCTTAAGTTATTTATCGCACCTTCATTGGAGTGGCAACGTGCGTCAGCTTGAAAATGTCTGTCATTGGTTAACGGTCATGGCCCCAGGTCAAAATATTGACATCAAAGATTTGCCACCCGAACTCAGAAATAATGATATGTATAAAGAAGTGTCAGCTAATTGGAAAGATGCACTTAAACAAGAAGTGCAATTAGCATTGAACAAAGATCAGAAAGATATTCTGACGCACTTAAATCAAACCTTCGAAAAGATCCTAATTGAAGAAGCACTTTTGTTTACAAAAGGAAGACGCATTGAGGCAGCTGAAATGTTAGGCTTAGGGAGAAATACTTTAACCCGAAAAGTTAAAGAATTAAAAATCGAAAAATAATTTTATTTCTGTCAGTAACGTTGATATTTGTTCTGACAAAAATTTAAAAAGCGGCATTTTACAAAACGAACCCAATTTTTAAGGGCAATTATTGTTTGACGTAAGCTTCGAGTTCTTTAATTAGATTTTTTTGATACACAATCATTTCTTTAGCTACATCGCCCAAAGACAACATACCAATGACTTTTTGGCCATCCGTGATCGGCAAGTGACGAATATGATTTTCGGTCATAAGCGTCATGGCTTTTTCAAAAGTATCTTTACCTTGTCCCACAAGTACATTTTTAGTCATCACTTCTTGAATGGTAGTGACTTTAGATGATTTGCCTTTCAGAACAACTTCACGCGCGTAATCACGCTCTGAAAAAATCCCAACCATTTTGTCTTGATCCATCACAATGAGAGCACCAATCTTATATTCAGCTAAGATAATGAGCGCATCAATCACCGGACGATTAGGAGCAATGCTAATGACTTCTTTATGCTTTTTATCAGCAATAAGTTGAGCGGCTGTTTTCATAAATCACCTTTTTTTGAAAAGCTTAAGATCTTAAAGATACACTTTATAATAATGTCACTATATTAAACAAGTATAAAAATGCTTCTTAAAAAAAATCAAGGCCTGATGGCTTTTTTAGCTCTCATGCTTTTGTGCCTTATCTGGGGTTATAACTGGGTGGTGATGAAAAATGCCCTTCATTTTGCAGGCCCTTTTGATTTTGCAGCCCTCAGAACTATCCTAGGCGCGCTTTGTTTATTCATCGTGATGCTTATCTTAAAAAAACCTTTCAAAATTAAAGAAATTCCAAGTCTAATTATTTTGGGCCTCCTTCAAACGGCAGGCTTTACAGGGCTTTTGGTATGGGCCTTAGTCGAGGGCGGTGCCGGCAAAACAGCGGTACTTACTTATACGATGCCTTTTTGGACCATGCTTTTGGCATGGCCACTTTTAGGCGAAAAATTAAGTGGCTGGCAATGGCCTGCGGCTTTCTTTTCATTGATGGGCATTTTATTTATTTTAGACCCGCTTCATTTAGGCACCGATTTATTCAGTATGGTGTTAGCGATTGTATCTGGCATTTCATGGGCGCTCGCCGTGATCTTGGCTAAAAAACTTCAGGCTCGATCCCCTGATCTTGATCTTATTTCTTTGACTGCTTGGCAAATGCTTTTTGGCTCAATACCTATTGTTATCTTCGCTTTAATGACGCATACGACTTCGATTGAATGGAATGGTTACTTTATAGGGGCACTCATATATAACTCAGTCTTTGGAAATGCCATTGCATGGCTATTATGGCTATATGCATTAAGACATTTATCAGCAGGTGTTGCCACCATGACCACCACAGTTTGTCCTGTGATTGCCGTCATGGCATCATCAATTGAGCTTCATGAATTCATTAAACCTTTTGAATTTGTAGGTATGTTCTTCATTGGCATATCCCTTTTAATGATTTCTTATGATCGTATTAAAAGGCACCAAGAAGGGCTTGTTCAGCCATGGCTTAAAAATGAACCCATGATAAAATCAAGGCATAGAAAGGGTTAAGCATGGCAGGACATTCCAAATGGGCGAATATTCAACACCGCAAGGGTCGCCAAGACGCTAAGCGCGGAAAAGTATTCACAAAAATTATCAAAGAAATTACAGTTTCAGCAAGGCTCGCTGGTGGAGAAGTGAACTTCAATCCGAGATTGAGAGCTGCTGTGGCACTCGCTAAAGAAGAAAATATGCCACAAGACAATATCACGCGTGCCATTAAAAAAGGCACAGGAGAGTTAGAAGGTGTGAGTTACGAAGAAGTAAGATACGAAGGATACGGTATAGGCGGAGCGGCCATTATTATTGATTGCTTAACGGATAATAAACAAAGAGCGGTCGCTGATGTGAGACATGCACTCACTAAACATGGCGGCAATTTAGGCACCGATGGATCTGTGGCTTTTTTGTTTAAACATTGTGGACGTATCTTTTTTGCGCCCGGCACAGATGAAGACAAAGTCATGGAAGTGGCTTTAGAGGCAGGTGCTGAAGATATTATCAATGATGAGGACGGGAGTATTGAGGTGATCACGCCTACTCAAGAATTTATTCAGATTAAGGAAGCGCTTTTAAGTGCAGGTTTAAAAATAGAATTAGCCGAAGTCGCGATGCGACCTACACTAGAAAATGCTTTAAGTGGAGATGACGGTATTCGCATGCAAAAAATTCTAGATACGCTTGATGACTTAGATGATGTTCAGGAAGTTTATACCACAGCAGTGATTGAAGATTAAATTCATCATTGAGTGATCCTATTATCATCCTTGGTATTGATCCTGGTCTAAGAATGACAGGGTTCGGTGTCGTAGAAAAAAGTGGTGACAAGATTCGCTATCTTGGAAGTGGTGTGATTAAAACGGTCAGCGCTAAGGTTGATGCGCGTGATAGTTTGCCTGAGCGCATTCAAATTATTTTAGAAGGGCTCTTTGAAGTGATCGATCAATACAAGCCAAAACAAGTCGCTATTGAAAAAGTGTTTGTGAATGTGAATCCACAATCTACCCTTTTATTAGGTCAAGCAAGAGGAGCTGCCATCAGCGCTGCTGTGATCAAAAAATTACCTGTGTATGAATACACAGCATTGCAAGTTAAAAAATCAGTAGTAGGTTCAGGACATGCCAAAAAAGAGCAGGTGCAAGAAATGGTCAAACGCTTTTTAAAATTACCCGAATTACCGCAAGCCGATTCTGCAGATGCGCTTGCATGTGCGATGTGTCATGCTCATGCTTATAACCAATTGCAAAGTATGGATGCTTTAAGTTACCGCATGAAAAAAGGTAGGCTCGTATGATAGGCAGAATTTCCGGCATTCTTTTAGATAAAACACCTCCTTTGGCTTTAATTGATTGCAATGGTGTGGGTTATGAATGTGAAGTCCCTATGAGTACTTTTTATTTGCTGCCTCAAGTAGGAGATAAAGTCACATTACTCACGCACTTTGTCGTGCGTGAAGATGCGCAGCTTCTCTTTGGTTTTGGCACTCACCAAGAACGTTTGATGTTTAGACAGCTTTTAAAAGTGAACGGGATTGGAGCTAAGTCTGCACTCGCGATTTTAAGTGGCTTATCCATTGATGAATTGATTCAAGCCGTGTCACTTCAAGAAGCAGGACTTTTAACTCGTGTGCCTGGTATTGGCAAAAAAACAGCCGAACGATTGCTATTAGAATTGAAAGATAAATTCACGCTTGATTCAGCGCTAAGTATTAAGGGTTCTGGTATCACATCGATCAGCCAAGATGTACTCAATGCGCTCATTGCATTAGGCTACAATGAACGCGAATCTTTAAATGCAGTCAAAAGTTTAGATATAAATCTCACTGTGAATGACGGCATTAAACAAGCTTTAAAATATTTATCTAAAGGCTAATGAAGACGCATGATTGAATCTGATCGTTTTGTAGCAAGTACCGTGAATGAGCCTGTTGAGGAATCTATTGAGCGCGCACTTCGCCCCAAAGAGCTTCAAGAATATGTCGGCCAAGAAAAAGTCAGAAGCCAATTAGAGATTTTTATTTCAGCGGCTAAAAATAGAAACGAAGCGTTAGATCATGTATTACTTTTTGGACCGCCCGGTTTAGGCAAAACCACTTTAGCGCACATCATTGCAAAAGAAATGGGTGTTAATCTTCGCCAAACATCAGGCCCTGTTTTAGAAAAAGCAGGCGACCTCGCAGCACTCCTTACCAATTTAGAACCGAATGATGTTTTATTCATTGATGAGATTCATCGTTTGTCACCTGTCATCGAAGAAATTTTATACCCCGCGATGGAGGATTACCGACTTGATATCATGATTGGTGAAGGTCCATCGGCAAGATCAGTGCGACTTGATTTGCCACCTTTTACCTTAGTGGGGGCGACCACACGAGCAGGTATGCTCACCAATCCACTTCGTGATCGTTTTGGTATTGTCTCTCGACTAGAGTTTTATAGTGAAACTGAATTAGCAAAAATTGTGGATCGTTCATCCAGTCTTTTAGAAGCCGATATTGATCCTTCAGGCTCGTTAGAAATTGCAAAACGTTCACGAGGCACACCTCGCATTGCAAACCGTTTATTAAGACGTGTACGCGATTACGCACAAGTCAAATCCAATGGAAAAATTACAGCGTCAATTGCAGATGACGCACTTAAAATGTTGGATGTAGATTTATTAGGGCTAGATGTCATGGATCGAAAGCTTCTCCAAGCGATCCTAGAAAAATTCAATGGAGGCCCGGTCGGTATTGATAATTTAGCTGCCGCCATTGGTGAAGAGCGGGAAACCATTGAAGATGTTTTGGAGCCCTATCTTATTCAACAAGGTTATCTCATGCGTACCCCTCGCGGACGTGTCGTGACACAAGCGACTTATCTTCACTTTGGTATGAAGCCACCTTCACAACAACCCACAGATAACTTATGGCAGGAATAAGAACTTTTTCATTCCCTGTTCGTATTTATTTTGAAGACACCGATAGTGGTGGTGTTGTTTATCACGCTAACTATTTAAAATTTATGGAGCGCGCAAGAACGGAATGGTTGAGAAGTGTTGGAATTGACCAACACCATTTAAAACATCATGATCATATAATGTTCGTCGTGCATCGAATCGATATTCAATACAAACTCCCCGCACGTTTTAATGATGACTTAATCGTTAAAAGTGAGCTCAAAGATATAGGCTCTAGCAAAATTGAGTTTAGACAAATGATTTATCGTGACAATGAAATGTTAATTGATGCAAGTGTCGATATTGCTTGTATCGATAGTGAAAAATTTAAACCCGTCAGAATCCCATCCACTGTTAAACAAACCATGGAGTCTTTATGAATGTTGTAAATGATTTATCTTTTTTAAGTTTGATTACAGGAGCAACCATTCCTGTTCAACTTGTCATGTTAATTTTATTAGCTGCTTCTGGATTTTCTTGGTGGTATATCTTTATTAAAGTCTCTGTATTAAAAAGTGCAGAACTCGCAGTGGATGAATTTGAAAACACATTCTGGACAAGTGGGGATCTCAATAAACTCCATGACAGTATTCATAGTGGCCGCATTAAGAATAAAGGTCTAGCGACTATTTTTGAAGCAGGCTATAAAGAATTTAATCGGCATAAAACATCCAAAAGCGATATGAGCGATGTGATTGAAGGTGTGCGCCGAGCCATGCGTGCTACTTATAATCGTGAACTTGATTTCTTAGATGCACATTTACCTTTTCTAGCATCAGTGGGATCTGTAAGTCCTTACATTGGTTTATTTGGAACAGTATGGGGCATCATGAATGCCTTTAGAGGACTCGCCAATGTAGCACAAGCAACGCTCACTCAAGTGGCTCCTGGGATTGCAGAGGCATTAATCGCAACTGCCATTGGTTTATTTGCAGCGATTCCAGCTGTCATTGCCTATAACCGTTTTGCAACTTCAGTGGATCGTTTATCGGTGAGATATGAAAGCTTCATGGAAGAGTTCATTAATATCTTACAAAGAAAAGGATAAGTGATGCGCAAACGTCGCTTAATGAATCAGATCAATGTGGTGCCATACATTGATGTGACTTTAGTTTTACTTGTTATTTTTATGGTGACAGCCCCTATGACGAATCCGGGTGTCGTGGAGCTTCCTGAAGTAGGTGAGACATTAAAACAAACAGGAGCGCCCATTGTGATTACCATAAAACTTAATAGCACGATTGAGATTGAGGGTGAGACTTATACGCGCGATCGATTGTTAAGCCACGTGCAGTCTTTAATTAAAACAACGCCTGATCGAGCACTTGTGATCGCCGCTGACAAGAATGTGAAATACGATGAAGTGATAAGTGTCATGGATCTTTTAAAACAAAATAATGTTTCTAAAGTGGGCTTACTCTTGAAACCACAAAAATAAATATTTGACGTGATTAGACCCCAAGAAAAAATCATTGCAAGAAGAGCTGCGATCTATGCAGCGATTGTGCATATTGTTTTAATCGCGATCATGATTGTCAGTTTTGAATGGAGAGTAAAGTTACCCCAAGTAGCCGAAGTGGAATTATGGGATTCAATTCCTGCAGCAAGTGTTAAGGCAATTGACACGCCGCCTGTTGAAAAGAAGATTGAGCCAGAACCGCCAAAGCCTCTGCCCAAACCATCTAAAATGGAAGAAATTATTAAATCACTGACAAGTGATAAGGCCGAAATTAGCTTGAAACAAAAAAAAGAAGAAGAGGATCGTAAAAAATTAGAAGATCAAAAAAAGAAAGATGATTTGAAAAAAATTCAGGAAGAACTTTTAAAGCAAGATCAATTGGCTAAACTTCAACAAGAATTATTACAAGACAAATCAAAGCCTTCATTAAATCGTCATGAAGACGTGAAACAATCAAATGCTAATCCTACCCAAGGAGGTGCTAAATTAGGTGAAATGGATAAATATAAATTATTGATTCAAAGAAAAATTCAACAGAATGTGAATAAGCAGTTATGTGGCACGAGTCCTGTGGAGCTTCAGTTTGAAATCGGACTCATGCCCACTGGAGAATTGATTGGTAACCCTAAAATGTTAAAATCAAGCGGTATTCCAGTATGTGACGAATCAGTCGAGCGTGCTATTTTTCAATCACAACCCTTACCAGTGCCAACAGATACTGATTTATTTTCAAAATTTAAAAATTTAAAACTTAACTTTAGACCCAATGAAAAAATATAATTTACTTATGTTAAAAACATTCAAAGCATTTATTTCTCTAGTCTTACTTTTCTTCATATCTTCTAGTGCATTTGCGATTGAAACGATTGAGATTTCTGGAGGCGGTACCAAGCAAATTAATATTGCAGTTATGCCTTATAAAGAAATGGCGGGGGATAAAGCTAATAGTCGTATGCATCAAATCATCGCAGCAGATCTTTATCGCTCGGGATTTTTCAGACCTTTAAATGTAGATGGTTTGATCAATAAACCATCAGCTTTAAGCGAAATCAATTATTCGGAAATGAGTGCCATTGAAGCACAAGTCATGACGCTAGGTCAGGTGGAGATCAGTAATAACCGTTTAAAGGTAAATTGGTTTTTAGTCGATATCAATAAAAAAACGATTTTAACTACTATGGAATATTCAGGACCAGTGGCCCAATATAGAGCCATCGCACATAAAATTTCTGACACCATTTATGAAAAATTAACTGGTATTCCAGGGGTCTTTAGCACCAAGATTTCTTACATCACAAAAAATAAAGGCCGCTACTCTTTAAACGTGGCCGATGCAGATGGATTTAATGTGCAGTCGGTTGTGGGATCCCCTCAGCCTATTATCTCTGCAAGATGGTCGCCAGATGGGACAAAGATCGCTTACGTATCTTTTGAAAAGAAAAAACCTATTATCTATATTCAGTCTTTAGTGACAGGACAAAGAACGGTCTTGGCTAACTTCAAAGGCAATAATAGCTCGCCTTCATGGTCGCCTGACGGCAGACGTTTGGCCATTGTTTTAACCTACAACGCAAACTCACAAATTTATCTCATCGATGCTGACGGGTCCAATTTAAAACCGCTTATCCAGAGTGCGCATATTGATACGGAGCCGGTCTGGTCGCCAGATGGCCGTTTGATTTATTTCACATCCGATCGCGGTGGTCGCCCACAAATTTATAAAGTCGCATCAAGCGGAGGCGAGCCTCAACGTGTGTCGTTCGAAGGAAACCAAAACTTAAATCCTAACGTCTCTCCCGATGCCAAAATGCTCTCTTATGTGATGCAAGATGAAGGTCGATTTAGAGTGGTGTTACACGATCTACAAACAGGACAAATTACGAAAATTACTGACGGTCCTTTTGATGAAGCGCCTAAGTTTTCACCGAATGGGCATGTGATACTATATGCACATAAGATCAACGGATCGGGCGAACTTTCTACCGTATCGATTGATGGTGTGGTTCGGCAATCATTTAATATTAACGCTGATGATATTAGAGAGCCCGCATGGGCACCTTTTGTAAAATAAATTAACTTAACTGGAGATTTGGAAAATGAAAAAGTCACTATTTCTTGCATCATTACTATCATTATTTTTGATAGGCTGTAGCTCAACACCGATTGTTGATGTATCAAAACCTGCTGGCCCTTCTGCATCGAACGATTCGAGCGATGAAAAAGATCTTGATTTAGCAAGCTTACGTGATCCAAATAACATCTTATCTAAACGTAGTATTTATTTTGACTATGATAAAGATACCGTGAAAGCTGAATATAAAGACCTCTTAGCAGCACATGCCAAATATGTGGCGTCACATCCAAAAGCCAAAATGACTTTAACTGGCAATACGGATGATCGTGGCTCACGTGAATACAACGTTTCACTTGGCCAAAAACGTTCTGTGTCGGTTAAGAAATCCATGAATGTTTTAGGTGCGCAAGATGCACAAATCGAAACAGTGAGTTTCGGTGAAGAGCGTGCAGATACAAATTGTAAAGATGACGTATGCTATGGAAAAGATCGTCGCGTCGATATCTCTTACGAAAAAGAGTAAATAGTTAAGCTTTAATGAAAAAACTTATTCTTTTAGCATATTTATTTGTCACACCTTTACATGCGGCACTCTTTGAAGATACGGACGCTAGAAAAAAACTTCAAGAGATGCAATTAAAAGAAACTGAGTTACAAGCTCGTATTGTCAATCTTGAGGCTGTCATTAAAAGTGGTAGCCTCAACGACATGCTGAATCAAATCGAATTAATGAAACAAGAGGTTTCCAAATTGCGTGGTGATATGGAAACCTTGCGTCATTTAAATGCTACGGTTGAACAACGCCAGAAAGATCTTTATCAAGATTTGGATGGCAGACTTCGAAGGATTGAAGAAAAATCAACTGCAGGCTCTCTTCCAACCCCCAACAAGGTCGCAGAAACGCCTCCAACGCCCGAGATAAAAGCACCTTCAGATCAAGAAGTTTACGATCAAGCGAACGCACTTTTAGATGGCTTAAAAAATAAAGAAGCTTTCCAAGCCTTTACTGATTTTATTAAACAATTCCCCAATAGTGCATTATTACCTGATGCTAAATATGCTTTAGCTAATGCACAATTTAATTTAAAGAATTACAAAGCAACGATTGGTACCTATCAAAAATTACTCGATCAGCATCCTGATTTTGCAAAAAATCCAGAAGCTTTATTAGGTTTAGCCAATGCACAAATTCAATTGGCGCTTATCCCTGAAGCCAAAAAAAGCTTAAAGGATTTAATTAAAAAATATCCTAAGAGTGATGTCATCCAAAATGCTCAAAAGCGCTTAAAAGTTTTAGAAAGTATTAAGCCCTAAAATTTTTACACCTTAACTTCTTTAGTCTTAAATTCTTAACGTGATACAACTTAAAATCTTTGAAATTTTTTATTCACTGCAAGGTGAATCCTCTCGCATGGGATGGCCTACGATTTTTATTCGCTTAAGTGGATGTCCGATGCGTTGCCATTATTGTGATACCGCTTATGCTTTTCAAGGTGGATCGATGATGGATATCGAGGCCATTATGGCATCGATCAAAAAATATGACACCCGCTTTGTCACAGTGACGGGAGGTGAACCGCTCGCACAAAAAGAAGTACACAACCTTCTTAAGACTTTGGCTGATAGCAATTACGAAGTCTCGATTGAAACCGGTGGAGGACTTTCTATCAAAGAGGTTGACCCTCGGATTAAAATTATTTTAGATATCAAAACGCCTGAGTCAGGTGAAGAGAAAAAAAATCACTGGGAAAATTTAGCGATTATTGAATCAAAAGATGAAATTAAATTTGTACTTTGTAGTCGTGAAGATTATGACTGGGCTAAAAAAATACTTGATCAATATAAGCTCACACAAAAATGTAGCGTCTTATTTTCCCCTGTATATCAAAAACTGGATGTCACTGATTTAGGGAATTGGATTTTGAAAGATCAGCTGCATGTGCGCATGCAAATTCAATTGCATAAATTACTCTGGGGAGAAAAACCGGGTGTCTAAAGCTGTCGTTCTTTTATCAGGAGGCCTTGATTCAGCCACCACGTTAGCGATTGCAAAAAATGAAGGTTATGAATGTTATGCCTTGAGTGTCAATTATCACCAGCGCCATATTGCCGAGCTCGAAGCTGCTAAAAAAATTGCTTTACTGTTTAAAGTACAAGATCATAAAACGGTTGAGATGGATTTAAGTTGGATGCTTACTTCAGCGCTGACTAATCCTGATTTAAAAGTACCAACCGAATTAACGTCTCATATTCCGATTACTTATGTGCCCGCGCGAAATACCTTAATGCTCACTTTGGCGCTAGGTTGGGCGGAAGTGATCGGTGCGCATGATATTTTTATAGGGGTCAATGCCGTCGATTATTCAGGTTACCCTGATTGCAGACCCGAATATATTGAGCAATTTCAGAAAATGGCTAATTTAGCCACCAAGTCAGCTGTAGAAGGGCAAAATATTCAACTTCACACCCCGTTGATTCATCTTTCTAAAGAAGCCATTATTCTTCAGGGTATGAAATTGGGCGTAGATTATAGTTTAACTGTCTCCTGTTACCAGGCTGATAAAGAAGGCCATGCATGTGGCGTCTGTGATTCTTGTCGTTTAAGGCAAAACGGCTTTAAAGCAGCTGGGGTTAATGATCCCACCTCTTACCAATAGTCCAAAAGAGACCTTAAATTCTTGTCTTTAAAGTGATTTTGCTTGCCAAATATGCCAAAAATAGCGTAAAATCCGCCCCTTTCTTAAGAAAATTTTTAACTAATTGAAGAGTGTAAATTATGGTAATTATTCGACTTTCTAGAGGCGGTTCAAAAAAGACCCCTTTTTACAATGTAGTAGTGGCAGATTCAAGAAATCGCCGCGACGGACGCTTTATTGAGCGTATTGGTTTTTATAACCCAATGGCTAAGATTGGCACCGAAGCACTTCGTATTGATAACGAACGTGTGACACATTGGAAAGGTCATGGCGCACTCCTCTCAGATTCAGTTCACCGTTTAGTTAAACTGCATGCAAAAGGCCCAGAAGCAATCGTGGCTTTAAAGAAAAAAGACGTAGATAAAGTAGAGCTCAGAAAAGCTAAAGAAGCCGCTAAGAAAGCTGAAGAATTAAAAGCAGCGATGGATGCTAAAGAAGCAGAAGAAAAAGCGAAGGCAGCAGAAGCTGCAACAGCGCCTGCGCCTGAAGAAGCACCTGCAGAAGCAGCAGCTCCTGAAGTAACAACTGAGGCAGCGCCAGAAGCGGCCCCAATAGAAGCCGCAGCTCCTGAAGCAGCTCCAGCTGAGGCGACTGAACCACCAGCTGAAAGCGCTTAATGTTTTGATTCACTTGTTGATACAAGTGATATGAGTGAGAGAGAAAAATTTATCATGGCACGCATCAGTGGGCCATATGGTGTCAAAGGTTGGATCAAGATCCAGCCCTTCACGGTAGATATCAATCAACTTCTGAACAAAAAAGAGTGGCTTATTGGGGATGAAAAATCATCCATAAGTTATTCGATCGAAACATCAAAAATACATGGCAATAGTATCGTTGCTAAGTTAGTAAATATCGATGATCGAGATGCAGCATTTGGGTTAAGAAATAAAACAATTTTAATACCCAAGCATGAGTTACCCGCCTTAGAAAAAGGCGAATATTACTGGAATGATTTGATGGGACATGCCGTCATCAACCAGAAACAAGAACATTTAGGTGTTGTTCAAACTTTTCTGGAAACAGGAGCGAACGATGTCCTAGTCGTTAAGGGCGACAAAGAGTATTTAATCCCTTTTATTCCGCATGTAATTTTAAATGTGGATATGGAAAAAAAAGAAATTGAAGTCGACTGGGATAAAGATTTTTAAATGAAACCTTTATCTTTTGATGTGGTGACACTTTTTCCTGAGATGTTTCAAGCATTAAAGGATTTCGGTATTACCTCTCGCGCATTTCATGAAGCGTTTGTAGATTTAACGTTATGGAATCCAAGAGATTTTACGAGTGATGCACATCGCACGGTAGATGATAGGCCTTATGGCGGCGGCCCTGGCATGCTGATGATGATTGAGCCTTTAAAGAAGGCGATCGATGCGGCTAAAAAAGCGCAAATGAATAAAGGTATTCAAGATGTGCGAGTGATTCATTTATCCCCAAGAGGATTGCCACTCACACATCAAAAAGTAATGGAATTGTCAAAAGCTTCAGGGCTCATTTTTTTAGCGAGTCGTTATGAAGGGGTTGATGAGCGGTTGATCGAAAGTAGTGTCGATGAAGAAATTTCAATTGGTGACTACGTATTAAGTGGCGGGGAATTACCCACCATGGTGGTGATGGATGCCATTATTAGGCAACTACCAGGGGTGTTAGGTGATGATAACTCAGCTATTGAGGATTCGTTTGTGAATGGCTTACTTGATTGCCCTCACTATACGAGGCCTGAGGTGTTCGAAGGATCCAAGGTGCCGGATGTATTATTGTCGGGTAACCATGCTAGAATTAGCGCCTGGCGATTTCAGCAATCGTTAGCGTTAACCAAGGTCAGGCGACCTGATTTGTTGGCCGCAAGGCTGTTGACTAAAGAAGAGACTCGGCTGCTTCAAGAAATTGATAAGCAGGAACAAGACTCTATATAACTAAAAGGAACGGATTATGGCAGATATTATTCAATTATTAGAGCAAGAAGAAATTGCTCGTCTAGGTAAAACCATCCCTAGCTTTGCACCAGGCGACACAGTCGTAGTCGGTGTAAATGTAGTCGAAGGTACAAGAAAACGTGTGCAGCTTTACGAAGGTGTTGTGATTTCAAAAAGAAATCGTGGCCTCAATTCAGCATTCACTGTGAGAAAAATTTCATCAGGTGAAGGTGTTGAACGTACATTCCAAACTTATTCTCCACTCATCGCATCGATCGAATTAAAACGTCGCGGTGATGTGCGTCGTGCAAAACTTTATTACTTACGTGAGCGTTCAGGAAAATCTGCGCGTATCCGTGAAAAATTAGATGCACGCGAAAAAGAAATTATTCAAGATATTCCAAAAACAGAAACACCGAAGGCGGCAGCGCCTGAGGCGGCTCCCGATAAGGCAGCTGAGTAATTTAAAAAGCCCCGTTAAAGCGGGGCTTTTTTATTTGTGTTAATCTTTTTCTATGGCGAAGAAAACACGAGATCCCATTGTTATTTCTGATGACGAAAAAAAAGTCATCGATCAATTTATTGATCACCTATGGCTTGAAGATGGTTTAGCCAAAAATACTTTGGAGAGTTATCGTTTTGATTTAATGCAGTTCTCCGAATTTCTAAATAAGAGTATTAAGAAAATATTATTAGAGGCTCATCAAAGCGATATTCAAGCTTATCTCGCTAATAAATTTAGTCATGTCAAAGCAAGAAGTATTTCAAGACTGATCGCAACACTGAGACGTTTCTATCGATATCACTTACGCGAACGTCATATCAATGAAGATCCTACCCTTCATGTAGAAGCCCCAAAGTTACCGAAATCACTTCCTAAAAGTTTAAATGAAACTGAGGTCGAATCTCTTTTAAAAGCCCCTCCAATTGAAACACCCTTAGGTCTTCGAGATCGCGCGATGCTAGAACTTCTTTATGCCTGTGGTTTGCGTGTGACTGAACTTATTAGTCTAAGAGTGACTGAAGTGAGTTTGAGTGATGGTGTGATTCGCGTCACAGGTAAAGGCAGCAAAACAAGATTAGTCCCTATGGGAGAAGTGGCTGTCGAATGGATTGATCGTTATTTAAAAGAAGCAAGACCCCATATTCTTAATCAGCATGTGTCGGATGATTTGTTTGTCACACAACGCGGAGAATGTATGACGCGACAATCATTTTGGCATTTAATTAAACGCTATGCATTGATCGCGGACATCCAAAAAACATTATCACCACATGTCTTACGACATGCTTTTGCCACACATCTACTTAATCACGGTGCAGATTTAAGAGTCGTTCAAATGTTATTGGGGCATGCAGATATTTCAACGACACAAATTTATACACATGTGGCACGCGAGCGTTTAAAAAAACTTCACGAAACACATCACCCGAGAGGTTAAGGACGACTTCCTTTTTCAAAGATGACACCGACAGCTTTCACTTGCGGCAAAATCTGAGGTTTTGAAATTTTAAGCTTCATCCAGGGAGACTTAAATTCTTTTTCTAATGTTTCAATAATGAGATGAGCTAAAGGCTCTAAGAGTTTAAATGTGTGACTTGTTGTGATGGATTTAATGCGCTCAGCAACGATGCCGTAATCAATGGTATCCCCAATTAAATCAGAAGTCGTTGAGGCTAATTGTGGCAAAGCCATTTCAAGATCAATCACCAATATTTGAGGTAATGCGCGTTCCCAATCCGAGACACCAATAATGGTTTCAACTTTCATCTCTTCTATAAAAATAAGTGGGGCCGTCATGAGCGCTTCAAAAAATTGTAAAATAGAGGTTTCATTATAAAGTGATTTTCAAATGATGAACGTGATTTACATTCTTTTTAGTTATCTCATGGGTGCTATTTCATTTGGCATCGTGATGAGTCATTTATTTTCTTTGCCTGATCCTCGCACGATAGGCTCAAAAAATCCAGGTGCCACGAATGTCTTACGAACAGGAAAAAAATTAGCTGCATTATTAACCCTTCTAGGCGATGCTCTTAAAGGTTCTTTGACAGTCGGCTTAGCGCAATATTTTGAATTGTCTCCGGTGATGGTAGCGCTTGTTGCAATTGCCACACTCATAGGACATATTTTTCCTATTTATTATGGCTTCAAAGGGGGTAAGGGGGTTGCAACGGCTGCAGGTATTCTCTTTATGTTTTCGTGGGTGATGGGATGCACAGTATTAGCTATATGGTTCGCTGTGTTTATCATCTGGCGTTATTCATCTTTGGCGGCCATCATTGCAGCAAGCTTATCCCCTGTGATAGGCTTTTTTTATGCCATTGATTTTTATCAATTGATTGCATCGTCCATCATTGCGCTGATTTTAATTCTTCGTCACATTGATAATATTAAACGCTTAATCAATGGCACCGAATCAAGTTTTAGAGATAAGAAATAATTTTTTAAGCGAGTTGCCATCTGGGTTTAACTATAAAACTAAGATCACGTTTTAAGGAAGTTTCTAGTCGCATCGCGCCAGCAAATGCAATCATGGCGCCATTGTCTGTGCAGAATTCTAAGCGCGGAAAAAAAACTTCATAATTTTTTTTAGATAATTCAGTTTTTAATTTTTCACGTAATTGCTTATTTGCACCCACACCCCCTGAAACAACAAGATGTTTCAAGTGTGTTTGATCGAGTCCTGCGAGACATTTTTTACTTAAGACATCAGTGATCGCTTCCTGGAATGCAAAAGCAATATCAGCTTTGATTTCATCTGTTAAATTTTCTTGTGCGCGGATTAAATGCAACACTGCCGTTTTTAATCCACTAAAACTAAAATTTAAATCTTTGCTATGCATCAGGGGTCTCGGTAAATCAAAACAAGGCTTTCCTTTTTCAGCTAAAAGTGACAAAGCCAATCCGCCTGGGTAACCTAAGCCTAATAATTGTGCTGTTTTATCAAAAGCCTCCCCTGCAGCATCATCTAAAGTGTCACCAATAATTTCATATTGACCGATTTTTTTCACATGAATAATTTGCGTGTGACCCCCAGAAACCAAAAGGGCTAAAAAAGGAAAAGTAGGCGGATCTTTTTCCAATAAGGGGGCTAATAAATGTCCCTCTAAATGATGGATCGGAACCGTAGGGATTTGAAGTGCAAAGGCTAGCGCTTCAGCGAGCGAACTTCCAACCAACAAAGCTCCAGATAAACCAGGGCCTTGCGTATAAGCAATGGCATCCACATCTTCTTTTTTAACCCCTGTCTTTTTAAAAAGACTTTCAAGTAAGGGCAAAATAAGCCTAATATGGTCACGGGACGCTAATTCAGGGACTACGCCGCCATAAGCTTCATGAAGGTCGACTTGAGAATGAAGCACATGACCTAAAAGACCTTTTTCATTGTCAAAAAGGGCGAGTCCAGTCTCATCACAGGAGGTTTCAATACCAAGTACCAGCATGGGTTTAAGGCTCAAAAAAGATTGATAAATGAGTAGATTAGCATTAAAATAACGGACTTTTCCGAAATTCCATTTTGGGAAAACACACAAAAACGCATTATTTAAAATAAGAGAGTTTAATGTCAACAGTACGTGTAAAAGAAAACGAGCCATTCGACGTAGCACTTCGTCGTTTCAAGCGCTTAATTGAGAAGACCGGTCTTATCAACGACTTACGTGCGCGTGAGTTCTATGAGAAGCCAACGTGGGAACGTAAACGTAAAGCTGCTGCGGCAGTCAAGCGTCAGTACCGTCGTCTTCGCAATCAAATGCTCCCCCCAAAATTATTCTAATTTTTTAAGATGTCCTTAAAAGTAAAAATTACTGAGGACATGAAGGATGCTATGCGCGCTAAAGACGTCGTTCGTCTTGGCACAATTAGACTTCTTCAATCAGCTATTAAACAGCGTGAAGTCGATGAGCGTATTGAATTGACGGATCAAGATGTCATGGCTGTCATTGAAAAAATGTTAAAGCAACGTCGTGATTCCATTGAAGCCTACGAGTCTGCAAAAAGACAAGATTTAGCTGATGCTGAAAAAGCTGAAGTGGTAATCTTACAAAGCTATCTTCCACAAGCGCTAACTGACGAAGAAGTGAGTGCCATTTTAGATGCTGCGATTAAGGCCACAAACGCCACAAGCATTAAAGAGATGGGTCAAGTGATGGCGATCGTCAAACCACAAGTAGTGGGTCGAGCAGATATGGGTAAATTATCAGCCCTCATCAAACAAAAGCTTGGTTGATAGCCTCCCAAAAAACTCAATATAAAAATTTAAAAAAATGATGAAGGGGCTTAAGGCTCCTTTTTATTTTTAAGCTATGATTAAACGCATATGATTCCAGAGTCGTTCATCCAAGAACTTTTAAATCGTGTCGATGTGATCGATGTGATTGATAAAAGTGTGCCTTTAAAAAAAGCCGGTAGTAACTATGTGGCTTGCTGTCCTTTTCATCAAGAGAAGTCGCCTTCATTTACAGTAAGCCCTTCGAAACAGTTTTACCATTGCTTTGGTTGTGGCGCGCATGGGTCAGCTTTAAGTTTCTTAATCGAATATCAAGGTATGAGCTTCGTGGATGCGGTAGAAGATCTTGCTAAGTCAGTTGGTCTTGCTGTGCCGCAAGATTCACAAAGAATTTCACCCGAAGTTAAAGAAAAAAATTTAGCACTTGGCGAAGCTCTAGAACTCGCGTCTCAGTATTATCAAAGTGCGTTAAAAAAATCAGAACGCGCGATTGAGTATTTAAAAAAACGTGGACTTACAGGGCAAATTGCAAAAACATTTCAATTAGGATATGCCCCCGAAGGTTGGCAAAATTTAGAAAGCGTATTTAAAAAATACGATGATGAAGCACTTAATATTGCGGGTCTCGTCTTAAAGAACGATCAAGGTAAACGCTATGATCGTTTCCGTGATCGCATCATGTTTCCTATTCATAATATGAAAGGCGAAATTATTGGATTCGGTGGGCGAGTAATCAATCCCGAAGATACGCCTAAATATTACAACTCACCTGAAACACCACTCTTCCAAAAGAGCCAAGAGCTCTATGGTCTTTTCGCAGCGCGTCGATCGATTCGCGAAAAAGGTTGTGTCCTCGTAGTAGAAGGCTATATGGATGTCGTAGGTCTCGCCCAATTTGGTGTGACGCATGCAGTCGCGACATTGGGTACCGCCACATCTGCATTCCATATTAAAAAATTAATGCGCCAAACTGATACGATTATTTTTTGTTTTGATGGCGATAATGCAGGACAAGCGGCAGCTTGGCGCGCCATGATGAATGCACTTCCGAGCCTGAATGATAAAGTTGTTTTGAAATTTTTATTTTTACCTGAAGAGCATGATCCTGATAGTTTTATTCGATTGCATAGCAAGGAAGCTTTTGAATCGATGATGCAAGAAGCGATGCCTTTGTCGCAGTATTTAATCCAGCAATTAACTGAAAAAAATCATTTAGCGACTCAAGAAGATAAAGTGAAATTTTTAAATGAAGCAGAGCCTATCTTAAAAGAGATCACGGCGCCTAAATTAAGCTTACTTTTACGTAAACGTTTTGCGGAATTGCTTCATTTGAATGATAAAGAAATAGATCAATTGCTTCATGTGGCACAGCCTCAATTTCAAGCCAATAAATCCTATGTTAAAACAAAGGGAAAGCTTCCAGCATCAATCAAACGTCAATTTATTTTACTTCTTATCTTAAAGCCCCAGCTGGCCATGAGCGAAGATTTAGCGTTGGCTCAAACAGAATCTTTTGAAGATGATTTACTTAAAAAAGTCTTAGAAATTGCCTTAAATCAACCTGAATCGAAACCTTCTTCAATCCTCCATGGTCTTAAATCACAAGTAGATAATGTGGTGATGGACTTAGTCAATGAGGAGCTTACCCACTTTGATGATCAGATCCATTTTGAGTCTGAAATTGAGGGGGCGAGAAAAACCCTCCTTGAGCAGGGAAAAGCGTCTAAAACGAAGGCCCATTTTAGTGCTTTGAAAGATAAGCCTTTAAGTAGCTTAACAAATGAAGAAAAAGAACACCTTAAAACGCTTACCCAAAGACCCAAAACACCCCCTAAAACTTAAGCCTTTCATTGACCAAAAAGGCCCTTTTTGGTACACTTGAAGGTTACGCGTTTATTTATATTTTGTTGATTTATAAGGCAAAATAAGCCCTAACAAGAAGAGGTAGAGCATGGCCAGACCAAAAAAAGACCCGTCGCAAAAAAAGAACCCCAAAATGAAAGATTTCTATGGAAATGCGAATGACGCAAATCCTCAGGCTATCGAAGAGCGACGTGCCCGTCTTAAAACCTTAATCGTCCTTGGTAAAGAGCGAGGCTATGTAACTTTCGCTGAAATCAACGACCACTTGCCTGACGAAATTCAAGAGTCAGAACAAATTGAAGGCATTGTGAGCATGATCAACGATATGGGGATCATGGTCTATGAACAAGCGCCTGATGCAGAAGCGCTCCTCATGGCAGATGTGCCACCTCCTGTGACAGATGAAGAAGCGGCTGAAGAGGCTGAGCAAGCCCTTGCCACTGTGGATTCTGAATTTGGAAGAACAACTGATCCTGTGCGCATGTATATGCGTGAAATGGGAACTGTGGATCTATTAACGCGCGAGGGCGAAATTGAAATTGCAAAGCGCATTGAAGACGGTTTAAAACACATGGTGCAAGCAATTGCAGCATGTCCTACAACTATCACCGAACTTCTTGCGATGGTTGATAAAGTTGAATCCAATGAATTAAGTGTCGATGAAGTGGTAGATGGTTTAATCGATGTAGAAGTCGAAGCGCCGATCGTAGCTGCTGAAGCCGAAGAGGAAGTCGAAGAAGATATTGATGCAGAAGAAGACGATGATGCAGATGGCGCTAAAGCCGCTGCAATTTCAGCTGAAGCGCTTGCCAAATTGCGTGAAGAAGTTTTAACGCGTTTTGCTGCGATCCGAAAAACTAATCAGAAGATGAATGATATTCGTCTTAAAAAAGGTATTGACGATCCTGCGTATAAAAAACTTCATGAATCTGTTTTAAAAGAGCTTATGGAATTTAGATTTTCAGCGAAACAAGTGGAAGCTCTTTGTGACTCCGTTAGAAATCGCGTAAATCAAATTCGTATACACGAAAGAAAATTGATGGACTTCTGTGTGGAAAAATCAGGTATGCCTCGCACACATTTTATTAAGAGCTTTCCCGGTAATGAAACGAATCTCAATTGGCTTGTCGATGAATTAAAACTAGACAAAGCTTATAACGCAAAATTAGAACGCTTTAAGCATTCCATCGTAGATCAGCAAGATCAATTAATTGCGATTGAAAAAGAAGCAGGTTTGTCGATTAAAGATTTAAAAGAAATCAATAAGCAAATGACGACAGGTGAAGCAAGAGCTCGTCGTGCAAAACGCGAAATGATTGAAGCTAACTTACGTCTTGTGATTTCGATTGCAAAAAAATACACCAACCGTGGCCTTCAATTCTTAGACCTCATTCAAGAAGGTAATATCGGTTTGATGAAAGCCGTCGATAAATTTGAATATCGTCGTGGCTATAAATTTTCAACATATGCGACTTGGTGGATTCGACAAGCGATTACTCGTTCTATCGCTGACCAAGCAAGAACAATTCGTATTCCAGTGCATATGATTGAAACGATTAATAAGATGAATCGTATCTCACGACAAATTTTACAATCCACAGGTGCTGAACCTGACCCATCAGTACTCGCTGAAAAAATGGAAATGCCTGAAGATAAGATTCGCAAGATTTTAAAAATTTCCAAAGAGCCTATTTCGATGGAAACACCGATAGGTGATGATGAAGATTCTCATCTTGGCGACTTTATTGAAGATGCAGCAACATTAACCCCGATTGATGCGGCTGTATACGGATCACTGCGTGATGTGACAGCAGAAATTTTAGAGTCTCTGACACCACGCGAAGCTAAGGTCTTACGTATGCGTTTTGGTATTGAAATGAATACAGATCATACGTTAGAAGAAGTGGGTAAACAGTTTGATGTCACGCGTGAGCGTATTCGACAGATTGAAGCAAAGGCTTTGAGAAAATTGAGACATCCAACACGCTCAGAAAGATTACGTAGCTTTTTAGAAAACGGAAAAGAATAAATTAATCTATCAGAGGGCCTATAGCTCAGTTGGTTAGAGCAGAGGACTCATAATCCTTTGGTCCCTGGTTCGAGTCCAGGTGGGCCCACCAAATTAGAATTAAAAAGTAAGTAAAAAGAAAGGTAACAATATGACAAAAGAAGTGGTATTAAAATATTTACAAAAACATGGACAAAAAATTGATCACGAGATCGTAAAAGATACAGGGATTGATTTAAAAGAGTTAAGAAAAACTATTTCAGAATTACAAAGCAAGAATTTAATTCAGACATGTACCATTATTCAACATGGCGCCAAAGGTAAACTTGTTGAAGGTATTCAGTGTCGTATCGCAGGCTACACACCGCCAGCAGCGCCAGGTAGAAAAGCACCTGCTGCACCACCTCAGTAATTTGAATTAAATCTGACGCTCGACTTCGTCGATAATTGTGGAAGGTTTAATTTTTAAAGCGGTAGCTAACTTAAATATCGTATAGAGACTTGGGTCTTTATGGCCCATTTCTAATTCGCTGATATAAGCTCGAGAAAGACTGGATTCAATTGACAAAGCTTCTTGCGTAAGTTTTTTGCTAAGCCTTTTTTTTCGAAGAATGATACCGAAGGTACTGTCTATTTTGGAAAGTTTGTTCACCTAATCACTATGCATTATTTTAAAAAATAATTCTGTCATTCTTAGACGACATAGTTTGAAGTCGAAGTTACAAAGCCTTTATAAATGCAACTTATAGATGGAATGGGGGACGATAAATTGGATGTACTAGTTAATTTGCTAAATATGAATACACATAAATTATTTTCAGCTGAACTTAACAAAGCATTGAGACTTAAATACAAATCTAAAAGTATTTCTGCGCTTTATTTTGCGACTCAGTTTAATAAACAATGTAAAAAAACCTCACTTCATATCTCACAAGAGTCTGCAAGAAAATGGCTTAAAGGATTGTCATTTCCAAACCAAGAAAGAATCATGGTTCTGATTTTATGGTTGAAGCTTGATAGCCGTCTTTTTTATATTGAAGATCTTCAGGCATCAGATGCAGATGATAGGAGTGAATCAATCATAGCCGATCAGGCAAAAGTTTTAAAAGAGACGCTCATTAAAATGACCACAAAGCTTTTGGAGCTTATTAAGACGATTCGTTAATGAAAGGTTAATATATTTATATGAAAATTTTTATTTTAATTGGGATTGCTCTTGTATTTTATTTGCTTAGAGCAAATGTGATGGCAGCACCTATTTTAAAGATTGGTGATGACGCACCAACTTTTACACTTCCAGATAGCCAAGGCAATCAAGTCAGTTTGTCTGACTACAAAAGCAAATGGGTTGTTCTATATTTTTATCCGAAGGATGATACGCCTGGATGTACTAAGGAAGCTTGTCAGTTTAGAGATGATTTTAAAACGCTAGAGGCTTTAGGCGCTAAAGTCATTGGTGTAAGTATTGATGATAGCTTTTCTCATAAGAAATTTGCTGAAAAATATAATTTACCTTTTCCTCTTTTGTCAGATACTTCAGGAGATGTTGCCAATAGCTACGGGGCATTAAACAACTTTTTAGTGATTAAGCTTGCTAAAAGATATACGTATCTGATTAGCCCTCAAGGCAAGATTGCAAAAATTTATCTGAGCGTAGATACCTCAAAACATAGCCAAGAAATTATTGAGGATTTAAAAATACTTAAATTAAAAAATTTAAATCAAGAGTAATTGATCAATTTTTTCCGCCAATTCAAAATCTTTATCTGTAATGCCTGACGCGCTGTGGGTATGAGTTCTAATGATCAGTTCATTATGTTTAAATACGAGTTCTGGATGATGATTTAATTGGTTCGCAATTTTTGCAATTTCATTTGCTATGCGAATCGATTCATCAAAACTCTGCGTTAAGAATTTTCTTTCAATTGAAGGAAAAATATAAGACCAGGATGTACATTTAAGCGTTAATTTTTCTTCTATTTCTTTTGCGTTGTAAGCCATGGATTACCTTATTTGGTGGTATTTGAGTTCTGCAAGATCAATAATTTCTAAAGCTTTTTCATGTGTAGCCTCTAAAACGACAGGAGGTGCGATACCTTCTTCTAAAGCCTCAAGCCATCGGTTGGAACATAGACACCAACGATCTCCCTTTTTAAGTCCCGTAAATTCATATTCAGGCCTTGGGGTCATTAAGTCATTACCTTTTAATTTAGAGAACTGGAGGAATTCTTGGGTAACTTCTGCGCATACCGTGTGCTGGCCGATATCTTCGGGACCTGTCTCACAGCATCCATTTCTAGTGAATCCTGTGATAGGGTTTAGGTTGCACACTTCTAATTTTGTGCCGAGAACATTTTTAATTGTCATTTTTTAAGACGCCACTATGAACGATATTTAAATCTTGGAGTCACATAGACCATGAAACATACGATAAGTTTATTTTTATTGCTCATTGCGACACAAGCAGAAGCAATCCCCACTTTTGAAAAATTATTAGAGCTTAATAATTCAATTGTAGTTGTTAATGTTGATTTTCCCGATGGCTCCTCAGGCACTGGAACAGGTGTTGTTGTGAGTAAGGAGTATGTTGCAACTGACTGCCATGTGATAGCGAATACAATGGGCGCCAATATTTCTAAATACGATAATACATATAAGCCAATAGCATTTAAGGCTGATTGGAAACATGATTTATGTTTATTAAAGTTTGAAGAATTACCATTTACACCAGTCTCGCTTCGAGACAGCCAAACACTCCAATACGAAGAAGATGTATTTAGTGTGAGCTATCCAAATGGGAGCAATGTGCCACAGCCATCTTATGGGTCTGTTAAGGCGATACATCGCTTGGATAGCAGTGTCATTATTAGATCAGATGCGGCCTTTGCTCTTGGTTCTAGCGGAGGTGGCCTATTTGATGAAAAATATAATTTAATCGGTATTACAACATTTAAAAGTCCAGGGCCTCAAGGGTTCTTTTACAGTTTGCCAGTAGAGTGGATTAAAAAGCTTATGAAGGAACCTGATACTAAATCACTTAAAACCTTAGATATTCCTTTTTGGGCCATGCCATTCGAACAAAAGCCTTATTTTATGAAAGTGGTGATTCCTTACCAAAATAAAGAGTGGGATGCGCTTAAGTCTATTTCAGATTTGTGGATTAAAGAAGAGCCGAACTCATCTGATGCTTGGTATTTTTTGGGGCTAGCTGGCCAAGGAAAAAAAGATCTTAAAGCCGCTAAAGAAGCATTTTCGAAGGCTGAAAGAATAAATCCGAGACATGTGGATGCCATGATGGGGTTAGCAGACATAGCCGAATCTGAAAAGGATTTAGTAGCTCTACAAAATATTCAAAAAAAGGTCAATCAATTAAATACAAGTCTCGCAGAAGTTATTTTGAATAAATTAGATAAGTTAAAGTAAGATTTCGTATCTATAAACTTTAATAAAATATTTCATTATGTTAAAACAAGCTCTATTACTTGCTGAAAAAGGGTTGCTCCCAGACTCACTCATCCGTTTTGGAATCAGACAGCTTTTAAAGAAACGCCTTGATGAAATCAGCAATCAAGATTCAGAAAAATCACAAGATTTAAAAAGTGCATTTTTGAAAAGCATGGATGACTCTCCTATCGCTTTAGTTCCTCACCTTGCAAACAAACAACACTATGAAGTGCCATCTTCTTTCTTTGATTTTTGTTTAGGTAAACATAAAAAATATAGTAGTTGTTATTGGGATAGCCAAACGAATCATTTAGATGATGCAGAATTTAATGCGCTGAATATCAGTGCCGCACATGCTGATTTAAAAAATGGACAAACTATTTTAGAGCTTGGATGTGGCTGGGGATCTTTAACGCTTTTTATGGCTCAGAAGTATCCGAAAAGTCGAATATTTGCGGTATCTAATTCAAACAGTCAAAGGGTTTTTATTGAGACTGAGGCGAAAAAAAGAAAGCTTAAAAATATCCATGTCATCACATGCGATATGAATCGATTCCAACCTAAAAATTTTAAGATTCCAAAAGCTTTTGATCGAGTTGTCTCAATTGAAATGTTCGAGCATATGCGAAATCATAGAAAGCTTTATCGAATGCTTCATGATTGGTTAAAGCCCGGTGGCAAATTCTTTATGCATATTTTTGTGCATCAACATACACCTTATGCATTTGAAGTAAAAGATAAGGATGACTGGATGAGCAAATTTTTCTTTTCAGGCGGAATGATGCCAAGCGATGATCTGCCTTTACATTTTCAAGAGCATTTAAAACTGAATCAAAAATGGTGTTGGGATGGAACCCATTATGAAAAGACAGCCAATGCATGGTTAGATAATATGGATGAGAAGAAATCAGACATTTATCCTATTCTTAGAAAAACATATGGTAATCAACATGCGACGCAATGGTTTAATCGGTGGCGTATTTTTTATATGGCCTGTGCTGAATTATTTGGATATCGTGATGGCCAGGAGTGGTGGGTTACGCATTATCAATTTCAGAGACCAAAGAAATAAATGAAATTAATTAATTTTGTACTTTTTCAGCTGGGCTGGTTTATCTCGGTATGGGGAGCTGCCAATCAAAAGCTACCTTTATCTATGATGGTTGTAGCTTTGATTTTATTGGCTCATATTATGCAAGCCTCGCGAAAAAAAGAGGCCACTCTGCTGCTATTGATCATCATGCTATTGGGCTCGATATTCGATCAGTTACTATTAATTACAAATTTAGTAACCTATCAGAATCAATTCTTTGATACTCTCGTACCTGTTTGGATTGTCGCTATGTGGGGATTATTTGCAACCACACTCAATCTCTCCTTGAGCTGGCTTAAATCTAATAGGGTGCTAGCTGTTTTATTTGGGTTTATCGGTGGCCCTGTAGCTTACTTTGCGGCAGAGCAATTAAATGCAGTTCAACTTACAAATCAATTTTCAATATATGCCCTAGCGCTTGGCTGGGCCATCTTAACCCCAGTTTGCTTGCTTATTGCAGGAAAGTGGAATGGATTTCGCACATGATCTATTTAAATGCATTAATCATTAATGTTTTGTTCGCATGCCTTGGCTGGCTTATTAGCCTTAAAAAAAATAATGTGACTCATGTTGATATTATGTGGGGTTTATTTTTTGTACTCAATGCGATTTATTTTTATACAGCATTTACGCCGTCATTAAGGTCTGCTCTGGTTCTTTTATTAGTTTTTCTGTGGGGTGCTCGCCTTTCGATTTATCTTACGATAAGAAATTGGGGAAAATCAGAAGATGCGCGTTACTTAAAAATTCGAAAAAATAACGAACCCAATTTTAGATATAAAAGTGCCTATATTATTTTTGGACTCCAATCTGTTCTTTCATGGATCGTGGGATCGATTCTTTTTATTGCAATAGAAAATGATCATCCTTTAATTTGGATAGATATATTAGGGTTTTCAATAGCATTATTTGGGATTGTTTATGAGTCAGTCGCCGATTATCAATTAATGCTATTTAAGAGCAACATAAAAAATCGCGGGAAGCTTCTACAATCAGGGTTATGGAAATTTAGTCGGCATCCAAACTATTTTGGTGAGCTTTTAGTTTGGTGGGGCTTTTTTATGACAACCCTTACCACAGGAATTCATTTTAATTTAGTAACGCCACTTCTTATGACCTTTTTGATATTAAGATTTTCAGGTGTGACACTTCTTGAGGCTAATCTCGTTAAAAAATTTGATGAGTATCAAACTTACAAGAAAAAAGTAAATACTTTAATTCCTCGATTCTGGAAGGCATAATATGCGATATAAATATTCCCTACTGGCAGCATTTTTTTTATTATTGAGTGGATGTATGAGTCAAGCCCCGATTAAAACGGTTCCTGAAGTAAACTTAAAGTCATTTATGGGGCCATGGTTTGTTATTGCTCACATTCCAACCTTTATTGAAAAAAATGCATTTAATGCCATCGAGTCATACGAACTAAATGAAGACGGTACGATCGGCACAACCTTCACTTTTAATGAGGGATCTTTATCAGGACCTGTTAAAACATATCACCCTAAAGGTTTTGTGATGAAAGGGTCTGGCAATGCCTTATGGGGCATGCAATTTATATGGCCTATCAAAGCACAATATAAAATTGTTTATTTAGATCAAAATTACCAAAATACGATTATTGCTAGAGACGATCGTGATTACGTGTGGATCATGTCACGCCAAAAAAAGATAGATCAAGATACACTAAAAAACCTAGTCAAAAAAATTGAAGATGATGGTTACGATATTAAGAAATTACGTTGGATTGAGCATTCAAATTAATAATGAGTCAATTTTTTAAAAAACTATTTTTTTGGTTTGATAATTCTTTTCTTGAAGAAAAGTATGCATCAATCACAAATGGCAAGGAGATTGATTGGATGAGAGTTATTCCATTTATTCTTCTTCATTTGTCTTGTTTATTAATCTTCGTTGTAGGTTTTAGTTGGATTGCTTTTATACTATGTATCTCTCTTTTTGCAATTCGCATGTTCGCGATCACAGGTTTCTATCACCGTTACTTTTCTCATAAAACTTTTAAGACCTCCCGTTTCGTTCAGCTTCTTTTCGCTATGATTGGTGCTACTGCAGTTCAAAGAGGACCTCTCTGGTGGGCAGCGCACCATCGCGGTCATCATATGCACTCAGATACTTCTGAAGATAAGCACTCACCAAAAGAGCACGGCTTTTTGTGGAGTCATATGGGATGGTTTTTAACTAAATCAAATTTCGTGACTAATACGAAATTTATTCGAGAGCTTATAAGATTTCCAGAGTTGCGAATCATTGATCGGTTTGATCTTTTAATGCCTTTAGGATTGTCGATTGGCTTATTTATTGCTGGTCATTACCTAAATCAATATGAGCCGCAATTAAATACGAATGGATTCCAATTATTCATTTGGGGATTTTCGCTCTCTACAGTGATGCTTTATCACGCTACTTTTTTAGTAAATTCAGTGGCGCACCAATGGGGAAAAAAAAGATACGAAACTAAAGATACCAGTCGTAATAATTTTATTATTGCGCTTTTGACGTTTGGTGAAGGCTGGCATAATAACCACCACCACTATCCCGGCTCTGCAAGGCAAGGTTTTTATTGGTGGGAAATAGATTTAACTTATTACGTTTTGAAATTTTTAGCGATGATAGGTGTGATATGGGATGTGCGCACGGTTTCTGACAATATCCGAGAATCTAAAAAAATAGAACATCTTCATCATTAGCTATGAAAATAGCAATTATAGGATCAGGTATCTCTGGCAATACACTTGCTTACCATCTAAATTCGAATCACCACATTACGCTATTTGAAAATAACTCAAGAGTAGGGGGGCACTCACATACCCATGCCATCGATTTATTTAATCAAAAGTTTCATGTAGATACAGGTTTTATTGTCTTTAATAAAAAAACCTACCCACATTTTTTAGATCTATTACATGAGCTTCATGTGCCATACGAAAATAGTGCTATGAGCTTTAGTGTCAAAGATAGTCAAAAAGATTTTGAATATAACGGAACAAATTTAAATGCACTGTTTGCGCAAAGAAAAAATCTTATAAGCCCAACATTTTATAAGATGATCAAAGAAATTCTTCGATTTAATAAAAATTCCACCTTACTTTTAAATAGCAATAAAGAAATAAGTTTAGGTGAGTATCTTGATCAAGAAGCCTACTCTGAATTTTTTAAAAAATATTATATATTGCCGATGGGCTCTGCTATATGGTCTTCTAACTATAAAACCATGATGGAATTTCCCGCAAAATTTTTTGTACGGTTTTTCGATAATCATGGCATGTTGAATGTCAATGATAGACCCCAGTGGCTTACTATCAAAGGCGGCTCAGTGAATTATGTAAAAAAGTTAACTGCATCTTTTGCGAGTAAAATTAAGCTCAATGAAAAAATACAGTCTATTGATAGAAAAAGTGACCATGTGATTATTCAATTTCAAGACCGAACTGAAAAGTTTGATTGGGTATTTTTTGCTTGCCATAGTGATGAAGCATTGAAATTAATTAAAAACCCCACTCAAGATGAAAAAAGTATTTTAAAGGCAATACCTTACACAGATAATGAAGTCATCTTGCATTATGACGAGAACTTTATGCCCAAAAGAAAGCTAGCTTGGGCGGCGTGGAATTATCATATCAATCAAAATATTCATGCCCCTGTGTCTCTGACATACAATATGAATATATTGCAAAATCTAATTACAAATGTACCGATTTTAGTGACATTAAATCCGCAAGAAAAAATTAATAGGAAGAAAATTATCAAAAAGCTTTCCTACGCCCACCCACAATATAGCTTGCAAAGTATAGTGGCCCAATCAAATTATCATCTGATTTCAGGAATAAATCGCACTTCCTTTGCTGGGGCTTATTGGGGGAATGGATTTCACGAGGATGGTGTCAAAAGTGCTTTAGTTGCGATTAAGCAGTTTAACGAGATACATAGATTTTAAAAATGAATGCCATTTATGAAGGTTCCCTCAAACATTCCCGGTCGAAGCCGAAAACGCATACATTCGAGTACCGAATCCGTTTGCTGTATCTGGATTTGGACAATATAGACACTATGTTTTCAGGTAACTTCTTTTGGAGTTATAACAAATTTAATTTTGGCTGCTTTTTAAGGTCAGATTACTTTGGTAATAAAAAAATAAACTTAAAAAAATCCATACAGGATGAAATTAGAAAAGAGCTCAATTTTAATCATCATGGAAAAGTATATTTACTGACGAGCCCACGTTATTTTGGATATTGTTTTAATCCAGTGAGTTTTTATTACTGCTTTAATACAAAAAATAAGTTAGAAGTTATTGTGTCGCATATTACCAATACACCTTGGAATGAAAATCATGCTTATGTCCATGACTGCAGAAATATAAAGACACCAATCAAAACTTTCGAATTTAGGAAGAATTTCCATGTATCACCTTTTATGCCAATGAATATTCAATACCGTTGGAGCTTTAAAGAGCCGGGAGATAAGATAGAAGTGTTTATGAGTAACATCCACGAGAAAGAATTTATTTTTAATGCATCGATGCAACTACAAAAAAAACCTTTAACAAAGCAATCACTGAATTTTTTACTTTTCAGATTCCCACCCGAAACTTTTAAAACAATCCTATCCATTTATTGGCAAGCATTATGCCTAAAGATAAAAGGCATTACTTTTTTTCCACATCCATAAATTTTCAATTATTCTTATGAAAAATCCATTACATCATTTAGCTAGATCCCTTGTTTTTAATCAGTTAAAGAAAATTGATATAGGCTATATCGCTGTTCAAGAAGGAGGCAAAAGTTTTTCTTTCGGAAATAAAGGGAAATTAAGTGCTCATATAACCGTGCATGACCCGAGATTCTATGGCGCGCTAGCATTTGGAGGCTCCATTGGTGTGAGCGAGGCCTTTATGCAAAAGTTTTGGTCTGTAAACGATTTAACTCAGCTTATTCGTATTATGGCTATCAATCAAAATGCAATGGATCAATTAGAAGGCTTATTTAATGTTTTTCTAAAGCCAATACTTAAAACACTCCACTACTTAAATCAAAATTCAGTTAAAGGTAGCCGCGTTAACATTTCTAAACATTATGATTTGGGCAATAATTTTTTCTCGCTTTTTTTAGATGCAACCATGATGTATTCATCCGCTGTGTTTAAAAATCCTCATGACTCGCTTCATAAAGGATCCATTTATAAATTAGAAAAGGTATGCCAAGGACTTGAATTATCCTCTCATGATCATGTGATTGAAATTGGCTCTGGCTGGGGAGGTTTTGCTATTTATGCTGCGCAAAATTATGGATGCAAAGTAACGACTACAACTATTTCAAAACAACAGTTTCTCTATGTAAAACAAAAAATTAAAGATTTAAAATTAACGCATAAGATTAACGTGTTACTTTCAGATTATCGGCATTTAAAAGGTCGTTATGACAAATTAGTATCTATTGAAATGCTAGAAGCTGTCGGTTATCAGTATTACGATACTTATTTTGAAGTGTGTGCTCAGTTATTGGAACCTAATGGTATTGCATTCATACAAACCATTACGATTGCAGATCAACGCTATGAAAAAGCTAAGCGATCTGTTGACTTTATTCAAAGATATATTTTCCCGGGTAGTTGTATTCCCTCTTTGACAGCTTTACAAAATAGCATTACGCAATCCTCAGATTTAAAAATTTATAATGTTCAAGATATTGGTGATCATTACGCCAGAACGCTGGCTTTTTGGAGAAAGGCTTTTTTTGCAAATATCAAAGAAGTAAAGGCTTTAGGGTTTGATGATGTATTTATTCGAATGTGGCACTTTTACCTGGCTTATTGTGAAGGCGGATTCAAGGAAAAAGTAATCAGTGATATTCATCTTAAATTAGTGAAACCAGGATATCGTGGATAATGTAAAAGCCTGTTTTCTTGTACTTTTATGCATTTGAGAGCATTATATTTAGATAAATTTTGCTGCAATGTTAAGGGGAGTTAAAGTGATGAAAAATATAGTTTTTTCAATATTGTTGAGCTTAGTAAGCGCTTTCGCGCCTATGGGCGTTCACGCTGAAACACCAAATCATCTAGATGGTGTGATAGACAAATACTTTAAAGGTAAATCTTTAACCAAATCAGATGACATCACATTTGATGTCGCTAAAAGAGCGCTAGACGGAACCCAAGTTCCTTTTAAATTTACAGCAAATAAAAAATATAAAAATATTTCAGTGGTGGTTGAAGGTAATCCTCATCAGTTACCAGGCATTGGATCTCTAGCCTTAACTATGCATCCTAAGGTAGCACCTTTCACATTTGAAACTAATATCCGCATGGAGCAAGACAGTTATATTGATGTGATTGCTGAGGACGATGAAGGAAGGTTCTTTTATAATCAGGTCGTAATTCGATCAGCAGGTGGTTGCTCAGCAGGGATGATTTATGATGCAGATGCGGTATTAAAGGAAGTGGGTACCATGAAAGTATTACAAACCGAAACGAGAGCTTCAGTATTTATTAAACACCCCCAACATAATGGATATCAGGCTAATTTAAGTAACTACACAGGACTTTTTATTCTTCCTGAGTGGCATTTATCAAGTGTGGTAGTCAAAGATCAAGAAAAAGAAATATGGAGTGCAGAATTTGGCGGTGGCAGCACATCTGAAAACCCTGTCTTTGTTTTTGATTCCCCAAAAATTAAAGGCAATCTTCAAGTACTTGCAGTTGATACACAGGGTAAGCAATATATTGGCAAATAAGTTGATGCAGACACAAAAGCTACAACTTTTGTGTCTGCAGATTTTTGGTTTTAGTTTTAACGTTACAACGCATTTAAATTAAGGAGAATATTTTGAAAAAATCTTTAGCTATATTAGCCCTGGTGATTGTGGCAGGCCTCGTCGGAGCTGTTTTATTCTATGGTAATGATTATAAGCATGATGATAGACCAGTGATTCTGGATTTAAAAAAACACAATGAAGTAATGAGTACTTGCATAAAAACTGCATTAGAAAAACATCCTGGAGCAATTGTAGAAATTGAAATGGAAAAAGAGGATGGTCGACCTATATTTGATATTGATATTCAGGGTGCTGACGGTAAACGTTGGGAAATTGAATGTGATGCAGAATTAGCGACAATCATTGAAGACAGTATAGATAAAGGTTGATTTTTTCTATAACTAGAAAAGCCACTTAGTAAGTGGCTTTTTTCTTTTGCAATAGGACAAGAAAAAATAAAACTCGATAGATTCTTTAATGTGAAGATCTGAAAATGTTTTTATTACCAAGGAATTTTTTTGCCATCGTAAGCAATAAACTGGCCCGAAGTCTTCATTGAAAGTTTATCAATTTGACGTTTCATCCCAATCACACTCTCTTCAGCGTCAATGAGCCCATTAGGTCCTCCCATATCTGTTCTTACCCATCCCGGATGAAGCGTAATAAGACTCATGTCATAAGGTTTTAAATCAATCGATAAACTTTTCATGACCATATTAAGTGCAGTTTTGCTTGATCGATAAAGATATTCACCGCCACCTGCATTGTCATCAATACTTCCCATCTTGCTTGTGAGCGATGCTATTTTTTTTAATTCACCTTTTTTAAGGTGGGGAAGAAAAGCCTTTGTCATTTTAAATGCAGCAAGTGTATTAATTTTGAAAGCATCAAGCCATGCTTCATAGTCAATAGCATCGAATGAGCTATTTGGGTAAAGCCCTGCATTATTAATCAAAATATCAATAGATTTTTTTAATGTTTTTGCAAGTTGATCAATTGCCAGAAAATTTTCAACATCAAGAGCTTGAATAGAAATATTTTCAAAAGAAGCTTGAAGTCGATGAAGATCATCATTCTTATTGATCCTTCTTGTGCATGCGATGACTTCATAGTCATCTACAGCATACTGTTTGACGAATTCAAGGCCCAATCCCCTATTCGCACCAGTGATAAGAACCGTATATCTGTTATTTGACATAATTAAAAATCTGAAATGATAAAGGTTTATAATAAATCAAAAACTTTAGGATGTATTGCCATGTTATTAAAGAGATATTGGATATTATTTTTACTCCTTATTACAAATTTAGTTTTCGCAGGCGAGTTCGGAAATTACTGCCTCTTAAGTTTATCTGAAGGAAATTTCCTTAAAACTGACTGTTCGGTCAATGCAAATTATCAAGGTAAGGTTTATTGCTTTGGAAGCGAGGTAAGTAAGGATATCTTTTTAAAAACACCAAATGACTTTATTAAGAAAGCTGAAGTTTTTTACGAAAAAAATAAAGAAATTGATCGTAAAAAGGTATCTCAAGAGGATGTGCTGAAAGAAATCAAAAGTCCTGATTGTGATTTTTCGAATAAAGACTTAGGGTATCTTGATATGAATGGTTTAGACTTAAGTCACTGCAAAATGATTAATACGAGTGTCTTTGGTGCCAATCTTATAGGTGCAAATTTAGCGAATACTAATATGCAAAGAGCTTATTTGAATTTAGCGCGCCTTGAAAAAGCAAACTTTTCAGGGGCTAACTTAACTGAAGCAACTATCTTTCAGGCGATTTTTGGTGACACTAATTTTAAGGGTGCTAATTTAACAAGGGCTCGTATGATCGGCACACTGGGTGCAGTCAATATGTCAGGCGCTACCATCAAAAATGGTCAATTTGGTTTGGATGTTGGCAATCAGCCGATGGGACAAATGAAATTTGATTCAGTGGGCGGTAAATTTTATAAAACAAATTTTGAAGGTGCCGATTTAAATATTGCGAGTTTTTTATTTGGTGATTTAAGAGAGGCGAATTTAAAAAATACGAATATGTATCGCGCTGATCTAAGTAAAGCAGATTTAACAGGAGCTGATCTTACAAATGCAGATTTAACTGATGCCATTGTGGATGGCGCAATTTTTACGAATGTTAAGGGTCTGTCAACAGTAAAAGGGTTTTCTACGGTTAAGGGCAAGTGCCATGATTGTGGTATGCCTTAAATATTAGCGACACCTAAACTTATCCGAATAATAAAATATGCAATACGAGATTTTATTCTTTTAATTAAGTATGATTTGTCCCAGTCCTTTAAGAGAATCTCAGTACCTCCTAATCGAATATCTTCTTCGATATTTTTCTTAAGTTGAGATGCAAAAGATTTATCCCAAATAAAAATATTTGCTTCTCGGGCAAGCAAAAGGCTGAAAGGATCAATATTAGAAGATCCTATAGTCGACCAGGTTCCATCAATTACTGCCACCTTACTATGCATAAAACTTTTTGTGTATTCAAAGATGGCAATTCCTTCTTTTAAAAATTTTCCATAAAAGGCTCGTGTAGCGTTGGATAAGAAATAATCTATTTCGCCCTTTAAGAGAAGCGTTACCGATACACCACGATGTGCCGCTGCAATTAAAGCCCTCTCAAATCTTTTACCTGGAATAAAGTAGGCATTTGCAATAAGTATTTCGTTCTGAGCATTTTCGATAGCATGTAAATAAGCTTTTTCAATATCTTGTCTGTGGCGAAAATTATCACGCTCAATAAAATTAAGTTTTGTGCCATTGGGATATTCCGCTATTTGTTTTTGGAAATTTTTTGGAGTAAATGATTTTTCTAAATGTGACCATGACACTCTTTTCCAAAGTTTCACCATACTTAGGCTGATGAGATGAACGACAGGCCCTTTTAATTGCGCCGCATAGTCAATGCGTGGCCCTTTGCCATTGGGTACATGCATATCATCAATAATATTGATACCGCCGATATAGGCGATTTCATGGTCGATTAAAATCATTTTGCGATGAAGTCGTCTTAATGAAATGCGTTTCATTTGATAAGGTGAAATTTTAGGATGGTAAAAAAGGAAGTGAATTTTAGAGGCCTTGATTTCATTAATAACTTTTTGTGAGAGATCACGGCTTCCGAATCCATCAAGAAGCAAATAAACTTTAATCCCTTTTTGGCTAGCTTCTTTAAGCGCGGTTAAGATTTTCTTACCCGTCACATCATGGCTAAATATATAGGCCTCTATAAAAATACTTTTTCGGGCTTTTTTGATGGATTGAATAACAGCGGCAAAATAATCTTTGCCGTTTTTAAGCAATTCAATTTTGTTTCCTTTGATGTAATAAGGCATAGCGCTTTATTTTAAGGCATAAAAAAAGCGCTTGGGTTTAAACCCAAGCGCTTTTATATAAATAACTAATTCTAAGCTTAGTTAACTGCCGCTTTAAGCGCAGCACCTGCTTTGAATGTTGGAGCCTTACGTGCTGGTATTTTAAGTTCTTTACCAGTTTGTGGGTTACGACCAACTCGTGCAGCGCGTTTAGAAACTTTAAAAGTACCAAAACCGATGAGCGTTACTACGTCACCTTTTTTAAGTGCTTTAGTGATAGCTGCAAGTGTTGCATCAATCGCACGACCAGCGTCTGCTTTTGTTGAACCTGCTGCTTTTGCAACTGCTTCGATTAGTTCGCCTTTATTCATAATTCCTCCAAATGTAAATTAAGATATGTAAGACCATTGAAATGACAGCGTCATAGAAGGTCTAGGCGTACTTTGCATTGATTTTTAAGCCTTGTCAACAGTCATATTCAATTTTTTTCACAATAGATAAGGGTTCCGTCGATATCTACTTAATTCAAAATAAAGCTTTCTTTTCGTTTGATTCTTGTTACAATATTCAAATGAAAAAAATTGTTCCTATTCGAGGTGGTAAAAGACCAGGTGCTGGACGAAAATCAGGCACCGGAAAATTTGGTGAGAAGACAACTTTACTTAGAGTGCCAGAAAGCCAAACTGCTGTGATTTCAAATATCCTAGAGGCTTACGCCAAAAGAAAGATCCAAGAAATTTCTAATGTGGTATCGATTGATTTGGTGAATCAGGCGATGACCAAAACTAAGATTCCTCTATTCGAGCACAAGGTGCCTGCAGGGCTTCCGTCACAAGCAGATGATCATGTTGAGAAAAGAATGGATCTTAACGATTATCTTATTCGAGAAGCTGATACAACCTTTTTTGTGCGCATTAAAGGAAATTCGATGGATAACGCTGGTATTCATGACGATGATGTCGTGATTGTAGATCGATCTCAAGAAGCTTCCATTGGTGATATTGTATTGGCATCATTAGATGGTGAATTTACCGTCAAGACCTTAGCTAAAAATAAAAATGGCTCCCCACGCTTGCTACCTGCAAACGAAGCATTTAGCCCTATTGAAGTTATAGAAGGGATTCAATTTCAAATATGGGGTGTCGTTACAGGTGCTGTTAGAAAATTTAAATAAGTCTGTTTCAATTATAGGTTTTAGGATTCAGCTGAACATAACTTTGTTCAGGCTTGAGTTTAACTAGCCAGCCTTCATAAAAAATTTCACTAAGCTCGGGGTGTATGACAAGTTTAAAAGGAGGCTTTCCACCTCGATAAGTTAATTTTTGACCTTCAGTCATCACATATTTATTTTCTTTACCGTTGCTGTCTAGTATACAAATCGTTTGTGGGCCTTTTGAGATAATGTGAAAGTAATCGCTAGGTTTAAGAGGGTCTGTAGGGGATGATATTTGTGTGATTGGTTTTGAAACTGTTTGATCACACATTTTAATTGCAAGATCCTTAACATCTCTTTTATTTTCTTCTATTTTTTTGATTTGTATAGGAAGCGCTTCAAGGGTTTCTGATTTTTGCTCACCAAGTTTCATTTCATAAGTCGCAATATCATTTGGAAGGGATTCTAAATTGGGCAAATCAACTTCGCGCCCTTCAAAATTTTTGTGAGCGACAGCATACTTCTGATACACGCCAATCAAAAAGTTAGAAATAAAAAGAAAAGTAATGAAGTAAAAAATATAGCGCACTTTAATGTGCGTTTTTGCCCATAGAAAGAATAATTTTATTTTTAATAATAAAAGTATTTTCTTATTGGAGGGCTGTTCTGCGTCAACAACATCTTTGTCGATTTCTGGCTCAGGGAGATACAAAGACTTTGCTTTATTTTTTTTATGTTCAATGACCGCATCAATATCTAGCTCAAGAAAAGCTATATATTTTCTGACTGAAATTAGCTTCATTGGAATAGATACAAACCCATCTTTCTTATTTTCTTCCATCGAGATGATATGTTTACTACTTAAAGTTAACTGACGGGCGACATCCTCCAATGAAAGATTTAAATCTTCCCGCGCCTCTTTTAAAAGATGGCCATGAATAATAATTGAATCGTTTGACATTACATGACTTACGAAAGTAAAGATAAAATAGTATCCTAATAGTAGTATTTTTCAATCATTACTCAAAGATATCAATATCTGAGTAATGATATGATTTATCCAATTAACGACAACCTGTGGAGCTTGCATGAAAACTGAAGAAATTTTAGAGAAAGTTGTATTTAAGAGTCGCTGGATACTGGCACCTATGTATTTAGGTTTAGTAGGTGGTCTCTTATGTTTGTTTGTAAAATTTGGACAAGAATTTTTTCATATAGTCATGACAGTCGTTGACACGCCAGAACGAGAAATCGTTTTGTCTATACTTGCTTTAGTTGATATGACGCTTGTGGCCAATCTTCTCATTATGGTTATTTTTAGTGGCTATGAAAATTTTGTATCTAAAATTGATGTAGATAACCATGAAGATAAACCGCATTGGATGGGTAAAGTGGATTATTCAGGACTAAAGCTTAAATTAATTGGATCCATTGTAGCTATTTCAGCGATTGATCTTTTAAAAGCTTTTATGCATGCATCTACACCAGGCCAGATATTAACGAATACGCAAATGGCTTGGATGGTAGGGATTCATATGACCTTTATTATTTCAGGCGTTCTTTTTGCGATTATGGATAAAATTGCAGAAGATACACCGCATCATTAAACAAGATTAATATGAAGCTTTTTAAATCATCAGATGCGAATGATTTAATTCAACTTCACCAATCCAGTCAATTCGCCTTAGCAGAAAAAAAAGCGAAAGCTTTATTGGAAGATTTTCCGCAAGAAATAATTTTGCATAATGTCTTAGGTGTATCTCTAGAGGCGCAAAAAAAATTCAAAGAGGCGGCAGAGACTTATCGCAATATTTTAAAAATTCAACCTCAATTTGCAGAGATGCAATTTAATTTAGGTTCAGTCTTATACCAAATGGGTGATAGTGAAGATGCAATTCTTCACTATCAAAAAGCAATACAGATTAAACCTGATCTAGTCGTAGCTTACTTTAATCTTGGTATTGCATACCAAAGCCAATCAGAATATGACAAAGCTTTAAGTGCTTATCAAAGAGCGATCGAATTAGAGCCAGGATTCTATGAGGCACATGGTAGTGTAGGCGCTGTCTATCTGGTGCAAGGTGAATTTGATCAAGCCATTCAGTCTTTTAAGCAGTCACTTAAAATCCAAGATCACGCACGAGGTCATTTTAATTTAGGCAATGCCTATCGCAATCAAGGCCATTTGGAAGAGGCGATTCAATCTTACCGAAAAGCGTTAGAGAAGAATCCGCAGGATGCGGAAGTTTGCTCAGTCATCGGCGATGCGTTATGGCACCAAGGCGAAATTGCGGAAGCAAATCACTGGTTAAGGGAAGCTGTATCAATTGACCCAGAAAACCCAATCGCTAATTACAATCTTGCAACATTCCTTCATGACAATAAAAAATTTCAAGATGCCTATGAGTTTTATAAAGCCTCTCAATTAAACGACTGGGAGGAGCGAGCTCTCTATTGTTTATACAAGACAAAACAATTTGATACGTTCGAAAAAGAATTAAGTGTCGCGATGGTCAAAAAAAATACCTCCCCACTTTTAGCAACTCTCTCAACCCACTTTGCAAAAAACTTTCACAAAAAAGATGAGTATAATTTTTGTCCAGACCCACTCCATTTTACGTTTCACGGTCAAGTAGATGCATTAAAAGATCCTAAGGACAACTTATTACAATCACTTTTAAGTGATATTAATGAAGCTGATATTTCAGAGCGAATGCAAAGTCGTTTGGTGAATGGCACTCAATCATCAGGCAATCTTTTTAAAAGAAAAGAATCTTCATTTAAAAGATTGGCACAAGAAATTACATTGCTTATTAAAAAATACTATGACCACTATAAGCATGAAGATTCAATGTTCATTAAGGCTTTTCCAAAAACGATTGAGTTTAGTAGTTCATGGTTTGTCAAAATGCAAACAGGCGGACATCTTTCATCACATATTCATGAGGAAGGCTGGATCAGCGGAGCTGTTTACTTATCGATTCCACAACAAAAAAAACATCCTGATGAAGGTGGTATTGAATTAAGTGTAGATGGCGATGATTATCCGAGAATGCATGATGACTTTGAAAAAAAACTATACCTACCTCAAGTCGGTGATGTTGTTTTCTTCCCATCTTCTGTTTTTCATCGAACGATACCTTTTAGTTCTAATGAAGAAAGAATTTGTATTGCTTTTGATTTAAAACCTGCAAACTTTTAGCGTTGTTGCAATCGCAAAGACATTTTTCTTAAAAATTTCATCGCTACTTTAGGTTCATCAGCGAGCATCATTTCAAGATGTACTTTTGGAATCGCAATGATTTCAGATTCGTTAGAGGTTGACATCGCGGAAGCAATGGTTGGAGTTTCATTTAAGACTGCCATTTCACCAAAATATTCATGCGCTTTTAAAGAGCGTATCACTCGACCGTCTTGAATTAAATTGACTGAGCCTTGAACAATGAAATACACATTATGTTCGCGATTGCCTTGCTCAAAAATCATTGCATTTTGCTTATATATTTTTCCGTAACGTGAAGCAAGATAATGAATGAAAGAGCTTGAAAGGGGAATTGAGTCGTCAAATAATTTTTTTAATAACAGCATATCTTTTTTGTGAAGTGTCGCCATTAACTCTACACCGATTAAATAAGAGGCAATATTCAGATATAACCAGATGAGTGAAATGAAAAGATTGCGCATCCCGCCAAAGAAGGTGCCGTATGAATGACTTAAAGATAAAAAGATATCGAACGTTGAGCGGAGCAGAAGCCAAAAAAAAGCTGTCAGTAACGAACCTAAAATAATATGTTTTACGTCTACCTTAATGGGGAAGAAAAATCGATTAAAAAGAGACAGCGATAAAACAACAAACGAAAATGAACTCATAAAATAAATCATTTGTGAATTAACAAAGCTTAAATATTCACTAAAAAAGACGGCCGTTTTTTGCATGATCATGCCTGATAGCGTGAAAAGAAAGAAAAGAAAAAGAATGCCAATGATAGCGACGATATCTCGAATCTTACTTTTTAAAAATGATGGATTTTCTTCAGTGGCTGAAATAATAAGAAGGCTGGCGCGAAGTGAACTTGTGAGAGGTGTTGCTGCCCACAATAGAATAAGGGTACCTAAGATTCCCCATGCTTTGGTATGGCTTGATATCTTGAATACTTCAAGCATAATTTTTTTACTTATTTGCGGCAAAAGATTGCTGGTGAGAAGTGCTAATTTTCCTAAGGCAAATTCTGAATTGACTAACCAATGACTTAAGAAAAAGAAAATGAGAAGGATCATTGGGATTAAAGCAAAGAGAGAGAAAAAAGAAAGAGATGCAGTTAAACCAAACACATTGTGTCGTTTACAACCTGCTAATGTTTCTTTCATCATAAAAACAGGAAGTGATTCATCTTTTTTTTGATAAAGATTTTTAAAAAGAGGGTGAAGTTTGATCATTACGATAATGTTCTGTAGCTATTTGTAGCTTTGATGAGTTCATGCGTCATAGATGTCTCAGACGCAGAGTGTCCTGCATCAGGCACCATAATAAAATTGGCATGAGGCATATGCTGATGAAGTTCGTAAGCCGTGATCGGTGGACATACCATATCGTAGCGCCCTTGAATGATGGTCGTCGGAATATCTTTTAATTTTTTAACTTCTTCTAATATCTTTTTCCCATCAATAAAACATTTGTCTTTGATGTAATGAAGTTGAACACGTGCGCGTGCAATTTCATTTTGTATATCTTCATCGGTGAGCGTTTTATTTTCTTCTACTTGAGGTAGTAATTTCAAAAGACCACCTTCGAATCGATTCCAAGCAATAGAAGCAGATCCGCTTATTTTTATATCGTTTGAAAATACAAGCGCACTATAATTTTTTATAAGATCATCACGTTGATGCTCTGGCAAGTAATGAAGAAGTGTTCGATGTGCTTCCGGAAAAAAAGCTTTAACCTCATCTAGAAACCAATCAAGTTCACTTATCCGACTTAAGAAGATGCCTCGTAATATAAGTGCTTTGATAGTTTGTGAGTATTGAGTGGCGTATGCTAGCGCTAGAGCGCTGCCCCAGGACCCACCAAAAATAATCCATTGCTTAATATGAAGATGTTCACGAATGGCTTCCATGTCAGATATAAGATCTGCCGTGGTATTGCCATTAACTTCACCTAAAGGTTTACTTTGACCACACCCTCTTTGATCAAAAAGAATGATTTGATAGTGCTTAGGGTCAAAAAACTGACGCTGTTTTGGGTTAGTCCCGCCTCCAGGCCCGCCATGGAGGAAAATAATCGGTTTTCCATGAGGATTTCCTGAAAGCTCGACATACACTTTGTGCCCATGAGGTCGATCTATCCAAGTGGCATGATAGGGGGATATCTCTGGATATAAGGTATATAAAGAGTCAGTTGGCATAGGAAATTTTTGTCTTTCTTATTGATTTTATTAGCTATTTTAACAAAAATTGCTGAAATCAGGTTTTTTGTCAAAAAAGCCACAAAAAAGTGTTAACAAATTGTAACTAAATTGTTGCAATTTAAAAAAAAGAGGCATATATTACTATTCAAGCACAAGTCAAATTGTGCTGAAAGTAAGCCTTCGAAGCACCTTAGAGTCTTTAAAGCGAAACACTTTAAAATTTAAAGTGACAAGAGAGTTTACTTCTTTTAAAACCCTTAGTAAAAACTATGGAGATTTATATGAAAATTAACAAAATCAAGTTAGCTCTTGGTTTAGTAGCTGGTCTATCAGTGGCAATGCCAATGATTGCTTCAGCAGCTGCTGATCAAGAAAAAGCAATTGCTAGTTCTGATAACTGGGCAGCACCACGCGGTGACTACTCAAATCAGGCTTACAGCAAATTAACTCAAATTAACCAAGGTAACGTAAAAAACCTTAAAGCAGCTTGGACATTCGCAACCGGTGTAAACCGTGGTCACGAAGGTTCTCCGCTTGTTATTGGTAACATGATGTATGTTCATACAGCATTCCCAAATAACATCTACGCGCTTGACTTAAACGACAATCAAAAAATCGTTTGGTCTTACTTCCCAAAACAAGATCCATCAGTTCAAGCAGTTCTCTGCTGTGACAACGTTTCACGTGGTCTTGGTTATGGCGACGGTAAAATCTTCTTACAACAAAACGACGGTACATTAGTTGCTTTGGATGCTAAGTCAGGTAAAAAGATTTGGGACGCTAAAATCACTGACCCTAAAGTTGGTGCTACAAACACAAACGCTCCACACGTAATTAAAGACAAAGTTTTAACAGGTTGTTCTGGTGCTGAATTCGGTGTTCGTTGCTTTATCGCAGCTTATACTTTAGACGGCAAGTTAGCTTGGAAAGCTTACTCAACAGGTCCTGATGCTGAAGTATTAATCGGCAAAGACTTTAACAAAGACACACCACTTTACTCAGCATTATCAGTCTATGAAGACGTTAATGGTGGTAACAAACAAGGCGGTTCATTCAAGAAAATTGATACTGCTAAGTTAAAAGGCGGTGAAAAAGATCTTGGCGTTAAAACATGGTTGAAACCACAAGCAGTTAAAGATGGTTGGCAACATGGTGGTGGCTCTGTTTGGGGCTGGTGGCCATATGATCCAAAAACAAACTTAGTGTACTACGGTACAGGTAACCCATCAGTTTGGAATCCAGATGTACGTCCAGGCGACAATAAATGGTCTATGACTGTTTTCGCTCGTGACTTAAACACTGGCGTTGCACGCTGGGGTATGCAAATGACTCCACATGACGAGTGGGATTACGACGGTATTAACGAAGTGATCTTATTTGACAATGGTGGTAAGACATACGCATGGCACCATGACCGTAACGGTTTTGCTTACACATGGCAAGCTGACAACGGCGTTTTAGTTGCTGCAGAAAAAGTACATCCATTTGTTAACTGGGCAACTGACATTGACAAAAAATCTGGTGTACCTAACAAGTTAGCTACAGCTTCTACACACCAAGACTACAATGCTAAGGGTGTATGCCCAGCTGCATTGGGTACAAAAGATCAACAACCAGCATCTTACTCACCTAAGACTGGCCTTATCTACTCACCACTTAACCACGTATGTATGACATACGAACCAGTTGAGTCTAAGTATGTAGCAGGTCAACCATGGGTTGGTGCAACATTAACGATGTTTGCTGGTCCAGACGGTGTAATGGGTGGCTTTGCTGCTTATGATCCAATGACTAACAAAAAAGCTTGGTACAACAAAGAGAAGTTCTCAGCTTGGGGTGGTTCTTTAAATACTGCTTCAGACTTAGTATTCTACGGAACTCTTGATCGTTGGTTCAAAGCTCTTGACGCTAAGACAGGTAAAGAACTTTGGAAATTCCAAGTTGGTTCAGGTGTGATTGGTAATGCATTCACATACACAAACGGTGGCAAACAACACGTTGGCGTTTTATCAGGCATCGGTGGTTGGGCTGGCGTTGCAATGAACCTTGGCTTAACTAACCCAACAGACGCTCTTGGCGCTGCTGGTGGTTATGCTGAACTTACTAAGTACAATGCTGCTCCTGGCGGCGGTGCTTTAACAGTATTTAGCCTATAATTAATCGAAAGATTTTTTATAGAACTAACTGTTAGTTAGTATGTCCTATAAACACCCCGCTTTCGAGCGGGGTGTTTTTTTATAGGGCCCTTGATATTTAACTGGTAAGGAAAAAAAATGTTTAAAAAAATAGTAATGTTTTTATATGTAATGAATTTAGCTTTTGTAGGGAATGCGTTTGCTGTAGGACAGGACCGTGAAGATGGTTTACCTGGGATGCCATATCGAACTCCTACGGATAAAGAATTTAGAGTGTGCGCTGACCCAGAAAATTTGCCTTACTCAAATCAAAAAGGCGAGGGCTTTGAAAATAAAATTGCAGAAGTTTTAGCAAAAGATTTAGGTAAAGAACTGACTTATGAATTTTGGCTCGATCGTCAGGGCTATTTAAGAAACACGATTAATGCGCAACGCTGTGATGTGATTATTGGGATGGGATCAGATGTGGATACATTACGTACCTCCAAACCTTATTATCGCTCTGGCTATGTATTCGTGTATCGAAAATCAAGTAACTACAATATAAAGGATTGGAATTCGGAAGACTTAAGAAAAGGTATTATTGGTATCGTAGGTGAAAGCCCACCGACCATTCCATTGCGCGATTATGATCTTATGGCGAATGCTCGTCCTTACCGATTACAAAGAGATCTAAATTTACCGCCAGGCCATATGATCGATGATTTAGTCGCAGGAAAAATTGATGTTGCTATTATATGGGGACCTCTAGGAGGCTACTATGCAAAAAAAGCTAAGGAGCCTTTAGTGGTTGTTCCGCTTCCTGCGTTTAAATCTGAACGAAATTCATTTGACACTCAAAAGGGTCAAGCAGAATTTAATATTTCTCTCGCAGTTAGAAAGAAAGATAAAGACCGCATGGAAATGGTCCAAGGTGCGCTTGATAGAAATCAATCTAAAATTTTAAAAATTTTAGATGATTATGGCATCCCTCATGTGCCAGTCGTTCTGGGCGATAAGACAGGTAAGTAAAGTTAAAAAAGTCACTCTAAAAGGGTGACTTTATAACAAAAAATGAGTAACATTGCTGTATGTTTTCTTAGATTTTTTGGAAGATAAAACAGCTTATTAGAATTTATATTTTGGAGCGAACACCCTTCAAGATTAACGCAATTTTTAGGAGAAATTATGTTAGTAAAAAAAGTACTCATGTCATCACTTTTAGTTTCTATGATGACAATTGCAGGTATCGCATCTGCTGATGTTTCATTTGTAAAAACAACAGATGGAAGTACATTTAAACTTGATCCAGCACTCTTTGATACGCCGGCAGCAAAAGAATTTTTAGCGACTGGTAAAAATTCTTATGTGGGTAATGCAGAAGCGGTTGCAAAAGGTAAAAAGCTTTTTGGACTTTATTCATGCACTCAATGTCATGGTGGCGATGCAAAGGGTCAAGTAGGCCCAGGTCTCATTGGCCCAACATTCCGTTATCCTAAAGATGCCACAAACAAAGGTATGTTTGAAACTTTATGGCATGGCACAAACGGCGGTATGGGTGGAAAAGGCCTAGGTGTGATGGATGCTACGGATCCTACAAACGGACTTAAAGTCGATGAAATGTTAAAAGTTATTGCATGGGTTCGTGCGCAAGGAACAATTACAGGTAACGAGTAATTTCAAAAACCCTAGATAATTTCTAGAAAATTTTAAAAAACCACTCCTGTATAATTACAGTAGTGGTTTTTTATTGTCTGTATTTAAGGAAGTGAAATGCATAAGATTGTGATAGTAGGTGGCGGTGCAGGCGGACTAGAACTTGCAACAAAGCTTGGTGATTCGCTTGGTAAAAAGAAAAAGGCTGAAATTACACTTATCGACTGCACAAAAACGCATGTGTGGAAACCCCTTCTTCATGAGATTGCTGCGGGGAGCATGAATCCTGATAAGCATGAATTGGAATACATGGCACAAGCACATTGGCATCATTTTCGTTTTCGTTTAGGCCGCATGGATCGATTAAATCGACATAAGAAGGAAGTATCGATTGCACCCTACATCGATGAAGACGGTAAAGAAATTATTCCAAGAAGAAGTTTTCAATACGACACATTAATTATATCTGTAGGCAGCACTACCAATGATTTTGGCATCAAGGGTGCGGCGGAACATTCGATTGCATTAGATACACAAGAGCAAGCTGAAGTATTTCATCAAAAATTACACCATGCTATTTTAAAAGCACAAACACAAAAAAAGGCGATTCAGCCAGGCCAACTTGAAGTGGTCATCGTAGGTGCGGGCGCTACAGGCGTAGAGCTTGCAGCAGAACTTCATAAAGCTACACGTGAAATGACTGCATACGGCATTGATCGCGTCAATCCTGATCGAGATATTAAAATATCCATCATTGAAGCAAGTCCTCGCTTACTTCCAGCACTGCCTAAAAAATTATCACATTCCGTAGAATTGGAATTACGTAAATTACGTGTGCATCTTTATATGGGGGAGCGTGTAACTTCGGTTTCAGCAAAAGGGGTAACGACGCACACTAAACGATTTGTTCCTTCAGCGTTAGTCGTATGGGCGGCCGGTGTTAAAGCGCCTGACTTCTTAAAAAAAATAGATGGATTGGAAACGAATAGCATTAATCAACTATTAGTTCATACAACACTTCAAACAACGAGAGATGATTCTATTTTTGCATTTGGAGATTGTGCAGCGTGCCCCATTGATGGCACCGATCAATTTGTACCACCAAGAGCGCAAGCAGCGCATCAGCAAGCATCGCTTCTTTTCAAGTCAATGAAGATGCGCGTCAAAGGTAAAGTGAATTTACCGCAATACATTTATAAAGATTACGGCTCTCTTGTGAATATGGGGGAGTATTCAACCGTAGGTAATTTGATGGGCTCGTTAATGGGCGGATCAATGTTTATTGAAGGATTTATTGCAAGACTTATGTACCAATCACTTTATAAAATGCATTTGATGGCACTTCATGGATTTATGAGTACAGCGCTTCAAACACTCGCTCGCATCATTACACGCAGAACGGAAGCGCAAGTTAAGTTGCACTAAATAATTTTTTTGTAGTGTTTGTAAATGGCCAGCATAGCGACGCTGACAAATAAACCTAAAAGAATAATAATAGTATTGATTGAAAATTCTTCTCTTACCATCCATGTGTAAGTACCACTTAATAAAAGAATCCCAATATTTTCATTAAAGTTTTGCACAGCAATCGAGTGGCCTGCACCAATAAGCAAATGACCCCGATGTTGAAGGAGTGCATTTAATGGCACAATAAAGAATCCACTTAATGCTCCAATCAACAAAAATATAAGAGCTGCGATATGCCAATCATGGATCACAACCATAGTCATCACAAAGCCACCCATAAGAATGCCGGCTGGCAGAACCCTCACTGAATCCTTAAGACTGATATAGCGAGCTGCTATGACTGATCCAATGGCAATTCCAAAAGCAACCATAGCTGTTAAGCGCGTCGCCTCTTCTAAATTAAAGTGTAATGCATAGCCTGCCCATGCAATGACAATTAATCTTAATGAAGCCCCAGCGCCCCAGAAGAGCGTGGTCACTGCAAGAGATAATTGACCTTCGGGATCTTTCCATAACACTTTAAATGCATGCCAGAAATCTTTTATCATAAATAGAGGATTCTTTTTTGTCAGTTTGTGATCGATAGGAAGTAATGGAATGTAACGATTAAAAACAGCAGCGAGTAAATAAAGCCCTGTAATTATAATGATGGCAACTAGAGGGTCAAATTGAGCGAGTGCACCTCCAATAATGGAGCCTAAAATAATTGCAAAGACTGTTGAACCTTCCATCCATCCATTAGCCATTACAAGCTCTTTAGGCGGGAGAAGCTCAGTCAAAATCCCATACTTTGCAGGCGAGTATGCCGCAGCACCTACACCAACAATCGCATATGCATAGAGAGGCTGCATACCTAACAACATAGATAAACTTCCAATAAATTTAATAGCATTGGAATAAAACATGACACGACCTTTGGGATAAGCATCTGCGATACCACCTACAAAAGGCGCCAAAATAATGTAAGAGATCACAAAAAATTGAAGCAGGAGAGGCTGATGCCATTGAGGAGAATTAAGCTGCGCGAGTAATGCAATAGCTGCAAATAAAAGTGCATTATCAGCAAGCGCTGATAAAAACTGTGCAATCAATAAAGGAACAAAACCTTCTGAAACTTTTAAGTTAAAGCGTTTCAGCAGCATAATCAGCTAAGCGAGAACGTTCACCACGAACAAGCGTAATATGACCATTATGATCCCAACCTTTAAAGCGATCGACTACATAAGTTAAGCCTGAGCTGCCTTCAGTTAAATAAGGCGTATCAATTTGTGCAATATTGCCTAGACATACAACTTTAGTGCCTGGACCTGCACGCGTAATAAGCGTTTTCATTTGTTTGGGCGTTAGATTTTGTGCTTCATCAATAATGAGGTATTTATGAAGGAATGTTCGCCCACGCATAAAATTAAGCGATTTTACTTTGATGCGTGAACGAATTAGATCTTGTGTCGCAGCTCTTCCCCATTCCCCCGCTTCTTCATCTGTTTTATTAAGTACATCTAAGTTATCTTCTAATGCGCCCATCCATGGCGTCATCTTTTCTTCTTCGGTTCCCGGTAAGAAACCGATATCTTCGCCTACAGGAACCGTGACACGTGTCATAATAATTTCATTGTAGATTTTTTTATCAAGTGTTTGCGCTAATCCTGCAGCAAGCGTGAGCAGCGTCTTACCTGTACCTGCCTGACCTAGGAGCGTTACAAAATCAATATCAGGATCCATGAGAAGATTTAATGCAAAATTTTGTTCTCGATTTCTAGCGTTAATACCCCAGATATTATGTTTGCCATTAATAAAATCTTTAATGACTTCGAGCGTTGCTGTTTTACCGGAAATTTTTCTAACTATAGCGTGGAAGGGTTTATCGAATTCGTAAAAAATAAATTCATTCACAGAGAAATTAAGACACATAGGTCCAGTCAGTCGATAAAACATTTTTCCATTTTCCTGCCATGATTCCATATCTTTGCTGTGCTTCTCCCAAAAATCTTCAGGGAGTTCTGTGATGCCGGTATAGAGCATCTCCGTATCTTCAAGCACCTTGTCATTAAAATAATCTTCAGCAGCAATGCCAAGAGCTCTCGCTTTGATGCGGATATTAATATCTTTACTAACAAGAATGACTTGGCGGTCAGGGTGTTCGTTTTTGAGGAAGGCAACGACGCCTAAAATTTGATTGTCGGCTTTACTGCCAGCGAGCATTGGCAAATCATGTGGGAGTGCAGTGGTTTGTAAGAAAAGTTTTCCTGTAACGTGAGTGTTACCTTTAATCCCAAGCGAGCGACCTTTTTCTAGGCTTTCTTCATTGGTACCTATAATCTCTTCTAAATTGCGACTGGTTTGTCTTGCGTTGCGGGCAACTTCACTGACACCTTTTTTATTATTGTCCAACTCTTCCAATGTCACCATAGGAAGGTAAATATCATGTTCTTCAAATCGGAAAATGCTAGAGGGGTCGTGCATTAATACATTGGTATCTAATACAAAAAGTTTGGTCGTACTATTTTTTTTGGCCATAGTTAAATAGAGTTGTGTTGTTTAATAAATTGCAAAACTTCTTTGATATGACCTTCGACTTTGACACCTCGCCAAGCCTGAATCAATTTACCATCTGGATCAATCACAAATGTGCTTCGTTCAATGCCTCTTACCTGTTTACCATACATATTTTTCATTTTTATGACACCGAATAACTCGCACGCTTTTTCTTCATCATCACTTAAAAGTTCGAAGGGGAATGTAAATTTTTCTTTAAAGTTTTCGTGAGACTTTAAGGTGTCTCGAGAAATGCCAAATATCTCTGTATCAAGCGCCTGAAATTTTTTATAAGCATCTCTAAAGTCAACGCCTTGCGTGGTGCAGCCTGGAGTGGCATCTTTGGGGTAGAAATAAATAACGAGATAACGACCTTTGTAATCCGATAGATTAAATTGAAGATCACTGGTGCCAAGAAGTTTAAATGAGGGTACTTTTTTATTGATTTCCACGTCTCTATATTAAGCGATTTTTAATAAAAAAGTGACGGGATTTTAGAAAAATATTTAAACGTTTTAGGAACTTTCGTGAGAATAAAATTATAGTTTTTAAAGCTTAAATAAGACTATCAAATAATTGAATATCCACCCATGTATCTTTTTCTAAATGCGCGGTATCTTCATGAAGGAGGATAAAGCAATTAGCTTCACACATGGATCTTAAGATTCCAGATCCTTGGTCTTTTAAAGGACTCACTTTGAATATACCTTGATTATCTTGCTCATAAATGCCCCTTTGAAACTCCGTTCGACCGGGAATTTTTTTAATAGGTCCTAGAAGCTTTGCTTTAATAAGTGGTATTTTAGGGATGGGTGTTTGACCTGATAAAGTCAGAATAGCCTCTCTTACAAATTGATAAAAAGTGACCATAGTCGACACAGGATTTCCTGGAAGTCCAAAATAATGACACTTACCAATTTTCCCAAAAGCCAGAGGCCTTCCAGGCTTCATAGAAATTTTCCAAAATAAAATTTCACCTATTTTTTTTAAAATGTCTTTCATGTAATCTGCTTCGCCCACAGAAACACCTCCAGTGGTAATGACGATATCAGCGATATTGCTCGCTTTTTTCAATGTATCCTCAATGACTTTTTTATCATCAGGGATAATGCCAAGATCGAACATTTCTACATCAAGACGTTTTAATAGACCAATCAGGCTGTAGCGATTACTGTCATACACATGGCCAGGTAACAAGGGGTTACCGAGCGAAATGATTTCGTCACCCGTTGAAAAAAAAGCCACTTTAATTTTTCTGTAAACACTAATCGAGTCGATACCTAATGAGGCAAATAGACCTAAATCACAGGGCTCTATACGTCGACCATTTTGATGAACTATTTGCCCACTTTTAATATCTTCACCCATGTGTCGAATGTTTTGGTTTATTTGAGGTTTTGTTTTAAATGTAATAACACCTTCATTGAGTTCAACATGCTCTTGAGGAATTACAGCATTTAATCCAGAAGGAATTATTGCGCCCGTCATAATACGCACAGCTTCTTCTGCATTGCCTTCTAAGAGGTTCCCTGCAAAAAGTTTACCCGTGACCTTGAGCTTGAAAGGGCCATTATCGGAGAGTAAATCTAGATTTATCGCATAACCATCCATTGCTGAATTGTCGTGATTAGGCACATTCATTGTGGCGATAATAGGTTCAGCAAGAATGCGATTAAGCGCATCTTTAATATGGATTGTTTCTTTTTGATCGATGGGATTTAAAAAATTAGCAATCCAAGCTTTGGCCTTTTCAACAGACATCGCATTAGGATCATAATCATCCGCCATACTAGAGTCTGAAATTAAATCACTTAAATGTATATTATTTTTCATGAATATGCTTTTTTCAATTCTTCTTGAGTGTTTACATTTAAAAATTGTGACTCATCATTAAATGGCACAATTGAAAAAGGTAACTGACGAATCCAGTCTTCAATTTTTCGTCCCCCTTGATTGAAAAAAATCTGAAGATTATTTAAGGTTGATGAGTGACATAAAAGACAAGTTGACTGCAAACCGCCACTCGTTTCAGGTACTGCAACTAAAGTTTTTTCGGATTCGACTGCTTTCATTAATATTGCAATGAGATTGCTTGGCAGGGAGGGCGTATCGCAAGGTACAAATTGTATCCAATCCGTTTTGATTGCTTGAAGGCTGGTTAAGATACCTAAAAGTGGACCCTCCTGGACATCTGATATGTCATCAATAAGTGGCAAATGAAATATTTCATAATCCTTTTGATTTCGATGTGTGTTGATGACGGTATATTTTGCCTGAACCTTCATGCGGTCAATGACATGAGCTATCAAGGGCTTACCTTCAAATAAAATAATCGCTTTATTTTGAACTTGCATCCGCTTTGATTGGCCACCCGCTAAAATGACTACAGTGGCTGACTTACTCATTTGAATTTAACCTCCGGTATGCGACATAAATCGTACAACAGCAGGTTTTGTTGCATCAAGATTAAAGTCGTGTGCTTCTGGTTTGATCGCCATGCTCTCTATAATAGCTTTTTGAATTGGCCAGTCTTCATTTGGGTGCTGACGTAAAAGAGGCATGAGCTCAATTTTTTCTTCCTGCCCTAAGCATAAAAATAATTCGCCCTTAGATGAAACCCTAACGCGATTACACGTGTCGCAAAAATTATGACTGTGCGGAGAAATAAAACCAATCTTAGAAGATTGATTTGCAATTTGCCAATATTTAGCAGGACCGCCAGAAGAAAAAGTGGTGGGGATTAAATTAAAATGAGCCTGTAATTTTTTTAAGACTTCATTATTACTGATAAAAGTATCTTTTCTTTTATGGTCAATGTCACCCAAAGGCATTTCTTCAATAAAAGAAATATCCATCTTTTTATGTAATGCAAAGTTAACCAAATCGATTGCTTCGTGATCATTGATTCCTTTCATTAAAACGGTATTAAGTTTGAGATTCGAAAAGCCTTCTTTGATGGCTTCATCAATACCGAGCAGTACTTTATTTAAGTCACCCGAGCGTGTGATTTTTTTGAAAAGAACAGGATCAAGACTATCAAGGCTAATATTAATACGTTTAACTTCAGACATTTTAAGCATATGCGCATGCTGCGCTAGCTGACTACCATTCGTTGTAATGACAATTTCTTTTAGAGGTTTAATAGTTGATATTTCATGAAAAAGCCACGAAATATTTTTTCTAACTAAAGGCTCACCACCCGTAATCCTTACTTTTGTGACACCAAGAGAAGCAAAAATTTTTATAATTCTTGCAGATTCTTCAAGAGAAAGAACTTCGTCACGAGGTAAAAATTGCATATCTTCGCTCATACAATAAACACAACGAAAATCGCATCGATCGGTAATTGATAATCGAAGATAATTAATCTTTCGATGAAATTGATCTGTTAATCCCATAAAGGGAGAGCTCTGCATTGTCAATTTAATTAAGCTAATTGAACTTCGACCAAGCAATCATGGGAAGTTGGTGAGTTTCCCATATCACCAAAAGCATTGGAGCTCACTGAATTGACGACGCCATTATTTAGTTGTCTCCAATAGCCCAACGTTGTCACTACAATTCCTTTATTAACATCGGTTGTTATTTTTGATACAGCTTCAAAAAAACCTCGATCGTTAAATACTTTAGCTCGATCGCCATTTTTAATGCCTCTTTCTTCTGCGTCCAATGGATGAATCATCACAAACTGCTCTCCTTGGGCCTTGAGTTTATTGTCGATATTGGCGTAACTTGAATTAATGAAACCATGACTTTTTGGTGCCAAAATATTTAATGGATATTTTTTTGCTAAAGCTGGATTTGCGGATGCTGTTTCTTTGGACGGCACATAATCAGGCAACTCAGGAATATCATCTCCTGGCTGAAAAGCCTCGTACATTTGCCTAAATGGCCCAGCAACAAAATTCTTAGCCCCGACTATCCTAAATTCACATTTGCCAGATGGTGTCGGAAACTTTCCTTCTTTGTGAGGCGCTCGATTATCTTTTGTGCCCACATTGATTCTCGCATAACCATGTTTTTTTAAATAATCTAAATCAATATCTTTACAGGCTGGAGAATTCCAGTCGATATAATGTTGAAGACATTCAGTATCTGACCATTTAAAACATTCTTCTTCAAAACCAAATCTTTTAGCAAGACGTCTAAAAATTTCATAATTTGGCACGGCTTCACCTGGGGATTCTATACATTTTGTATTGTAGGTGAGGTATAAATGACCCCAAGATAAAATGATATCTTCTTGTTCTGCCCCCATGGATGCTGGAAGCAGAATATCAGCATAGGCTGCGGTATCAGAAATAAAGTGTTCTGCGGAAACTAAAAATAGATCTTCGCGCTTCAAGCCCTCTAAGATTTTTTCGCTTTCCGTTGATTGAGTGACGGGATTTGTATTCCAGCACATCATTGATTTGATAGGCACTTTTAGTTTTTGTTCGCCCGTTAAAACACGTCCCAGCTGAAGGTTATTAACAACTTGCGTGCCTTCTGGAATTAAGTCAGGCCTACAAATGACATCAAATCTATAAGGTTGCTCCCATACTGGGAACTGAAGGATGCCTCCACCTACATGGCGCCAAGCTCCAGTAAGCGCTGGAAGAGATGCAACGGCTCTAATTGCTTGACCGCCTCCCCAGCTTTTTTCAAGGGCTACACCAATTCTGATAGCTGATGGTTGGGTCGTTGCATATTCTCGGGCTAATTTTCGAATATCATTCGCTGAGACGCCCGTGATTTCTTCTGCCCACTCAGGACTTCTCTTTTTTGCCAGTTCTGCTAATTCTGGAAAGCCTACTGTATATTTGTCTACATAGTCTTGATCCACCAATCCTTCTTCAATAATCACATGCATCATTGCCATCGCTAAAGCACCGTCAGTGCCAGGCTTAGGGCAAATATGCCAGTCTGCTTCTTTAGCCGTTCTTGAAGCATAAGCATCAATGACAACAACCTTTGAGCCTTTTTTTTGCGCTTCTTTAACAATATGCCAATGGTGAATATTGGTGCTCACCGAATTACAAGCCCAAATAATAATAAATTTCGAATGAATAAAGCTCTCTGGATCTACCCCTGCAGTGGGGCCAAGGGTTAGCAGCCAAGCCGTGGCCGAGCCTTCTCCGCAGAATGTTCTTTCAGTAACGGTTGCTCCTAATCGAGCAAAGAAAGAATCTCCCCCGTTCATGCCATGCACCAAGCCTTGATTGCCCAAGTAGCTGTTTGGCATAATGGCTTCTGAACCAAATTCTTTAATAATGGATTGCCATTTATCAACTATGGTATCGAGCGCTTCGTCCCAGGAAATTCTTTGAAATTGTTTTGTACCTTTTGGACCGATTCGCTTCATAGGGTATAGAAGGCGGTCTGGATGGTAGTGGCGCTTTTCAAAATCTTGAAGTTTCACACACAGACCACCACGCGTCATTGGATGATCCGCATTGCCTTTAACGCCTATGAGTTTATTGTCTTCTACCTCATAAACCATTGAGCAAGTGTCAGGACAGTCATGAGGGCAGCCCCCATGAAAATATTTGCTTTCTGTTTGTGTTCCCATCTTTAAATACCCCTTCAATAATGAAATTACTTAAGTGAATATCATCTTGGTAATTTATAATACTATTTTATTTTGCTCTTGAGCCAACTGCTCAAGAAAAATTTGGAGATATCGTTGGAAGACCTTGTCTTAAATCCAAATGATCTTAAGATCATAAATCAGCATATTTTTGAGCACCAATCTATGCCTGGCGCCTTATTGCCGCTTTTGCACGCCATCCAGGATGACTTAGGTTTTGTGCCAGAAATCGCCTATCCTTTAATCTCTAAAGGGCTTAGTTTGTCAGTGGCAGAAGTCCATGGTGTTGTGACTTTTTACCATCATTTTAGATCTCATAAACCTGGCCGTCATATTCTTCAAGTGTGTCGCGCAGAATCCTGCCAGGCTTTGGGAAGTGAAGCGCTTGAAAATCATATTAAAAATAAACTCGGTGTCGAGTTTCATGAAACAACCCCTGATGGCGCCATTACTTTAGAGCCCATTTATTGTTTAGGCAATTGTGCATGCTCTCCTGCGGTGATGATCGATGAAGAAGTCTATGGCCGAGTAGACAGTAAAAAAATAGATCAACTTATTTCAGATTTAAAACGTGCATCATGAGCATTAAAATTTTTGTATCGAAAGATTCCACCGCATTATCACTTGGCGCAGATCAAGTTGCAGAAGCTATATCAAAAGAAGCGCAAGCCAGAAAACTAGATATTCAAATCGTACGAAATAGTTCGCGCGGATTGTTTTGGTTAGAAACATTGGTTGAAGTCGAAACAGTTCAAGGTCGTATAGGATTTGGTCCCATTAATCCAAATGACGCGAAGTCATTATTTGATGCAGATTTTATTAATGGCGGTAAGCATCCTCTTGCCTTAGGCCTGGTATCAGAAATCGATTGGTTAAAAAAACAAGAGCGCCTAACTTTTGCGCGCATGGGCATTACTGAGCCCACCAGTATTGATCAATATATTGAGCATGAGGGGTTCCAAGGTTTAAAGAATGCACTAAATTTAAATCCACAAGCGATTGTTCAGACAGTGACAGATTCTGGTTTACGAGGCCGAGGCGGCGCTGCTTTTCCTACAGGGATTAAATGGAAAACAGTTTTAGACACTAAAGCGACACAAAAATATATTGTATGTAATGCGGATGAAGGCGACTCAGGTACCTATTCAGATCGCATGATTATGGAAGGCGATCCTTTCGTGCTCATTGAAGGGATGATCATAGCCGGTCTTGCAGTCGGAGCTTCACAAGGCTATATCTATTTACGTTCTGAATACCCTCATGCGCTAAAAACTTTAAATCAAGCTATTGATATAGCCAAGGGCGCAGGCTACTTAGGCGACGATATTTTAAAATCTGGCAAAGCCTTTCATTTAGAAGTAAGGCGTGCGGCAGGTGCATATATATGTGGTGAAGAAACTTCACTTTTAGAAAGCTTAGAAGGCAAGAGAGGGTTGGTTAGATTTAAGCCGCCACTCCCTGCGATTGAAGGTTTATTTGGTAAACCGACCGTTGTGAATAATGTGATTTCGTTAGCTACTATCCCTATTATTTTGGCTAAAGGTGCTAAGTATTATCAAGACTTTGGTATGGGTAAATCCAGAGGCACACTTCCGATTCAGCTTGCCGGCAATTTAAAAAAGACGGGATTGATTGAAAAAGCATTTGGTATTACTTTAAGAGAGCTCCTTTACGATTTTGGTGGTGGCTCTTTGTCAGGCAAGCCAATTAAGGCCGTGCAAGTAGGGGGACCTTTGGGTGCTTATTTGCCTGAGTCTCAATTTGATACTCCGCTTGACTATGAAAAATTTTCTGAGATCTGGGCAGTATTAGGACATGGCGGCATTGTAGCGTTTGATGAGACAGTCAATATGGCAAAGATGGCGCGCTATGCATTTGATTTTTGTGCTATCGAATCATGCGGAAAATGTACACCTTGTCGGATCGGATCCACGCGCGGTGTCGAAGTGATCGATCACATCATCAATGGCCAAGAAGTTAAAAAACATGTCGCATTAATCAGAGATCTCTCAGATACCATGTTAAATGGTTCTTTATGTGCACTGGGCGGTATGACACCTTATCCAGTATTGAGTGCTTTAAATCATTTCCCTAAAGATTTTGGGGTTGATGCAAAAGAGCTCAAGGCATAGACTGATAGGGTAATTTGGTGATTTATTTAGAGATAAAATATGGATGATGTAAAAGATTTTGGAACGCCCAAAAGAATTTCAGATAAGACTGTTAATTTAACAATTGACGGCGTGTCTGTGTCAGTGCCTGAGGGCACATCCGTCATGCATGCAGCATCTTTATCCGGTGTTACCGTTCCTAAATTATGTGCTACAGATAGTCTAGAGCCCTTTGGTTCATGCCGTCTTTGCTTAGTTGAAATTGAAGGTCGTCGAGGTTATCCAGCTTCATGCACAACACCTGTTGCTGAAGGTATTAAAGTGCACACACAAACACCTAAACTCGCTGATATTAGACGCGGTGTGATGGAGCTCTATATTTCAGACCATCCTTTGGATTGTCTAACTTGCGCTACGAACGGTGATTGCGAATTACAAGACATGGCAGGCGCTGTTGGTCTTCGAGATGTGCGTTATGGCTACGAAGGTGAAAATCATTTAAAGAGCGTTAAAGACACTTCAAATCCTTATTTTACGTTTGACCCTTCAAAATGCATTGTTTGTTCAAGATGTGTCAGAGCATGTGAAGAAGTTCAAGGTACATTTGCACTGACTATTCAAGGCCGGGGTTTTGATTCCAAAGTATCAGCAGGGAATAAAGACTTTAAAGATTCAGAATGCGTTTCATGCGGCGCATGCGTGCAAGCATGCCCAACAGCAACCCTTATTGAAAATACAATTATTGAAGCAGGTGTTCCAGAACATAGTGTCACAACGACTTGTGCATATTGTGGTGTGGGCTGTTCATTTCATGCAGAAATGAAAGGCGAAGAAGTAGTTCGCATGACACCCAACAAAGATGGTGGAGCTAATCATGGACATTCCTGTGTTAAGGGAAGGTTTGCTTGGGGATATGCGACACATAAAGATCGCATCACTACACCGATGATTCGTAAAAGTATTCATGATCCTTGGGAAAAAGTGACATGGGATGTGGCTATTAATTATGCAGCGAGTGAAATTCAGCGCATTCAAAAAAAATATGGGCGTGATTCAGTAGGCGCTATTTCATCTTCACGATGTACGAACGAAGAAGTTTATGTAGTGCAAAAATTAGTCCGTGCAGCACTGGGTAATAATAATGTTGATACATGCGCACGCGTCTGTCATTCACCCACAGGCTATGGACTCAAGCAAACGCTTGGCGAGTCTGCAGGGACGCAAAATTTTGACTCAGTCATGCATTCGGACGTGATCATGATCATTGGGGCTAACCCAACAGACGGCCATCCTGTATTCGCGTCACAAATGAAAAGACGTTTACGAGAAGGTGCGAAGCTTATCATTGTCGATCCTCGTGCTATTGATCTTGTTGATAACTCACCTCACATCAAAGCGGATTATCATTTAAAACTTAAACCTGGTTCCAATGTTGCTATCGTAAATGCATTAGCCTACGTGATTGTGACTGAAAAACTCATGGATGATTCTTTCATTAAAGCGCGTTGTGAAGATGACGCATTTAAATCATGGAAAGACTTTATTACCAAACCTGAAAATTCACCTGAAGCGATGAGCGTATTTACTGGCGTAGATGCTAAAGATGTAAGAGCCGCTGCAAAACTTTTTGCTAAAGGTGGTAATGCCGCGATTTATTATGGACTGGGTGTGACTGAACATAGTCAAGGCTCAACGATGGTTATGGGCATTGCTAATCTTGCTATGTTGACAGGCAACATCGGCCGAGAGGGGGTAGGGGTTAACCCTTTAAGAGGACAAAATAATGTTCAAGGTGCCTGCGACATGGGATCGTTTCCACATGAATTCCCAGGTTACCGACATGTATCTGACAAAGCGACTTTGGCTTTATTTGAAAAAGCATGGGACGTGAAATTACAAAATGAACCTGGCTTAAGAATTCCTAATATGTTAGATGTTGCTATTGATGGGCAATTTAAAGCACTCTATTGTGAAGGGGAAGACATCGCTCAATCAGATCCTAATACACAACATGTAACGCATGCATTGGAGTCGATGGAGTGCGTCATTGTGCAAGATTTATTTTTAAATGAAACCGCCATGTATGCGCATGTATTTTTGCCAGGCTCTTCATTCTTAGAAAAGAACGGCACATTTACAAATGCAGAAAGACGTATTTCTAGAGTGAGAAAAGTAATGTCTCCTAAAAATGGATACGAAGATTGGGAGATCACACAGATGCTTTCTAATGCCTTAGGTTACAAAATGGACTATAGCCATGCATCAGACATCATGGATGAGATTGCAAGACTCACACCAACATTTAAAGGTGTAAGTTATAAGAAGCTAGATGAATTAGGAAGTATTCAATGGCCTTGCAATGATGAACATCCTCTTGGCACACCGACAATGCATATTGATGAATTCGTGCGCGGCAAAGGTAAATTTATTATTACTGAATATGTGCCTACTTCAGAAAAAGTGACTCAGAAATACCCACTAATCCTTACGACGGGAAGAATACTTTCTCAATACAATGTGGGTGCACAGACTAGAAGAACGAAGAATGTAGCGTGGCATGAAGAAGATTTAGTTGAGATTCACCCTCATGACGCTGAAGAAAGAGGTATTCAATCAGGTGATTGGGTGGGTATTGTGAGTCGATCAGGTGAGACTGTATTAAGGGCTCAAATTACAGAGCGAGTTCAACCTGGTGTGATTTATACCACATTCCATCATCCCGAATCAGGTGCTAATGTGATCACGACTGATAATTCAGATTGGGCAACAAACTGTCCTGAATTTAAAGTAACAGCTGTGCAGGTAAATAAAGTGACACAATTATCTGATTGGCAGAAGCAATACCAACATTTTAGTGAAGAACAAATTGAATTTGCAGGTAAATCTAAAGAATTAAAAATTCATTAGATTTAACAAGTGGCACAAGACCTTTTTATTGACACAGAACATAGTTTTAAGACTTATGAAGTTTTAAAAAGTAATGCAAAAGCAGTTGAAAAAGATGACATTGCAGAAGAAGTGCCAATTGCATTTGTCTATAACGGCATATCACATGCAGTTATGCTAGCCTCCCCCTCAGACCTTGAAGATTTTGCTCTAGGATTTTCTTTTTCAGAAGGTATTGTTGAAAATAAAAGCGATATTTATGGAATTGAAATTGTTCATCAGCCGAAAGGTATTGAACTTCAAATTGAAATTACATCAGCGCGTTTTCAATCATTAAAAGATAAACGTAGAAATCTTCTTGGCCGAACTGGTTGCGGTTTATGTGGGGCTGAGACCTTAGATCAAGCTTTAAGATTGCCAGAAAAAAAGATAGATATCACATTAACAATTAAAGAGACTGCGATTATAAAAGCACTGGAGGCGCTTCATACAACGCAATCACTCCAAAAGAAAACAGGTGCTACACATGCATGTGCATGGGCAAATGAACAAGGAGAAATTCAGTTGGTCCGGGAAGATGTGGGTCGACATAATGCTTTGGATAAGTTAATTGGTGCCCTTCAAAAAAAAGGCTTTAATGGCAAAGGTTTTGTGATTACTACAAGTCGAGCAAGTTATGAGATGGTTCAAAAAACAGTGATGCTAGGTGCATCAACGCTGATTGCAATATCGGCGCCCACGGGACTTGCAATTCGATCTGCGTTAAAATATGGACTATGTTTGATTGGCTTTGCAAGAGTCCCTCAATATGTGATTTATACTTTTACTGAAAGAGTTACAAAAAATTAATTATGAATATTGATCAACTTGTCACGATGGCCAATCAAATCGGTTCTTTTTTTAAATCTTATCCAGACCAGGAAAAAGCGAAAGAAGAAATTGCAAATCATTTAACAAAATTCTGGGCGCCACCTATGCGCAATCAAATTAAAGAGCATGTTGCAAAAAACGCAGGAAAAGGTTTAGAAGTAATTGTGGTTGATGCAATCCAAAAGCATCTTTGAGTATTTATTCTTTATAAAATAATTTGTAATTATTTTTATCGCCTGGTTGTTTTTCATTCCATACTAGTTTCCAATTTTCGCTAATCGGTGGAAGATCTTTTTTGTGTAATTGGTAAATAAGTAAATAATTGCAATTAACCCGATCACCTTCTCTACTAGCCTTTATATTTAAATAATAATCAATCAAATCAATTTGTGCGTTATTAATGTTATGAGTCGTGAGGCAAGCTTTATCTTGCATCACTTTTCCCATGGATAAAAAAAGCGGACTAAAATCTTTCTTATGATTAATCCATGGAAGCCATAAAGCCATCAGGAGTGCCCAACTCACTGTGAGGCCAATAGACCAATTTGTCGTACATGAACGATTTGTAATTCTTGTTTTTACCAAAGAAAAAATCCAAACCAGAGTCAAAAGTATCGCAATGGTTAAAATAAAAATATTGAAATGTGATTCGTTAGTTTGTGCTAAAAATTGCATACGCTCGTATGTTTTTTTTGGGAAGCCTGTGAGCATGGCATTCCATCCAAGCCAGATGAGAAAAATAATGGTCGAAAATAAAATGATGCCAAACCAGTTAAGTGCGCTTGCAGCACCTCTTCTTAAATTTTCAATACTACCCGCTGCAATTGTTGATAGTGGAATTAGAAACGGCATTATGAAAGCTTGGTTTTTTGTTGCACAAGAAGAAGTAAGAATTAATGCAGATACAAAAAAGATGATTGGTAATTGAAATTTAGTTTGAGACCATATCTTGCCTCTGAATTTCCACAGGCCCCAGACTGCAAGAGGGAGCGCTGGCCAAGCAAACCAGGAAAGATTTTTGATATAAAAAATATAATTTTGTGTTTGAAATAATTGGAAATGATTAATCCATCTCATAAATATGTCGTGTTCATACCACCATAGAAGTGCTGGCCATACTATTAGAAAGGGTAAACTCACAAGAAGACTTAAACTGAGAACTAGAGCATAACGACGTGTTCGCCATACTTGAAAAAGCATAGGTAAGAGTATGCTTGAAAGCATAAGAATAAGAAGTGGCATGATCCCGCCTGATAAGAAACTTATGCCTAAACCAAACCCTAAAAGAAGGGCGGATCTAAAAGGGCGTCTTTTAGAAAGAGCCAAACCATAAAATGCCATGGTAAGACCTGTTAATGTTGCAATACCAGGCATAAGCGTATGCACATTAAATATGAGGCCTACTGAACCTATAAAAATCAGAGCCGCTTGTCTTCCAGAGCCGGTGCCCCATAACTCTCGATTCAACATACCTATCATCAAAATGGTAAGACCCATCCACAAGGCATTAATCATTCTGCTCGCGTCATGAAGTGATATTAAGGGTGTGAGAATTTTTCCAAGAATGGCCCCTGTCCAATAGTAAAGGGGTGGATTGATAAGTGTATCTTCACTGGCAGCCATTGGCGCTAATATATGACCATTCAGTACCGCATGAATCGCACTGATACTTTGCGTCTCATAGCCTTTCCAGGGCGCATGACCAAAAAGTCCTGCAAATACCCAAATAATACATAAAACGACAAAGGAATGGATTTTGGCTCGCTCACCTAATCGGCTGCGAGGGGTGGCCATATTATCTTGCCAATCGTGCTCGAGTTGAAATCGCATATTTAAAAAAAAAGGCAGCCTATGCTGCCTTTTGATATAAGGATAAAGTCTTACATGCCATATTTTTGTTTGAATTTCTCAACACGGCCTGCAGTATCTAAAATCTTTTGTTTACCTGTATAGAAAGGATGGCATTGTGAGCAAACTTCAATGTTCATATCTTTTCCAACTGTTGATTGTGTTTTGAACTTATTACCACAGCTACATGTGATATTAATTTCAGCGTAATTTGGGTGTGTATCAGCTTTCATAATTTTTCCAACTTTAGTTCAATAGATGCGCATTATCAATGATTTAGGACCAAAAATCAATCAATTTTACGTCTTAACCCCTTCGCATACTGTCAAAGAAGTCGTTATTATTTTTAGTGGCTTTAATCTTGTCTAGCAAAAATTCCATCGCTTCCAAGTCATCCATAGGGTGGAGAAGTTTTCTAAGTACCCATATTTTTTGTAAATTATCTTTAGGGATAAGAAGTTCTTCTTTACGAGTGCCTGATTTATTTACATTAATTGCTGGGTAGAGTCGTTTTTCAGCCATTTTACGATCAAGATGAATTTCCATATTACCAGTACCTTTGAATTCTTCGTAAATCACATCATCCATGCGTGAGCCTGTATCAATCAAAGCTGTTGCAAGGATTGTGAGCGAGCCACCTTCTTCAATATTGCGGGCTGCCCCAAAGAAACGTTTTGGTTTTTGAAGCGCATTGGCATCGACACCGCCGGTAAGCACTTTACCGGATGAAGGGATGACTGTGTTGTAAGCTCTTGCTAACCGCGTAATGGAATCCAAGAGGATCACTACGTCTTTTTTGTGTTCAACAAGACGCTTCGCTTTTTCAAGAACCATTTCAGCTACTTGAACGTGACGTGTTGCAGGTTCATCGAATGTTGATGCAACAACTTCACCTTTTACAGACCTCGTCATTTCAGTCACTTCTTCTGGCCTCTCATCAATTAGAAGCACAATTAAAGATACGTCAGGATGATTTGATGTGATGGCATGTGCGATATTTTGCATCATGACAGTCTTACCACTTTTAGGACTCGCTACAATCAAGCCACGTTGACCTTTACCAATCGGCGCAATCATATCAATCACGCGACTTGTAATATTTTCCTCACCGTTAATATCTCTTTCAAGCGTGAGAGGTATAGTTGGAAATAGGGGTGTTAAGTTTTCAAAAAGAATTTTATTCTTTGTATTTTCTGGCGCTTCGTTGTTAACTTCATCTACTTTTACAAGTGCGAAGTAACGCTCTCCATCTTTAGGCGTTCTAATTTCACCTTGAATGGTGTCTCCTGTATGAAGATTGAAGCGACGGATTTGTGAAGGCGATACATAAATATCATCAGGACCTGCAAGGTAAGACGTGTCAGGTGATCTTAAAAATCCAAACCCATCTTGTAATACTTCTAAGGTACCGTCTCCGTAAATACTATCTCCCTTTTTTGCTTTGTTTTTTAAGATTGCAAAGATTAAATCTTGCTTTCTCATGCGACTCGCATTTTCGATTTCGTCCGTGATCGCCATTTCTACAAGTTGTGCAATGGGGAGGTGTTTTAATTCAGATAAATGCATGTTTGGGGGCTTCCGATTAGTCTTACGTTGAGGGGTTTTTTAAGGAGAGAGAGGTAAGTTTTAGATATTGCTATCGATAAATGTTGTTAATTGGGATTTTGATAAGGCGCCAACTTTAGTCGCTTCGACATTACCATTTTTAAAAATCATTAAAGTAGGAATGCCTCTGATGCCAAACTTAGCTGGGGTTTGTGCATTTTCATCGATATTAAGTTTAGCAATTTTTAACTTACCATTGTAGTCTTTGCATATTTCATCAAGAATAGGTGCAATCATTTTACAAGGACCACACCACTCTGCCCAGTAGTCAACTAGAACAGGAACGGTAGATTGAAGCACTTCAGTTTCGAAAGTTGCGTCTGACAAATGGATAATATTTTTGCTCATGATGACCTTTAATGGATTAATTCTGTAATTAAGCTAGCTAGCGTTACGGGCAATTTATTTTGGGATTTAGAACTAACTTGAATTTTTTGAAAAAACTTATGAAAAACATTATAACAACATCTTTAATTAAATCAAATGGCGCGTAAGGCCTGGCATAGAATAGTCTTAGGCTATTTAATAGTCTTTTATTTTCAAAGACTTAAGACAGAAATTTTTTGCTTAATTTTTTATAGTTTCAAAAAGCTTCACTACTTTTGTAACTTTATTTGTATTTTTCGCAATCTCTTCAGCTTCTTTGGCCTCTTTTTCGTTCAAAAGACCCATAAGATAGACCACCTTATTTTCAGTTATGACTTTGACGTAAAAAGGTGAAACCTTATTTTCTTTGAAAAATCGCGCCTTCACACTGGATGTAATTAAAGTATCTTCCGCTCTTGCTGATAAAGAATTCACAGGCTCAATCGTGAGCTCATTCATCACCGATTTGACATTAGCTAACGCTTTAATCTGAGTTGTGATAGTTGATTTAATTTCCTCACTAGGTACCTGACCTAATACAAGTACATGTGCGTTATAACTTGTGACATTCGTATGAATCTGACCTTCGAGTTTTTGAATGCCAGCAAAAGCCTTTAATTCAATATTAGAATCTTCAAGAATGACACCTGGCGTTCTGCGATCGGCTACTGTATCAATACCTATAGCACCTCCACCAATAATGGCAGCAGGGCATCCTAAGAGTTGCAACAAGACAAATGAAATAAAAAATAATTTGATATGTTTAAGCATGCTTTCCTCTAAAGTTTTATTAACTTAGCATTGATATGTGACAAAATGATTATATCTCTTTTAAAGAGGTCTTGAGTAAGCGACTTAAAAGAGCTTTTTTAAGTGCTTTAAAAATAATTGGGCTGTTGATGATGAGTGGAATATTGTATGTAGTAGCGACACCTATAGGCAATCTAAATGACATTACTTATAGAGCGCTAGAAACTTTCAAATCAGTAGATCTCATTGCTTCAGAAGATACAAGACATACCCAAGGCCTTTTGTCTCATTTTTCCATTGAAAAAAAACAGTTTGCAGTTCATCAGCATAACGAAAAGGCTTCCGCACAAAAAATCATTGAATATTTAAAAGACGGTAAACATATTGCGTTGGTATCAGATGCAGGTACCCCGAATATCAGCGATCCTGGAGGCCTTATCGTCAAAGAGGTGGCAGCTGCTGGTTTTGAAATCATTCCTATTCCAGGCGTTTCTGCAGTCACAGCGGCTTATTCAGTTTCAGGGATGGAACATACAAGCTTTCATTTTTATGGATTTTTACCGACGTCGAGTAGCCAAAGAATTAAGGCGTTTGAAAACCTTCAAACGCAAACATGCCCTATAATTTTTTATGAGGCACCGCACCGCATCATCAAAACCTTGAATGATATGGCTGTTTTTTTTGGGGACAAACATCATATTGTGGTGGCGCGAGAACTCACCAAAACATTCGAAAGTATTTATCGAGGCGAAGTTTCAAAGGTTAGAGAGATTATTGAAAGCGATAGTAATTTTCAAAAAGGTGAGTTTGTGATTTTGGTATCCCCGATGCATCATGAAAAAAATGAATTACTGAGCGAAGATCAGCATAGAATATTGAAAATATTACTCAATCATATGCCGACGAATGCAGCTGTGAAATTAGGCGTAGAAATATTAAGTATCAACAAAAATTATTTATATGACGAAGCTTTAAAAATAAAAAAAGATGTCTAAAACTTTAACGATTACTACGCCGGATGATTTTCATGTGCACTTAAGAGATGATGCACTTATGGCGTCCGTTGTGCCTTATACCGCAAAGCAATTTGCAAGAGCACTCGTGATGCCGAATTTAAAACCGCCAATTACGACTGTAGATCAAGCGATTCAATATGAATCAAGAATTAAAAAGGCTTTAAAAAGTGATACCCACTTTCAGCCACTCATGACTTTATATCTCACGGATAACACTTCACCTGATGAAATCAAAAAGATCCCTGAGCATCAAAACATTGTAGGGATTAAATATTACCCAGCCGGTGCCACAACTAATTCAGATTCGGGTGTTAGAAACATTGATGATCGTTACGATATTTTTGAACTCATGGAAAAATTAGATGTAACACTTTTGCTTCATGGTGAAGTGGTCGATTCAGCAGTTGATATTTTTGATCGTGAAAAAGTATTCATTGATCAACATTTATCAAGGCTGCATAAAACATTTCCCAATTTGAGAATTGTATTGGAACACATCACCACAAAAGATGCTGCCGACTTTATTTTAAGTACCTCTAAAAAACTGGCAGCTACGATCACACCACAACATCTTTTATTAAACAGAAATCATATGTTTATAGGCGGTATCAATCCGCACCATTATTGTCTTCCCGTTTTAAAAAGAGAAACACATCGTCAAGCACTTTTAAATGCAGTGTCATCAGGCAATGCTAAATTCTTTTTAGGTACCGACAGCGCACCTCACTTGAAATCAACAAAAGAAAATGCTTGTGGTTGTGCAGGTATTTTTTCTGCGGCAAGCGCTATTGAGCTTTATGCTGCAGTATTTGATGAGCTCAATGCACTTGATAAATTAGAAGGTTTTGCAAGTTTCTACGGAGCTGATTTCTACGGACTAGAAAGAAATAAATCGTCAATTAATCTCGTTAAAGAAGACTGGCTTGTTCCTGAAAAAATTACTGTAGGTGATGAAGCTATTATTCCGCTATATGCTGGAAGAAAAATTGCTTGGCGCTTAATTGATTAGATAAGTTTGATTATCTAATGAATTCTTCTTCAGTTAAATCCATTAACTTAGAACACTTGATATTTAAAGCTTTGGATATTTTAAATACAGTCTCAATGGAAGGTGTTTTCTTTCCATATTCGAGTTCAGATATATAAACCCTTGCAAGTTGCGCTTCAAGTGACAAATCTTCTTGAGTTAATTTTTTTTTGAGTCTAATTTTTTTTAAAGCTCGACCGAAAGCTTTTGTTTTTGTTGTCATGGGCTCAACCTTAAATGACTATCCCAGAACCGTCTTCCATCTTTAGTTTACAAAAATTTAAGAAGTCAAATACCAGTAAGGGTTGCATAGCTTTTTGTAAACTTTAAATAGCAAATATATAGGTTGCGTCCCACGTCAATTAAATACACCCGAAACTGACGTTTTATAGGTGTGTTAAAATCCATGCGAAGCTGACTAGACAGTCGCTGCTTGTTAACTCAAGCAGAGGAAAGTCCGGGCTCCACAGAGCAGAGTGACGGCTAACGGCCGTACGTTGCGAAACGAGGAATAGGGCCACAGAGACGAGCGTATTTAGTTACGGTGAAACGCGGTAACCTCCACTCGGAGCAAAGTCAAATAGGGTAGTAATAGCACGGCTCGTGTTGCTACCGGGTAGACTGCTTGAGTGCATGAGTAATCATGTGCCTAGATGAATGACTGTCCACGACAGAACCCGGCTTATCGGTTGGCTTCAACTTTTTCATAAAAATTCCTAGCTTTATTCTTCCAAACCCTTGTCATATATGAAAAAACCTTCAAAAAAGAGCTTGCAGAGCTCTTTTTTATTATCTATAGTGTCATTAGTGGAAAAAAGTGGTTTTTTGTGGGAAATTTCTAAGTAGAACTAAGGGTATTTAGTAATTTCCCACTTTTTTTGAATTAAATAATTAGGTCGGGAATTATGTTTAGAGGCGCTAATCTCTTGAATATTGATGCTAAAGGCAGAATAGCAATGCCGACAAAGCATAGAGAAGATTTGCTCGTCCAGTCTTCAGGTGATTTAGTCATTACAGCTCACCCCCATGGATGTTTATTGATTTACCCCCAGATTGCTTGGGAACCTATCCAGTCGAAGATCATGGCACTTTCAAGTTTTGATAAAAAATCGAGCGCGTTACAAAGATTGCTCGTGGGTTATGCAGAAGACATTTCATTAGATACAGCAGGCCGATTACTCCTCTCTCAAGTATTAAGAGAATTTGCAAAGGTAGAGAGGCAAGCCATGTTAGTGGGACAGGGAAGTCATTTTGAGCTTTGGGATAAAGAAGCTTGGGATCTACAAATACAAAATGCCACAGAACAAGAAGTTTCAAGTATGCCAATTGAACTCGAGGGGTTCTCACTTTAACGATGCAATTTAATTTAATGCCTCATGAATCAAGCACAACATAATTTTAATCATGAGCATATTACTGTCCTTTTAAGCGAAGCAGTTGAGCATTTAGTTTTAAAAAAAAATGGTGTTTATGTGGATTGCACCTTTGGGCGGGGTGGGCATAGCAGATTAATTCTAGAAAAGTTAAATCAAGAAGGAAGATTAATCGCGATTGATCGAGATAAATCTGCATATGAAGAAGGTTTGAAAATTAAAGATACGAGATTTGAAATTGTGCACGCACATTTTTCAGAAATCGATGAAGTTCTAGCCGCTAAAGGCATTTCAAAAGTAGATGGCGTATTACTGGATTTGGGTATTTCGTCACCACAAATTGATCAAGGCGATCGTGGTTTTAGTTTTAGATTCGATGCGCACTTAGATATGCGGATGGATCAAACAAAGGGCCTAACGGCAGCTGAACTTTTAAAAAAGATCGAACAAAAAGAATTAGAAAAGATTTTAAAAGAATATGGTGAAGAGAAATTTGCGCGAAGAATTTCTACCGCGATCATTAAAGAGAGAGATGAAGTAGGCTCGATTGAAACAACAAAACAGCTTGCAAAAATTGTCGCAGACCATATGCCCAAAAAAGAAATTGGACAAGATCCTGCAACAAGAACATTTCAAGCATTAAGAATCTATGTAAATCGAGAGCTGGAAGAGTTAAAAGAAGCGCTGCCTAAAATTTTAGAGTTATTAAAAACCGACGGCATTATGGTAGTGATTAGTTTCCACTCGCTTGAAGACAGAATTGTGAAGCAATTTATTAACGATGAAAAAAATAGAGATACTTTACCCCCTAATTTTCCAATTAGAAATGATGAGTTACCAAAACCCCGATTGAATATTGTGACAAAACCTATAAGACCAAGCGAAGCCGAGGTAAAACGTAATCCAAGAGCAAGAAGTGGAATTATGCGAGTTGCTGAAAGGACTGCGCATTAAATGACAAAAGTGAATTTTATTTTATTTTTTGTAATCCTACTTATGGCGCTTGCAAAAATAAACTCACAACATCAATCAAGAAAGCTTTATTTTGAACTTGATCAACAAAAAGAGATTAGCCAAAAGCTAAATTCTGAGTATAGCCAATTGCAACTTGAGCAGAGTACTTGGGCAATGCACGGAAGAATCGAAGAAGTTGCAAAAAAATCATTAAAAATGAAAACCCCCGAACCTAAAAAAATTATTTTATTGGAGCGGCCTTGAGTTTATTTATCAACAATAAAGTTGAGAAAACATTTTTTGAGCTCTCGGGTATTCGAAGAAGATTAATTTTGCTTTTATTCTTAGCTGGATTCCTAACGCTTATTTTTAGAGCATTCTATTTACAAAGTTTAGATAAAAAATTTTTACAGTCGAAAGGAAATGCTACGAGCACTCGAGTAATTTCTCTTTACGCAGATAGAGGAAAAATTACCGACAGGAATGGAGATATCTTAGCGATCAGCAGTCCGGTAGAGTCGGTTTGGGTAAATCCACCAAATGTCAAAATAACTAAAGATCAAAAATTAGAATTAGAAAATATTCTTAAGTTAAGTGCGAATGAGGTTGATCAAAAATTATTAAATAATAAAAAAGAATTTATATATCTCAAAAGACAAATCTCACCTGAAGATGCTAGAAGATTACAAGCGTTGAAAATACCCGGAATCTTTTTTCAAAAAGAGTTTAAGAGGTTTTATCCGGCTGCTGACATCACAGCCAATTTAGTTGGATTTACTAATCTCGATAATATAGGGCAAGAAGGCATTGAGCTTTCTCAAAATAAATTTCTTTCCGGCAAGCTCGGGAGTAAAAAAGTTATTAAAGATCGTGCTGGCAAGATTGTAGATGATCTCCAGGAAGTGAAACTGCCGCAAGATGGGCACGACATAAAGCTTTCAATAGATGCAAGAATTCAATATTTAACATATAGAGAATTAGCTAAATCAATCGAAATTCATAAAGCTAAAGCAGGCTCGGCTATAGTGCTAGATGCAAAAACGGGAGAGGTGCTAGCTATGGCTAATCTTCCTTCTTATAACCCTAATAATTTTAGGGAAGGTGGCGGCCCTTCAAGAAATCGAGCAGTGACAGATGTGTTCGAGCCTGGGTCAACAATTAAACCATTCACAGTGTCTTCAGCGTTAGACGCCGGAATTCTTAATCCAAGTTCATTGGTAGAAATTTCATCGGGATTGATGAAAATTGGATCAGCCACAATACATGATGCTCATGCTGATGGTAGCAAACCTTTTATGACAGTTTCAGAAGTGATTGCAAAGTCTTCCAATGTAGGTGCAGCAAGAATTGGATTAATGCAAACACCCAAGAGTTTGTGGTCTACTTTAAATAAAGTAGGGTTTGGAATGCAAACTTCGGCAGGGTTTCCTGGGGAAGCCTCCGGAAGACTTCGTGATTATAAAAATTGGGGCAAAGTAGACCAGGCAACTATATCTTTCGGACATGGGATTAATTTAACACTTCTTCAATTGGCTCAATCTTATACAGTTTTTGCTAACGACGGGGAAATGAAGCCAGTTACATTATTCAAAAAAGATGAAATTCCTATGGGTACAAAAGTATTCACAAAGCAAACAGCGAGAACTATGGTAGAAATGATGGAACAAGTTGTGGAAGAGGGTACTGGAGGTAATGCAAAAATTATAGGATATAGAGTTGCAGGCAAGACAGGTACCGCTGAAAAAATTGGAGCAAATGGCGCTTATGAAAAGAATAAAAATATAGGGTCATTTGTAGGTCTAGCCCCAGTTTCAAATCCAAGAATTATTATGGCAGTGATGATAGATGAACCAAGCATTGGAAGTCATTACGGAGGAGCAGTAGCGGCTCCAGTTTTTAGCAGTGTAATGGCTGACGTCATGAAGATATTAAAGATTCCACAAGATATAAAAACTCAAAATAAAGTTTTACCGCAAAATAATAAAAACATTAAAGAAACGATATGAAGAGTGTGTTAAAAAAAATTGGACATCGCATCTCTGATATATCAAACGATAGTAGGCATATAAAAAATAATTCTTTATTTTTAGCCTATCCTGGACTGCATAATGATGGAAGAGCTTATATTGAAGCGGCTATTAAAAAAGGCGCGAAAATAATACTTTATGAAAAGAAAAATTTTGTATGGAAAAAAACATGGCATACAGAACATTATGCTGTTTCAGAATTAAAAAATAAAGAAGGTGAAATTGCCCATACATTTTTTAAAAAGCCTTCGAAGCAAATACTCACTATAGGTATCACTGGCACAAACGGAAAAACATCTTGTGCGCACTGGACAGCTGAAATACAAAATCTCCTGGGCAAAAAAACAGGCGTCATAGGGACGCTGGGGTTTGGGTACAAAAAATTAAAATCACATACGTATACAACGCCTGATGCGATATCAAATCATCGTATTTTAAGACAATTTAAAAATCAAAAAATAAAATCAGCTGTAATGGAAGTTTCATCTCACGCATTGTCTCAGGGGAGAGTGAATGGAATTCTTTTCGATATTGCAGTTTTTACAAATTTATCAAGGGACCATCTAGATTACCATCTTAGCTTTCGGAATTATTTCAATGAAAAAAAGAAGTTATTTGAATTCCCATCTTTGAAAGTTGCAGTTATTAATATCGATGATTCTTATGGAAAAAAACTAAAAAATTTTCTTGTAAAGAATAAAACTAAAGTTTTAAGTTATGGAATAAAAAGTGGCGACATTAAAGCGACACACATTGAATATTCAAATTCGAGCACACGTTTCCAAATTGCATATAAAAAAGAAACATACAAAGTAGAGGCGCCTGTGGTAGGCGAGTTTAATGTATATAATTTACTAGCAGTAATTACTTCACTGATAGCATCTGGCAATTCAATAAAAAAAATTGTGAAACAAATAAGTTACATATCTCAGGTTCCAGGGAGAATGGAAAGGCTAAGATCTAAAAATACCCCAAATATCTTTATTGATTATGCTCACACACCGGACGCTTTAAAAAAAGTGCTGCAAACTCTTAAAAATCAAACTGACGGTAATCTTATCTGTGTATTTGGTTGTGGAGGAGATAGAGATGCCGGAAAAAGAAAAGATATGGCAGAGATAGCTTCTAACTTAGCTGATATTAATTTTATTACGTCAGACAATCCAAGGAATGAAAGTCCCGGAAAAATTATTAAAGAAATTAGCAAGCATATGAAAGGGTCTTATCGTATTGAATTTGATCGACATAAGGCAATAGAAAAAGCAATTATGAATGCTAAAAAAGATGACGTCGTCCTTATTGCTGGAAAGGGACATGAAACCTATCAAGAAATTAAAGGCATTAAGCATCCATTTAGTGATCAAACATGTGCAAGAAAAGCGCTCAAAGTGTACAAGGCGAGTTGAATGCGAATTACTTTAAATAAGATTAAAAAACTTGTTTCTGGCCGATATTTTGGCGATACCGCTTTGCTTCATAAAACAATAAAAAACATTTCTATCAATAGCAATGATATTAAAAATAATGATTTATTTTTAGGTATTAAAGGCGAAAAATTTGACGGGGATAATTTTGCAGAAATTGCTATTAAAAAAGGCGCATTAGCCGCAATTGTATCTAAAGACGTTAAAAATTTAGAAAATAAAATAATCGTTAAAAATGGGCGAGAAGCTTTAGGCAAGATAGCTCAGTATTGGAAAGCCCAATCTAAAATACCTCTTGTTGCTATCACAGGAAGTAATGGTAAAACCACCACTAAAGAAATGATTGGAAGTATTATTTCTTGCTATGTTGGTAGTAAATTAAAAGTCCTGATGAGCAAAGGAAATTTCAATAATGATATAGGACTTCCACTTTCCTTACTAAATATTAAAAAAACTCAAAAATTTGCTGTAGTTGAGATGGGTATGAATCATAAGGGCGAGATTAAATATTTAAGTGAAATTGCAAAACCAGATGTCGCAGTAATAACAAATATAGGAGAGGCTCATATTGAATTTTTTGGTTCAAAAGCAGGTATTGCAAAAGCAAAATCAGAAATATTTTCAGGGCTCAAAAAGAATGGCATTGCAGTTATAAATAGAGAAGATGAATTTTATAGCGTACTAAAGACTGCTGCTCTTCGTAAAAAAGTTATGACATTTGGACTAACTTCAAAATCCGATGTATATGTCAAGAAAACGGTTCAAGGCATTTCTCAAATTAAAACACCAAAAGGAATCGTGGAAATTAAAGTCAAATTAAAGGGCGAGCATAATTTAAAAAATGCATTAGCAGCCATTGCCGCTTCTATTGCACTAAAAATTCCCTTAAAGGCTATTAAGCGAGGTATTGAATCTATCAAGTCAGTACATGGAAGATTGGAACTCAAAAAAGGACTTCGTGGCTGTATCTTGATTGATGATACCTACAATGCGAATCCTGCCTCAATGCGAGCTGCAATTGATGTTCTTGCAAATCAAGACTGTGAAAAAATATTAATTATTGGTGATATGGGCGAGTTAGGAAAAAAGGAAGTTGAGTACCATAAATCAATAGGGGCTTATATCAAAAAAAATAAAATATTAGAAGTAGTTGGAACAGGAAAATTGACGAAACACGTTATAGACCATTGTAAAGGGAATGCAAAATGGTTTGAGGATAAAAAAGCACTTATAAATTACATCAAAACCAAGATAAAAAAGAATTCATGTGTACTTGTTAAAGGCTCTAGATTCATGAAAATGGAAGAGGTTGTAGATGCACTTACTTAAAATTTTTAAGAAAGATAAAAATTATGTTGCTCGAATTATTTAAGTTTTTAGCAAAAGAGATCCATGGATTTAATGTATTTAATTACATTACATTAAGAGCTGTGATGGCGACAATCACATCATTAGTTATTTCTTTCGCTTTTGGCCCTTGGCTAATCAAGAAACTTAATCAGTTCAATATAGGACAAGCTGTTAGATCAGATGGCCCCAAAGATCACTTAATTAAAACAGGCACACCCACAATGGGGGGTGGCTTGATATTGGTATCAATTATTGTATCGACATTACTTTGGGCGGACATAAGGAACAACTATATTTGGGTTTTGTTAATTGTCACGCTTGGTTTTGGCCTTATTGGATTTATTGATGACTTAAAAAAAGTTATTTATAAAGATCCGAATGGTATGAGTGCCAGGCAAAAGTATTTATGGCAATCAATCATAGGCCTTGGTGCATCTATATATCTTTGGTCTAACGCTGTTACACCCGAACAGACTTCGCTTATTCTTCCATTTTTTAAGGATGTAAGTTTTTCGATGAGTGGACCTATTTTTATACTTTTAAGTTATATCGTCATTGTAGGGAGCAGCAATGCAGTTAATCTTACAGATGGCCTCGATGGCCTAGCAATTATGCCGGCTGTATTAGTTGCAAGTGCTTTAGGGGTTTTTGCTTATGTTGCAGGTAATTATGTTATAGCTAAATATTTAGGCATTCCCTATATCAGCGGTGCTGGTGAGTTGGCTATATTTTGCACTGCAATGGCTGGTGCTGGTTTGGGATTTTTATGGTTTAACACTTATCCTGCGGAAGTATTCATGGGAGATTTAGGCGCACTTGCTCTAGGCGCTGCTATTGGCACAATTGCCGTGATTGTAAGACAGGAGATTGTTTTATTTATTATGGGCGGTATTTTTGTGGTCGAGACTTTTTCTGTTGCCATTCAAGTCATGTACTTTAAATATACTAAATTTAAATATGGTGTTGGTAAGCGAATTTTTCTTATGGCACCACTTCACCATCACTATGAGAAAAAAGGCTGGAAAGAAACGCAGGTTGTTGTTAGGTTTTGGATCATAACAATGATGCTAGTATTAATTGGGATCTCATCGCTGAAAATTAGATGAGTATCAATTTTAATAAAAAGAAAGTCTTGGTGATTGGTCTTGGAGAGACAGGGCAATCTGCCCTACATTTTTTAGCAAACAAAGAATGTGATATTCAAGCTATTGATACAAGGCCAATAATTGATAATTTTGATGCGATAAAAGAAAAATTTAAAGACGTTAAATTTACGATCGGGAAAAAATTTAACGATACCATTATTCATGATGTTGAATTAATCATAATTAGCCCAGGTATGTCGTTGAAAGAAAGTTATATTCAAAAGGCATTAAATCAAGGCATACCTGTAATTGGTGATATTGAAATGTTTGCGCAAGTTAAATCTGTGAGTTCAAAAGTGATTGGCATTACAGGTTCAAATGGCAAAACGACAGTTACTTCACTTGTTGGGGATTTATTAAAAGCGGCCGGCATATCAACTATTGTCGGAGGAAATATTGGGATCCCTATATTAAATACTTTAAATCAAAAAGCGCCAGAGGTATATGTTCTTGAGTTATCCAGCTATCAGTTGGAATCGACATATTCATTAGCGCTCGAAACTGCTGCAGTCTTAAATATTTCAGAAGACCATATGGATCGATACGGATCCATGGAAGAGTATGCTAAAGCCAAGTATAGGATATTTAATCATGCTAAAAATATTATCTTAAATAGAGAAGACGATTATCTAAAATCTCAGATTAATGAAAGCTCTTTAACATTCGGAACTCATTTGGACGAGAAAAATTATGGCATTAAAAAAAATGGTAACCAATATTTCATCGCAAAAGGTAGCGCTGAAATTATTTCTTTAGAAGACATTAAACTTAAGGGTGAACATAACATTCTAAATGTAATGGCTGCTTTGGCTCTTTGTGAGCCATTTAATATTTCAAAAGATGTGATCAAAAAAGTACTAAGTCAATTTAACGCTCCCCCACATCGAGTCGAATATGTTAACTCTATATCAGGTATTGATTTTTATAATGATTCAAAAGGTACCAACGTTGGAGCAACGATTGCTGCTATTCAAAGCATGTCCAAGCCAATCTTACTGATTGCCGGAGGGGATGGCAAAAGTCAAAATTTTAAGCCATTAATAGGCCCATCTAAGGATAAAGTAAAAAATATTTCTTTGATTGGTAAGGACGCAAAAATAATACAAGAAGTATTTAAGGGTGGGGCCATTCCAACAAGTATTGAAAAAAATCTTGAATCAGCAATTATCAAATCATTTGAGCTTGCTAAAGCGGGAGATGTAGTTCTTCTCTCTCCAGCATGTGCAAGTACCGATATGTTTAAAAATTACGTACATCGCGGTGAAGTTTTTAAGGATTGTGTGAGTAAGTTAAAAAATAAATCATGATCGATAAATTTTCTAATAAATCGACAATAGATAAACCTTCTTTTGATCAAGGCCTTTTCTGGGTTTCATTAATATTAATTGCAATTGGCCTGATTATGGTTTATTCATCCTCAATTTCTTTTGCTGAATCTAGCAAATTAACTAAACATCAAAATTACTTTTTTTTATTAAGACAATCAATTTATATTTCATTGGGATTTGTTGTCGGATTTATTATTTTCCAAATTCCTATTCGCTGGTGGCAAAAGATGTCGCCTTATTTATTTATGGCAGGCATGGTCTCACTTATTCTTGTTCTCATTCCAGGTATTGGCCATGTTGTGAATGGAAGTAGGCGTTGGATTTCATTATTTGTATTTAATATGCAGCCCTCGGAATTTATGAAATTATTTACTGCTATGTACGCTTCAGATTATGTTTTAAGAAAATCAAAAGAAATTGGGAGTTTTCTAAAAGGGTTTCTTCCAATGGCAGCAGTGATTATGTTATTAGGAGCATTGTTATTGCTTGAACCAGATTTCGGAGCATTTGCTGTAATCTTAGTCATTGCAATGTGTACCTTAATTTTAGGTGGCATAGACAAAAAAATACTGATGGGCCTTTCCATTGTTGCACCTATTGGTATGGCAGCCTTAATTTATAGCTCTGACTATAGATACCAAAGATTAGTAGGTTTTTTTAATCCATGGGCTGATCCATATGGAAAAGGTTACCAGTTATCTCACGCTCTTATAGCTTTTGGTCGTGGCGAATTTTTTGGGGTAGGGTTAGGTGGTAGTGTCGAAAAATTACTTTATTTGCCCGAAGCACACACTGATTTTATTTTGGCTGTATTAGCTGAAGAATTTGGTTTCTTTGGTGTGCTTATTGTCATTGGATTATTCTCATGGCTTGTAATTAGAGCTTTTGGTATTGCTAAAGAAGCTATTATTAATGAGAGTTATTACTCAGCTCTGTTATCTCAAGGTATTGGCATTTGGTTTGGTACGCAAGGCATTATTAACATGGGTGTCAACATGGGGCTTCTTCCTACAAAAGGGTTAACCTTGCCACTCCTTTCTTACGGTGGTAGTGGTATTTTGGCCAATATGATTGCGCTTGCGATATTACTCAGAATTGATTGGGAAAATCGAAGAGGCTTAAGAGGAATTTAACTTAGTGAAACCCAATAAAAAAATATTGATTATCGCAGGAGGAACCGGAGGACATATCTATCCAGGAATTGCGATTGCCGATTATTTGAAAGCTAAAGGATACTCAATCACTTGGCTTGGAACTTCTCATGGCATGGAAAACAGGTTAATCGATAAAAAGCCTTATCAAAAAGCCATGATTGATATTAAAGGCGTCAGAGGCAAGGGCCTGTTAAATTGGGTAAAGCTTCCATTTATGCTTTTGATTGCGTTAATACAATGTGCAAAAGTAATTGAAAAAGAAAAGCCGGATGTGGCCATTGCTATGGGGGGCTATGTTTCATTTCCGGGTGGTCTTATGTCGAGGCTTATGGGTAAGCCACTCATTGTGCATGAACAAAACTCTATCCCAGGCCTAACTAATAGATTTTTAGCAATAATCGCAACAAAAATATATTCCGCGTTTCCAATTAAACTAATGCGTGCCTCTCAAAAAATTGGCAACCCAGTGAGAGATAACATTAGGCAAATTAAACCGCCAGCCCAGAGATTTAAAAATAGAAAAGGCCCTTTGAGGCTTCTTGTTGTGGGCGGTAGTTTAGGAGCTAAATTTTTTAACGATACGATTCCTTTAAGTGTTAAACAACTCAGCCCTAAGAATAGACCGGCGATTATTCATCAATCTGGCGAGAAGCACTTTGAAGAATTAAAAGCAAGTTATAAGGAAAGTGGAATTAAAGCCGATTGCAGGGCTTATTTGGATCATATTGAAAAATTATATGAATGGGCAGACCTTGTCATAGCTAGAGCTGGCGCACTCACGGTCTCTGAATTTTCGGCAGCAGGAATTCCTAGTATATTAGTGCCATTCCCTTTTGCAGTAGATAACCATCAGTTTTATAACGCAAAATACTTAAGTGATAAGAAGGCCGCACGACTTATAATTCAGGAGGAGCTCACAACCGAATCATTGAGAAGCATACTTCAAAGTATGACAAGAAATGAATGCTTAAAAATGGCAAAAGCTGCATTGGAAAATAAAGCAACTAAACCTGAAGAAGTTATTTATAAAGCCTGCGAGCGACTAATTAACAAATGAAACACAATATCAATCGAATTCATTTTGTAGGTATAGGCGGCTCAGGAATGAGTGGCATTGCAGAAGTGATGCACAATCTAGGCTATTTTGTTTCCGGCTCCGATATTCAGGAGTCACTAGTAACCTCAAGATTAAAAGAGATCGGTATTAAGATTTTTATTAATCATGCAGCAGATAACATTAAAGATGTTGATGTTTTAGTGATTTCTTCTGCAATCGATCAAGATAATCCAGAGTTAAAAGCTGCTATTACAAATAAAATACCAATTATGCCTAGGGCAGAAATGCTTTCAGAATTAATGCGCTTTAAAAAAGGTATTGCAGTAGCCGGCACTCATGGCAAAACAACCACCACGAGTTTAATCGCTTCCATTTTGGCCGAAGCTTCAATGGATCCTACTTATGTAATTGGCGGAAGACTTTCTTCCTTGAATGCAAATGCAAAATTAGGAAATGGTGAGTATATCGTGGTGGAAGCTGATGAGTCAGACGCATCATTTTTGCATTTGACACCTGTATATTCTATCGTGACAAATATTGATCAAGATCATATGGAAACATATGACAATGATTTTGAAAAACTTAAAAAAACATATATAGAATTCATACATCGATTACCTTTTTATGGCGTGGTAATTGTGTGTATCGATGATCCAGTTATCAAATCTATTCTTCCTGAAATTTCTAGACCTATCATAACTTATGGTTTATCAAATGATGCAGATGTGCATGCTGAAGAAGTTTTAGCAGATGCAGGTAAAATGCATTTTAAAGTGACGATTAAACACACTGATGTTGTTAAAAAACCAATGACTTTAAATCTACCGGGCAAGCATTATGTTAGAAATGCATTGGCAGCAATAGCACTTGCAGACGAGCTCGAGATACCGATTTCAAAAACAATCGATGCATTAAAGCATTTTAAAGGTGTAGGCCGAAGATTCGAGACTTATAAAGATTTAATATTTGATAAAAAATCTTTTACTCTGGTTGATGATTATGGGCATCACCCGGTCGAAATTGAAGCAGTCCTTGACGCAGCGCGAGATGCATATCCAGGTAAATCGATCTATCTTGTTTTTCAGCCTCATCGCTACACCAGAACGAGAGATTGTTTTGATGAGTTTGTAAGGGTGCTTCAAAAAGCAGATAAAACACTTCTCACTGATATTTATTCGGCTGGCGAAAAAGTAATTCCAGGGGTAAGTTCCATAGCGATCATGGATAGTATGAATAAAATTATGAAAAAAGTTTCTTTTGAAAAAGATATTGCAGATTTAGCTAAAACAGCGCTTCAACATATTGAACAAGATTCCATCTTAATTGTGATGGGCGCAGGCTCAATAGGAAGAGTGACGAAAGATATATTGAATATTGTGAAGTCATGACGAATGCAATGATATTAAAAAATGTGCCATTAACCAAATACAACAGTTGGCGGGTAGGCGGTGCTGCCGATGCTTTATTTACACCTAAAAATTTAGAAGATTTAAAAAATTTCTTAAAAGATGAACACTATTTAAAGCCGCTCACTTTTATTGGATTGGGATCAAATATTTTAGTGAGAGATGGAGGTATCCGGGGAACGGTTATTGTAATGCATGCAGCTTTAAATGAAATTCAAATGACTGATAAGGGTGTGTATGCAGAAGCAGGTAATACCTGCGCAAAAATTGCAAAAACTCTTGCTAGAGAGCATTACGTTGGCGGAGAATTTTTTGCTGGTATTCCAGGCACAGTCGGAGGAGCTTTGGCGATGAATGCCGGATGCTACGGTTCTGAAACATGGAATTATGTGACCCAGATAAATATGATTGATGATAATGGCAATATAGTTACAAGATTAAGAGATGAATTTAAAATTTCTTACCGAGAAGTAATTAAGCCAAATTCAAAAGAGTGGTTTGTAGGTGCCTGGTTTAATTTTAAAAAAGATATGGCAGGCGACCCAGAAAGTAAGATCAAGGAATATCTTAACCATAGGAAAAACACTCAACCCCTTAATTGGCCAACAGCAGGCTCAACATTTAGAAATCCAAAAGATACTTTTGCAGCAAAACTCATTGAAGACTGCGGATTAAAAGGTTTTAGAGTTGGCAACGCTGAAGTTTCAGATAAACATGCCAATTTTATTATTAATTTAGGTAATGCGTCTGCAAAAGACATTGAAAATATTATTGACTATGTTGAATGCGAAGTCTTTAAAAGAAAAGGTATTAAGCTCGAAAGGGAAATTAAAATTTTAGGGGACTTTCTAGGTTGATGAATGAATTTGGAAAAGTTGCAGTGCTTATGGGTGGATACTCTAATGAGAGAGCTGTTTCACTTCTCAGTGGCGATGCTGTATTTCGTGCTTTAAGCCGATTAGGCATTGATGCTGAAGCTTTTGATCCTTCAGTTAGAGATATTGAAGATATTAAAAGTTACGACAGAGTTTTTATAGCCTTACACGGAAGAGGCGGTGAAGACGGATCTATGCAAGCTTTTTTAAAGTCGAAAAATGTTGCATATACCGGAAGCGATTCCTTAAGTTCTGCCATTGGAATGGACAAACTTAAAACGAAATTATTATGGCGTTCATTAAACATTTCAACACCAGATTTTCTCCAGGTAACTGAGAAAACCTTATATGCAGAAATCGTTCATTTAATTGGATCACCATTTTTTATTAAACCATCAAATGAAGGTTCAAGTATAGGTATTGATAAGATAAAAAACGAACAACAATATAAAGAAGCTTTTTTAAAAACATCGAGGATTGATGCAAATGTAATCGTTGAGAAATTTGTGGACGGCGAAGAATATACAGTGGGTATTGTGGATGGTCAAACCCTTCCAGTCATTAAGATTAAGCCAAGCAATGAGTTTTATGATTACGAAGCAAAATATCTTAAAGATGACACGCAATATATTTGCCCTTCAGGGATAGAAAAAAATAAAGAAGCTTTAATAGCTCAAGAAGCTTTGGCGGCCTTCAACTCAATTGGGTGCTCTAGCTGGGGTCGTGTTGATTTTATGATGGATAAAAAAAGTGATCACTATTTTATAGAAGTGAATACGTCTCCTGGAATGACTAATCATAGTTTAGTTCCTATGGCTGCGAAGGAGATGGGTATAGATTTTGATCAATTAGTTTTGAAGATATTAAAAACCGCACATGTTAAATAACTATTTAAAAATTTATTGGTTAGGCAATTTAGTTTTTTTACTTAATATTATTTTGATACTTTTTTTAATTAGTTACCAATTTATGCATTTTGCTAAATTTCCAATTAGAGAAATTAAGGTAGTAGGTCAATATCAGCACCTTGATGAAGATCAGGTAAGTATGATTTCAGACCGATTTGTAAAAGGCAATTTTTTTTCACTAGATTTATATAGTACTAAAGAGGCATTTACAAAATTACCTTGGATAAGAAACGTAAGTTTAAAAAGAGTCTGGCCTGATCGATTGGAAGTGTTTGTCGAGGAGCATCAAGTTATAGGAAGGTGGGGAGCCATTGCCTTAGTAAATGAGAATGGTGAAATTTTTCATGGAGCATCTGATGAAGACCTCCCTTTATTTTTTGGACCAGAAGGTACCGAGAACTATATAGCACTGGAGTATAAAAAAATGCAAAGTATTTTAGATAAAAAACAATTAAAAATTGCGCAAGTCTCTCTATCTTCTCGGTACACTTGGGACATTAGAACCACTAATAATATGAAAATAATTTTAAGTAAAGATAATGTCGAAGAAAGTCTATCTCGCTTTATGGCTCAGTACGACAATATTTTGGCTTCCGTTAAGCGAATTGGCTCTGCCGACTTAAGATATCCAAATGGTTTTGCTATTAAGAAATCTACTGAACCAATCCAAAAGATTGATAGTGGTGAGAGGCCGCTTATATGATCAAACAAAAAGAAGAAAAAAATCTCATCGTAGGGCTTGATATTGGAACATCCAAAATTGTGGCTATTGTCGCTGAATTACAACCAGATGGTTTATTGAATGTGATCGGATTAGGTCAACATAGCTCAAAAGGATTAAAGAAGGGCGTGGTCATTAATATTGATGCCACTATGGAGGCGATTCAAAGAGCTATTGAAGAAGCGGAATTGATGGCAAATTGTAAGATTACCGATGTTTATACTGGTATCGCAGGAAGCCATATAAAAAGTATAAATTCTCATGGGATGGTCAAAATTAAAGATGCTGAGGTCTCTCAATTAGACGTTGATAAAGTGATTGAAACTGCATGTGCTATTACACTCCCCAACGATCAACAAGTTCTACACATATTGACGCAAGAATATGTGATTGATGGGCAGGAAGATGTTAGACAGCCACTTGGTATGAGCGGTATGAAGTTAGAAGTGAAGGTTCATATTGTCACAGGCGCGATTGCAGCCGCGCAAAATATTGTTAAATGTATTAAGCGTTGTGGGCTTGAAGTGTCTGAATTAGTCCTTCAGCCTTTGGCTTCAAGCATGGCTGTCCTTACTGATGATGAAAAAGAATTGGGCGTTTGTTTGGTTGATATTGGAGGAGGTACAACTGATATCGCAGTATTAAGACATGGGTCTATTCGACATACGGCTGTGATTCCGATTGCAGGTGATCAGATAAATAATGATATTGCAGTAGCATTTAGAACACCTTTACCATCAGCAGAAGAGATAAAAATCAAACATGGTTACGCCGCAAGAAGCTTGGCTTCTGCTTCAGAGCAAATTGAAATTCCTGTAGTAGATGGAAAAGAATCTAAAACTATCTCAACACTGTCATTGGCAGAGGTCATTGAAGCTCGCCTAGTTGAGCTTTATGAACTTGTAGCTCACGAGTTGAAACGAAGCGGTATGGAAGATATGATAGCTTCTGGAATTGTGATTACTGGCGGATCATCATTGATGAAAGGTATGGTCAACCTTGGAGAAAGTGTATTTAGGATGCCGGTCAGAATTGGCACGCCCAGAAATGTAGGCGGTTTGTCTGAAGTTGTCGACAATCCTAGGTACTCAACAGGTATTGGGTTGTTACTGATGGGTAAGGGGCAGTTAGAGAAAGAAATGATGGATCAAATTGATGGTAATTCAATAAATCAAATCTTTATGAAAATGAAGAATTGGTTTCAAGGTAACTTTTAATTCTTGGAGATAGGATATGTTTGAAGTTGTTGATAGCAAGTCACAAAATGCCATCATAAAAGTCATTGGTGTCGGTGGCTGTGGCGGAAATGCTATTGATCATATGATCGATAAGAATTTAACAGGCGTTGAATTCATCTGTGCCAACACTGATATGCAAGCACTGAAAAAAAGTCGGGCAAGCCATATATTGCAGATTGGTCAGGAGATGACTAAAGGTTTAGGCGCAGGGGCCAAGCCTGAAATTGGAAAACAAGCCGCTCTTGATGATAAAGAAAAAATTATTAGCTCTATTAAAGGTGCTGATATGTTATTTATTACAGCAGGTATGGGAGGCGGAACTGGCACGGGCGCTGCACCTGTAATTGCACAAATTGCAAAAGAATTAGGTATTTTAACTATTGCAGTTGTAACTAAACCTTTTTTATTTGAAGGTAAAAGAACAGCGATTGCAACTGATGGTATTAATGAATTAGTTCAGCATGTAGATTCTCTAATTGTTATCCCAAATGAAAAGTTAATGGAAGTTTTAGGTGAGCACATCCCATTCTTAGAAGCCTTTAATGCAGCAAATGACGTTCTCCATAACGCAGTTTCAGGTATTTCAGAAATTATCAATAGCCCAGGGTTGGTAAATGTTGATTTTGCTGACGTTAAAACTGTTATGAGTGAAATGGGAATGGCGATGATTGGTTCTGGTGTTGCTCAGGGTGAACATCGAGCATATAAAGCCTCTCAAGCTGCAGTTGCAAGTCCTCTTTTAGAGGATGTGAATTTAGTAAATGCGCGCGGTGTATTAGTAAATATCTCTGCAAGTAGTAAATTTACACTCAAGGAATACCATGAAGTTATGGAAACGATTAAACAATTTGCAGCTATTGATTCCACAGTGATCGTCGGTAATGTAATTGACGAGGCAATGGGAGATTCTATTCGAGTTACTGTTGTAGCGACAGGGCTGGCTCAAAACGTAAAACAAAGGATGCCCCGAATCGAACCCAGATCTATGATGCAAAATAAACAAAGCACGACCCAAGAAGAGCCATCTCTAGATGACGAACCAGATGTATTTAGCTCTAATGAAAATAGGGCTCAAGTTGAAATCATGAAAATGTCAGGTATGGAAGAATATGATATCCCTGCATTTTTGAGAAAAAAAGGCGAGTAAGTACTCAATGATTAAACAAAGAACTATTCAAAAATCTGTGCAGACTTCTGGTGTCGGTCTTCATAATGGTGAAAAAGTGACAATGACTTTAAAGCCTGCCGAAGCGGATCAAGGCATTGTTTTTAGAAGAGTTGATCAAAAGAAAAGTAATGAGATAAAAGTAAGCCCTGATGCTGTGAAAGATACCAAAATGTGTTCAGCTATTGGTCAAGATACTTCGCGTGTAGCTACCGTTGAACATTTAATGTCTGCATTATCAGCCACAGGTGTTGATAACATTATTATTGAACTGAATGGGCCTGAAGTGCCCATTATGGATGGAAGCTCAATACCCTTTATTTATCTTCTTCAAACAGCGAAGCTTAAAGAACTAGATGCTGCGAAAAAATTTGTCTTGATTAACGATGTAATTGAAGTAAAAGATAAAGACAAGTGGGCGAGGTTTGAGCCTTACGATGGATTTAAAATTGATTTTACTATCGATTTTCCCCATCCCGTGTTTGATACATCGACCAACAAAGTCGCTTTGGACTTTTACGATGAATCCTATATCACAGAAATTAGTCGAGCACGTACATTTGGATTTATGCAGGAAGTTGAATACTTAAGATCTAATGGTCTAGCTAGAGGTGGCTCACTCGATAATGCAATTGTCTTAGATGAGTACAAAATTATTAATACAGACGGATTGCGATACAACGACGAGTTTGTGAGACATAAAATACTTGATGCTGTGGGCGATTTATACATGCTAGGCTACTCAATCATAGGTAATTTCAAAGCATACAAATCTGGCCATGAATTGAATAACAAATTATTACTTGCATTACTTTCAAATAAGAAATGCTGGAGCTTAACAACATTAGATAGCCAAGATCCCAAGACTTCTAATTTAGCAATGCGTTATGCTAATTCTAAGAATGGAATTTTAAATCAAGAAATGGTAGGAGTTTATCAATGAATATTTTAAGACTTTTTATATTTTTATTGCTTGCAATATTAGTTGTATTCACATTTTTGTATCTAAATACAAAGAATAAAAAATATTTGAAGTATTTAAAACTTACTACAAATGTCACATTAATTTTAATTCTTATATTTATCTTAAGAATGCTTTAATTTCGAATTGGCTAATTCAAAAAAAACAATTGCAATTTTTGGAGCATCAGGATTTTTAGGGTCCAGCCTCGTTTTAGCTCTAAGCCAATCTAATCACAATCTAAAATTATTCTCTAGAAATAAAGAAAAAATTAAATTATGGACCGTCAATCCATATGTTCAAATATTTGACTTGGATTTAGATAATCTTGCGCAAGTAAAAAAAGATTTAAAAAAGACAGATGTTGTAATTAACCTCTTAGGTATTCTTCACCAATCTAAAAAAGAGACTTTTGAGAATATTCACCATATTTGGCCAGATCATTTGGCAAAAGTCATGAAGGATTTAGGTATTAAGCGATTGCTTCATGTAAGCGCGTTAGGTGCAAGTAGCAATGCTCCGAGTTTATATCTTAAATCTAAAGCTCTTGGCGAGTCTGAATTGTTTAAACAAAAAGATCTAAACGTAACTATACTAAGACCGTCTATCATCTTTGGGGCAAAAGATAACTTTATTAATATGTTTAGAATTCTTGTGAAGTGGCTGCCAGGAATAGTTCTTTTGTCACCCCAATCTAAATTTCAACCCATTTTTATTGAGGATGTATCAAAAATTCTAATTAAGACACTTTTTGATAAAAAGACATACGGCAACATTTATGATCTTGGTGGGCCTGATATTTACTCACTTAAAGATATTATTCGTCTTATTATTCGATCAGAGAAATTGACTCGGCTAATCATCCCTCTCAATAGAAGCCTTTCATATCTATTTGCTTTAAGTATGGAAATGATGCCAATTAAAATATTGACGCGCGACAATTGGAGGTCTATGCAAGTTGATAATGTAGTGAATCCAAAACGCGCAATCTCTTACCGATATTCTTTAGAGCGCTTAGAGCATTACCTATGTAATAAGAAAAATAGACCTCTAGCGCGTTCAAAATATGATGTTTATAGAAGTAAATCTGGAAGATAAATGAAAGTATATCTTGTAGGTGGAGCTGTTCGGGATCAAATTATGGGCTTATCTGTTAAAGATAAAGACTATGTAGTTGTAGGATCGACTTCAGAAGAAATGGTTAAGTTAGGTTATAAGCCTGTAGGCAAAGATTTCCCTGTTTTCTTGCATCCTAAAACACATCAAGAATATGCATTGGCAAGAACGGAGCGTAAAGTTTCAAAAGGGTATAAGGGTTTTAAAGTTTACGCTTCAAAAGAGGTGACGCTAGAAGAAGATCTGCAACGACGAGATCTTACAATTAATGCGATAGCAAAAGACAAAAAAGGACAGTTTGTTGATCCCTTTGGTGGCATGAAAGATATTAAAAATAGAGTGTTACGCCATGTGAGCCCTGCCTTTGTGGAAGATCCAATTCGAGTGTTACGTATCGCCAGATTTTCTGCTCGATTTTACAAGTTTAAAATTCATCCCAAGACAGAAGCATTGCTCAAGAAGATTGTAAAAAATAAAGAAATCGAAACCTTAGCGTCTGAAAGAGTCTGGCATGAATTTTCAGTTGGTTTTACAGAGAAAAAATCTTATTTGATGCTTGATGTGCTTAACCGATGTGGCGCTCTTAAATTAATACTACCAGAATTAGATTATCAAAAAAATAAAAACTCAATTAAAAAAAGTTTAGAGTATGCAGCTAAAAACAAATACTCAAATGATATTAGAGCAGCAATATTTTTTTTGTATACCTACCCTTTAAAAGTCAGCACTAAATGTAATGACAAAATTTATATGAGACTTTCTATACCGAATGCCGTAAAAAAATTAGTAGAAAAGGTAATATTTAATCTATCTGAATTGAAGCAATTTCAAAAACTTAAACCGCGTCAAGTTTTAGATTTGATCTACAAAATGGATTTATTTAGGAATCCGGACATTCTTCCAGACGTAATGTGCATTTTCGAGGCTTATATCGAAGGCCAGCAAAGTCAGAAAAAAACAGCACAGACTGCTTTGAAATTATTACAAAAGTATTTGAAACGCCTTAATAAATTAAATCTTGGCGCTATTAGCCAAAATAAAAGTGGCGTCGATATTAAGGCTGCTATTTATGAAGCGCGACTTGCTGAATTGGTCAAGCTTATCTAGCTTGACTGAGTAAGCTGAGTAATTTTTGTAATTCGTTTATTTACAAAAATTGTTTTTTTATTCTGTCTTGAGACTAATATTGTTTTCATGCCTATCTTGTATGCTGTTTTTAAATTAGCAAGATCATCTTCTACCATTGTGCATTGATAAGCCTTTTTTCCGAGATGCCTTAAAATTTTCCTAAACGCAATGAGAGAAGGTTTTGGATTATATTTCGTTGACTCAATGCTATAAATTGCTGAAAAATATTTTTCAATGTTTAATGATTTAATAATTGCTATTGCATAATGAAGAGGGGCATTTGTAAAAACAATCTTTTTACCCCTGAGTTTTTTTAAGGTATTTTTTAAGGCGTGAGATTGCTTAACGAATTTAGAAAGTTCATATGCATCGTGTGTCTTCAGTAAAAATTCTTTTGGATCGACACCGTGAATTTCCATGAGCCCCTTCAAAGTCGCACCATAGACTTTCCAATATTGGTCCCGAATTTCATGTGCAGCATCATTGCTAATATTAAGTTTTTGACTTACATATGTAGTCATAGACTGATTAATGCGTGGAAATATTTTAGAACTTGCGTCGTGGAGCGTGTCGTCTAAATCAAAAATCCAAATTTTTGACAATTATTTTGCCTTAATTAAAGTGCCTACACCCTCGTCAGTTAGTACTTCTAATAAAAGCGCGTGCTGCACTCTCCCATCAATTATATGAACACTTTTTACTCCGCTTCTTGCAGCGTCAAGGGCTGAACTTATTTTAGGAAGCATACCGCCTGATAACGTTCCGTCTTCTACAAGCTTATCTATCTCATTCGGGGTTAATCCCGTAAGAAGTGAACCTTTTTTGTCTAGAACACCTGGTGTATTTGTAAGTAGGATTAATTTTTCAGCGTTTAATACTTCAGATAATTTTCCTGCGACGAGATCGGCATTAATATTATAAGTCTCTCCATTTGCTCCTACTCCAATTGGTGCTATGACAGGAATAAAATCTCCCTCATCTAAAAAATTAATAATACTAGGATTAATTGATGCAATTTCCCCTACATGACCAAGATCAATTGTTTTTTTAGGGTCTATATCATTTTGTACAATGAGTTTTTTAGCGTGAATAAAATTTCCATCTTGGCCTGTGAGACCCACCGCTTTTCCGCCATGTCTATTGATGAGATTTACAATCTCTTTATTCACCTGGCCACCTAAAACCATTTCTACTATATCCATAGTTTCAGCATCAGTTACCCTCATACCTTGAATAAACTCACCTTTTTTACCTAGCTTATCGAGATGTTCATCTATTTGAGGACCACCACCATGAACAACAACGGGGTTCATGCCAACTAATTTTAAAAGTACGACGTCGCTAGCAAATGACTGTTTTAAATTTTCGTCGACCATGGCATTACCTCCATACTTAATGACGATGGTTTTGCCAAAGAATTTTTTGATGTACGGTAAAGCCTCGCTTAATATTTTGGCTTTGTGTTCCGGCTGAATATTTTGACTCATTTTTATGCCTATAGTTTTTTTAAGATTTTAAAGCTTTTTAATAAAAAATTTTGAATTTCTTTGTGGCAAATAAGACTCTATTCTTTTTTTAGGAAGCTTTTGAATATTCTCTTCTTTAAAACCTTTCTCAATGAACCAATGCTCAGTTCTTGTTGTTAAGGCAAATAGATATTTATAATTTCTTTGTCGTGCAAGTTCTTCGCAATAATTATAGAGCTTTGACCCAAAGCCTTTAGACTGGTAATTTTTGTTAATAGCAAAGCATGCAAATTCAACATAATCATCATAAGAATATAAAGCTGCACAACCTATAATTTTATTATCATGTTCTATCACTAAAAAGTTTTCTATCTCATGATCAATTCTTTCTCTGCCTCTTTTAACAAGATACCCTCCAGCCTCCAGGGGATTAATTAGCTTATGAATTCCTTTAACGTCGTTATGAGAAGCTGGCCTAATAGCATCTAGAGCTTTTTCGGTAATAACTGTTCCTACACCTTCATCTGTAAATAATTCTTGCAGAATCGCACCATCAATGTGCCTATTAATGAGATGAATTTTATTTATACCTGCTTCAGAGGCTTTAATAGCAATTTCAAGAAGATCTAACTCATTGGAGTTGATATTAATAAGCTCATGTTTTTTTGGATTATTTTTTGAAGTGCTTTTATAAAGATTAATTGCCTTTTCTAATGTCATCTCATGCAGAAGTTCATTCCTTAGATTAAAGATACCATCGGAATCTATAAGAAGAATAAGTTTATCCGCTTCTAAAGCTATAGAGGTTTTGAGGGCCACATCTTCCATTGTGAGGTTAAATACTTCACCTGTAGGCGAATAACCGATGGGTGAGATCACTACTAATTCTTTGTTGTCTAATTTTTTCTTGATGGCAGCGCTGTCAATTTTTCTTACTTCCCCTGTATGTTGCATATCGATACCATCAATTACACCCAAAGGTTTTGCAGTAATAAAATTTCCGCTAGAGACTTTAATATCACTACCCGCCATGGGCGAGTTTAAAAGACTTGAAGAAAGTGTTGATTCAATATTGATCTTAATAAGGCCATTAGCTTCTTTAACAGCTTCCATACTTAAATCATCAGTGACTCGAACATTTCTTACAAGCTGAGTTGAAATTTTTTTCTCTTTTAGCTTTTGGTCGATTTGAGGTCTTGCCCCATGAACGAGGATAATTTTGACATTTAAGCAAGTTAATAAATTGATGTCGTGAGAGAGAGCGGTAAACTGATCTTCATCAAGAAGCTCCCCGCCAAAAGCAATAACAAATGTTTTATTGCTAAAAGTATTGATATACGGGGCCGCTAATCTAAACCATCTTGCAAATGTTTGGCTGTCTAGTTTTGGAATGGTGTTTGCAGGCACGTTGTTTTGAAAAAGACTAGAGGGGGCGCAATTAAGCGCTTCACATATTTTTAATAATTGCGCTTCACCTATATTTTGCTCACCCCTTTCTATTCTAGAAAGATTACCGGGGTCGCTCGCAATTTTTTTTGCTAATGCCTGCAGGGTGAACCCTAGAGACTTCCTTCTTTTTCTGATTGCTTCGCCAAGAGACATAGGTTTATAATTTGCTTAAAATGCATATTTTACATGTATTTTTATAAAAAAATCAAAAATTTTGCGTTTCATGCAAAATCACCCCATAAATTTTGCATAATCGATAGCGCTACGACGGAGGCGGTTTCCGTTCTTAGAACTCTCTTGCCAAAATTTACTGGAACGAATGAGCTACTTAAAGCTAAATTCATTTCTTTTTCTGAAAAGCCGCCCTCAGGTCCCACCATAAAAACAACAGGAGAAGAAGGTTTTTCTAAATGATTGATATTTTGAGCTTTCGCTGGCGTAAGGATTAACTTCAAACTGTTAGCTGTTTGGTTTTGATTACTGAGCCATTGGACTAGGTGAATCGGACTTAAAATATCCGGAATGATGCTTCGCCCGGTTTGTTCGCAGGCTGAAATAGCAACAGTTCTCCAGTGCTCAAGTTTTTTATCTGCTCTTTCACGGTCAAGCTTAACAATAGATCGTTCAGTCAACAGAGGCTGTATGGATTGGATGCCAAGCTCAACCGCTTTTTGAATAATCCAGTCCATTTTATCTCCAGCTGCAAGACCTTGTGCGAGGGTAATTTTTAAGGGTGACTCATGATTCACTTCATACCTATCGATAATCTCAACAGAAGTTTTATGCTTAGATAATTCAATTACTTTTGCGACATAATCATAACCGTCACCATTAAAGAGTGCGAATTGATCGCCCACCTTTAATCTTAAAACTTTTGTAGCATGGATATGTGTCTGCACAATTAACTCAACGACATGTTTGAGTTCCAGGTTTTCGGAGTGGTAAAATCGATTTTCTTCCATAGTCAATTCTATTAAAAAGATAAGCTATATTAAGGCATAAAACATGGTTAGTTTAAATACTCCACTTTGCGATTTTGGTTGGAAAGCGATCGATTTTAATTTGCAGGGGGTCGATGATACCTTTTGGAACCTAGAAAAATCAAAAGGGGCTAATGGTTTGCTTATCATGTTCATATGTAACCACTGCCCATATGTGAAAGCAATTTTGCCAAGACTGGTGAAAGATGTTAGAGCACTAAAAGATCTCGGCATTGAAACGGTTGCCATTCAAAGTAATGACACTGAGAATTATCCTGAGGATTCATTTGAGAATATGAAACTCGTTGCGCATCAATTTAACTTTCCTTTTCCTTACGCAATTGATCACAGTCAAGAAACTGCGCGTTCCTATAATGCTATTTGTACACCTGATTTTTTTGGTTTTAATCGTAATCTAGAACTGCAATATCGTGGGCGCTTCGATGCAACTGGTCGAGGAGAGCCGCCACCCAATAATACGCGAGATTTATATGAGGCAATGCTTCTTGTTGCTAAGACCCAGCAAGGCCCCGTTGACCAAAAATCGAGTATAGGCTGCTCAATCAAATGGCGAGAATGAAAAGCATTTAGCTCAAATAATCAAGGGGCAAAAAGACCCTATTCACCTTGCTGAAAAGGGGTATTTAAGCAATAATTTAGATAAAAATAACATCAATTTTTTAACTTTACATTTAGTACGCAAATACTTAAAAAATATTTGTAATGCTGTCAATTTCGGGAGGCAATAATGGCAACACGTCAAGATTTAGCTAACGCGATTCGTGCGTTATCAATGGATGCAGTTCAAAAAGCAAACTCAGGTCACCCAGGCGCGCCTATGGGTATGGCTGAAATTGCCGAAGTTTTATGGAATCATCATTTACAACATAACCCTTCTAATCCAAACTGGGCTAATCGTGATCGTTTTATTCTTTCGAATGGACATGGTTCGATGTTGATTTATTCATTGCTTCATCTCACAGGTTACGATTTACCAATGGATGAAATCAAAACATTTCGTCAACTTCATTCTAAGTGTGCAGGCCACCCCGAATACGGTTATGCACCAGGTGTAGAAACAACCACAGGGCCTTTAGGACAAGGCATAAGCAATGCGGTAGGTTTTGCAATGGCAGAAAAATTACTTGCTAACCAATTTAATAAACCTAATCATAAAATTGTAGATCACCACACATATGTATTTTTAGGTGATGGTTGCATGATGGAAGGAGTTTCTCATGAGGCTTCTGCCCTTGCAGGAACATGGGGCCTTGGAAATTTAATTGCATTCTGGGATGACAATGGAATTTCTATCGATGGTCACATCGAAGGTTGGTATACGGACGATACAGCCAAACGTTTCGAATCATATGGTTGGCATGTAATTCCAAATGTAGATGGCCATGATTTTGAAGCCATTAACAAAGCAGTAGAAGCGGCGAAGAAAATAACAGACAAGCCATCATTAATTTGTTGCAAAACTATTATTGGCAAAGGCTCACCTAATAAATCTGGATCACATGATTGTCATGGATCAGCATTAGGTGATGCTGAAGTCGCAGCTACAAGAGAAGCCATTGGTTGGAAGCACGATCCTTTTGTAATTCCTGAAGACGTATACGCAGGATGGAGCGCTAAAGATAAAGGTGCTAAAGCTGAAGCAGCATGGAATGATAAATTCGCGGCTTATGAAAAAGAATTTCCAGATTTAGCTGCTGAATTTAAACGTCGCATGAAAGGCGATCTTCCAAAAAATTGGAAAGCATCAACTGATGCCATGATTAAATCAGTAAATGAAAAAGCTGAAGTATTAGCGACACGTAAAGCCTCACAAAATGCTATTGCTGCGCTTGCGCCAATGTTGCCAGAATTTGTGGGCGGTTCAGCAGACTTAACAGGGTCTAACTTAACAAGCTGTTCATCATTCCAGCACGTAAGCGGCAAAACACCAGGTAATTATATTTCCTATGGCGTACGTGAATTTGGTATGGCAGCTATTATGAATGGCATGGCGCTTCATGGTGGCGTGCTTCCATTCGGTGGCACTTTCCATATATTTACAGACTATATGAAGAACGGCATGAGAATGGCAGCGCTTATGAAACAAAGAGTGATCTATGTTTTAACGCATGACTCGATTGGTCAAGGTGAAGATGGCCCAACACATCAACCGATCGAAACTACCTCAGGTCTTCGTTACATTCCTAGAATGGATGTATGGAGACCAGCAGACTCAACTGAAACAGCAGTAGCATGGGTAGTTGCAGTTGAAAGCATTCATAACCCAACAAGCTTAGTATTAAGCAGACAAAATACTTCATTTACAAAAAGAACTGATGCGCAAATTGATTTAATTCGCAAAGGCGCTTATGTATTATCAGAAGCTGAAGGTGGCAAGGCAGATATCATTCTGATAGCAACTGGATCAGAAGTCGATCTTGCATTGAAATCACAAGCGGCATTAAAAGAGCAAAATATCAAAGCACGTGTTGTTTCTATGCCATCAACAAATGTATATGATCGCCAAGATCAGGCATACAAAGATAGCGTATTAACTAAAGGTGTAAAACGTGTATCGATTGAAGCGGGTGTGACCGACTTCTGGAGAAAATATATTGGTTTAGACGGCGCAGCTGTTGGTATCGATACATTTGGCGAATCAGCTCCTGGCGGCGCATTATTTAAACACTTTGGATTTACAGTAGAAAATGTTGTTTCAACTGTTAAATCAATTCTGTAATTATTATTGAGTAAGTTTAATAAGGCATCTCAATTTTGAGATGCCTTATTTTTTACCGAGGAAATCTTTATGGCAGTTAAGATAGCAATCACAGGATTTGGAAGAATAGGCCGTTTAATATTAAGAGCGATTTATGAGTTAAATCATCAAGATATTAAAGTAGTTGCTATTAATTCGAGTCGGGGTGATACAGCATCTAATGCCCATTTATTAAAATACGATAGCGCGCATGGAAAATTTAATGCTGACATCAAAACCAATGACCATGAAATTATTATAAATGGTGATGTTATTAAATTTTATAGCACAAGGAATCCTGAAGACTTACCTTGGGGTGAATTAAATGTAGACGTGGTTATGGAATGTACCGGTGCTTTTACTAGTAAAGAAAAATCGAACATACATTTGAAACAAGGCGCTAAGAAAGTATTGATTTCTTCACCGGGAGATAAAGATGTTGATGCAACTATTGTTTATGGCGTAAACCATCTTACTTTAAAAGCTTCTGACCTTATTGTTTCTAATGCTTCTTGCACAACGAATGGCTTAGCGCCAATGGTAAAACCATTGCATGAAAAACTGGGGATTGTCACAGGACTTATGACAACCATTCACTCATATACAAATGACCAATATTTAAATGACAATCAACATAAAGATCTAAGAAGAGCGCGTTCTGCAACAGCCTCTATGATTCCTACCAAAACAGGTGCCGCAGAGAGCGTTGCATTAGTCATACCTGAATTAAAAGGTAAGCTTGATGGTATTGCAATTAGAGTACCTACATTAAATGTATCATTAGTAGAGCTTACTTTCACACCTAAAAAAACGACATCAAAAGAAGAAGTAAATCGCATCATGAAAGAAGCAGCCAACCAAGGCCTATTAAAAGGTATATTAATTTACAATGACGAGCCATTGGTATCTGTTGATTTCAATCACACAGAAGCCTCATCTCATTTTGATGCTAATCTCACCAAAGTGAGTGAGGATGGATTGCTCGTAAAAGTTTTTGGGTGGTATGACAATGAGTGGGGGTTTAGCTGTCGAATGATTGATACAGCTTTGGCTATGATTGCTGCCAAATAATATTTGATTAATGAACATCAAAAAACTAGTCGATTTAAATCTTAAAGATAAAAGAGTTTTTATTCGCTCTGACTTGAATGTCCCTATTCAAGATGGAAAAATTACCTCCCCTAAAAGAATTCTAGCTTCAATTCCGAGCATTACATTTGCACTTCAAAAAGGCGCAAGTGTTATGGTGACATCTCACCTAGGCAGGCCTGAAGAGGGAAAATTTAATGAGAGTGATTCGTTAAAGCCTGTAGTAGAGTTCTTAAAAAATCATCTTGATTATCCAGTGCGTCTTGTGTCAGATTGGGCTATTACTCCCTTTGATACAGCTCCAGGCCAGCTAGTAGTTTTAGAGAATTGTAGATTTAATATTGGCGAAAAACGAAATGATGAAGTTTTAGCAAAAAAATACGCTTCACTCGCAGATATTTTTGTCATGGATGCATTTGGGACGGCACATCGCAAAGAAGCATCAACTTATGGTATTGCAGAACACGTAGATATTGCATGTGCAGGTATTCTATTTTTGGCTGAACTAGAAGCCCTTGAAAAAGCCTTATTAAACCCCTCAAGACCTATGATTGCTATTGTAGGGGGTAGTAAAGTCTCATCTAAGTTAAGTATATTAGATACATTGTCTGACAAAGTTGATCAGCTTATTGTTGGCGGTGGAATTGCAAATACTTTTATCAAAGCGATGGGTTTTGAAGTCGGTAGCTCTTTGTTCGAAGAAGAACTCGTACCTGCAGCAAAAAAAATTATTGATAAACTATCTAAGCGTGGTGCATCGTTGCCTATTATTTCCGATGTTGTTTGTGGTAAGAAATTAGACGCAAATGAAAGAGCCACCACAAAAAATATTAAAGACATTAACAAAGATGACATGATCTTTGATCTAGGAAAAGACTCGGTGGATACAATTGTGAAATGTATTCAAAATGCTAAAACTATCATTTGGAACGGTCCTATCGGTGTATTTGAATTCGATCAATTTGCAAAAGGTACTGAAACAATGACGCGAGCAATTGCAGACTCGCCCGCATTTTCATTAGCAGGCGGTGGTGACACTATTGCTGCAATTGAAAAATTTAAAGTTGCAAAAGATATTTCATATATTTCAACAGCAGGTGGCGCATTTTTAGAGTTTGCAGAAGGCAAAAAACTTCCTGCAATTGAAATCTTAGAAAGAAGATTCTAAATGCCAGAAAATCAATTAATAGCGACATCAATTAAGAGTCTGCCTTTACTTCACAAAGGCAAGGTAAGAGATATTTATGAAATTGATGATAAACATCTATTGATTGTTACAACAGATCGACTATCTGCATTTGACGTTGTAATGAGTGAGCCGATTCCATTTAAGGGATTTGTTCTTACGCAAATGGCTGATTTTTGGTTTAATAAACTCTCTTTTGTCGTTGCAAATCATTTGTCTGGAATTGCCCCGGAAAGCGTCGTAGCTGAAAATGAAGTAATTCAAGTAAAAAATCGCGCCATTGTGGCGCGAAAATTAAAGGCGTTACCTATTGAAGCAATTGTCCGAGGTTATTTGTCAGGTAGTGGCTGGAAAGATTATCAAAAAACACAATCAGTGTGTGGCATAAAACTTCCACAAGGTTTAAAAGAGTCTGCAAAATTAAGTGAGCCTATATTTACACCTTCAAGCAAAGAAGCAGTTGGCAGTCACGATGAAAATATTTCATATGAGGAATGCGAAGCTCGTGTCGGAAAAGATATTGCATCCCAAATTCAAGAAATTAGTATTAAGTTATATCAAGAAGCATCAAACTTCGCTCTCACAAAGGGCATTATTATCGCAGACACTAAGTTTGAATTTGGTTTGGATGATCAAAATCGTTTAGTGCTTATTGATGAAATATTAACGCCAGATTCTTCTCGGTTTTGGCCGCTAGATCAATATCGCGAAGGCGCTTCTCAGCCAAGTTTTGATAAGCAATTTATTAGGGACTGGCTAGAAAATAGCGGATGGAATAAAACACCGCCGCCCCCTTCATTACCCGAAGATGTTATTAACAAAACAAGTCAAAAATATTTAGAAGCCTTTAAAAAACTTACAGGCCAAGACATTAAAAAGTAAATTGAATGAAATAAAAAAGGCGCCTTGATTAAGGCGCCTTTTTTCATTTAACAATTACAGAAGCGGCACAATAAGAAGAGCCACTATATTTATAATTTTAATAAGCGGATTAATAGCTGGGCCAGCAGTATCTTTGTACGGATCACCTACGGTATCTCCTGTAATGGCTGCTTTATGGGCTTCTGAACCTTTACCGCCATGGTTACCATCTTCAATATATTTTTTTGCATTATCCCAAGCACCACCACCTGTGCACATCGAGATAGCTACAAATAAACCGGTCACAATCGTTCCCATGAGAAGACCGCCTAATGCTTTAGGACCTAAAGTTAAACCTACAACAATTGGCACTGCAACAGGAAGCAATGAAGGCACAATCATTTCTTTAATTGCTGCTGTCGTTAACATATCTACGGCGCGCGCATAATCAGGTTTGCCTTTACCAGTCATAATGCCTTTAATCGTTTTGAATTGACGTCTTACTTCTTCAACGACTGCACCTGCGGCTCTTCCTACAGCTTCCATAGCCATCGCAGCAAAAAGGTAAGGGATAAGGCCACCAATAATTAATCCAATAATAACTAACGGGTCACTTAGATCAAATGTAGTTGCAATACCTACCGATTCTAATTTATGTGTGTAGTCTGCAAAAAGAACAAGCGCTGCAAGACCGGCTGAGCCAATCGCATAACCTTTAGTAACTGCTTTAGTTGTATTGCCAACAGCATCTAATGGATCAGTCACATCACGAACGCTTTTAGGTAGGCCGGCCATTTCAGCAATGCCACCTGCGTTATCGGTTATAGGACCGTAAGCATCTAATGCCACAATAATACCCGCCATACTTAACATGGATGTAGCAGCAACTGCGACACCATAAAGACCTGCAAGATGATGAGATACGAAAATTGCAATACAAACAGATATTACAGGCAAGGCTGTTGATTTCATTGAGATGCCAATGCCAGCAATAATATTTGTTGCGTGACCAGTTTTAGAAGCACGTGCAACGTGTCTTACTGGCTCATAATCTGTGCCCGTATAATATTCCGTAATCCATACTAAAGCTGCTGTTAGCACTAGGCCTACGATACATGCTTGGAATAAAGCCATAGATGAAACATTTACATCTTGGATTGAAACGCCTTCAGGAAATACAAAGTTTGTTACATAGTAGAAAGCTATAAGTGAAAGTCCACCGGCAACGATGAGACCTTTATATAAAGCAGGCATTACATTTTTCATTTTAGGCGTTGCTCTTACAAAGAAACATCCAACAATCGATGTCACGATAGAAGCTGCACCCAATAGAAGCGGATAAATAATTCCGCTTGCGCCACTATTTGTAATCACGAGACCACCAAGGAGCATGGTTGCAATTAAAGTTACTGCATAAGTTTCAAATAAATCTGCTGCCATACCTGCGCAATCACCCACATTGTCACCGACGTTATCTGCAATCACAGCAGGATTTCTTGGATCATCTTCTGGAATACCAGCTTCAACTTTACCTACTAAGTCAGCACCTACATCAGCGCCCTTAGTAAATATTCCACCACCTAAACGGGCAAAAATTGAAATAAGTGAGGAACCAAAAGCGAGCCCAATAAGAGGATTTAAATTAGTTGCGTCAGCCCCACCTAAGTACATATAAAACCCAGTGACTCCGAGAAGCCCAAGCCCAACGACTAATAAACCCGTGATAGCACCACCTTTAAAAGCTACATCAAGTGCTGGAACGATGCCTTTTGTGGCGGCTTGTGCTGTTCTGACATTCGCTTTGACTGAGACATTCATGCCAATAAACCCGCAAGCACCCGATAGGAAAGCGCCTACAACAAAACCTAACGCAGTATCCTTTGAAATAAAGATGCCAATTAAAATGGCTAGCACGACACCTACGATCGATATGGCTTTGTATTGTCTTGCGAGATAAGCCTTTGCCCCTTCTTGAATAGCCAGGGCAATTTCTTGCATTTTTGCATTGCCAGCAGGCAGTTTAAATATCCAAGCGCTCATCACTGCACCATAAAGAATTGCCAATAGTGCTGCGCCAATAATAAGGTTAAGTTCTGACATACATTCTCCTAAATTTTGGAAATCTTAAAATGAAAAACTAATTTAATAAATTATCACATTCAATAACTTTGTGACTAGAAAACTAGATATTTTAATTACAAATTATCCTGCGAAAATCATTGACAAGCCGATTAAAAATAATAAACAAGCGAATATTTTTTTTAATGATAAAACAGAAATTTGATGAATCCATTTTGTTGCTAATCTAACAAAAATGAGACTTGAGGATGTCATCAATATAAGTCCAGGTAGATAGATGTAACCGATACTAAATTGAGGAAAATGGCTACCATGTAAGCCATTTTTGATAAATCCAAAAGAAGCGCCTAACCCGATAAATATGCCTAATGAGCTTGCAAGTCCGACAGCAAGCCGTGGATTAACTTTATGATAAATGAAATAAGGTACAAACATTGTTCCGCCTCCAATCCCAATAACGGTCGAGATAGAAGCGATGGTAAATCCATAAATATTAGCAAGAAATACCGACGGCAATTGAACAACACTTTTGATTATAGGTGCCTTAAAAATCTCATAGGCAGCAAGAAAAGTATAGGCAATAAAAACATGTTTAATAAGTGTGATATTTAAATGAGGCATGACAAAAGCCATAATAGTTGAGCCTAATAAAACCCCAGGAATATAGGGACCGGCTGTCGACCAGTTCATATTATTTCGTTTTGTATGGTAGAAGCTTGACATCCCTCCTGTAAAAACAATGGAAGCGAGTGATGTCCCAATTGCCATTAAAATCGATTGATCAAAGGCAAGTTGATGAAAATGGACTAAGACAAACGTCAGGACGGGGACGATGATAAGGCCTCCGCCAATACCTAGAAGCCCTGATAAAATCCCGACGATACTTCCAGCAAGGATAAGGATGATTGCTTCAGTCAGCATTGGTATGATGTTTAATCAATCTAATAAGGCGATGCCTTAAAGGTGAATCTTCGAGGTTATTTAATAAATTTTCTAAGGCAAATTTAGCTTGAGCAGGAAAGCTTTTATCACGAGGCGGGGTGATTTTGGAGTTTTTAATTACTAATTTTATTTTTAAGGATTTAATAGGATTAGCAAAGGGGATTTCTTTTTTAATGCCTTCATTCAAGTCCTTAAGCAGCGTGGACTCGATAAATTTTAATTTGCTCGCAATGCCACTATTTTCAACATAAATGGTCAAAACATCATCCTGAATTCCACCGACATGAGATAAAGGGGCTAGTTTGCTTGGAGCTTTGATAGACCATAGCTTTTGGTAGCCAGAAATAGAGCGATTTTTCTCTCTAATCAAGGAAAATACTTCACTTTCCAAAAGCTTGTTCACGGGCTTCATAAGTTATAATTATCTATTATTTAAGCTAAATTTTAGATTTCAATGCGAATTATCTTTGTAACAAATAGTACATCAAAGCCAAAAAGTGTCCATTTAGTGACTTTTATTGCCATACTATTTTTGTTCTTTATTGGTTTCATTCAAGGGATTAGCTGGCTTGATTCAAAATATAACGGCGACGTTGAAGAAAAAAAATCATTAATTAATCTTAAGCTTGACCTTAATTTGGGAAGTTTTCAAAAGAATTTAGATGTTTATGCAACTCAAATTGGCGAGCTCCAGGCCCGATTGATGCGCATAGATAATCAATCTCAAAGACTGCAAGACTTTGCTAATGAAAAATTAAAAACAAATGAAAAAATTCCCAAACCAGCCCCTATCAAATCATCTGGCCAAGGGGGTCCTTTTGTGCCTGGAAAGAATTTTTCAGAAGCTGAGCTTCAGTCATTTATTGATAAGTTAACGCTTGATATTGAAAAACACGAAGAGCACTACAATAATTTAGAAGCCATTTATCTAAAACAAAGTGTTTTTAAAGATACTTTGCCAAATGCTTCACCGGTTAACGCTCCTTTTAATTCATCTAGCTATGGCTGGAGAGTAGATCCTTTTTTAGGTGTTAGGGCTTTTCATGAAGGATTAGATTTTAGTGCAGACGCTGGCCAGCCCATTAAGGCAACTGCTGCAGGCATAGTGATAGCAGCTGAAGTCACGCCTGAGTATGGCAATATGGTTAGGATCTCTCATGGATCTGGCCTTGAAACAAGATATGCGCACGCGTCTAAATTATTAGTTAAAGAAGGTGATCGCATTAAAAAGAATCAAGTTGTAGCATTAGTAGGCAATACTGGAAGGTCGACAGGCCCTCATCTTCATTATGAAATCAGAATGAATGGTGAGTCTTTAGATCCTCGAAAATATCTACAATATTAATTATTTCAAATTATTTCGATTAAGAATATTCACATTATGTTAAAGACCCTTGTTAAGAATTTATTTGGAAGCAGAAACGACAGGCTTCTCAAAGATTATGGCAAAAAAGCCCAGCAAATAAATACACTAGAAGATGCAACTAAAAAACTTAGTGATGCAGCTTTAAAAGCTAAGACCACTGAATTTAAAAAACGGCTTAACGAAGGACAAAAGTTAGATGATTTATTAATTGAGGCTTTTGCTGTTGTCAGAGAGACAAGTCGACGCGTATTAGAAATGAGACACTTCGATGTTCAGCTCATTGGCGGCATGGCGCTTCATGACGGAAAAATTTCAGAAATGCGAACAGGTGAAGGTAAGACGCTTGTTGCAACTTTACCGATTTACCTTAATGCGCTTTTGGGTAAGGGCGTTCATGTCATTACTGTAAATGATTATCTTGCAAAAAGAGATGCAGAATGGATGGGCCAGATTTATAGATTCTTAGGTCTTGAAGTAGGTATTAATCTATCTAATATTTCAAGCGAAGAGAAGAAAAAAGCTTATGAGGCTGACATTACCTATGGCACAAACAACGAATTTGGTTTTGACTATCTCAGAGATAATATGATCTTCTCTAAAGAAGAGCGTGTTCAGAGAAAGTTACATTACGGTTTAGTAGATGAAGTTGATTCAATTTTAATTGATGAGGCGCGGACACCTTTAATCATTTCAGGGCAGGCTGAAGATAACGTTGATCTTTATACTAAAATTAATTTAGTTGTGGCAAAGCTTTCCAAACAAAAAACCGAAGAAGAAGGCGGTGATTATTGGATAGATGAAAAAGCACATCAAGTAGTTCTGTCCGAGAGTGGTCATGAGAATGTAGAGAAGCTATTAATTAAAGCAGGTCTATTGTCTGAGGAGTCGAGCTTATACGATGCAACCAATATTTCGCTCGTTCACCATATCAACGCATCATTAAAAGCTAGAAACCTATTCAACAAAGATCAACATTACGTGGTGAAAGACAATAGCATCATTATTGTCGATGAGTTTAGCGGAAGAATGATGCCTGGCCGCAGATGGTCAGAAGGTATTCATCAAGCTGTTGAAGCAAAAGAAGGCGTTGAGATACAAAAAGAAAATCAAACGCTAGCCTCTATTACATTCCAAAATTATTTTAGGATGTATGAGAAATTATCTGGTATGACAGGCACAGCTGATACTGAGGCTTTTGAATTTAATCAAATCTATGGACTAGAAACCATCATTATTCCTCCGCATCGAACCACGCAAAGAAAAGATATGATGGATAAAGTGTATCGCACTTCACAAGAGAGATATGCTGCCGTGATTGAAGATATTAAAGCATGTCAAAAAATTGATCAGCCCGTATTAGTAGGAACTACTTCGATTGAAAATTCAGAGCTCATTTCAGCATTACTTACAAAAGTAAAATTAAAACATCAAGTATTGAATGCAAAACATCATGAAAAAGAAGCGCATATTATTGCGCAAGCAGGCCGTCCTGGGATGATTACTATTGCGACGAATATGGCAGGTCGCGGAACAGATATTGTACTTGGTGGAAGTATCGAGGCTGATATTCATGAAATTAAATTAAACGATAAATTAACTGAAAGCAAAAAAGAAAAAGCAATTAAAGATATTAGAGATGCATGGAAAGAACAAAACAGCTTAGTAGTTAAAGCAGGCGGTCTTCATATTATCGGCACTGAAAGACATGAATCAAGACGTGTAGATAATCAATTAAGAGGCCGTGCAGGAAGGCAAGGAGACCCTGGCTCGAGTCGTTTCTACTTATCATTAGAAGATTCGCTATTAAGAATATTTGCATCTGATCGCGTGTCAGCCATTATGGAAAAGCTAAAAATGCCAGAAGGTGAAGCGATCGAACATTCATGGGTCACAAAAGCCATTGAAAATGCACAAAGAAAAGTCGAGGGTCGTAATTTTGATATCAGGAAACAGTTACTTGAATATGATGATGTTGCAAATGACCAAAGAAAAGTGATTTATGAGCAAAGAAATGAATTGCTTGATTCAGATCAAACTGCTGAAACAGTGTCAGCAATGAGAGCTGACGTTCTTCGCAACCTTTCACAAAGTCATATTCCTCAAGGCAGCATGGAAGACATGTGGGATATTCCTTCCTTAGAAAAAGTCTTATTCTCAGATTACGGATTAAGTCTTTCTATCCAAGGATGGATTGAAAAAGAACCCCAGATTAATATTGAAGACATTTATGAAAGAGTTATTTCTCTTGCGAATAAACAATATCAAGAAAAAGAATCTTTGGTAGGCCCGGATGTCATTCGACATTTTGAAAAAACGGTTATGTTGCAAAGTATAGATCACCATTGGAGAGAGCATTTATCTTCACTTGATCATTTAAGGCAAGGGATTCATTTACGTTCTTATGCGCAAAAAAACCCAAAACAAGAATACAAGAAAGAAGCTTTTGAATTATTTGGGTATCTTCTAGATACGGTTAAGTCTGAGGTGACTCGTATTACGATGGTCGTGAAGATTAAGAATGAAGATGAAGTTAATGAGATTGATAAAAAAAATAAAGATGAAGTTAAAAAGTCATCGAGCAAAAAAGCTGACACAGAAGATGTGTTACCTAAAGTGGGTAGAAATGACCCATGTCCATGCGGAAGCGATAAAAAATATAAACATTGCCATGGCGCTTTAGAATAGTTAAAGAAAGTTAATTATGTTGATTGAATCTCCTTGTATTGGCGTTTGTCTCATCAATAAAGAGCACCATTTTTGTGAAGGGTGTTTTAGAAGCCAAGATGAAATTGCTCAATGGATAGCGTTAGATGAAACACAAAAAAAAGAGATTGTTGAATTAGCATCTGAAAGACAGATTAAGCTTATTTCGTTTTAGTTTTTAAGCTTTTTCTTATATTCGCATAAATCATAAATGACGCAAACACCACATTTTGGTTGTCTTGCAATACAAGTGTATCTTCCGTGTAGTATCAATAAATGATGCGCATCTTGCAAAAATTCTTTAGGCGTTAATTTAATTAATTTTTTTTCTACTTGAAGCACATTTTCTCCTGGTGCTAAGTTAATGCGATTCGCAATCCTAAATATATGAGTGTCTACTGCAATAGTCGGCTCATTAAAGATAGTATTTAAAATAACGTTCGCAGTTTTTCTTCCTACCCCAGGAAGCGCTTCAAGAGCTAATCGATCTTGAGGTATTTCACCTTGAAATTCTTTATTGATGATCTTCGCAGTTTCAAGTATGTTTTTAGCTTTTGTTTTATATAACCCAATTGTTTTTATACAAAGCTCAACATCGCTTAATTTCATTTGGGCAAGTTGTTTTGCATTAGGCGCTTTACTAAACAACAACAAGGTTGCTTTATTGACTGATTTATCAGTGGCTTGAGCAGATAAAATAACTGCGATCAGAAGCTGGAAAGGTGTCTGGTAAATAAGCTCTGTCGTAGGATGGGGTGTAGCTTTAGATAGCGCCTCAAAAATTTTAAATCGCTTTTGAGGATTCATAGGAAATGGACTAACGTGTTTCGATACGATTTTTTAGTGCGATGAGACAAGCCAGCCCAATAAATGCTCCGGGAGGTAAGATAGCCAAAAGAAAACCGTTGTAATCACTAAAAAAATGAATCACTAGATTGCTGGTAGAAGCGCCAAATATGAGATCAATACCAGAAAATAAAGTACCTTTACCAAAAAATTCCCTCATTCCACCAAGAAGTGCCAACACCAGAGCTAAACCAAGACCCATAAAAAGGCCATCAAAAAAAGAAGGGGCTGTTTCATTCTTGGCTGCAAAAGATTCAACGCGCGCTAATACAATACAGTTTGTAACAATCAGAGGAATGAAAATGCCTAAAGCTTTGTAAAGCGGATGAATATAAGCATGAATGCTGAAATCGATGATTGTTACAAGTGAAGCTATGATAAGAATAAAAACAGGCACCCTAATTTCAGTGGGTATAAATTTTCTAATCGGCGAGACAGAGGCGTTTGATGCAGCCATTACAAGGGCTGTTGCTATACCAAGACTTAAGCCATTGATCACAGATGTTGTGACAGCAAGAGTCGGGCATAGTCCAAGCAGTTGAACCACTCCTGGATTTTGCTTCCAAAATCCATCAAATGCAATTTTCTTAATATCGCTCATGATGCAAATAGCCTTTTTTTATTTTCTTTTGAGTAAAGAAGACATTTGTACGTCGATTTAACGACAGCTCGAGACGTAATCGTTGCCCCAGACACATAGTCAAAATCACCACCATCTTTTTTAACGGCCCATTGTTTTTCTGATAATTTATCTAAAGATTTGAAATCAAAATTTTTAATCCACTGGCTTTTGTCAATCTCAATATAATCCCCCAAGCCAGGTGTTTCTTTGTGGGTAATAACTCTTACACCCAGTATTTTATCTTCTTGATCAATACCTACAAGTGTTTTGATTTCACCACTGTAGCCATCAGGCGCAATAGTCTCAATAATCACGGCAATCACTTGATTATTTTTTTTTGCTCGATAAACATCAATATTTTTTTTGTTTCCGAGGAGGGAATTGGGCTCAATAGAGATTGTATCTTTGACGAGATTATTATCATAAAGATTCGCCGGAATTACTTGGTTTAAAAAAATTCTTTTTGCTTTTGCGTCGCTTTCCTCAATTGGAGATTTTGTCACAAAGTAGAAAATACTTAGAGCCGTTGATGCTGCCAAAGAAAAGATAATCATAGTTGTTGCGGTGATTGATATTTTCTTAAAGTGATCTTTAAACATATATTTATTTATGACCGAAAATTCTTGGTTGAGTAAGACTATCAATAAGAGGCACGCAGATATTTAAAAACAATACCGCAAATGCAATCCCCTCTGGATAGCCGCCGAAAAGTCGAATGATAAGCACTAATAAAGCTATTCCCATACCAAAATAGATTTTTCCTTTAGGCGTTGTTGGGGCGCTTACTGGATCGGTGATAATAAAGAAAGCGCAGAGGATACTGCCACCGCTTATAATGTGGAAAAGTGGAGAAGCAAATGTATCAGGTGAAATGATATTAAAGAGTAAAGCTGAAACAAATAAGGTGGATAAAAAAGCAACGGGTAAATGCCATGAAATAATTTTCTCTTTTAGCATATAAAGACCACCAGCAAGATAACCTAAATTAATCAACTCTAATCCTCTTCCACCAACAAAACCAAATATTTTGTCTTGTTGAATCGTTGCTAAAGGTTGATTCAAAGTCAGTTGCGTTTTAATGTAATCAAGAGGGGTCGCAGAGCTCATTGCATCGAGGGTTTCTTTCGACAATAAGTTGCTATTAAAAATAACTTTAATTTGATCCAGCCAGTCCGTATGACCAATCATCAGATTGGAAGGTATTTGCCAGTGCGTCATAATCGACGGAAACGAAATAAGTAAGATTGCGTATCCCACCATGGCTGGATTAAATAAGTTATAGCCGAGTCCGCCGTATAAATGCTTACCAAAAATAATACAAAGAATTGTACCTAAGACAATAATCCACCAAGGGGCTATGGATGGAATAGAGAGGGCGAGAAGCCAAGCAGTGACGAGTCCGCTGCCATCTAGAATAAACGGTTTGATCGGTAATTTTCTTATGGCAAGAATGGCACATTCAGTCAATATGACTGTAACAGATGCGAGAAGAATATTTATAATGACGCCTATACCAAAAACATAAACATACAAAGCTATACCAGGAATGAGAGCAAGCAAAACCTTAAGCATAATTATGCTGATTGAAGGCGCATTAACAACGTAAGGAGATCTATTTTCCATATTAGTTTTTTATATTTTCTTGTTGGGTTTGTTTAACTCTTTCCATAGCCGCAGCAATCGTTGATTTTTTCTCATCAATAGCTTGCTTTTCCTGAGCTCCTAGGGCTTTTTGTGCATTTCTTTCAGCACGTTCTTTTTTCTCCCTTTCTATTCTTGCAAGCCTAAAGTCATTTCTTTCTCTGGCTGTGTTTGCAGCTTCTTTCGATTTATCTTGCGCAATAATTTCACTCTTTGCATATCTATAAAATTGTACGAGTGGAATATTACTTGGGCAAACATAAGTACAGCATCCACATTCAATACAATCGAATAAATTGTAATCTCTGGCTTTTTCAAGCTGAGAAGATTTTGAAAACCAATATAATTCTTGAGGCTGTAAGTTAACTGGGCAGGCATCGGCACATCGAGCACAACGAATACATGGCATCACAGGTTTTGGCGCAGGAAATAATTCTGGCGAACTTTCGATGACACAATTCATCGCTTTAGTTACAGGCACATGAATTGATGGCAAATCAAATCCCATCATAGGACCACCCATAATAAATTTTTTTGTTTTGTTCGGAGAGCCACCTGCAGCAATTATGAGTTCTGATAAAGGTGTTCCGAATAATGCTTCATAATTTTGAGGTACTTTAACGGCCCCTGTGATTGTTATAATTCGACTGATAGATGGCTCGCCAAATTCAAGATATCTATAGATAGCTGCTACCGTAGCTACATTAAATACTTGAATACCCAAATCTACAGAGCGCTTTTCTTTCGGAACTTCTGTACCCATTAAGAGATAAATAAGTCTTTTTGCATCGCCGCTTGGATAAAGTGTTGGAACTACTTTAATTTCAATGGACGTTTTTTGAGCTGCTTTTTTTAGCGCTTCATAGGCTTCTGTTTTATTATTTTCGATACCGACTACACACTCTTTTGCGCCAAGGATCGTTTGGGCAATTAATGACCCTTGAATAATTTCATCAGCTCTTTCTCTCATTAACATATCGTCACAAGTGATGAATGGTTCGCACTCTGCAGCATTAATAACTAAAGTATTGATGAGCTGACTTTGATTTATTTTTAATTTCATGTGGGTTGGAAATACTGCGCCACCTAAACCTACAATTCCTGACTGAGAAATCGCTTCAATTAATTTATTGCGGTCGAGTGTTTTCCATGAGATTGGTTTTTTTTCAACCCATGTGTCTTTAAAGTCTGGTTCGATTGTGATACAAAAATCAGGCAGGCCGGATGGATGAGGGAGTATTTCCTCACTGATTTTTACGACCTTCCCAGATGTGGGCGCATGAATCGCCGCGGAAATATTACCATCAGCTTCGGCAATAATTTGACCTTTAAGGACTTGATCGCCGGGCTTGACTTTAAGTTTTGCAACATGACCGACATGCTGCCTTAAAGGAAGTATTAATTTCTTTGGGATAGGTAATTTTGCAATAGGAAGGCGAGTTGATACAGTTTTGTTTTCATCCGGATGAACGCCACCATTAAATTTAAAAATATTTTCTAATTGCATAACAAACCCATCAGGCCTTTTGAGTTTTTTGAATATTATAGATAGGATATTTCCATTTCCATGATGCAGAATTTTCATGAACGGGCTCCATGGTAATGCAGTCTACTGGACATGGAGGTAAGCATAATTCGCAGCCGGTGCATTCGCTTGCGATAATAGTATGCATTTGTTTTGCTGCTCCCAAGATAGCATCTACTGGACATGCTTGAATACATAAAGTGCATCCGATGCAAGTAGCTTCATCGATAAGTGCAACCGATTTTGGCTTCTGAACACCATGTTCTTGATTGAGCGGTTTAAACTCCACCCCCATGAGTTCTGCTAAAGCTTTAGCGCCAGCATCGCCTCCAGGAGGACATTGGTTAATATCAGCTTCGCCTTTAGCAATCGCATTGGCGTATGGTTTGCAACCTGGGAAGCCACATTGGCCACATTGTGTCTGAGGAAGAATAGCGTCAATTCTGGCAACCATAGGATCGCCATCCACTTTAAATCTAATGGCGGAATAACCTAAGACCAATCCTAAAAGGATGGCGAGAAAAATCATCACAAGAAGTGCGGTAACCATTAACGATCCAAGCCCGCGAATCCCATAAATGCAAGACTCATAATGGAGGCTGTTACAAGCGCTATTGCAGTCCCTTTGAATGGCACTGGTATTTCAGCGCCTTCTAAACGCTCTCTTATGGATGCAAATAGAATGAGCACTATTGAAAAACCAATAGCACCGCCGAATCCAAATAATGCGGATTCTATAAGAGTATGGCTTGATTGCGCATTTAAAAGAGGGATGCCTAATACAGCACAATTGGTAGTGATGAGAGGTAGAAAAATACCCAGTAATTGATAAAGCAATGGAAAGTTTTTTTCCATTAACATTTCAGTGAATTGGACAACACCCGCAATGACTAAAATAAATGAAAGCGTTCTTAAGTAGACAAGATCATTTGGCTCAAGAAGGTAATGATTAATTGCCCAGCTTGTCATTGAGCCTATAGTTAATACAAAAGCGGTGGCAGCAGACATGCTGACTGATGTTTCTAGTTTCTTAGATACCCCCATAAAAGGGCAAAGCCCTAATATTTTTACTAACACAATATTATTGACTAATACCGTGCTAATGATGATTAAGAAATAGTGTTGAATCATAAAGTTAAATTATACGTTTAAAATTGCAGAAAATATTTATAGCTCAGAACTATGACTATTATGTCTTTTGGAAAGTTTAGGATCTTTTTTCCACTTGAAATATACCAATAATTCTATATTACTTCAAAGAATAAAGTTTTATAGTAATATAACTATTTTATATATAGTACATGATCAATTTTTTTGGTGTTTAGCTATTTAAGTTAAAATAGCGACTTTACTAATTAATAGCCAATCTCATGTCACCTCAAGGCAGTATTGTTGCAATTGTTACCCCAATGTTTCCTGATGGAAGTCTTGATATCCAAGCGCTTCATGGGTTAATTGATTTTCATATTAATGAAGGTACAGATGGCATTGTTATTGTAGGCACAACGGGCGAATCGCCCACAGTGAGTTATGAAGAGCATTGTCAGCTTATTGAAACGACGGTAAAGCACGCTAACAAAAGAATTCCAGTCATAGCGGGCACAGGTGCAAACTCAACTCTTGAAGCTATAGACCTCACAAAAGAAGCAAAACGTCTGGGTGCAGATGCTTGTTTGTTGGTGACACCTTATTACAACAAACCTAATCAGGCAGGACTTTTGCAGCACTTCACTAAGATTGCTAATGAGGTTGCCATTGATCAAATTCTTTATAACGTCCCTTCTAGAACAGGCTGTGATTTACAAAACGATACAGTATTAAAATTGAGCGAAATTCCTAATATTGTTGGTATTAAAGATGCAACGGGAGATATGACTCGGGGCATAGATCTTATTAAAAGATTGCCATCCCATTTTTCAGTTATAAGTGGTGATGATGCTACCGCGCTATCCTTTATGCTTCTTGGTGGCAAAGGCGTTATTTCCGTTACAGCAAATATCGCCCCTAAATTAATGCATGAAATGTACGCTTGTGTCATGTCTAAACAGAACGAAAAAGCCATCGAAATCAATCAGCAATTGTTTTCTCTTCACACAAATCTATTTATAGAGTCGAATCCAATCCCTGTAAAATGGGCACTTAAAACAATGGGTCTTATTAAAGAGGGCATTCGATTACCTTTAGTGGAACTTAATCAAGAGCATCACAAAATTATTCAAACTGCTATGAAGGAAGCTCATATTCAATGAAATTAATCGCGCAAAGTAAATGGCTCTATGCACTACCGTTATTCTTACTCTTGAATGGCTGCGAAAATATTCCTTTTGTAGAACAAGTCACGGCGCCTGACTATAAAGCGACTGGGAGATCTCGCCCACTAGAAGTGCCTCCTGATTTAACTTCAGCTACAACTAATGATGCATATGCGATTCCAGGCTCTACGAGCTATTCAGAATTTAAAAGTGGCCAGGTACAAGATAATGGTCAGCCAAAAATCTTACCTAATCCAGAGGGTATGAAGATTATAAAAGCGGGTGCTCAAAGATGGCTCGTCGTTAATGCACCTGCAGAGAAAATATGGCCAGTAATAAGAGATTTTTGGGAAGAAATGGGATTTGCCGTAAGAAAAGAAAATCCTGAAACAGGTGTTATGGAAACAGAATGGATAAAAGAAACTGATCTCAAAATTAATGATAATAAAAATGTCTTAGACAAAATGGATGATTGGTTTGATGCTCTGTCAGTGGCTAAAGCTAATCGTAAAAAATTTAGAACTCGTCTTGAGCGTGGACTTCAAGAAGGTACGACTGAAATTTATATGACTCATCGAGGAATCGATATTGCAGAAGATGGAAAGGAAAGGCTTCAAACTACTATTGGTGTCGTTGATTTAGGCTATAAAAATGATACTAAAACTCAAGAGGGTACAAAAGTCGATTCTAAAGATGGTGAGTTAGATGCTGAGCTTCTTCGAAGACTGATGGTAAAGCTCGGCGTAGCAGATAAGCGAGCAAAAGAAATTATTGCAGCACCTGTCAGTCAAAAGAGAGCTGAAATCAAAAAAGAGGCGGATGGAAGTACCTCTCTCGAAATTCAAGATCCATTTGACCGTGCGTGGCGCAGAGTTGGCTTAGCTTTAGACATTATTGGATTTGTGATTGAAGATAAAGACAGATCAAACGGAATCTATTTTGTAAAATATGCCGATGTGGATATTGATGATAGCCCTAAGAAGAAAAAAGGTGTCATAGATTCCCTTATATTTTGGAGTGACGACGATAAAAAAGATAAGCAAACTAAGGATACAAGCCAAACTAAAGAAAAGCCATTATCTGAAAGGCTTAAATTCTGGGGCGGTAGTGAGAAAGAAAAAACTAATCCAGAAAAACAATATCGGATTAAGATCGTCTCTATAGACAATGGGGGTTCTCAAGTTGTCATTGAACATCAGGACGGCAAGAAAAATAACTCTTCTACCGCAAATCGAATCATCTCACTTCTTTATGATCAATTGAAATAAAGATGCAATTCGCATCTTTAGGTAGCGGAAGTGCTGGTAATTCATTTGTAGTTAAGCAAAAAAAATCACTTTTAATGGTTGATTGTGGTTTTGCAATTCAAGATGTCGTATCTCGATTAGATCGGCTTAATGAGACTCCTGAAAATATTACAGGAATCCTACTAACGCATGAGCATGAAGATCACGTCAAAGGCGCTTTTAAACTAGCCAACAAATTTAAGATTCCCATTTGGCTCTCTTATGGGACTTTCAAAATGTGTGAAAAACATATGATTAAATCTTATGAAATTGATTTCCATATGATTGATAGCCACAATGCATTTGAAATAGAAGACTTTACAATTCAACCCTTTCCAGTCCCTCATGATGCAAGAGAACCGACTCAATTTACATTGAGTGATGGTAATCGTAAATTAGGCATTTTAACGGATACAGGCACTTCAACGCCTCATATTGAAAATATGCTTCAGCAGCTCGATGCCCTCATTATAGAATTTAATCATGATCTTAACTTGCTTGAATCAAGCGAATATACATACAGTCTAAAGAAAAGAATAAGTGGCAAACTGGGTCATTTAGACAATCAAACAGCGGCTGATATTTTGGGAAAAATTCAATTTAAACAATTAAAGCATCTTGTAGCCGCACATCTAAGTGAGAAAAATAATACTGAGGACTTAGTGAAAGAAGCTATTGTAGGAAAAATAGGATGTGAACGAGACTGGATAAAGATTGCAACTCAAGCTGAGGGAACGTCGTGGCAGATGATATAAAAAAAGCCGGTTAGAAACCGGCTTTTTTATTAAAACAATAGATTAATTATCTATTACTTAGCTTCAGCAGCTGGAGCAGCTTCAGCAGCTGGAGCTGCATCAGCAGCAGGAGCAGCTTCTTCTTTTTTGCCGCAAGCAGTTAAACCAATAGCTAATAATAAAGCGATAAGTAGTGAACGTGTCATTTTTAATCCTTAAAATTAATGTTGAATTCGGGGCCTATGAAAGACTCCCTACCAAATATTCTACAACAAAATAAGCGAGATAGTTAATATTATTCAATAAAATCAATAAATCCCGAGAGATAGAGGGGGAGCAAGACTATCCCCAAAGCGTTCAAATCCTTTTTGTTCAAAGTAGACTTTACTGATATTTCTCTGTCATTTGCAAGTTGCTTTAGATGTACGACGCTCTTTTTATCAGTCTCAATCAGCTCACCGTTGATATAAAAATTATTTTTTATAAAAAGCATTCTTGTTTTTGGGTTAAGTTTAAGTGGTTTTCTTATAAGATCTTTTTTAAAGATTTCAAGTGTTAAAGGTTTAGAAGTCTCGAAAACAGCTCCTTCAATTGGCTCTGTCAGTAATTGACCAATAAAAGTATTAATTGATTTCGCATTCCAGCGCAATTGATTCACAATCTGCTGAATTTTTTTTATCATATTTAAATTGATTTCAGCAGGATTTTTTTGAAGATTTAAATTCGGATCTTTATAAAGATCATTTTGATTTGTAATGAGGTTATCTTGAATAAAATCTAAAAATTTAGATTGGATCTCAAATGTACCAGGCGCTCTGAATCCAATAGAATAAGTTAGGCAATCATCACTTTGAGATATACCCCAGTGACCTACATTGGGCGGCAAATACAGCATGTCACCTGGCTTAAGTACCCATGTATTTTTAGTCTTAAAATTAGTAATTATTTTAATAGCCGATTTTTTATCTAAAGAAAATTTCTTTTGATCACTAATTTTCCATTCTCTTTCGCCATGTGCTTGAAATAGAAATACATCATAAGAGTCATAATGAGGGCCGACACTCCCTTTTTTTGTAGCAAAGCTCACCATTAAATCATCAAGACGAGCATAAGGAATAAATTTAAAAAGATTTAAAAATGACTCAGCAAAAGGAACATGATGGTTAATATTTTGTACAAGCATTGTCCAAGATGTATTGGTTTTTTTAGGGAGATCTGATTTTTTAAAAGGGCCATATTTGACTTGCCAAATACCATGCTTGCATTCAATAAGGCGAGATATTGCGGTTTCGTTTTGCGCGATTTTAAAAAGATCTTTTTCTGTAATTGGAGATTTAAAATTCTTAATGGCACCCCTAATTAAAAGAGGTTTTTTTTGCCAATATTTTTTAAGAAAGACATCGTTAGATATCTTTCCTAGAATATGATTTTTAGGATTTAATCGCATAATATTTATTTAGCCTTATAACTTCCTAAGTTAAAATAACAGAGTTATGAGCCACCAATTAATTCGTTCGCTATTATTTAAGTTTGATGCAGAATTTTCGCATGACTTAACCCTTAAGGCACTATCTCTTTCTAATAAAATGGGCTTACTGGGCCTCTTAAAAGCCCCTCATCCTTCAAAGCTCAGAACTGTGATGGGCATCCCCTTTCAAAACCCTGTGGGATTAGCTGCAGGACTAGATAAGAATGCAAGCCATATTGATGCCTTAGGTAAATTAGGTTTTGGTTTTATTGAAGTTGGAACGATCACCCCAAGACCTCAACCAGGCAATCCAAGACCTCGATTATTTAGGTTGCCGGAGGCTCAGGGCATTATCAACCGATTTGGCTTTAATAACATAGGCGTAGATGCTGCCGTTGAAAATATTAGACTTAGCAAATATAAAGGTGTCCTTGGAATTAATATTGGCAAGAACTTTGATACTCCCATAGAAAAAGCAGCAGAAGATTATATTTTATGTATGAAAAAGGTATATCAATATGCAAATTATATTGCAGTCAACATTTCCTCACCCAATACAAAAAACTTAAGAGATCTGCAAGAAACAAAAGCGCTCAATATTTTATTAGCACAACTTAAACAAGAGCAAACCAGATTGAATGATTATTATGGACGCTATGTTCCTATTGCTTTAAAAATTTCACCTGATTTAACCCTTAAGCATTTAGATGCAATATCGAAAAGCATCATCAAAAATAAAATTGATGGAGTGATAGCGACTAATACAACTGTTAATAGGGATTCGGTAAATGACCTTTTTAATGGAAAAGAAGCCGGCGGCATGTCAGGCAAGCCCTTATTTAATTTGTCCAACTCAATTATTCGCGAGCTTTATTCAAGGCTTCAAGGAGAAGTTCCAATCATTGGTGTTGGCGGTATATTTTCTGGAGAAGATGCAGTTGAGAAAATAAAAGCAGGTGCTGAGCTTGTTCAAATCTATTCAGGTCTAGTTTACCAAGGAAGAAAGCTCATTCTTGATGCTTGCCATTCCATTGGCTAATGATATTGATTAAACCAAGGTTATATACATATAGGCGCTGTCCTTATGCCATTCGATCAAGACTGGCCTTGTATAAAGCTAAGATCGCTTATGAGCCTATAGAAATTTCACTCAAGCATAAATCAAGCGAATTTTTAGCTTTAAGTCCCAAAGGTACAGTTCCTGTATTAATTGATATCGATGGCGCAGTCATCGAAGAGAGCCTGGAAATTATGCTATGGGCCCTCAGTCAACATGACCCAGAATGCTGGCTTTTAAATGATGAGAATGCTAGCCAAAAACTTATTGATGAAAATGATTTTAATTTTAAGAAAAATTTAGATAGATATAAATATGCTGATCGCTTTCCAGAACATTCAAAAGAATACTATCGTTCTGAATGTGAAATTTTTCTGAATTTGTTAAACGATAAATTGCAATCTAATAATTACTTAATGGTAGAGCGAATAAGCCTTGCTGATGCGGCAATCTTTCCATTTGTAAGACAATTTTCGTTGGTAGATGAGGATTGGTTTTTGAATTCTAGATATCAAGAATTAAAAAAATGGCTACACAACTTAATAAACACCCAGATGTTTCAAGAGGTGATGAGGAAGGATTAAGATTCTTGAAGAATAGCTTTATTTTCTTCTTCAAAAATTAATTTCACTCTGTCATCGCTATCAATATCAATAATTACATTACCACCATTAGTGAGCTTACCAAACAGTAACTCATCTGCAAGTGCTTTTCTAATTGTGTCTTGAATGAGGCGTGACATAGGTCTAGCACCCATACTTGGATCAAAGCCGTTTTTGGCTAGGTATGATTTGAGATTTTCTGTGAAAGTTGCATCTACTTTTTTCTCATGTAATTGATCTTCAAGCTGCATAAGGAATTTATCAACAACTTTTAGAATGACATCATGGTCGAGGGCTGCAAATGATACAGTCGCATCAAGTCTATTTCTAAATTCAGGCGTAAATAAGCGTTTAATTTCTGCTTGCTCGTCACCCATTTTTTTAGATTGGGTAAAGCCCATAGAAGTTTTAGAAATAGATTCTGCACCAGCATTGGTTGTCATAATCAGGGTCACATTTCTGAAATCTGTTTTTCTACCATTGCTATCAGTTAAAGATCCATGATCCATGACTTGCAAGAGAATATTAAAGATATCAGGGTGTGCTTTTTCAATCTCATCAAGAAGAAGAACACAATAAGGTTGTTTATTAACAGCTTCTGTCATTAAACCACCTTGCTCGAATCCGACGTAGCCTGGTGGAGCGCCTATAAGTCTTGAGACTGCATGCCTTTCCATATATTCACTCATATCGATACGAACGAGTTCAATACCTAGAATGTAAGCAAGTTGGCGAGCTACTTCAGTTTTTCCAACACCTGTTGGTCCGCTAAAAAGAAAGTTACCTATAGGCTTGTTTGGAACGCCCAATCCACTTCTTGTCATTTTTATAGCACTAGCTAAATTTTCAATGGCTTTATCTTGGCCAAAGATAACTGCTTTAAGATCACGCTCTAGATTTTTTAGCGCATGCTTGTCGTCATTAGAAATATTTTTTGGAGGAATCTTAGCAATCTTAGCTACGACCTCTTCAATTTCTTTGTTAGTGATTACTTTCTTCTGTTTATTTTTTGGAAGTATTCTCTGAGCAGCGCCAGCTTCATCAATGACATCAATTGCTTTATCAGGAAGATGTCTATCATTAATATATTTTGCAGAAAGTTCTGCAGCGCTATGAATTGCTGCAACAGAATATTTTACATTATGATGTTTTTCAAATCTGGTTTTAAGCCCTTTGAGAATATTGATCGTATCAAGAATGCTTGGTTCATTCACATCAATTTTCTGAAATCTTCTTGCTAACGCATGATCTTTTTCAAAGACTGTTCTATATTCCTGATATGTCGTCGCACCAATACATTTAATAGATCCATTCGATAGAGCAGGCTTAAGAAGGTTAGACGCGTCAAGCGTGCCTCCGCTTGCAGATCCAGCCCCTATAAGCGTGTGAATCTCATCAATAAATAAAATAGCATCTTTATGTTCATTGAGTTGCTTCATCACAGATTTCAGTCTTTGCTCAAAGTCGCCGCGGTATTTTGTGCCTGCTAACAATGTACCCATATCAAGCGAGAATATTGTTGTGCCTTCTAAAATGCTAGGCACTTCTTTGTCGACAATTCTTTTTGCGAGTCCTTCAGCAATTGCAGTTTTTCCAACGCCAGCTTCACCTACTAGAAGCGGATTATTTTTTCTTCTTCTACAGAGAGTTTGAATTACGCGCTCAATTTCTAAATCACGACCAATCAAAGGGTCAATTTTGCCCGCTAGTACCATCTTATTAAGATTAATAGTATAAGTTTCTAGTGCTTTGGTAGCGGATGACTCTTGATCATTCTCTTGTTCGGTAGATGGTTTATGAGTTTCACCTTCATTTAATTTAGAAACGCCATGCGCAATAAAATTAACGACATCAAGTCGGGTTACACCTTGCTGGTGAAGAAAGTAAACAGCATGCGAATCTTTTTCGCCATAGATTGCAACTAATACATTTGCCCCATTAACTTCTTTTTTACCAGAGGATTGAATATGAAGCATTGCTCTTTGAATAACTCTTTGAAATCCAAGTGTGGGCTGAGTATCAACTTCGTCCTCGCCAGAAATAGTTGGCGTATGATCGTCGATATATTGGGTTAATTCATTTCTGAGTGTTTCAATATTTGAACCGCAGGCTTTAAGAACTTCTGCTGCAGAAGGGTTATCAAGCATAGCAAGAAGCAAATGCTCAACCGTAATAAGCTCATGACGCTTTTGTCTCGCATCCATAAATGCCATATGCAGGCTAACTTCGAGTTCTTGAGCTATCATAATTTAAATTTAATCAATTCTTTCAATAATACATTGCAAAGGGTGCTGGTGTTCTTTTGCATAGTTTAGCACCTGATTCATTTTTGTTTCCGCAATATCTACAGGGAATATTCCACAAACACCCAAGCCCTCTGTATGTATTTTTAACATTATACGAGTGGCCTCATCAACGCTTTTATTAAAAAAACGCTGAATTGTATTCACAACGAATTCCATGGGCGTAAAGTCATCGTTCAGTATAATAACTTTATACATGCTAGGAAGTTTAGTCTTAGCTTTCTTTGGACTAAGCTTTAGGTCTTCAGTTGCATTTACTTTTGGCATGAGCTAAACCCTATTTATTATTGTGATTAAAAAAAATAAAAACTCAAGCAATTCTTCAGGAGAATTTTTAAAAAATTACGACAGAGGATAGATTTTTATGCTCTTTACAATTCGGTCGTGAGACTGAAGAACTTCCATAGTATGGTTTGCAATTTTGAAACTTGTATTCGGTTCTGGGATATCTTCAAAGTATTCTAACACCAAGCCATTTAATGTCTTAGGACCGTCAATTGGAAATTGAAGATTCAATTTTTTGTTTAGTGTTCGAATCGTTACACTACCATCTACAATCCAACCCCCATCATCATCTTGACTAAATTTAGATGATTTTGAAAGAAAATCTAGGTTAAATTCGCCAACAATTTCTTCTAGAATATCTTCAAGGCTTATTAGCCCAATAAATTCACCATGTTCATTTACAATTAAACCCACTCTTTCTTGCTTATCTTGAAAGTGCTGCATTTGAGTATATAAAGGTGTGCCGGATGGAATGAAGTATGGTTCTGAAATAAGCGCCTTTAAATCATCCTTTGTAATTTTACTTAATGCATCATGAATATTAAGTTGCTTAATAATTTTCTGAGTATTAAGCAGTCCTAGGATGCTGTCAGGTGAATTTGTTTTTACCAATATTCTGCTGTGTTGGAAAGTGACTAATTTCTGAATAATTTCTTCATCCATTAAGTCAAAATCAATAGTTTCAACTGAAGTATGCGGAATCATAATATCGTCGACTGTAATGCGCTCAAGCTCAAACACATTCAGCAGGATTTTTCTATGTTGATTCGGAATAAATTGACCTGCTTCTGAAATAATACTTCTTAACTCATCCATCGATATTGCATGAAGATTATTATTCAAATCAATTTTCACATTAAATAGTTTTACAAAACTTAATACAAAAAAGTTAACTAGAGCAACTATCGGATAGAGAATTTTTAAAAGAGGGAAGAGTATATAGCTACTGAAAAATGCAAATCTTTCTGGTTTGGAGGCTGCAATAACCTTAGGGGATACTTCACCAAAAATAAGAATTAAGAATGTGGTCACTAGGGTTCCAGCCATAAGAGCTATTTGCCCTTCTCCATAGAGGCGCACTGTAATAATAGTGACAATCATTGCAGATGCGGCGCTTGCAAATTCTTTACAAAGCAGAATAACGCCTAAAAGCTTTGCAGGGGATGAGAGTAATTTATATGTGAGCTTGGCCGCGCGATCGCCTTGAGACACTAAGTGTTTTAATCGATAGCGGTTGAGAGTCATTAAGCTTGTTTCAGCAAGCGAGAAAAAAGCAGCAATAGCGAGTAAGGCTGCAAGAATGACAAATTGGTAACTAATAGAAAGGGTATTCAAAGTTTAAAAAAACTTAGGGATTGATTTCTTGTGACGTATCTTCTTTAGGTTGATCTTGACCGAGATTGCGTTGAGATACGCCAAGCCACATTGCAACAGGACATGCGACAAGTACTGATGAATAGATGCCGAATAAAATACCTATAGTTAATGCAAGTGCAAAGTTATGAAGTGTTTCGCCGCCAAAAAATAACATCGAGCACACCATCGTTTGAGTCATCAAATGGGTAATCACAGTGCGAGACATAGTTCTTGTGATTGCATTATCAATCACTTCAACTACATTCGCTTTTCTCATTTTTTTAAAGTTTTCTCTGACGCGATCAAAAACCACAACCGATTCATTCACAGAATAGCCTAAGACAGCAAGGATAGCCGCGAGGACTGTGAGATTAAATTCCCATTGGAAAAATGCAAAAAAGCCTAAAATAATAATGACATCATGCATATTGGCAATCACAGCAGCAACTGCAAAACGCCATTCAAATCTTAATGCTAGATAAGCAATAATTCCAAAGCACACGAGAAGTAGAGCAAGTGCTCCATTTGCATAAAGCTCTTCCCCAACTTGTGATCCGACAGACTCTACTCTTTGTATTTTTGTATCTTTATCACTCTCAATAAGTGCCGCGGATACTTTTTCTGACAATTGAGCGATAGATAGATCTTGTCGAATAGGCAAGCGAATCAATACATCCTTACTTGTGCCGAAATTTTGTACCGTCGTATCTTTAAGATCAATTTTATCCATGACTTGACGAATCTTATCGATATCGGCTGGATGGCTATAACTTACTTCCATAAGCGTGCCACCAGTAAAATCTACACCAAGATTAAGACCTTTAAAACTCAGAAAGACAATAGAGATAATAAATGTAATGAGAGAAATGGTCGTGGTTAGTCGACCGTAACTCATAAAGGGGATATCTTTTTTAATTCTAAATAATTCCATAATTAATCTTCTTGTGGCTTGTAAATTTGACCAATAGACAATTTATCAATTTTGCGACGATAACCATAAATAATATTTACAAGCGCTCGTGAAACTAAAATGGCACTGAACATAGAAGTTAAGATGCCTAACACGTGAACAACCGCAAATCCTTTAATCGGACCTGTGCCAAACATAAATAAGGCAAGACCTGCAATTAAAGTAGTGACATTAGAGTCAAGGATAGTATCAAAAGCTCGATCATAACCAGCATGAATACTTGCTTGTGGCGTGTTGCCATTTCTAAGCTCTTCCCTGATTCTTTCATTAATGAGAACGTTTGCATCAATTGCCATACCTAATGCCAACGCAATCGCTGCTAGTCCAGGAAGTGTTAGGGTGGCTTGCATTATTGATAATAAAGCGACTAGTAATAATAAATTCACAGCAAGTGCGAAAATAGAAACGCCACCAAAGGCCATGTAGTAAATGATCATCATGATAGAGATGGCTGCAAAACCCCATAAGGTAGAGTGCACGCCGCGTTTAATATTTTCTTCACCCATGCTTGGACCTACGGTTCGCTCTTCAATAATTTGCATAGGCGCTGCCAGAGCCCCAGCTCTTAATAAAAGAGATATATCCGTGGCCTCTTGCGGGCTATTCATGCCAGAAATTTGTACTCGACCACCACCAATTTCTTGCTGAATTACTGGCGCTGTTACAACTTCCGTTTGTCCTTTTTCGACCAGAAGAATTGCTAAACGCTTCCCTACATTTTCTCGTGTGACTTGTTTAAATATATTTGAGCCTCTTCCGTCCAGTGTGACATGAACAACAGACCTTCCTGATTGTTGATCTACGCCAGGCCCAGCATCAGTAATTCTCTCACCTGTAAGTAATACGTTTTTCTTAACAAGAATGGATCTGCCGTCTCTATCTTTAAAAAGATCGTCTCCAAAAGGTGCATTTCCTTTTTGTGCGCTTTCTAATGAAGCAATATCTGTTTTATCTTCATCGACCAATCTAATTTCGAGTGTCGCTGTTCGACCAAGAATTTCTTTAGCTTTTGCTGTGTCTTGAACGCCCGGAAGTTGCACAACGATTCGATCTAAACCTTGTTGTTGAATAATAGGTTCTGCAACACCAAGTTCGTTAATGCGGTTATGGAGTGTTTGTAAATTTTGTTTGAGCGCAAATTCTTGAATTTTTTTCTTGCCCATTTCGCTCATACTAATATCAAGCGCTTTATCTTTCCCCGATGAAGATTCATTGACCACTAAATCTGGATAATTCACTTTGATAAGTTTTTTAGCTTTTTCGCGATCTTCTTGATTGTCGAATTCAAGCTTTACAATTTCATTTAATCTTGAAGCACCAATATAAGAAATACGTTCTTTTCTCAAAGTCATGCGGAAATCATTTAGGTTACTTTCAGCCGCTTGTTCGGATGCAGCTTTCATGTCGACCTGAAGAAGAAAGTGCACACCACCTCTTAAATCTAAACCTAAATACATTGGGATAGCCCCAATTTTAGATAGCCATGAAGGTGATTTAGATACCAAGTTAAGCGCAATCACATAGTTGGCACCTAAAGCATTTTGAAGAATATCTTTGGCTTTTAGCTGGTTATCAGGATTTGCAAATTTAATTTTAATGCCATTGGGTTCTTGGATAATGCCTTCAACAGGAAGATTTGCTTGCTTTAAACTGCCTTCAATCGTCGCTAATATAGATAAATCTAATTTATCTGATGTTTTAGGTGGCATGATTTGAACTGCAGGCGATTCCCCAAAAAAATTAGGGACGGAGTAAATAAGGCCAATAAAAATTGCAATTAAGACAAGGCCATACTTCCATTTAGGGTATTGATTCATTTTTAACTTAAGCTATCACTTCAGAAATTAGATAGATTTTATGGTGCCTTTAGGCAGCAAAGTGATGACAGATTGCTTTTGGATATGAATTTGAGTGCTCGCTGCAATTTCTACAGTGACATACTGATCTTTGATTTTGACTACTTTACCAAGCAGGCCGCCATTGGTCACAATCTCATCGTCTTTTTTGAGCGAATCAATCATAAGCTTATGGGCTTTTGCTTGTTTCATTTGTGGGCGAATTAACATGAAGTAAAAAAGTACAAAAATGATGATAAATGGCAAAAAGCTCATGAGATCAGTGGGAACCGCATCAGCGGCATATGCGTAACTTATAAACATTTTATTCCTACAGGTAATTAATTTTAAAGGTTAATTTTAACACAGCAGGCATTTATTGAATGCCACGCTGACGGTTTTGATGGAATATTTTTCTATAAGTTTCAAATGTTCCATTTTCAATAGCCACCCTAGCTTCTTGTATTATTTTTTGATAATAGGACAGGTTATGGATCGTATTTAAGCGAGAACCTAGCATTTCTCCAATTCTAAAAAGATGGTGAAGGTAAGCGCGAGAATAGTTTTGGCATGTATAGCACCCACAATCACTGTCGATTGGATTCGTATCATTTTTATACTGTGTATTTTTAAGCTTTAAATCCCCATACTTCGTAAAGAGCCAGCCATTCCTGGCATTCCTTGTTGGCATCACACAATCAAACATATCAATACCATGCGCAATGGCCTCGATAATGTCTTCCGGGGTACCCACCCCCATTAAATAGCGTGGCTTTTCTTCTGGCATTTTAGGTGCGATAAAAGAAATCACTTTGCGCATTTCTTCTTTAGGCTCGCCTACGGATAATCCACCAATGGCATAGCCATCGAAATTGATTTTTTTTAACTCATCTAGTGAGTGCTCTCGAAGATCCTCGAACATACCTCCTTGAATGATGCCGAATAAAGCATTCTTATTTGTTTCGTGAGCCACTTTACTTCTATAGGCCCATTTTAAACTTAGCTCCATAGATGCTTTTGCTTCCTCATGTGATGCTGGATAGGGCGTGCATTCGTCAAAGATCATGACGATATCTGAGTTAAGTGTTTTTTGAATTCGCATGGATTCTTCTGGGCTCAGGAAACAAGTATCACCGTTAATAGGCGATTTAAACTCAACACCTTCCTCGGTAATTTTCCTCATTTTGCCAAGACTCCACACCTGAAAACCACCAGAGTCTGTCAGCATTGATCGATGCCATTGAATAAAATCATGCAAGCCTTTAAAGGCTGAAATTGTTTCTAATCCTGGTCGAAGCCATAGATGAAAAGTATTTCCCAGGATAATTTCAAAGCCAATAGATTCTAGATCTTGAGGACTTAAAGACTTCACAGCACCATAAGTACCCACAGGCATAAATACGGGAGTTTGCACGGTGCCATGTTGAAGCTTGAGTTCACCTCGTCTAGCTTCACCATCTTTTTTTATGAGCTTAAATTGCATCTTTAATTTGTAGTTCTCGATAGCGGTAAGTCAATGAGTATAAATTAGAATTAATGAAATCGTTAAAGCTTTGTTATACTAAAAGATTGAGTTTCCAATTAAAAATAACACATGAAAAAGTTAAAAAGTATCGGAAAAAATAAAGAAGATTTATTAAGAAATAAAATAAGTAAGCACACTTTTTATTTGCTTCCTAATTTTATTACAACGGCTGCTTTATTCTCCGGATTTTATTCTATTGTTCAAGCGATGAATGGGAAATATGAGCTTGCTGCTATTGCGATATTTATTGCCATTATTATGGATGGATTAGATGGACGCATTGCGCGACTGACGCATACTGAAAGTGCTTTTGGAGCCGAATACGATAGTCTTTCCGACATGGTGTCATTTGGCGTAGCACCTGCACTTATCTTATATGTATGGACATTAAAGCCGTTAGGTAAGTTAGGCTGGATTGCAGCTTTTATTTATTGCTGTTGTGCAGCATTTAGACTTGCGCGCTTCAACGTTAAACTAGACCGAGATGAAAAAAAATATTTTTTTGGATTACCAAGCCCGGCAGCAGCAGCATTGTTAGTAAGTTTTGTCTGGGTATCTAATGAAAATGGCTTTAGTGGAAACGAGATTTTTTTCAATATGATTAAAATGAAATGGGTTTCTTGGTCACTCACCATAGTGATCGCACTTTCCATGGTAAGTGAAATTAGATTTTATAGTGGCAAAGATATTAATCTTAGAAATAGCGTTCCATTCGTCGCTATTCTATTGGTCATTTTGGCATTTGTATTAGTTTCTTATAGCCCACCTGAAGCTATTTTTATTATAGTGGGTTGTTATTTCTTGTCAGGCTATTTCAATTTCATTAGAAATTTTAAATTTAAGAATAAGGCAATAGTGAATGCAACAAGAAATACAAAATAACAAACTCATCATTTTTGATACCACCTTAAGGGACGGTGAGCAGAGCCCTGGTGCATCGATGACACAGGAAGAAAAGTTGCGCATTGCAAGGCAGCTTGAGAAGCTTGGTGTCGATGTCATTGAGGCGGGCTTTGCAGCTGCAAGCCCTGGAGACTTTAACTCTATAAGCGCTGTTGCAAAAAACATTAAAGAGTCGACTGTATGCTCATTAGCTCGCGCTGTTGAAAATGATATTCGCAAAGCTGGCGAAGCTATTCAACATGCAAAAAAAGGACGTATCCATACCTTCATTGCGACTAGCAAAATTCATATGGAAAATAAACTCCGTATGTCAGAAGATGAAGTCTTAGATCGAGCGGTTCAGGCTGTGAAATGGTCTTTGGAATATACGGACGACGTCGAGTTTTCTGCCGAAGATGCGGTGCGCTCTGAAATGGATTTTCTTGTTAAAGTATTTAATGCTGTGATTAAAGTTGGCGCTAAAACAATCAATGTACCCGATACGGTTGGGTATTCAATCCCAGGTGTTTGGGGCGAGCGTATGAAGGCCCTCATCAACCAAGTTGAAAACTCTTCAAAAGTTGTATGGTCCACCCATTGTCATAACGATTTAGGCATGGCAGTTGCAAATTCACTTGCAGCAGTGATGAATGGCGCGAGACAAGTTGAATGTACGATTAATGGATTGGGCGAAAGAGCGGGCAATGCAAGTCTAGAAGAAATCGTGATGGCGGTTAAAACCAGAAAAGATCTATTTAATCTAACGACAAGCATCGATACTACACAAATTGTGCCAACTTCGAGATTGGTTTCAACAATTACAGGCTACCCTGTTCAACCCAATAAGGCGATTGTAGGCGCAAATGCTTTTGCACATGAATCTGGCATCCATCAAGACGGCGTTTTAAAACATAGAGAAACCTATGAAATTATGCGCGCGCAAGATGTGGGTTGGGGAGCAAATAAGATCTCACTTGGAAAGTTGTCTGGTCGTAATGCATTTAAAACTAGACTCCAAGAATTGGGCATCGACATTCAATCAGAAGATATTATTAATGCCGCATTTGCAAGATTTAAAGATTTAGCAGATAAAAAATCCGAAATTTTTGATGAAGACCTTCATGCGCTTATGAGCGAAGAATATACCTCTGAGGCGATAGAGCATTATAAATTAATTCATTTAAAAACAATGTCAGAAACAGGCACAATCCCTCACGCGGTCATTAAAATTTCCGAAAATGGCAAAGAGGTGATGGCTGAATCTTCTGGCGGCGGCCCTGTGGATGCTACATTTAAAGCGATCGAAAAAATTGCAAACTCAGGTTCAGAACTTCAACTTTATTCTGTGAATAACATCACAAGCGGAACGGATGCTCAAGGTGAAGTGACCGTGAGATTGGCAAAAGGCGGTCGCATTGTGAATGGTCAAGGTGCTGATACAGACATTGTGATTGCATCTGCAAAAGCTTATATCAATGGATTAAATAAACTCCAATCCAAATTAGAACGTGCCCATCCTCAGGTTTAGAGGTTAATTTGAATCTAGCACTCTTCGATTTAGACAATACGATTTTAGCTGGAGACAGTGATTACAACTGGAGTCGATTTCTTATTCAAGAAGGCTATCTTGATGGTGCGATTCATGCTGAAAAAAATGAGAAATTCTACGCGGATTATAAAGCTGGCACGCTAGATATATACGCATTCGTTGAGTTTCAATTTAAGCCGCTTGCGAGGAATCCTAGGACGGTGCTTAATCAACTCATTAAAAAATACGTAGAAGAAGTGATTAAACCTATGATCACTGAAAAGGCGCGTGCACTTGTCAAAAGACATCAGGACGAAGGTGACCTGATCATTGTTATTACAGCCACTAACAGCTTTATTACAAAACCCATCGCTGAATTATTTGGTATTGAAAATTTAATAGGCACTGATCCCGAAGAAAAAGAAGGTGAATTTACTGGAAAAGTCTCGGGACTTCCTTCTTTTAAGGAAGGGAAGGTGACTCGTTTAGAAGCCTGGCTTAAAGGCAAAAATTTATCATTAGCGAGCTTTGAAAAGTCATACTTCTATAGCGACTCTCATAATGACCTGCCTTTAATGCAAAAAGTCACACACCCTGTGGCTGTTGATTCGGATGATGTTTTAAGTGAATATGCAAAATCTAAGGGCTGGCCTCAAATTTCATTGAGATGATTCGTTATCTATGAAGGATAATTTCCAAAACGAATTTACTTCCAAGATAAGACAGCAAAAGAAATAAAAAAGCAGTTAGTTTAATATAGATAGAATTTCTACCGCGCCAACCAAAAAGTTTTTTACCTGCCAAAATAAGCCCATAAATAAGCCAAGCTAATATTGAGAAAACTGTTTTGTGGTTAAACTGAAGTGGCGTCCCAAAAACTTGCTCAGAAAATAGAATTCCGCTTATAAGTGTTATGGTCAATAAAAGAAACCCAATTTTATTAATATTAAAAAGGAAATTTTCCATTTCAATTAATGGCTGGAAGCCACTTAAGAGCATATCTATTTTCTTTTTTTGATGTAATTTTTTCTCGAAAATTAAAATGAATATGGCTAAATAAGCTGAAAATGTAAATAGGCTATATGCCAACAAAGCGATCGCGATATGTGTAATAAATAATGGTGATAAATCAGTTGTTAAAAAGTGATTTGATAAAAATAAAGGATGTATGATCAGTAAAAAAGCCGATGGGATAAGCAAAAACGGCTGCAGATAATTAAAATTTTTATTAAAATTAAGTAACCAAAAAATCAAAATACTAAAGAATGAGGTTGCAATAAGGGCGTTAGAAAACCCTAGATTGATAGGATTGAAAGAAATGCTAGCTTTAAGAATTGTAAAATGAGCTAATAAGCCGATACCAATTAATAGCGCATTAAAATTAGTAAGCTTTTTATCAGGCGTTTGTTTTTTAAATAGTAAGAAACTTGGCGTGAGATAACACGCACAAGCAATTAAAATAGGTAGCCAAATTTCCATAATTTTTAATTCGTCATTAAAAGTTTAATATACCATGTACATAAAGAAGAGTTAACTTAAAACAGGATGAACGCATGTTAGAAAATCTAACCGACCGACTACAGAGTGTCATTAAAACAATTCGCGGGCAAGCCAGATTTACTGAGCAGAATATCAGTGATGCGATGCGCGAAGTTAGAATCGCTTTAATTGAAGCAGACGTTGCTTTGGCTGTCGTAAAAGATTTTATCGATCGCGTTAAAACAAAAGCCCTCGGTGTTGAAGTATTGCAAAGCCTATCTCCAGGACAAGCGATTATTAAAATTGTCCAAGATGAACTCACGATCCTCATGGGCGATCAAAATGTTTCCTTGGATCTAAATGTTGCTCCCCCAGCTATTATTTTAATGGCAGGTCTCCAAGGTTCTGGCAAAACAACCACTTCTGCCAAGCTTGCTAAGCTGCTTATCGAAAAAAAGAAAAAGGTATTGCTTGCAAGTGCTGACGTATATCGTCCTGCAGCGATTGATCAACTTAAAACACTTGCCAAAAGTTTAAATATTGAATGTTTTGATTCAAACCCTTCCCAGAAACCACTAAAGATTGCATCAGAGACGATCGATTACGCAAAAAAACATTTTTTTGATGTAGTTATTTTTGACACAGCAGGCCGCTTAGGTATTGACGTTGAAATGATGGATGAAATCAAAGCGCTACATAAGAAATTAAATCCAATAGAGACTTTATTTGTAGTCGATGCCATGCAAGGACAAGATGCAGTGAATACTGCAAAAGCTTTTGGTGACGCACTCCCTTTAACAGGTGTTATTTTAACAAAGTTAGATAGTGATACGCGCGGTGGTGCAGCCTTATCTGTGCGTCAAGTGACTGGCAAGCCAATCAAATATATTGGGACAAGCGAAAAAATTAATGGCCTTGAGCCTTTTCACCCCGAAAGAATGGCGTCAAGAATTCTTGGCATGGGTGACATTGTAAGTCTTGTCGAAGATGCACAGAAAACATTAGATGTTAAAGAAGCCGAGAAGTTAGCGGAAAAAGTTAAATCAGGAAAAAATTTCGATTTAGAAGATTTCAAAAATCAAATAGGACAAATGAAAAAAATGGGTGGCGTAGGCGCATTAATGGATAAGATGCCCGCTCAATTTACGAGCGCTGCATCTAAAATTAATCCTGAAGATGGCGACAAATCGCTTCGTCAAATAGAAGCCATTATTAGCTCAATGACGCCTCTTGAAAGAAGAAAACCCGAATTAATTAAAGCTACAAGAAAGAAAAGAATTGCTTTGGGATCTGGTGTGCAAGTCCAAGATGTGAATCGCGTCCTCAATCAGTTTGAAGAAATGCAAAAGATGATGAAGATGTTTTCAAAAGGCGGCTTAGGCAAACTGATGCGTGGTATGGCTGGCAAAATACCTGGCCTCAGATCCTAATTTTCAATGAACCATTGTTGACCATTTAGGCTCAATAAAGGATAATCACCTGTTTTGTTTCTTCTGGGTCGGTAGCTCAGTCGGTAGAGCAGCGGACTTTTAATCCGTTGGTCGTGGGTTCGAATCCCGCCCGACCCACCATTTACAAGGCTTTCAGAGCCTTTTCGTGCTAACGAATTCCATAGTCACTTCATCGCAATACTTTTTCTGTCAGTGTGGTTTTTTCATGGGTCTGAACATCGATTGTGAAGGTAATTCACGATTTAAAATATGTCAGAGACGGCGAAGTTGTGCTGTTCAAAAAATCTCCGAATCGTTTTTGGCAATGTCGTTTTAAATTACCAAATAGCAAATGGCATCGATGTAGCACAAAGCACATTCATTTTGATTACGCTGTTAAAGTCGCCACAGAAATCTACGACGAAAGTCGTTTTCTGCACAAATACAATCTGCCACTTCAAAGCAAAAAGTTTAAGCATGTTGCTGAATTAGCAATAAGAGAAATGGAAAAAGAATTAGACATGGGCATTGGTAAAATTGTTTATCACACTTATATAAGTAGTATTCGCACACATTTAATTCCGTTCTTCGCTAAAAAGTCTGTGGATAAAATTACACAATTAGACTTGCTTAATTTCAAAGCCAATCAAACACGCAAATTAAATAGACCACTTAAAACTTCTACGCTTACTAATTACAACTCATCTTTAAATAGAATTTTTGATACAGCGATTAGTAGAGGATGGATGTCGAAATCACAAGTGCCACCATTGAGCAATAAAGGAGTCAAGGGTGAAAGGCGACCTGCATTCAGTGTTGATGAATGGAAAGTCATTATCAGACAGTTAAAAACTTGGCAAAACATGGGTCAGAAAACCATCACACGTGATATGCGTGAGTTGTTAAGAGATTATGTGTTGATATTGACAAATACAGGCATGAGATATGGCACTGAAAGTCAGAACATTAAATGGAAACACATAAATTGGTTCATGGATAAGGACAGCAACCGCTATTTAATGATTGCCGTTGATGGTAAAACAGGTCGTCGTGAGCTGATAGCACGCCATAATGTGTTGGTTTATTTAAAACGCATACAAAGTAGATTTGATGACTTAAACACCATGACATTCGATGAATTATTAGAAGCCAAGTTAGATGTCTATGTGTTTAGATTAAGAAATGGGTTGCAGACCAATAATCTTAATCAGAGCTTTGAGCAATTCTTAAAGTTTGTGGGGTTGCTAAAGGATAAGTTCGGCGATAACCGCACTCTATATTCACTGCGTCATACCTATGCCACCATGACCTTGATGAGAGGGCAGGTGGGCATACACGATTTAGCAAGGCAAATGGGAACAAGTGTGGTTATGATTGAAAAGCATTATTCACACTTAAATTCGGCTATGAAGGCTAAGAGTTTCAGTTAAAATTAACATATGGGAAGCAATCCGTATTTAATAGCAGATGTCGTTGGAATTTTAATTGGGATGATAATTGTTCTCCTATATTATCAAGAGAGCATTAAAAGTCTTTTCGACGATCAAAAGTATCTTTTTGTTTCTTGTGTTCTGCTATTTAGTCTATTTGGAATAATATTTTTATATTTTAAAGGGCTTGGTTATTAGAGAAATATAAAATTATTTTTGCTCTGTTTTTGAGTGGCAAAAGAAAGAATGAAGGCGTTGCATGACATCTTGGCTGAACAATGGGTTTTGAAGGTGTTGTTAAGAGTTAGGACATTAATAGAACCAAAACTTGTTACTGATTACTCTGATTACTTGTAGTTTTAACTGATGGCTAAATTCAATTTAAAAGAATCCATAAAAGCTGACTATGGATTTGATGTTCCTATATCAGGTGGTGTTGGGTTAACCGCAGATGATCCTATTGTCATAGATACCTTTGATGAAATTGACGCTCCCAATATTGAATGGAGAGTCATAGATTGTGTTAGCAGATCACTTGAAAGCGCATGGTTTCTCTATGACAAAAAAATATCAAAACATAATGATAAGCTAATAGAGAAAGTCACAATCGCAGTAAATTATTACAAAGATAAAACCCCTACAAAAGTTGTTCGTGATTATTACTTTGATATTAGCAGTGTGAAATTTAATGAAATCCCAATCTATACTTATTTCCCCACTGTTTACATAGATCCATTAAGTAAAGTTGCTGTTCCATTTCAGTTTGGATGGTTAAATTTCAGAGAATTCATTGATAACGAAAAAGATAGTGCAGGTGATGGCATGACTTTCACTTATGCATGTCCCATGATTAAGGGAACCTTGTACATCTATAACAAAGGACTCAATAATATTGATATGGATGGCAATCGTGAGTTGATGATCAATGAATTTGAAGAGTCAGCAAGTCAGATTGATGGTGAAGAAACAAAGTCAGACTTATTAGATACTATAAATTTCGATAATTTTATAACAAGAGCTTATGTTGTTGATGGCATGGATAGTTATATTATATTTACAGTGATCAATAACTACTTCTTTAAGTTTAGAGTCACTTTGACTAATGATCCATTAGCCAAAGAAATGATTCTGCATGTCATAGAACAAGTTAGATATATACTTAATCAATATCATCATCAACGTGTAGTTAATTAGTTATTTCATCACATATTAGGAGAGAGTCATGGAAATTAATAATGCAATTATAAATGGACTATTTTTATTATTGGGTATCGTTGTTTCATCAGCGATCAATTACTTTATGGTCAAGCGTGAGCAGAAATGGAAAGAGTCACTGAAAGATATCAAAATGTTAGCCAAACAATGCGAGTCTTTTTGGCACTTAGAAGAATCATATTTACATTATATCGTCATGAATGAGCCAAAGGTAAAGAAGAAAAATATTCAAAATAAGCGAAGATCTATGTTAGCTTATAATCCAGTATTAAATAAGATTCATGTAAATCCAAGTGCTATTAATAAGTTACTTGTGAAGTGGAATTTGGATAACTAATTAGTAACATCATTCAGTTATCTTCATTTCATTCAGCTAACGTTCGCTTCGCTCACCGTAACTATTAATTTCTTAAAATTTAGATAAAGCTCAAGCTATGGAGTCTCACCATATTTAAAATCTAAATGTAAGGCTAATTAATTTACTTCGTCGCTCGTTGGACAGAATTATTTAAAATGCCAAGTAATTTTGTGTTTTGTTGAATTTCAATTCACGAAGTGAATAAAACATAACATCACTTAAATTATTAATTTCTTCAAATTTAATTAAATTGCTGCTTATTTTGCTTTTAGTTTTTAAAATGCCTAGCCAATTTTTTCTAATAAGATACTCAATTTCTTGATGTGATCTTTTCATATCATTATTGTGAGCAATCACTAAATGACAATGTAATGTTTCATTAAAAATCCCAATTTGCTTTGCCCCTAAAATCTTTAATCTTTTATTATTTCTTTTAAATGACCTTCCAAAACAGTATTTGTTGAGTTGATTAAACAGTTTTTCTAGATGACGCTCAAAGATTATTTGGTCATTAATAAATGTGTTTAAAGTCAAAAAATATGTTGTTTTAAATGGCCTAATTTCACTCAAAAATTGGTCGAAAAATTGGTTTTTATTCATAAAATTGGGATTCAGCTTGTTATTGGCTATAACCCTATTTATATAAATTCACCCTTTTTTTTAGACTATTTTTGTAAATATATTAAATATTTGTATTGACACGTTTTTGTGAATTTAGCGATTTTTGACGCCTTGGAATGAAGGCTGTATATGGGATTCAATGAGAGCAATCCCCTTTATTATCAAGCTTTTTGAGGGGTGTTTTAGAGTAAATCGACGGCAGACCTTAACATTTCATCATTAACATCTATATAAAGCTGTGTGGTGGCTATGCTTCTATGACCTGCCAATGTTTGTAAGATTCGGACCCCAATACCTTTGTTAGCTAAGTTAGTAATAAATGTCCTTCTACCACTATGGCTTGTGGCTCCGTCTATACCTGCTAATTTAAATAGCTTTATGAATTCCTGCCCCAAATTATTAGAGGTAAAGCCATCTTTATGTCGTTGTGAATAAATTAAAGGACGATGCCTTTCTGTATGTTTTAGAGTGTGGATATACACATCTATCTCTTTACGTAATTTTTCACCGATCATGACTTTTCTGCCAAATTTACCTTTGGTCTGTTCTGCTTTTAGCCATATCTCACTTTTAACACTATTATCCAAATTCAAAACATCATCAATTTTTAGAGATGCTATTTCTCCCACTCTCATCCCACTCCAAAATGAGATTAAAAGCATAATTCTATTTCTATGAGAATTTCTACCAATCTGACAAACATTAAGAACCTTTCTTAATTCGCTATCTTTGAGAGTTTTGGCTTGTGGCATGGTGATTATCCTTGTTTAAATAATCAGCGATGATAAAGACAAGGATAAAAAGAGTCGACCTAAAAAAGCTTAATTACAGGCTACTTTGAAATCAATGGCTTAGGCGATTAGCCATGATATTTGTGAAAAACATGGCTAAGTCAGAATAATTAATCTGTGGAGTAGAGGCTTCTAATAATTTTTTAAAATCACTTTTTAAGCTTAATAATTCTTTTTCATCTATATTTTTAGATTTATTTGCACTCTTAATTTATTCGAGTTTGAATGAAATAGGCAGAAGTGCATTTAAATTTTTACCACGCAAATTATCTGGCGGGGGTGGAAATGGTGAAGCTTTTCTAATCATCTCGAGTGCTTCATTATCTAAAACTTCATAAGAACTGCTCTTTTTAATCTTAACACTAATCAATGAGCCTTTACTATCAATTTCAAGATCTGCAATAACAGTGCCTTGCCAACCTCGCATTTGAGCAATTTTTGGATATAAAAAATTTTTCCTTATTTTTTTTGAAATAAGATTACTATAATTTTCTAGACTTTGTGACGAATGTTCTTGATTGCCTGGATAGCTGGGATGCTCTAAAATATCTTTTTTGTACAGCCCTGCTTGATCCTCATATTCCCTTGAGCCAGAAAAGAATTTTCCATTCTTGTAAATACCTGTCTCAGTAATAATCATCTCATTGTTATTATGATTATATGTACATTTGCCTTGCCCATTTTCTAATCCATAACTATAGTTTGCCTCGCAAACAGTAGTTGTATTCTTTAATTTATCATCAATGATTAAAGAGCCAAACCCATGCATGTAACCATTTTGACAACTGCCATCCCAATGAATAGATCGATTATTTTGTTTTGATGGAGCTATTTCCTTATATATACAGCCAGTATTAGTTTGATATTCATACAAGGTAGTGACATTTTTTTTGTCATGATTTGAGTTAGTAGAACTATTTTCACTGCCATATTTTTTTTCTTGCATTTCAGATTCTTTTTTATTGCTAGAAATTTCCGAGCTCTTTCTCAATTTTGAAAATATGCTTTCATTCTTGCTTTGGATTTTTTGAATTGGCTTTTCATCCTTGTAATGTTTGACATTATTGAGGTCCTCTTCTTCAGCCTGCTCAGGTTGTTCGGAAATATTTCCAGAATCATTTTTTTTACCATATAAAGCCTCGTAGCTACATGAAAAACCTGCTTTGAAGCCTATTTCGAAAAAGAGTGGGTCTGATGCTGGTATATGGATAATGTCTAAAGTGTCTAAGTAGAATCTTATCTTCTCTACCAAGCCTAAATTATTATACACATCAAAAAGACATTTAGCATATTGACGTGTTTGTTCATCCGTCTTTATGTTCAACCAGCTATTCTTTTGTTCTTCTATGACTTTATTTATAAATTTTTCTTTTACTTGGCTTCCACAGCCTGAAAGAAAGAAGGAGCTAATTGTTATTACGAGAAAAAGTTTGGATTTAGTCAATTTTGATCCATTTAGATATATTTAATTAGTAAAATCAATAGCTAGCCGTTTTAAGTCTTTTTTGGCTAGAATAATATTATTTAATTTTATATTGAATTAAAATTTTTTAGTAATTTTAAAATAATCATTTTTATAACTGTGCTATGGCTTATCTTAACTTTAATGAGTTTTCAGGATAATTTGATATTTATAGTTAGTTAAAAACGTAGATATTATCTTGGAAAAGTCATAAAAACGATCGACTCTTCGCATCGTTTATATAGCATCGATGATGAATATAAACTTTATAAGGAGTCAATCGTGTCAATTCTCTCAGAACTCAAAGCGGTTAGTGTTGTTCGCCCCAAATCACAGCCAAGTATTGTGATTCGTCGTAATAAACTTATCTCTAAACTTCATGACCAACTTCAATGTGTAAAAGCCAAGATTAAAGGCGAAGAATATGTTCAGACAAAATATGTAAGCTTAAAGAAGGATAGTGGAGAAAGGGTGGAATTAGCTAAACAAAGACGTCTCAAGCCTTGGTGGTTCACTTCAGAAAGTGGCAATTTGGTATTTGAAATTAAATACGGAAGTAAACGATTAGAAATTGCTAAAGGCAAAACAGGCTTTGAGGCTAAGACACTCACAGAGTTAGAAACGGCTGTAGAAACGCTTAAAAAGGCTGTTGCAGAGGGGGAATTGGATGACAGTTTAAACTTTGTTGCAGACATCATCAGTCGCAGGATTCACAAGCGTACTAACTGATTTTAGTGCTGTGGATTTTCATGGATGCGTACATTGACAGAAAAAGGTACTTTCGAAACCAAGGCTCTGAAACACTTGGGTCGCCTACTCTACCAAGGGAGTGGAGCACTTTTAATCCGTTGGTCGTGGGTTCGAATCCCGCCCGACCCACCAATAATATCAAGGGCTTTGAAGTATTAACCATACAAAGTCCATCTCACATTACCTCACAGACTGCGCCTAGACTGCGCTTGAACTAATTCTTACTATATATATGTATCTTATTTAGGTTCTGAGGGGGCAGGTCAATTTCTCCGTTTTGTATCTGTATGAATCATCATAGATATATCAGATTGATAAATCATTATATTTCACATCAATTATGTATACTGAAGTTTACTAATTTATTTTGAAATGCATATGAAAAAAATAATCAATATAGCTTTGCTTGGAGCATTAATTGTCCTATCTATATCAACTTCTTTAGCTGCTAACAATGAAACATTAGCAAGGATCCGTGAGAATTCTCTTGCAAAAGCCATGGAGTTACTCAAAGGAAAGAATGCTTCAGTAGATGAGGTATTAAAGACCGCTAAACAAATTGAAGATTACATTCTTGCCGGAGAGAGTAGTAAAAATAAAGAGTTAATTGAGCTGCAAGCAAGCCCTAACGATTATGAGAAAAAACAGCAAATAAAAGTTAAGTCAGTAAGCTCTGAGGAAAGTAGTAATTTCAATGGCTTATCTGTAGGTATTAATGGGCAATTTAAATCTACGACTGCAAAAGTTAAGGCAGGTGATTATGGTATTGATGGTTTAGGACAACAAAATTTTATTACAAACCTACAAGCTGACTATGAATTTAGAATAGATAATAAATTCGGCTTATTAGTTGGCGCCACTATGGATTTTAATGATAATGATTTATTAAATGCAAATGGTGGGATTCATATAAATAAAATTAGAAGTGTAAGAGCCACAGAAAAAAATCATTATTCATTATTTGTCGCTCCGACTTATAGATTATCCTCTGACACATCGGGATATTTAAAATTAGCGTACCATAATTCTAAAATTGAACACTCAAACGATTTTAATTACTCACAAGGAACAAAGAGTCTTCATGGTTATGGAGTTGGCATTGGTGCTAGAAGCTATCTAACTAATAATATCTTTGCCAATATTGAAATTCAAAGAATCATGTATAGCGATGACTCATTCTTTCTATCAAATTTAGGAACAGGGTCTACGGTTGGAAGTTTTGGTTTGGGGTATAGTTTTGCGGATGATAGGAAGCAGCTTTTCATAGCAGAAAACTCTAAAGGTAAATTCAATGGATTATCTCTTGGGATTAATGGACTTTTAAAATCAACTTCAATAAAAACATCAACAACAATAAATGGTATAGCCAATAATCTTGATGGTGTTGGACAGCAAAATTTAGGTATAGGTATCTTTGGTGATTATGCCTTCAGAGTCTCTGATAGAGCATTATTCTTATTAGGCGGTACTTATGATTTTAATGATTCAGACATTGTTAGAGTTTATGGAAGAATCGGTAGTGAAGTAAAAGTTAAAGAAAAAAATCATTATTCACTTTTTGTAGCCCCTGCTTATCAATTATCAGAGAGTTCTCTTGGATATATAAAACTCGCTTATCACCAAACAAAATTTGAAAATATTAATACATTAGATGGAAATGAATTAGGAACAGCCAATAGTAGATATACCAAAAAGTTTGATGGTTATGGTATCGGTATTGGATTTAGAACACTTATTGCAGATAACTTTTATGGCAATCTTGAAGTGCAAAGAGTATTTTATAGCAGAGAAAATGTTTCCCCTGTTGCATTTGATGCTGATTCAACCATCGGTAGTCTTGGATTATCTTATAAATTTTAATCCTATCCAAATTAGAAATTTGATGCCCATAGATACATGAGAAGAAGTTATAGGCTAATTTACCCATTATTTAGCTTTTTATTAAAGTGGCGCGCCCGAAGAGATTCGAACTCCTGACCCCTTGGTTCGAAGCCAAGTACTCTATCCAGCTGAGCTACGGGCGCATAAATAGTAGAGATGATAAAAAGTGGCGCGCCCGAAGAGATTCGAACTCCTGACCCCTTGGTTCGTAGCCAAGTACTCTATCCAGCTGAGCTACGGGCGCGTGGTGACATTATAACTTAATGATATTGAATAATGGCGGAGAGCGAGGGATTCGAACCCTCGATACAGGTTTAAGCCCGTATGCTTCCTTAGCAGGGAAGTGCCTTCGACCACTCGGCCAGCTCTCCAGAAGCGCGAACGATACGCTAAATTGCTTTAAAAATCAATTTCTAGGGCTTATGCGTCAAGTCCAAATGCTTTGTGAAGGGCTCTGACTGCAAGCTCTAGATATTTCTCGTCAATAAGCACTGAAATTTTAATTTCGCTCGTTGAGATCATGTCGATATTAATACCTTCTTCGGATAATGTTCTAAACATTTGGCTTGCAACACCTACGTGTGAGCGCATACCAACGCCTACGATAGATACTTTTGCAATTTTATCGTTTCCATTTACTTCTCTAGCGCCCACGTGACCCTTAACTTTTTCATTAAGAATGCCTAAGGCTTTGCTTAAATCAATTCTATTCACAGTAAATGTAAAGTCAGTTGTTCCAACAGCGCCTACATTTTGAATAATCATATCAACATCGATATTGGCATCTGCAATAGGGCCTAATATTTGATAAGCAATACCTGGCTTATCTGGCACGCCAAGAATACTTACCTTGGCTTCATCGCGATTAAAAGCAATACCTGAAATAATGGGATCTTCCATATTATTTTTTTCCTCAAATGTAATTAAAGTGCCGTCACCTTCTTCTTCAAAGCTTGATAACACTCTTAATTTAACTTTGTATTTACCTGCAAATTCGACTGATCTAATTTGAAGTACTTTTGATCCTAGACTTGCCATTTCTAACATCTCTTCAAAAGTAATTGAATCTAATTTCTTAGCTTCAGGCACCACTCTAGGATCGGTTGTATAAATACCATCCACATCGGTATAGATTTGGCATTCATCCGCTTTAAGAGCTGCGGCTAGCGCAACACCCGTTGTATCCGAACCGCCGCGCCCGAGGGTGGTGATGTTACCTTGTTCATCCACACCTTGGAATCCAGCAACAACCACAACATAACCTTGATCTAAATCTTCTTGAATATTGTGATGGTCAATTTTCAAAATTCTAGCTTTCGTATGAGCGTCATCAGTCAGAATTTTTACTTGGGAACCGGTATAGCTTTTAGCTTTAATGCCAAGATCGATTAAAGCAAGTGTTGTCATACCAATAGTGACCTGCTCGCCTGTAGAGACCATGACATCCAACTCACGTGGATCAGGTTCTGCCATAATTTCTTTAGCAAGGCCAATGAGTCGATTCGTTTCACCAGACATGGCAGAAACCACGACAACGATTTGATGTCCGAGCGATTTATATCGAGCGACACGTCTTGCAACAGCCCGAATTCTTTCTGGCGTTCCAACCGATGTGCCACCATATTTTTGTACAATTAAACTCATAGATATTTAGTTAAGTATTATTTTCTTTATTTTAGTTAAGCAATCATTAAAGGCTTGATCAAGGAGTTCTGGTTTTGATCCGCCAGCCATTGCAAGATCAGGCTTACCGCCACCTTTACCGCCAATTGCAATAGCTAGCTCACTTGCAATTTCGCCTGCTTTTATTTTGTTCACAAGATCCTGAGTCACGCCGACTGCAAGGGTTACTTTGCCCTCATCAACGCCACTTAAAATTATAACTGCACTTTTGAGTTCTGATTTAAGTTTATCAATGGTCTCTCTTAATGCTTGCGCATCGGAAGCGCCTAGTTTTTCCATCACAACTTTCACTTCTCCTACAGAGATAGCTTTTTTAGATAAGTTACCGCTTTCAGAAGAAGCAATTTTTGATTTGAGTTGTTGAATACTTTTTTCTTGCTCTTTCATCAGGTCTTGAATTTGATCAATCTTACTTAAAAGTTCGGAGGAGGGGACTTTAAGATCGTGTGCTAAACGATCAATGATTGAAACATGTTCATTCATATAATGAATCACATTAAATCCTGTCGTCGCTTCAATGCGTCGAATGCCAGAGGAAATGCCTGTCTCAGAGATAATTTTGAAAGCGCCAATATCCCCAGTTCTTTTTACATGGGTGCCGCCGCAAAGTTCTTTACTTGATCCAATGCTAAGCACCCTGACTTCGTCAGCATACTTTTCACCAAAGAGCATCATGGCACCACTTTTTTTAGCATCATCGAGATGCATGGTTTTGGCTTCCGTATCTGTATTGTTTAGTATTTCTTGGTTCACAAACATCTCAACAGATTTAATTTCATCAGAAGTTAAAGCCTTGGGGTGTGAAAAGTCAAAACGTGTTTTCGATTCATCAACAAGCGAACCTTTTTGTTCTACATGTGAGCCTAATGTGTTCTTAAGCCCTTTATGCAACAAATGAGTCGCTGAGTGATTTCGCATAATATTTTTTCTTGAATCATTCTCAACGGATGCTATGACTTCATCAGACACTTTTAAACTATTTGTTTCAACCACACCATAATGCACAAAAATTTTAGCTTTGATTTTTAGTGTATCTTCAACTTTAAAAGAGCTATTCGAGGTTTTAATAAAACCTTTATCGCCAACCTGGCCGCCGGATTCTGCATAGAAGGGTGTGGTATCAAGAATGACAATGCCAGATTCACCTTTAAGAAGCTCTGTCTTCGACTCACCATCTTTAAATAAAGCTAATACTTTTGCCTTGCACTCTATCGCTTCGTAACCAGTAAATTTTGTAGCGTCACCGTTATAGTCAACATCTATCTTCATTTTGAATTTATTAGAAGATCGAGCCATAGATTTTTGGGCTTCCATCGCTTGATCAAAACCTTTTTGATCGATGGAGATATTTTTCTCTCGACAAATGTCGGCGGTTAGATCGAGAGGGAATCCAAAAGTATCATGTAGCTTAAAAGCAATTTGACCATCAAAAGTCTTTTGATTTTTTTTAACAAGCGTTTGAATAGATTCTTCTAATATATTCATGCCATTTTCAATGGTTTCAAAGAATCGTTCTTCTTCTTGCTTGAGAGACAACGAAATATTTTTTTTATTTTTTTCGATATCAGGATATGCCTTACCTAACATGCGGACCACATCATCAACTAATTTATGAAAGAAAGGTTGTCTACAACCTAGTTTGTAGCCGTGTCTTATAGCTCTACGGATAATTCTTCTTAGAACGTAGCCACGACCTTCGTTACCGGGAATCACACCATCTGAAATTAAAAATGTACAAGCGCGAATATGGTCTGATAATACTTTTAATGAAGGGTGATGGATGTCTGATGTTTTTGTAATAGTTGCAGCTGATTGAATCAACGGCACAAATAAATCGGTTTCATAATTTGCATGAACGCCCTGAAGGACTGCGCATATTCTCTCTAAGCCCATACCTGTATCGACTGAAGGTTTTGGTAATGCATGCATGACACCTTTTTCATCGCGGTTATATTGCATAAAAACAATATTCCAAATTTCAATGAATCGATCGCCGTCTTCATCCTTAGATCCAGGGGGACCACCTGGGATATGGCTTCCGTGATCATAAAAAATTTCAGTACATGGACCACATGGACCTGTATCACCCATCATCCAAAAATTATCTGATGCATACTTAGCACCCTTGTTATCACCAATACGAATGATTTTGTCTGGATGAATGCCGATTGATTTAGCCCAGATATCGTATGCTTCATCATCTTCACTATAGACAGTTACAAGGAGTTTTTCTTTGGGGATTTTATAAATTTCCGTGAGAAGTTCCCAGGCATATTGGATCGCATCTTTTTTGAAGTAATCACCAAAGCTGAAATTGCCGAGCATTTCAAAAAAAGTATGATGCCTTGCGGTATAGCCTACATTTTCTAAGTCGTTATGTTTGCCGCCCGCTCTGACACACTTTTGGCTTGAAGTCGCTCTGGCATATGTACGTTTATCAAATCCTAAGAACACGTCTTTGAATTGATTCATACCTGCGTTTGTAAATAATAAAGTAGGATCTTCGCCAGGCACTAATGAGCTTGAAGCTACAATTTGATGTTGTTTGTTCTTGAAAAAATCTAAGAAAGTATTTCTAATTTCTTCGCTAGAAATAAATGGATGATTTGATGCAGTTGACATACGCTAGCTATTCTTCCTTGGCATTCAATATTTTTTTTATAAGCGAAACATCAAACCCGCGACTTTGTAAAAAGCGAGCCTGTTTTGACCATTCTTCTTTAGAAGATGGGAGGAGTTTAAATTTCTTTTGCCACACTTGTTTTGCATATAATAATTCTTGGTTTTTAAGAGGGTCTATGAACTGTTCTATCAGTGCCTGCTCTATTCCTTTTTCTTCAAGTTCTCGAATGATCTTATATCGTCCGAATTTATTTTTTTTTGCATGAATAAATTGTTCACAATACCGCTCATTAGACAGCCATCCATCTGACACTAGAGATGATATAAAAAGATCTAGTGCGTCTTCATCAAATTCGAGCGTATGAGCGTACTCACTTAATTTCAATTTCAATTCGAGATGTGAATACTCTCTTTTTGCTAGGTAATACAGCGCTCTTTTTTTAAGTAAAACTAATGGATTGTTTTTTGTGTTACTCAGTTTCGTCTGTTTCCTGCGGTGCAGTCATCGCCTCGTTGAGGGCTGATGAGTTTGCCCTAATCTTATCTTCAATTTCTTGAGCAATTTTTGGATTTTCTTTTAAAAATTCTCTGGCGTTGTCTTTGCCTTGGCCAATTTTCTCACCGTTATAGCTATACCATGACCCTGCTTTTTCAATGAAATTTAATTGGGCACCAATTTCAATAATTTCACCTTCTCTTGAAATGCCTTCACCATAAAGCACATCAAATTCAGCCTGTTTAAATGGAGGCGCCACCTTATTTTTAACCACTTTAACTCTTGTTTCAGCACCCACGACTTCATCACCTTTTTTGATTGCACCAATACGGCGAATATCAAGCCTCACAGACGCGTAGAATTTCAAAGCATTACCGCCCGTCGTCGTTTCTGGGTTGCCAAACATCACACCAATCTTCATACGAATTTGGTTAATGAATATGACAAGCGTATTTGTTTTTTTAATGTTGCCGGTTAATTTTCTTAAGGCTTGTGACATAAGACGCGCTTGAAGACCCATATGAGAGTCGCCCATTTCACCTTCAATTTCGGCACGCGGTGTTAATGCTGCGACAGAGTCAATGACGACAATATCCACGGACCCGCTGCGGACAAGCATGTCTGCAATTTCAAGGGCTTGTTCGCCTGTATCTGGTTGAGATATGAGTAAGTCTGGAACCACGACACCTAATTTGGCAGCATATTGAGGATCAAGTGCATGTTCAGCATCAATAAAGGCAGCCACACCGCCAAGCTTTTGCATTTGTGCAATGACGGAGAGTGTTAAAGACGTCTTTCCTGAGGATTCTGGACCGTATATTTCAACCACACGTCCTCGAGGAAGGCCACCTATGCCGAGCGCAATATCAAGACCTAAGGAACCTGTTGAAACGGATTGAATGTCCTGGATAACATCGGAATCATCCATCCTCATGACGGAGCCTTTTCCGAATTGTTTTTCGATCTGCGCTAATGCGGCAGCGAGTGCCTTACTTTTATTGTCATCCATCTAAATTTGCCTTTAATTAAAGTGTTTTTATCACTAATAATTATTTCATACTTGGGGGTTTAAAGTAAGCGCTAAGACTTGATTTAGGGCAAATAGACAAGAAGATTCACGTATATATTCCCTCGATCCAGGGAAGACTTTTGAAGCATTAAAAATAATCTTATTTTGATGGGCGATAGCAAAGAAAACAGTACCGACAGGCTTCTCAATAGACCCTCCTGAGGGACCTGCAATGCCTGTAATTGATAAAGCTATTTGAGCATGGCTCTCGTTAAGAGCGCCTAATGCCATTTCGGAAGCAACTTCTTTACTGACTGCACCAAATTTTAAAAGTGTATCTTGACTGACTTTAAGTAATTCAATTTTTGATTCATTACTATATGTCACGAATCCTCGGTCAAACCAGACAGAGCTACCAGGAATATTTGTGAGGTACTGACAAACTAACCCCCCGGTGCATGACTCAGCAAGCGCTATCCGAAATTTTTTTTTCGTGAGCGCATTGCCAAGCTCAAGGCAGATATCTTGAATCATTGTTTGCGTCATTGAATTGAGAAATAAATAAGTAGTGCAAAAAATGCAGCAACATAATCGTCAAGCATGATACCTAATCCGCCCCCCATATGCTTATCTAGATAATTGATTGGAAAAGGCTTCCAAATATCAAAGATTCTAAAGAGCACAAATAACTCAAAAATTTTGAAAGCATTTAAAAGGGGTTGCGCAATGATTAACATTAAAAAGAAAGCGGAGATTTCATCCCACACAATAGCGCTTGGATCTTTAACTTTAAGTGCAAGTGCTGTTTGATTACAAATAAAGACGCCTAAAATTGTAAACACCAAGGCCATCATCATCTGTATGGAAAAACTATACGACGATGCCCATAAATAAATAGGAATTCCTACAAGCGTCCCCAGCGTGCCCGGCGCTCTTTTTGAAAGTCCCGCACCAAAACCTAGAGCTAAAAAATATGACGGATGCTTTATTAGAAATTTAAGATTAGGCAAAATGATCAAATCCTTTTTTATTGAATGATATGGATTTGCCTTTTTGATCCATGATTTTTAGTGTTTTGTTCTGAGTGATAACACCAATGACGCTAATAGCTGTGTTCGTTTTTTTTGCAATTTTTTCTATAGAGAGCCTATGCTTTTTCGATGCTGTAAATAGTAATTCATAATCATCACCACCATTTAATGCAAGTTGATATTTTTTTGATGTATGAATAAATTGATCACATGGGATTTCATTAAGTAAAAGACTAGCGCCAACAGTTGAAGCTTTTAAGATATGACTTAAGTCTTGAATGAGGCCATCAGAAATATCAATACAGCTATTCGCATAGCGAGATAAATGGGAGCCAATTAAAACTTTAGGTGAAGGCGTTTCAAGCGCTTTTATACATTTCACTTTTAAAGAAGGAGCAAGTTTTAACTTCCCTTGGAGGCTCGCCAAGCCCATGGAGGCCATCCCCAATTGTCCAGTCACCCATATATCGTCATTTATTTTTGCACCAGACCTTAATAGACTTTTATTTTTTTTAACTTCGCCCATGATCGTGATTGAAATTGTAAGAGGACCTTTTGTAGTATCACCACCAATAAGATCAATACCAAATTGATCAGCGCATTTAAAAAAGCCTTTTGAGAATTCTTTTAGCCAGCCATGATTTATTTTAGGAAGCGAAATCGATAAAGTCGCCCATTTAGGTATGGCGCCCATCGCTGCAATATCAGATAAATTAACTGCAAGAGATTTCCAGCCTAAGTGAGCTGGATTTGTATTTTTTAGAAAGTGAACATTTTCTACAAGCATGTCGGAAGAAATCACTATTTCACGATTTTTTTTGATATGAATAATTGCTGCATCATCACCCACACCCAGCAAAGTCTGTTTCATTTTTTTCTTAAAGTATTGATCAATAATTTCGAACTCTGAGGACATAATTATTTAGTTTTAGGCCTAAAAGCCTTCACGATATCTTGATGTGTTTCAATAAAAGAGCCATTTAAAAGATCAATACAATAAGGCACGGACGCAAAAATGCCATGCACCATCACTTCCCCTTGGTCATTTTTCAATCCCTCAAGTGTTTGCGCAATAGATTTAGGTTGGCCAGGCAAATTAATAATAAGGGTATTTTTACGCACAACTGCAACCTGCCTCGATAGAATGGCAGTGGGAACGAAATGTAAGCTGATTTGACGCATTTGCTCACCAAAGCCCGGCATCTCACGATCCGCAATTGCTAAGGTGGCCTCAGGCGTGACGTCTCTTATAGCAGGGCCTGTTCCGCCTGTCGTAAGAATAAGATCGCATAAATCGATATCTACAAAATGAATTAAAGAAGATTCAATGATTGGTCTTTCATCAGGGATAATTTTTTCTATCGTTTCGAAGGGTGAAATGAGGGCTTTTTGAAGCCAAGCCTTCAGATGAGGAATGCCTTGATCCTCGTATTCGCCTTTTGAAGCTCGATCGCTAATTGAAATGAGTCCAATTTTAGTGAACTTATTTTTCATGATGGGTCATAATTAGTGAAAGTTCGATCATAACATTATCGCTTTAAGGGAATTCTATGCAATTTAAACTTATTTTTGTCATCCTCAATTTATTAAGCACTCTGGCATTTGCTGAAGAGACCAATCTATTTCAAGTAAATTATCTTACGCAAAGTAATGACAGTCTTCATTCGTTGCAAAAAAAGCCTGATACAAAAATTTATGCTGGCATGAATAAAGAAAAAGATAATATTAGAATGTTAGAAGATGGCTATGACCTTATGGGAACCTCTGCATTTCAGGGGCCTTTTACGGAACCTAACCAAGCGCTTAAACATGCCCAATCGATCGAAGCAGACGTGGTTTTAGTCTACGATCGTAAAATTAATGAAATGACCCGAACAGAGCGCTTAAGGCAGATTCATGCTGAAATGAAAAAAAGCAGCAAGAGTGAAAAAAATAGTGTGATTGAAGTGAGTGAAGCGGACTTACAAGATAAAAATAGTAAGTTTGACTTTTATGCAACCTATTGGGCCAAGCTCCCTCAGCCAATTTTAGGATTACATGTCATTAAGTTAATTAAGAAAAACTCAGACACCAAAGAGAAGAAGGAAGAGGCGGGCTTGAAAGTCATTGCAGTGATTAAAGATTCACCCGCTTTTAAATCAGGCATTCAAAAAGGTGATGTGATACTTGTATTAAATGATGTTAATACTGAGTCGCCTGAAGAGTTCGCTAAATCAGTATTCAAACAGCAAGGCAATAAAGTGAAAATTAAATATGCAAGAGATAATGAGGAAAAGGTTGTAGTTACTGAACTTAACCGCAGATAGTTTTATTTCTCTATAATTTTTTTTATAAGCTTAAATAATTCTCGACTATATTTAGGCGCTTTATCTTTAGTCTTTTCTTCAACTGCTTCTTTGATTGTGTTTAATAAAATTAATTTTTCTTCCGTAGGAAACTTAATTAAGAAATCATTAACACTTCCAGGATCTTCAACTAATTTTTTCCGCCACAATTCTACATTGTGAAAATGTTGTTTTTCTTTAATTTCTTGCTGATCCCAAAAAGTCATAATCGTATTTAATTCAGTAGCATCAAAATTTCTCATGAGCTTGCCAATATATTGACTCTGACGCCTTTTGGCGCCATTACTCGTAATTTTTTGCATGGCTATAATTGCTTCGAATAAATCGGGTGGTAAATTCAAAGCCTTTAATTTGGATACTGATAAATCACATAATTTCAATCCAAGTGATTGAAGTTTTTCAGCCTCAAGTTTAAGCTGCGTCCTGCTGACGGTATTATTTTCGAAATCTTTATCTTTTGCCATATGAATGTAAGTGACTTAATAGAGTGACTATTTCTAAGTTATGATAACAGGGTTTACTTTCCTACCTATAGAGACATGAAAAAAAATCAATTTGATTTAGAACAATTAAAAAAAATTGCTGACCACACATTGCATTATGCAAAGAGTATAGGTGCTACTGCATCTGAAGTTGAGCTAAGTTATGGTACAGGTAAAAATATTTCTGTACGTTTAGGTGAGCTTGAAACACTTGAAATCAATAGAGATAAAGGATTTTCTGTCACCCTTTATAATGGCCAGCGGAAGGGTAGTTCAAGCTCATCTGATCTATCCATGCAAAGTATTGAAGATACCGTAGAGGCTGCTTTTAATATTGCGCGCTATACAGCGCCCGATCCTTTTTTTGACTTAGCTGATAAAAATTTGATGGCGACAAACATGCAAGATCTTGATTTGTATAATGCATGGGACATCTCTATTGACCATATGATTGACCTTGCGAAAACATGTGAGGCTTCAGCGCTTGGTGTAAGTCAAAAAATTACAAATTCCGAAGGAGCTAGCATCTCATCTTCCGAGGGTATTTTTATTTATGCTAATAGTCATGGTTTTATGGGAGGCTATCCCACATCGAGACATTCGATTGGCTGCTCTGTGATTGCAGAAGAAAAGTCGATGATGCAAAGAGATTATTGGTATTCGTCAGCAAGACATGTTGAAGATTTAGAGTCAGTTGAATCGGTAGGAAAATTAGCAGGCACACGAACACTCTCACGATTAGGCGCTAAAAAAATTCAGACATGCCATGCGCCAGTTATTTTTGAAGCACCGATAGCGACCGGACTGATCTCATCTCTTATCTCGGCCATCTCTGGCGGTAATTTATATCGCCAATCTTCATTTCTTCTAAACTCGCTCGGCGAAAAAGTAGCAAGTGATCAATTAACGATTGAAGAAGACCCTTTCCTTTTGCGGGGAGATGCAAGTTCTATGTTTGATGATGAAGGGGTAGCGACAAATTCAAGACTGTTAGTTAACCAAGGTACAATCAATGGATACCTTCTATCTTCTTACTCCGCCAGAAAGCTTGGCATGCAATCAACAGGGAATGCTGGTGGTGCGCATAATCTCATTGTGAAGACGGGCAATCAAAACCTAAAAGATCTTATTAAACAAATGCATAAAGGTCTATTTGTAACAGAGCTACTGGGTCACGGCATCAATATGGTGACAGGTGATTACTCTAGAGGTGCTGCAGGGTTTTGGGTTGAAGATGGGGTGATTGCTTATCCCGTTGAAGAAATTACGATTGCAGGCAATATGAAAGATATGTTGAAACAGATTTTAGCTATTGGAAATGATGTTTACAGAAACGGATCGAAACATACGGGTTCGATCTTACTAGAATCAATGAGTATTGCTTCTAGTTGATAAAAGGCTAATTAGTTGCCAAGAGGCATGGTGTAAGGTTTAACGCCACTTGGATCTTCTACGCCATCTTTAACTAAGTTTTCTCTGTTTTGCATATAGCTATCTCGCATATAGGCATAAGGATCGAATGATTTATCTCGAATATCGATGTCATCCATAAGTTGGGCGCGTCTATCAATTATAGCTGCTCCAATTAAAGCCCATCTTGCAGGGTCATCATTGATATAACCAATTGGATTAAAGAAGAATGCATCAGTTGCCAACCCAATGCCGTCTCTGGTGCTTGATGGACCAAAGAAAGGCAGAACTAAATATGCTCCACTATCAAAACCATAGTAACCAAGCGTTTGACCAAAATCTTCTTTTGTACGAGCGCCACCTATTTTTGAATGGACATCAAATAGGCCAAGCACACCCACGGTTGTATTTAAGGCTACTCGACCCGTTGTATTAGCAGCTTGCTTGAATTTAAATTGGAACAATTCGTTTACGAGTGTTACGACATCAAAGATATTTTTAAAGAAGTTACTCACGCCTGTTTGGACAGGGGTGGGCGTAATTGCTTGGTAGCCCTGAGCCACAGGTTTTAATGCCACTTTGTCAACGACATCATTAAATTTGTAAACTGTACGATTAAGGCCTTCGAGAGGGTCTTTGTTTTGTTGTGAAGCACAACCAAACATGACGAAAGTAACTAAGATTGCAACGAGGAATTTGCTGATGTATTTTGTCATGTCTAAAAGGCGCATTAATGTTAGACAAATTATCTATTAATGTTGTTTTTTTGTCTATAACTTATTGAAAATTAAAGCCTAGAGGCTATTGGCGTAGCATAAAAACAACAGCCTAGTTTTTGACAGATTTATAAAGGGCCAGCGCTTTAACTCTTTGGGAGGCATGATCAATGATGGGCTTTGGGTAGCTTATTTTATGAGCGTTTTGACTAAGCCATGGAGCGTGAATCTCATCATCACTGCAATGATCAAGCTCAGGGATATATTTTTTAATAAATTTACCTTGAGGATCGAATCTTAAGGACTGCGTAATTGGGTTAAAAATCCTAAACCATGGTTGAGCATCACAACCTGTAGAGGCTGCCCATTGCCAACCGCCGTTATTAGCACTTAAGTCAAAATCAATAAGCTTTTCTGCAAAATAGGCTTCGCCCCATCGCCAATCAACAAGAAGATCTTTGACTAAAAAAGAAGCGGCAATCATTCTAAGTCGATTATGCATAAAGCCTGTTTGGTTAAGTTGCCTCATCGCAGCGTCTACAATAGGAAATCCAGTTTGGCCTTCTGTCCATGCCTTGAAATATTCAGCGTTATTTTCAAAAGCGATCGATTCATAATCTTTTTTGAAAGCTCTACCAAGCGCTACGTCTGGACGATGAAATAGAATTTGAAAATAAAATTCACGCCAAATCAATTCATTAAGCCATGTTTCAGCGCCTTCGCTAAAAGACTCTTGAGTTAGCCGAACAAGCTGTCTTATCGATAGCGTGCCAAATCGTAAGTGGACAGAAAGGTATGAGACACCTTTAACCGCTGGGAAATCACGCGTTTTTTTGTAGAGCGCTATTCTCTCTTTAAAATCCTCGGCGAGTAATTTTCCCCCCGTCATACCGGTATGAATTTTTATTTGATGAAGATTGGTTTTTTTAAATCCCATGTCCTCGAGGCTCAATAGTGGATCGGATTTAAATTGAGCAAGATTTTCGATAAACGGCTCAATGTCGAAGCGAGGTATCGTAGTTTGAGTAAGTTTTTTTAAATAATTATTTTTGTAAGGCGTAAAAACAGTATACGGCTTATCGAGCGCAGTTAGAATCTCATCTTGTTCAAAAATTACCTGATCTTTAAAGCCATAAAATACGACATTTTTTTTAATCGCTATATTTTTTATTTCTTCATCTCGTTTGATAGCTTGAGGTTCATAATCTTTGTTGGTATAAATTGCTTCGATCTTAAATTGATCAATGACACGAGAAATTGCATCAGAAGCCAAGCTATGCATCACAATTAAATCAGATTTTTTTTGGATAAAACTTTCTTTAAGTTCTTTAATGCTTTCCCAAATAAATTCGACACGTCTATCTTCTTTATTTTTTAACGCATCTAAAATTTCTTTATCAAAAATAAAAATACAAAAAACTTGTTTAGACTCTTGAAGCGCATGAGAAAGAGCAGCATGATCATAATCACGCAAATCTCTTCTAAACCAAACAAGTGAATTGTTATATTTTTTATTCACGATGATAAGGATGATTTTCTAAAATTGAGTGGGCTCGATATAACTGCTCTGCCACTAAGACCCTTACAAGAGCGTGGGGGAATGTTGATTTGGATAGGCTCCATGTAAGATTGGCTTTTTGAAGAACGTCATCATGTATGCCATCAGCACCCCCAATCACAAACGCAATATGTTTGAAATGTTCTGACCAATGATTTAATTTTTGAGCCAGCTCTTGCGATGTAAACTGGGCTCCCTTTTCATCAAGCACAATTAAAAATTCTTTGTCGAGATGAGATAAAATTTTTTCAGCCTCACTCATTTTTTTTTGCTCTATGGAGTCAAATTTTTTTTCTGGTTTGATTTCTACGAGCTGAGGAGAAAAATCGTGATTGAGCTTTGAAATGTATCCGTCAAAAGCTTCGTTAATCCAGCCTGGCATTTTATTGCCAATTGAGATGATTTTAATTTTCAATGAAGCGAATTAATTTTTTTTGGAGATTTTTTTGGCGGCTCTATCCACAACTGCTCAAGATTATAATAGGCACGTGTAGTAGGGAGCATGATATGCACAATGACATCATCCACATCCACTAGAACCCATTCACCTTCTTTTTCACCCTCAACCCCATTAATATGAATATTAAGCGACTTCATTTTTTCGCAAACATTGTGAGCGAGAGCTTTTGTTTGTCTCGTTGAGTTGGCACTTGCGACCACCATAAAGCTTGTAACCGTAGTAATTTTTCTTACATCAATCACTTCAATATCAAACGCTTTAATATCTTCAAGCGCCTCAACTACCGCTTTTTTAATATCATTCAAGGTCATTGCTGATTAAGCAGCCTGAATCTGAATAAAATCTTTTTTTGCAATAATCTGGTTTTTTTCGTTAACGTAAATAAGCGCTGGTTTGTATTTTTCTAGCTCTAGCTCAGAGTAATTTGCATAGGTTGCAATAATAATAAGGTCACCAGGGTTAGCTTTGTGCGCTGCTGCTCCATTAATCGAAATAACACCTGAATTTCTTTGTGCCCTAATAGCATAAGTTGTAAAACGTTCACCGTTCGTAATATTGTAGATAGCAATTTGCTCGTATTCTCTAATTTGAGCTGCCTCAAGCAATGTTTCATCAATCGCACATGAGCCCTCATATTCAAGTTCTGAGTGCGTAACTTGAACGCGATGAAGTTTAGATTTGAGCATGATTCTTTGCATATATTTGGACTACAAAACCAGGTATATAGGATGTTCTATTATAGCCAGTTCAATCCTGGATGCAAAATTCAATATTATCAATGAGGCGAACAGACCCTAGGGTGGCGGCTCCTAAAATAACTATCTGATTTTCATCATGAACTGGATTTTCAAGTGATTGAGCTGAGCGAATCGATAGATAATCGACTGACCATCCAGAAGTATTTAATACGCTCAATGCGTGCGCTTCAATTTCTTTAAATGAAGAAGTTTTTTGTATCACCTTTTCCTTCATAGTATTCAATTGCTCAAATAATTGAGGGGCTTTTTTTCTATCTTCCTGGGAAAGTAAATTATTTCTTGAGCTTTTTGCTAGGCCGTCATGATCTCGAACTGTATCGATTCCAACAATTTCAATAGGATAGTTAAGCTGTTTTACCAATGCTTTAATCAAAAAAAGTTGTTGAAAATCCTTTTTTCCAAAAAAAGCTATGTCGGGCTGAATAAGGTTAAATAATTTACAGACAATAGTGGCAACGCCATTAAAATGCCCTGGTCTAAATTTTCCACACAAATCGTTTGCAATGCCAGGGAGCTTAATTTCAATTGTTTCTAATGAATCAAGAATATCTTCTTCGGATGGAGCAAATACGAAAGGTATGTCCAATTCTTTAAGTATAGATAAGTCTTCTTTTAATGTCCGCGGATAATTTTTAAAGTCTTCTTTTGAGTTAAATTGAAGTGGATTAATAAAAATGCTCACTACAATATTTCTTGAAACTTTTGATGCTTCTTGAATGAGTTTAATGTGGCCTTCATGGAGATTCCCCATGGTAGGCACAAAAGCAATATGTGTTAATCCCTTTAATGTTTGAATTAATTGGTTTTGAGTATGAATGACATCCATACTTTAAGAATGATTTTTCATGAACTGCAAAAGAAGGTTTTTGACGTCGCTATTTTTACTTGGTGCGGATGTTTTGTTTAAATAAAGATCATGAGATGTATTCGAATTTATTAATAAATCATACAAAATAAAAACCTCGCCATCGCATGATGAGCCCGAGTGAAATCCAATCGTCGGAATAGATATTTCTTGCGTAATTCTCTTGGCAACATCCTCAGGGACAGAAGATAGCACCAACATATCGGCCCCAGATTTCTCAAGCGCTTTTGCATCCTCAACAATAGTTTTTAGAGTTTTTTCTAATGAAGTTTGAATTTCATTGCTATCCATATCTTTAATGCTTTGTGGCATATATCCTATATGACCACATACTTTAATATTTTTTGTTTTTAAGTGGCTAACGATAGATGCCAATGATGCACCACCCTCGAGCTTAACCATATGTGCCCCTGCTTCAATAAGCGCTATGGCACTTTTGTATGCAAGGTCATTGGTCTCATAAGTATGGATAGGTAGATCACTGATAATGAGTGTAGATTTAGCACCCTGCGCGACCGCTCTCGTGTGATAAATCATATCGTTTAAAGAAACATCATGCGTATTCACATCGCCCTTAATAAACATACCCAGAGAATCTCCCACTAAAATAGCATCAACTTCTATTGACTCTAAGAGCATTGCAAAAGATGCATCGTAGCAAGTGAGAATAGTAATTTTTTTACCATTTTTTACTGTAGATTTAAGAGGTATTGAGTTCATAGAAGCTGAGGATTAAAAAACTCACGATTACTTTTGATGTTCATGATTCGTTCAACCAAGAGATCAATTGCATTTTTATCTTTGAGAATATTTAAATTTTCATTGTTAAGAATTAAAACAGGTGAGTGATCATAGCTATGAAAAAATTGGCTATATGATTCAGCAATCGCTTCTAAATATTCAGTTGAAATATCCATCTCAAAATCAATACTTCTATCTTTAATTCTTTTTTCTAGAGTTTCTATCGATGTTTGAATATAAATAATGAGATCTGGTTTTGGAGCTTTTAATTGCAAGTGGGAAAAGATTTGATGGTAAAGATTAAACTCTTCTTGATCTAAATTAATTTTTGCAAAGATAGGATCTTTTTCAAGAAAAAAGTCAGCAATCGTTGATTCTTTAAACATATCTATCTGTGAAATTTTTTGGATCTGATCCGCTCTTTGAAAAAGAAAAAATAACTGAGTTGATAAAGCATAGCGCTTCATGTCTTCATAAAACTTTGGCAAAAAAGGATTTTTTTCGGCTTTTTCGCTTAAAAAATTGACTGAAAATCGGTCAGCTAAAATTTTTGCTAGCGTTGATTTTCCTGAGCCAATAGGCCCTTCAACTACGATATAAGGAAATCTATCAAAAATATTCATAGAGTTATGCGTTTAGTATTTTCTGGGTCTAATCCTTTGGCTATTTTAGCGATATCTCCGAAAGGGGGAATAGAAATATTTTCATTAATTTCTTGTAAGGGGAAAATAACAAAGGCCCGCTCATGCATTCTTGGATGCGGTATCGTAAGTTTAGGCTCAACCAGCCTCATGTCCCCATAAAGAAGAATATCTAAATCAAGCGTTCTAGGCGCGTTAGGGAATGGACGCTCTCTTTTGTGTGAGATTTCTATCATTTGTAGTTCCGCTAAGAGCTGATGAGGGCTGAGATCAGTTTCAATTGATACTACAGCATTTATAAAGTCGGGTTGGTCTTTATAACCTAGAGGCGAACTGCTATAGCAACTTGATTTTTTTATAAGTCTGCTTTTGGGCATGTTTCCAATTTCATTGAATGCAGAGGTAACTTGATTTAGTGGATTTGCAAGATTACTTCCTATTGCAATGTAAGCTAAGGTGCCCATCTTTGATTATTTGCGGGTAAGTTGTTTAACCATTAATGATTTTTCATGGTGATCAGCATCAATAAAACTTGTCCACCATATGCCGATACTCTGATCAAGCTGATTAGATTGACATCGCAATAGCATAAAGTCATAAGCAGCCCTGAATCTTGGATGAAGCAATAATCGGTATATTTTTTTTGGAGATTGATTTTCAAATCGTGGCTGCAATCGCCATATTTCTTTCATAGTAATTGTGAAGCGTTTATGAATAGGGAAAAGTTTAATTTGTTTTTCGATCACTTCATCAATCGCTTGGTTAAGGCCGGCTATAGAATGTTTAAGCTCGACTTTGTATTGGTCCCACAATAAATGAACTTGATGCCACAATAAAAATGAAAATAAGAAACTCGGGTTACATGACTTGTCTTGGTTAATTCTTAAGTCAGTATTTTTAAGGCCATTCGAAATGAAAAGATTAATTTCTTCTGATTTAAATGTTGGTGATAAGAAAAACTGTGAGTAGATACTTTCATCTTGCATTACTTTATAGCTGTTTAATGCGTGACCTGTTAAGAAAAATTTAATAACTTCATCAAACAGCCTTGAATGAGGAATGTCATGAAGTAGAGGGATAATTTTTTTTATAGGACTTCTTGAAGGGTTATGAAGAGTCATATTGAGTTTTGCACATACACGGAATGCTCTTAAGATACGAATAGGGTCTTCTTGATAGCGTTTTTCTGGATCGCCAATCATCCGAATAATCCCATGTTTAAGATCTTCTAGTCCTTCATGAAAATCAACAAGCTTATGATTCGTTGGACTATAAAACATTGCATTAATAGTGAAGTCGCGTCGCATCGCATCTTCTTCTATGGTTCCGTAATGATTATCATCCCTAATCATAGAACCATCAGGCTGAGGAATTTCTTTTTGCTGGGAACGGTATGTAGAGACTTCAATGACTTCTCGTCCGTATATCACATGAACTAATTTGAAACGTCGTCCGATCATCCTAGAGCGCCTAAATAAATGATGTATTTGATCGGGCGTAGCGTTTGTAACTACGTCAAAGTCCTTTGGCTTAATCCCAAAAAGAAGATCTCTGACTGCTCCTCCTACAAGGTAAGCTTCAAAACCATTATCTTCTAGAACTTCTATGGTTTTGATTGCATGAACGCTGATAAGACTGATATCAATTTTTTTGAAATCGATTTCAAAGTTAGATTTTTTAGTTTTTTTAAATTTTTTAAAAAAGGCTTTAAGTATAGGAGGGGTCGATGACATTAATGAAGATCTGTATTAACTAATATCTTTTTTCCAAAAAACGTCTTTAACTTTTTTATGTTTATTGATAACTCTCGCAAGCACAAATAAAAGATCTGAGAGCCTATTAATAAACTGAAGAGAGTAAGCGTTAATCGGATCTTTTGCGTTGAGTTTAAATATAGCTTGTTCGGATCTTCTGCAAATTGTTCTGGCCATATGACAAAATGCTGCAGCTCTTGAGCCTCCCGGAAGAATAAATTCTTTCAAGGGTGGTAAATCTTTATTGTATGAGGTGATAATTTCTTCTAATTCAAGAACATCATTTTTTAGGATAATTTTGTGTCCTGGCATTGATATTTCGCCACCTAAGTTAAATAGGTGATGCTGGACAACAGTTAAAATTTTATTGATTTTTGGCGGGAGACTTTCTGTAAGCATAAGCCCAATCATTGAATTAAGCTCGTCTATCGCACCTAAGGCTACGATACGATCGCTAAATTTACTGGTCTTTGATCCATCGCCGAGGCCTGTGGATCCTTTGTCTCCACCCCTGGTGAATATTTTTGATAAACGGTAACCCATGATTTTCCTTTTCAATCTATTGTACATTAAGCTTGCTATCATCTATATTTAGATTTGAATAAAACTTTAGATTAAACCCATGTCTCCATCTCAAAATAATGCTATTGGTGTGATTGATTCCGGAGTAGGGGGCATTTCAGTTCTTAAGTGTATAAGAGCGCATTTGCTTCATGAGAATCTCATTTATGTTGCAGATTCTAAGTTTGCACCTTATGGTGAAAAATCAAACGAAGAAATTACGCGTCGCGTCTTAACTGCTTTTGATTTTTTAAATAAACAAGACGTTAAGTGCATTGTCGTAGCTTGTAATACAGCTACAGCTGCCTCAATTCAGATACTTAGAGAACGCTTTCATTTTCCGATTATAGGTATGGAGCCAGCAGTTAAGCCCGCCTCACTGATGTCAAAAAATAAAATAGTTGGCATATTGGCAACATCAGGCACTTTATTAAGTGCAAAATTTTCAGCACTTCTCGAACACCATAGTAATGATATTCATTTTATTACGCAGCCATGTTTTGGCTTGGTTGAACTTATTGAGCAAGGTGATTTAGGGAGTCCAGCGCTTATTGCACTTTTAAAAAAGTATATTGACCCTCTTTTAAAGGAAAAAATTGATACCCTAGTATTGGGGTGTACGCATTATTCTTTTTTAAAGCCCGTAATTCAAACATTAATACCGGATCATATTAAGATTGTAGATACAGGCAATGCAGTAGCAAGTTATTTAAAACATGTATTAATAGAAAAGGATTTACTAAATCAAAATAGCGCCTCAGGGACAACTCATTTCTGGACAAATAGCTTAGATCAAAATGCGGATAAGGTTATAGCGGAACTGTGGGGGCAAGGCCCGGAAAGCTTTAATTACAGAGGTCTTTGGGTTTAATTTATTTTAGCTTATAAGTTGTACCGCAATAGGGGCAGGACACCATGCCCGTTTGCGTGATATCTAAAAACACTCTTGGGTGAGATGAGAATAAATTTTCTTTTTGCGTAGGACAAAACAATGGAAGACTTTTTTTATCTACGCTTATCACTTTATTATTCATGTGTTAAACGTGAGTAAGCCAATCTGCATATTTTTTTGATTTTCCTGTAACAGCATCAAAATAAATACTTTGTAATTCTTTAGTTATTTCTCCGCGATGGCCTTTGCCAATCATTCTTCTGTCTAGTTCTTTAATAGGCGTAACTTCCGCAGCTGTTCCTGTAAAGAAAGCTTCATCAGCAGTATAGACTTCATCTCGTGTGATTCTTTTTTCAATCACTGGTATTTTTAAATCATTTGCAATTTGAATGATCGTATCGCGGGTAATACCCTCTAATGCACTCGTAAGATCAGGCGTCATCAGTTTGTTATGTTTGACGATAAATATATTTTCACCTGAACCCTCAGTAACCAAACCATTTACATCAAGTAATAATGCTTCGTCATAGCCGTCTTGACATGCTTCTTGATGCGCTAGAATTGAATTCATATAGTTACCATTTGCTTTTGCTTTACACATGGTGATGTTGACGTGATGTCTTGAAAAAGACGATGTTTTTACGCGAATGCCATTTTCAAGCGCTTCTTTGCCCATATAAGCGCCCCATTCCCATGCTGCAACGATGACATGTGTCGATAAAGTTTTTGCAGAAATTCCCATGGCTTCAGCGCCATAAAATGCCATAGGCCTAATGTACGCCGATTCTAATTTATTTTCTTTAACGGCTTTTTTGTGAGCATCCATAATGACATTTTTGTCATAAGGCATTTTCATTCCAAGAATATGCGCAGAATTAAAGAATCGATCCGTATGTTCTTTGAGTCTAAAAATGGCAGTGCCTTCATTGGTTTTATAGGCCCTTACTCCCTCAAACACACCCATACCGTAGTGAAGAGTGTGAGTAAGCACATGAGTTTTAGCCTCACGCCAAGGCGTCATTTTGTTATCAAACCAAATGTGTCCGTCACGGTCTTCCATTGAACTTGGGATTGCCATAGTTTTCCTTAAAATTGTTGAATCTTCGTTAGGTTTCTTTGATGCTTAATTGTCATTTATTAACATGATAAAATGAATCGCTTTTATTGAGAAACATATTATGAAAAAAATTGTACTTTTATTTTTAATCCTCATTTGTCTTGTCTCTTGTCAAAACTCTAATCAACAGACTTTTGTGGGTACAGATATAAGCTCTGTTCGTATGGACACGGCTTTTAGTTTAAAAGACTTTAATGGGCGCATAAGAACTTTAGAAGACTTTAAAGGTAAAGTCGTAGTGCTTTTCTTTGGTTTTACGCATTGTCCTGATATATGCCCTACAACTTTGACTGATCTTAAAAAAACAATGGTTCTCCTCAAGGATAAAGCCTCAGCCGTGCAAGTTATTTTTATTACTTTAGATCCAGCGCGCGATACCGAGGACGTTTTGAAGAAATTTATTCCAACCTTTAATAGTTCTTTCCTAGGACTTACTGGAACAGAGAGTGATATCGATAAAGTTGCAAATCAATTAAAGATTTTTAATAAAAAAGTGAATGACGGAAGTAAAGCCGGCTACACGATTGATCATAGTGCAGGTTTGTATGTTATTGATAAGAAGGGGAGCATTAAGCTTCATATAAGTAACGGACAAAAACCTGAAGACTTAGCGAGCGACCTCGCAAAGCTTATTTAGCCAATAAGATACAAGTCGCTTGAGAGCGTTTTGAGTTCTTTTTCTGATGAGCGATATTCAGGAAGTACTTTTTCTACTTCTTCCCAAAAACGATTTGAATGGTTCATTTCTTTTAGGTGAGCTAATTCATGACAGATCACATAATTGATAATATGTGGGGGCGCTTGGATTAACCTCCAATTAAGTCTAATTTCTCTTTTAGAGTTACAGCTTCCCCATCTAGATTTTGCATTTGAGAGGTAAACGCTAGAAGGATGAACATTAAGTTTAACGCTAAATACTTCTACTCTTCGAACAAAATCTTTCAATGCTTTTTCTTTTAACCATTTGGATACGAGCTTAGCGGAATGTACTTGATCATTCACACGATTTGTATCGACATGAAGTATGTCTTTATCTTGCAGAACCGAATTTGTTTTGCTCGCCTTAAGACTGAGAATAACTTTATTGCCCAAAATGTGAATTAATTCACCTGTTTTCCAATTGATTTTCTTTTTCTTGTTTAGTTGAAGGGACAGCTTCTCTTGAATCCAATCAAGTTTTGGCGCAATAAGTTCTTCAATGCGAGATCTAGGAATAAGAATAGGCGCATGAATAACAAGGCCGTCGTGATCTACTTTCAAACCAATAGTTCTTCGATTTCTTCTTTTTAGAAGGTATTTAATTTTTTTACCGCTAGGTAAAAATAACTCAAGATTGGTAGGTTTTAAATTAATCATTTAAATGTAAAACCTCTTTTTCAATCCAATTTTCAGTAAGCCTAATAATTTCATCAGGTTCCTTATTGTTTACATCTATAGCTTCGCCGATGCTGACTTGGATAGTTCCTGGTTTTTTAAGAATTGAATTTTTTGGCCAAAATAAACCTGCGTTATGAGCAACAGGAATGACTTGCGTATTTGTTTTTGAAGCAACCCAAGCGCCACCAATGTGATATTTACCTTTTTGTCCTGGAAGGGTTCGCGTGCCTTCAGGAAACATGACAATCCAAAAACCTTTTTTAAGTCGATCGAGACCTTGCGTAAGAATTTGTTCTAGAGATTTACGTCCTGCTTTTCGATTAATGGCGATGGGAGATGTCATGGCTAGGCCCCATCCGAAAAACGGAACCCATAATAATTCTTTTTTAAGTACCCAAACTTGCGGAGGAAATATTTTTTGAAAAGCAAGCGTTTCCCATGCTGATTGATGTTTGGAAAGTACAATCGATGCAGTTGAACCTATGTTTTGCTCCCCTTTGACAACAAAATTTAGATTACAGGAAATTCGAAGCCAATATAGCATTGTTTTTGCCCAAATTGAAATAAATTTATACCTTGTAATGGCTGGAAACGGAAATGTAAGAAGGGATGCCAAAGTAAATGGAATAGTAAAAATCCACATACCAATTAAAAAAATAATAGATCTTAAATAAAGCATTATTTTTAAGTTAAGCGTACTCCGTAATAATTTTTTGTGCCGCTTCTGCGAGATTTTCACAAACCCAAGTATTTTTAGGTAGCCCACCTTTGGCGAGCGTCTCTTCTCCTTTGCCTGTCTTAACGAGTATAGGCTGAGCCCCTGCTGCATCAAAAGCTTGAAGATCTCTTAAGGAATCTCCTATGGCTGGAACATTTTTTAAATTGATCGAAAAACGATGGGCAATCTCCTTTAACATACCTGGTTTTGGTTTGCGGCATTCACAATTTTCTTCTGCTCTGTGGGGACAAAAGAAAATAGCGTCGATATGTCCACCTTGTTGGGAGAGTAATTTAAACATTTTTTCATGAATGAGATTAAGTGTTGATACATCAAAAAGACCCCGGCTAATGCCTGATTGATTGGTAGCTATTGCGATTTTGAAGCCAGACTGATTTAAAAGTGCAATTGACTCTAGACTGTCTTGGATGGGGATCCATTCATTAGGCGTTTTAATAAAATTTACGCTATCTTCATTGATTACGCCATCTCTATCTAGAATGACTAATTTCATAATTTAAGAAGAGAGTTTCGATAAGTCAGCAACTAAATTCATCGCCGAATAAAGTTTTTCGAGAAGGGCAAGTCGATTCATTTTGAGTGATTCATCTTCAGCATTTACCATAACATCTTTAAAAAACTGATCAATCGGATTTTTAAGTTTACAAAGTAACTTTAATGAACCCGAATAATTTTTTGCGGCATATTCTTTTCTAGACTCAGCATCTACTAAATCTAATGTTTTATATAAATTAATTTCGGCGTCGTCCTTAAGTAAAGACTGATCAACTTTTAAGGTTGATTTAACGTCAGCTTTTTTAAGAATATTGCCAACTCTTTTGTTGGCTGATGCTAGGTCTTCAGATTCTGAGAGTAATAAAAACTCTTTAATTGCATTTAATCTTGGGGGTATTTCATTGATTAAGCCTGATTCAATCGCAAGCACGGCTTCGATATCGAGAGCAGCATAACCTTGGTCTTTGAAGAAATTGGACAGACGATCATAAATAAAAGAATTAAGATCTTTTGATTCTACTAATTTAGTTGCCTGAATAGACTCAGAAATAACTGTATTTAAATTTAGGCCAATATTTTTTTCAGTAAGAATACGAATGATTCCAATCACTTGACGCCTAAGCGCAAAAGGATCCTTGTCGCCAGTCGGCTTTTCACCAATACTGAATAAACCTATTAAAGTTTCAATTTTGTCAGCAATCGCAACGATATCTCCAACAGTGCTTCTTGGAAGGGAATCACCAGAAAATCTTGGCTTGTAATGATCTTCAATAGCAAATGCTACCTCATCTGAAATTTTTTCATTTAAGGCGTAATATCTTCCCATGATGCCTTGAAGTTCGGGAAATTCACCTACCATGTTTGAAGATAAATCCGCTTTAGATAAATCAGACGCAAGCATTACAGCATCGAGCAATTTAGATTGGTTTAAATTTTTTACAATGAGAGATGCAATAGTTTTAACTCTCTCAGATCTCTCAGATTGTGAGCCAAGTTTATTGTGGTACACAATATGTGATAGCTGTGAGAGATAGTCTTTAAGTGGTTTTTTCTTATCTTGTGCATAAAAAAATTCTGCGTCAGATAATCTTGGTCTGATCACTTTTTCATTGCCCTGAATAATGAGGTCTGAATTTTTTGGTGATATGTTTGAAACAATTAAAAATTGATTAGATAGTTTCTTATTTTTATCAATCAAAGGAAAGTATTTCTGATTAGCCTTCATGCTCAAAATAAGACATTCTTGAGGAACGTCAAGAAATTTAGATTCGAATTTACCCGCTAGAACATTTGGGTATTCAACGAGCGCTGTAACTTCATCAAGAAGATCTTCGTCTTCAATGGGGGTAAGTTGATTTGAAAGACTGGCTGCCCTTTCATTTAAAGTGTTTTTAATTAACGCTTTTCTCTCTTCAAAGGACACAATCACAGCGCCCTCGATTTTCATTTGCTCTTCGTATTGGTCAGCATGTTGAATCTCAATTATTTCTTTTTTAGACTCGAACCGATGGCCCAATGTTGTTCTATTTGAAGTAATGCCTAGAACATTTGCATTGATGACATTAGCCCCATGAAGAATGACTAATCCATGAGCTGGCCGCACAAAGTTAACAGTCGTCCATCCATCTGAGAGCTGATAAGACATCATCTTTTTTATAGGTAAACGTGCAAGGCTTGATGAAATGCATTCAGCAATAATATCTTTTAGCTTTGCACCTTCTTCATTTTTATTGATGTATAGAATTTCAGCATTGTTTTCATTTTTTTTAACAATGCCACTCACGTCTTTTTCATTTAAACCAATCGCATGTAATTTTTTTAATAAAGCTTCAGTTGGTTTTTCTGAGCCATCAAATCCAACTGAAGCAGGCATGAGTTTAATTGATACATTCTGATTGTCTGCTTCATCTTTAACATTTTTTAAATATAAGCCGATTCTTCTTGGTGTTGAAAAGATTGAATCTTCAGATATCTCATTTGCGAGATGATGTTTTGCAAGAAATTCTTTGATATTTTTTGCGAACGAAATACCAAGCTGCTTTTGTGATTTTGGAGGAAGTTCCTCAGTTAAAAGCTCAATAAGTAAATTATCTAACTTCACGATTTAACCGTCTTTTTTGCATTGAGTTGATCAATAATTTCTTTCGCGTGGCCTTTATCAGCTAAAGGAAAGCCTAAATTTGCGCGACTTAATAGATAGCTACTCGCAACGTTACGGGCTAAATTTCTTATACGACCAATATATTCTGCTCTTTCGGTAATGCTAATAGAGCCCCTTGCATCTAGTAGATTAAAAGAGTGTGCTGCTTTTAATACTTGCTCGTAGGCTGGAAGCGCTAAGTGCTCGCTTATAAGATGGTTGGCTTGTTTTTCATGGGCAGTAAACGCTTGAAATAAAAAATCAGCGTCACTATGTTCAAAGTTATATGCACTTTGTTCAATTTCATTTTGAAGATATACATCACCATATTTTAAATTATCAGTCCATGTGAGATCGTAAACATTGTCGACCCCTTGGATATACATAGCGAGCCTTTCTAGTCCGTAAGTGATTTCTCCTGTGATGGGTTTACAATCAATGCCTCCGACTTGCTGGAAGTAAGTGAATTGAGTAATTTCCATTCCATTGAGCCAAACTTCCCAGCCTAAACCCCAAGCCCCAAGCGTTGGATTTTCCCAGTCATCTTCTACAAAGCGAATATCATTTTCTTTCAGATTAAAGCCGAGTGCTTTGAGCGAACCCAGATAAAGCTCAAGAATGTTTAATGGGGAAGGCTTAAGAACAACTTGTAATTGATAATAATGCTGAAGTCTATTTGGATTTTTACCATAGCGCCCATCTTTTGGACGGCGACTTGGCTGAACATAGGTTGCCTTCCATGGTTCTGGCCCAAGTGACCTTAAAAAAGTTGCAGTATGTGAAGTACCTGCACCCACTTCCATATCATAGGGCTGAAGGATGGCACATCCTTGGCTAGCCCAATAATGTTGAAGTTTGAGAATAATGTCTTGAAAGGTTAATTGCATAATGAATTGATCTCTAATTCAAGCATTCTACTTCTTTTTCAATATCCATAAAAGTTTTGAATGTCTCATGATCCAACCAAGAAGCGCAATGAAACATAAAGTAATAACTGGCCAATTACCAAAAAAAACATAAGGCGTTGTATTTTTAAATCCTTGCACATCACCTTCGAGGATGCCTTCAGTAAATGCGGGTAATATTTCTTTGACAATACCGTGCTCATCAATAATCGCAGTAGCACCTGTATTTGTCGCGCGAATTAGCATTCTTCCTGTTTCGATGGCTCTTGCTTGAGAAAATTGTAAGTGTTGATAAGCAGCAATAGATCTTCCATACCATGCATCGTTGCTGACATTAGCTAAAATTGTTGCAGAAGGAAGTGCTTGAATAATTTCTTCACCAAAAACATCCTCATAACAAATATTAAAAGCAATTTTCTGATTTTTAATTGCCATGGGCTCTTGACGATTACTGCCTCTCGACAAGTCATTCATAGGCATGTTGAGATAATGCGAATAAATATACTGAAAGATAAATTTTAACGGTATGAATTCGCCAAACGGCACTAAATGTGATTTTCGATAAACTTGAGACGAATCACCGTCTAAATTTAATACCACATTAAAGTATTTTGCATCTTGACGTTCAATCGCACCTATCAGAACGTGGCCTTGTACTTTTGAGGCATGAAGTAAAACAGATTTTTTAAATGTTTCAGGAATATATTCTGCAAGAAGCGGCAAAGCAGTTTCTGGCAGAAGAATAATTTGACCTTTTGTTTTTTGAATAAGCTTTTGATAAGTTTGTAGCGTTTGTGTAACGGTTTCTTTTTGCCATTTAATATCCTGAGCAATATTGCCTTGAACAAGCGAGATAGAGATAGGTTTGCCTGAAGGCTCGGTCCATTCTATATTTTTTAAAAGCTGCCCTGACACTAATACAGCAGCCACTAAACCAACCCTTAAAAGCTTTGAGCGTTTATCTTTATTCAGCAATACGAGGCTAAGAATGAGCGCTAGAGAAGTGAGTATCAGAGTCAGCCCATAAATACCAATAATAGGGAGAAATCCCACAAGAGGACTTGAAGGAACTTGTGAATAACCCATTGTAAGCCATGGAAAGCCAGTGAAAACCCAGCCTTTAATCCATTCAAAGAACGTCCAAATAAATGGGATTAAAAAAAAGCTCGATTTTTTATGTAAAGAAAACCATCCAATAAGACCAGTAAAAAAAGCACAGAAGAGACAGAATAAAAAAGTACTCAAACAAGATAACCAAGAGGGCATGCCACCATATGTATTGAGACTGATATAAATCCATGAAATACCAAAGCCAAATAAACCTAGACCAAAAAAGAGGCCTGAGAGAAATCCTTGCCTAGCATTATTTAGCCTATGCCAGATGTAAAAAAGACCACTTAAAGAAAGAAGCGAAATGAAATGATAGTTAAAAGGAGCAAAGCTCAGAACCGAGAGTGCTCCGAGCAAAAAAGAAATAGCTAAATAAAAGAGTGGGTAATGTTTATTCAATATACAAAATGCCGTTTAAGGCAATTGTACTGAATTATCAAGAATAAAGCCTTAAAGTAATTAAGGCTTTTGAATTTTATAAGTTTGAGAAGGACTTTTCGAGGTCTTATCAGTGTCATTTTGGAAAACAACCGTCTCAACGAACTCGTCTAGAAAATCTAATTCTGTTGTTGGGTAATAGCTCCCATCTTCTGCAGTATTGATATTGTGATATTGCCAGATAGATCCCACAATTTGCTCAGAAGATTTCATTTTAATGTCTTCCTTGAAAGCAGGCTCACCAAGAACCTTAAGAATTTCATCCTTATTAAAACGACTAATAGCTTCAATAAAGGATTTTTCATCTACCGGAAGAGCGCTTCTATCAGAGTTCGTTTCTGCCGCATGTAAATATGGTGATGCGATTAAAAAAATGGCTAAAAGTAGTTTTTTCATGAAAGATTCCTAAAACAATTTGAAGAATAATATGTCGATTAGTTCAAAAAATTACACGCTATTAGAGGGGGTGTCAATTTCAAGGAGTACGGAATAGAGTTTGCGGCTATCAGCCCTGAGAATTGTGATCTTAAATCCCTCGAAAGTAATTTTTTCATCTCGTTTTGGGAGGTGGCCAAATGCATGAATAATTAAGCCACCAATGGTTGAAAATTCTTCATTACTAAAGCTAACATTAAAGTAATCATTAAAATCTTCAATTTCTGTCGATGCTTTTACTCTATAGTGGCCATTTTTATCTTGAATAATATTGTCTTCGGTTTCATCAAAATCAAATTCATCTTCAATCTCACCAACGATTTGCTCTAATACATCTTCGATCGTGACCATACCAGAAACACCGCCGTATTCATCTACGACGATAGCAATGTGATTTCTACTTCCTCTAAACTCTTTAAGCAGGACATTCAGCCTTTTAGATTCAGGAATAAAAACAGTAGGGCGCAGCATATCTCTAATTTCAAAGTCATCACCTGCATAATATTTGAGAAGATCTTTAGCAAGCAAAATGCCTATCACATCATTTTTATCATCTTCGATAACAGGAAAGCGAGAGTGAGCTGTCTCTATAACAAAAGGGATAAATTTTTCTGGTGGATGAGAGATATCAATTACATCCATCTGTGATCTTGGAATCATAATATCTCTGACTTGCATTTCGGAAACTTGCAGCACACCCTCAATCATTGAAAGCGAATCAGCATCCATTAAATTTTTCTCATATGATGATTTGAGCAGCTCAAAAAGCTGTTCGCGATCTTCGGGCCCCCTCAAGAGAAAGTGACTGAGACGTTCGATTAATTTAGACTTCTTTAATTCGCTCATTGCGATTTACTCTCTTCTATGAGGTATGGATTTTTATAGCCTAACTTAGTTAAAATTTTAATTTCCTTAGCTTCCATAATATCAGCATCTTTTTTATTTTCATGGTCGTAACCATATAAATGAAGTGCGCCATGAATAATAAGATGAGCATAATGGGCTTCAAGTTTTTTTGATTGTTCAAGCGCTTCTTTTTCTATAACTGGCGCACAAAGAACAATATCTCCAATTAAATGAACCTCATCGTCTACGAGAAATGAAAGTACATTTGTCGGATATTTTTTTTTGCGATATATATTATTTAAGTTTATTGACTCATCGTTATCTACGATTCGAATAGTTATCTCAGCATTTTTATCAACGATAGGCGAGAGCCATTTTAGACATTGTGTTTTTTTTAAGATTGGTTTTTTATGCACCATATCTTGAATGGCAATGATCGGTTTCGATTCCATTTAAAGTGAATTACTTACTTTCTTTTTTTTCGAAGGTTTCATAAGCATTAATAATTTTTTGAACAAGTGGATGCCTGACGACATCTTCAGATAGGAAATGAGTGAATGCAATACCTTTAACTTTAGACAAGATCTTTTTTGCTTCAATCAACCCACTTTTTTGTCCTTTTGCTAAATCAATTTGCGTGATATCCCCTGTAATGACAGTTTTTGAACCAAAGCCAATGCGCGTCAAAAACATCTTCATTTGTTCAGGTGTTGTATTCTGAGCTTCATCTAAAATAATAAAGCTTTGATTTAATGTACGCCCCCTCATGTAAGCTAACGGGGCAATCTCGATGATACTTTTATCAATCATTTTATGAACATTATCGTAACCTGCGAGATCATAAAGTGCATCGTAAAGAGGTCTTAGATAAGGGTTTACTTTTTGTGCTAGATCACCTGGAAGAAAACCTAATCGCTCACCCGCTTCTACGGCAGGCCTGACTAAAACGATACGTTTAATTTTATCTCGATTAATGGCATCCACGGCGCTAGCTACAGCAAGATATGTTTTGCCAGTACCTGCAGGCCCAATACCAAAAGTAATATCAAAATCTTGTATATTTTTTAAATATGCATTTTGCCTTGGTGTTCTGCCCCTAAGATCACTTCGTTTTGTTTTGAGCTCATTAATTTCTGCAGTTGCTTTTACCGTTTTTTCAAATTTATTTATTTCGACAAGCCCTAATTGAATATCTTCCAGTTCAATAGGATCGCCCGCTTCTTTATAAAATTTTTGGATAAGCATTGCTGCGGCTTTGATATTTTTTGAAGAGCCGTTGACGATAAAATTTGATCCACGTCTCACAATATCAACTTCTAGAGCTGCTTCAATTTGTTTTAGGTTTTGATCTAATGCACCACATAAATTAGATAGTTGCCTATTATTGTCAGAAGGTAAATTGAATTCCATACCCATATTAAATGATTTCTCCGCGAAGCCTTTTCGAAGTTACCTCAGTAATTGTTACATCTACAAATTGGTTGATAAATGATTTATCAGTTTTAATATCTACCACTCTATTATTATCTGTTTTGCCAGCCATTTCAGCTGGATTTTTCCATGACTGACCATCAATTAGAATGCGCTGTTTAGTCCCCAACATAAGGTGACTAATTGCTTTGCCTTGAGCTTCATTCATCAATTGTAATTCATTCAATCTTTTTAATTTTGTCTTATGTGGAATTTCATCATGAATATATGAGGCTGGAGTCCCAGGTCTTGGACTGTATAAAAAACTAAAACTGAAGTCAAATTGCACTTCTTCCATAATTTTTTTTGTCAGCTCAAAATCGGCATCCGTTTCATTGGGGAATCCAACAATAAAATCAGAGCTTATTGAGATTTGAGGACAATTCTTTTTTAATTTTCTTATGATATTTTTATACTCTAGCGCTGTGTAGTTTCTTTTCATAGCTGACAATATGCGATCTGAGCCAGACTGAATAGGCAAATGAAGATGAGCTGCAAGTTTTGGAAATTTTCCAAAGCATTCAAGAAGATTTTCACTCATTTCATTTGGATGGCTTGTTGTAAATTTAATGCGTTTAATTTCATCAATTTCAGATATGTACTCTATAAGTAAAGCTAGATCTGCAGGTGATCCATTCTTAGTATGAGATCGATAAGCATTAACATTTTGTCCTAGCAAAGTTATTTCTTTCGCACCCAAGGAAGCTAGATGAATCACTTCGGCTAATACATCCTCAAACGGTCTCGAGATCTCTTCCCCTCTCGTGTAAGGGACGACACAGAATGAACAATATTTGCTGCAACCCTCAATAATTGAAACCATGGCTGAAGCACCTGAGAAACTTGGGGAAGGCAAATGATCAAACTTTTCTATCTCAGGGAAAGAAATGTCAACTTGTGACAAGCCAGCTGATCTTCTTTTGCTTACCAAATCTGGCAATCGATGAAGAGTTTGTGGGCCAAAAATTAGATCCACAAAAGGAGCTCGCTTAAGAATATTTTCACCTTCCTGACTTGCAACGCATCCGCCAATTGCAATAAGTAGATTTGGATTAGCTTTCTTAAGGGTCTCATACTCGCCAAGATGGCTGTAAATTTTTTCTTCAGCCTTTTCCCTTACGGAACATGTATTTAAAATAATAAGATCTGCTTCTTCGGGATTTTCAGTTTTAGAGCTGGCGTGGGCCTGATTTAATACATCTTGCATTTTTGATGAGTCATACTCATTCATTTGACAGCCGAATGTTTTAATAAAAACTTTTTTAAGCATAAAGCTACAGGAATAGATGGCGCATTAAAATTGGTATATGTTAAGTATAGTGGCTTTAAGTGATTAATAATACAGGTAAATTATTGCATTTTAGATAAGATTTACCTTTCAATGAACAGGTAAAATAATGCTATGAAAAGTTTCCCGATTTTTATTAATTTAATACATAAGCCTGTTTTGGTTGTAGGGGGCGGGGATGTTGCTTTAAGAAAGATTGATATGCTTCTTAAGGCTGACGCAAAAATTACTGTAATCGCCTCTAAGTTATGTAATGAATTAAAGCATTATGAAAAATTAAAAAAAATTCAAGTTAGATTAAAGTCCTTTGAGAAAAATGATTTAACTCATTCGGTTCTTGTTGTTGCAGCGACTGACAATAAAAAAGTTAATTCGTTAGTTTCCAAAACTGCTCAAGCTCTTAATATTCCGGTCAATGTAGTCGATGAACCTGCACTTTGTACTTTTACAATGGGATCGATTATAGATCGATCACCTTTACTAATTGCAATTTCGAGCGAAGGTAATGCCCCTGTATTAGCTAAATTTGTTCGCGAAAAAATTGAAGCCTTGATTCCACATAACTTTAGTAAGCTTGCCTCTATTATGGGCTCCATGAGAGATAGCATCAAAGGGAGGTATGAAACAACACAGACTAGGAGAATTTTTTGGGAAAATTTTATTGATCATCCTTTAGTTAGACAGTTTCTTAATCAAACCAAAAAACTTAGTACCCAGCAATTAATGACATTAGTAAAAAAGAATGGCATACAAAAAAAACAGGGCGAAGTTTTTTTAGTCGGTGGCGGACCAGGCGATCCAGATCTTCTCACATTCAGAGCGCTCCATTTAATGCAGCGATCAGATGTATGTATTTATGACAAGCTTGTCAGTAAGGATGTATTAAATCTTGTGAGACGTGATGCAGAGTTTATATATGTTGGCAAGGAAAGAGATCGACATACTTTACCACAAGAAAAAATTAATCAACTGCTCGTAAAGTTAGCAAAAAAAGGTATGCGTGTTTTGCGATTAAAAGGTGGAGATCCTTTTATTTTTGGCAGGGGCGGCGAAGAAATAGAAATGCTTATGGAACATAAAATTCCATTTCAAGTAGTGCCTGGAATTACTGCTGCTAATGGCGTATCTTGTTATGCAGGCATTCCCTTAACCCATCGAGATTATGCGCAGTCTTGTACATTTGTTACAGGTCATATGAAGGATGAAAGATTGACCCTCGAATGGGATTCATTAGCTAAGCCTAATCAAACCATTGTCATTTATATGGGACTCTTAGCACTTTCGCAAATCTGTGAACAACTTATTAAACATGGCGCTTCTAAAGGTTTGCCGATCGCAGTTGTTGAACAGGGAACTACTTCAGGGCAAAAGGTTGTAAGTGGAAGCCTTTCTGATATTACTCAAAAAGTTGATAAGAAAAAATTACAATCACCATCACTTATTATTATTGGCGACGTTGTTAGACTTCGAAAAAAATTAAATTGGTTTAGTTAGCTTTCGCTCACTAAAGGAAGAATAATCTTAACTTCTAAACCTTTTTTTGCTCGATTTGAGATTGTAAGTTTTCCATCATGTGATTGGGTAATGCGCTCTGCAATTGCAAGACCTAGGCCGCATCCTTCGCTGTTGCCTCTTGCCTCATCCATGCGCTCAAAAGGCTTAAGGAGCCTTTTAATTTCTTCAGGGGGTATACCTGGCCCATCATCTAAAATGCTAATTGAAATGCTATCCTTATTTTTTTTAAGTGTAATTAATACCTCTCCGTTTGAATATGAGAATGCATTATTGATTAAATTATCAAATAATCTTCTAAATGAAACAGGTCTGATGTCATAAAAAATAGGTATCTTAATATTACTCACGAAAACAATATTGTGATTAAGCATTTTATGCTGCTCTTTTAAGTGACTAAAAAAATCATTTAAATTTGTTAGCGATTTACTTTCTTGATCAAAGCCACGAACGTAATCCATAAATTGGTTAAGAATACTATCTATCTCACCAATATCTTCCTCCATACTTTTTTTAAGTTTGGTAGCTATTTTTTCAGGAAGCATTTCAATTGCAATTCTAAGCCTGGTGAGTGGTGTTCTCACGTCATGAGAAATGCCGGCAAGAAGTAGCTTTCTCTCTTGCTCTACTTTATTAAGACTCTCCGCCATTTCGTTAAATGTTTGGCTCATCATTTGGAATTCAGTCACACTATCTAAAGGAAGTTTTTCAGGAAACATACCTTTTTTTAGCTGCTCTGTTGCATTGATTAAAAGATTTAGAGGCTTATTAATTCTTGTTGCAGTAGCATATGCACCAATGATTGAAAGACCGGCAACAATAATGCCCCAGCCAATCCAGTGCCATGGGAAAGGCCTATCTCCTGGCGTGGGAATCACTACCCAAAACTCATCTTGATCAATAGCAAAGCTTACCCAAAGACCTGGGATACCATAGTGATTAGTAACTACAATGGTATTCTCACCGAGCCTTTCTTTAAGCTTGCTTACGATAACTTGCAAGAAAGGGTCCGGAGCTAGCGGCTCAATATCTTCAAAGTAATAAGCAGGATAAATTCTAATATCACCTTTGGTTGATAGCTCAGATAGAAGCTCAAGTCTTTTATCTTCTCTTGAGGATATAAGGGAGACTCTTGTAAAATTAACTATCGTTTCAATTTCTTGAGCTACAGCTTCGGCTCTGGGGCCTCTTTCAAAATAGTCAAATATTCGAATTGACACAACTTGCGCAATGATAAGCACTGTTGCGATAAGAATAAGAAATCTAGCGAGAAGTGTATTAGGAATAAATTTCAATGCGCGGCATCACCATCTGGAACGAAGATGTATCCAAAGCCCCACATCGTTTGAAGAAATTTAGGGCTCGTATGATCTTCTTCTAGAATTTTTCTTAATCTTGAAATTTGAACATCAATACTCCTGTCAAAAACATCAAGTTCACGCCCTTTAGCTAATTGCATAATTTGATCTCGAGATAAGGGTTGGCGGGGGTGATCAATAAATACTTTTAATAATTCGAATTCTCCAGATGTAATACTAATAGGCACACCATTTTTTGTGAGGCTTCTTGCGTCTGAACTAAATACAAAAGGACCAAACGCTAAGCTCTCGGAATTTGAGGCCTGCGCTTGTTTTAAATCATTACGTCTTAAGACTGCATTAATACGCGCCAAAAGTTCGCGAGGATTAAAGGGTTTTGATACATAATCATCTGCTCCCATTTCTAAGCCCACAATTCGATCAATTTCATCACCTTTAGCGGTAAGAATAATAATAGGGGTGAGATTTCCCGACCCTCTTAATCTTTGGCATATAGCAAGCCCACTTTCTTCAGGCATCATCAGGTCGAGAATGATGAGACTAACTTGATGGCTAGCAATAAATGTATCCATCTCCTTGCCGCCGTTAGCCGAATGCACATTTAGGCCTTGATCAATAAGATATTGGCTTGTGAGATCCCTTATTTTAGGATCGTCATCAACAATTAAGATAGATGCTGGATTGGTTGCCATGGTTTTAGTCTAAATCAGTTGGTGCGAGTTGAACTTAATTTATAAGTTTACATCAAAGTGATTGTGATCCATTGTTACAAATAGAAACAAATATGCATTTTTTTGTAATAAAGTGTTTACATTTAGGATTGAATATAGGACTCCTTTTCAGATAAAAATCAATCAATTGCATAATTTATTAAAACTCGTTTTATTTTGCTCGGCTGCGTTTTCTGGCTTATCCATGCAGGCGTTTGGTGGGACTAACAATCAGGTACAAAAAGCTGAATCAGAAACTAATTCATCTGTTGCAACTGAGCTTAATAAATTAAAAGAAAGTAGCGCATTATCTCCAGAAGAGCGAGCAAGAATTAGACGTGCTCTTGCAGCGTACGCAAAATCATCAGGTAAAGAAAGTAGTCTTATTGAAGAAAAACAGAGAGAAATGCTAAAAGGTTTGGAATCCCGATTTATTGCTTGCGATGAAGATAATGACAATACGCTGGATTTAGCAGAAACAACTCGATGCTTACCTCAAGTCGCCCGTCAATTTAACCGTCTTGATCTCGATGAAAATGAAGTTATATCACTAGATGAGCTTGCTTTATTAGCAAAGGAATTTGAAAAAGCCCATATAGAAATTAACAAACGTAAAAATAATCAAGCCTCATCAAATACCAAAACACCCATAAATTAAGTCTTAGTGAATCTTGTTAGAATAGATCGCTATGGCACGCTTAGAATTTCAATCTAGCTTTAAAGATATCAATCAAAAAGAATGGAATGATCTTACAAAATCCAACCCTTTTTTAAGGCTTGAATTTTTTCAATCACTTGAGGCATCGAAGTCCATAGGAGAGGGAACAGGATGGCACCCTTTTCCGGCAATTGTCATTGATCAAGGGAGCCTCGTTGGCGCATCGCCTATATTTTTGAAGGAACATTCTTACGGCGAATATGTATTTGATTGGTCTTGGGCAGAAGCCTACCAAAAATATGGAAAAAACTACTACCCAAAAATCGCTTCTTGTATACCATTTACTCCAGCGACCGGCCCTAGAATTTTTGGATTAGATCTATCGATTAAAAAAAATATAGCTGTACAAATAGAAGAGCTAGCTTATGAAAATAAAATGTCTTCAAGTCATATTTTATTTTGCAATGAGAGCGAGAAAGATATATTTGGAGATCCAAAATGGATGCTAAGAGAGGGGGTTCAATTTAAATGGTTTAATAAAAATTACAATAATTTTGCAGAATTTTTATCTCAACTCTCTCACGATAAGCGCAAAAAAATAAAACAAGAAAGAAAAAAGATTCATGACTTAGGGCTTAAGATTAAAAAAATAAAAGGCCCTGAAATTTCAGAATCAGATTTAGATTTTTTTTATGCTTGTTACTGTAATACCTACCAAGATCATCATTCGCATCCATATCTCACAAGAATTTTTTTTAGTCTTATCAAAGAAAGCATGCCTGAGAACTTATTATTGATATTGGCCTATGAAGGAGATCTTCCTGTCGCAGCGTCATTCTTCATTTATGATGATAAAAATTTATATGGAAGATATTGGGGGTCAAAATCTTTTTATCCTGGACTGCATTTTGAACTTTCTTACTATCAAGGTCAGGAATTTTGTATTGAAAATAGAATTGTTTCGTTTGAGGGTGGGGCGCAAGGAGAGCATAAACTTGCAAGAGGTTTTGAGCCATTCAATACATTTTCATTTCACAGAATTTTTGATGAAAAATTTGAGCTCGCAATCAAAGATTTTTTAAGAAGAGAAAAGACTGGAATCGATCAATATACAAACGAACTTAATGAGAGAGCACCTTATAAAACTGAATTAAATATTTAAAAGATGGTGGTGATGGAGGGTCACGATCCCTCGACCTCAGGATTATGAATCCTGCGCTCTAACCAGCTGAGCTACATCACCCTTTTGTGAAACAAATGAAGCGTTGAATTATATTTTTTTAAGCCCTTAAAGTCAAAGATTGATCGCTATACATTAAACCTAAAATGCATCACATCCCCATCTTGAACAATATACTCTTTACCCTCTAAGCGCATTTTCCCAGCCTCTTTAGATTTTTGCTCGCCATTGTATGTAATAAAATCATTGTAAGAAATAACTTCTGCACGAATAAAGCCTTTTTCAAAGTCCGTATGGATAACTCCGGCAGCTTCAGGAGCAGTCGCACCTTTTTTTACAGTCCATGCTCTTACTTCTTTTACGCCTGCTGTGAAGTAGGTTTGTAAGCCTAGCAGCGTGTATGCGGATCTAATAACTTTATCGAGACCTGGCTCTTCAAGACCGAGCTCGCTTAAAAATATTGCTTTATCTTCGTCTTCTAGGTCAGCAATTTCAGCTTCAATTTTTGCACAGATAGAGATTACAGGAAGATTGTCTTTCTGAGCTAATGCTTGAAGTGAGTCCAGTATAGGGTTATTAGTGAATCCTGTTTCATTCACATTAGCAACAAACATGACAGGCTTCACAGTAATTAAGCAAAGAGGCTTAATAAGTTTAAGCTCATCCTGATCTAAATTTAAATTTTTAACCAGTTTTCCCTGGTCAAGGTGTGTTGCAACTTTTGTCAGAATTGAAACTAGCTGAATAGCTTCTTTATCTCCTGACTTTGCTTTTTTATTTTCGCGATGAAGTGTTTTATCCACAGTTTCCATGTCCGCTAAAATAAGCTCTGTATTGATGACTTCAATATCAGAGAGAGGGTCAACTTTGCCAGAGACGTGAACAATATTGTCGTCTTGAAAGCAGCGTACTACATGCACAATGGCATCTGTTTCTCTAATGTTAGCTAAAAATTTATTACCAAGGCCTTCGCCCTTGGAGGCTCCAGCAACAAGGCCTGCGATATCAACAAACTCGACAATGGCTGGCTGGGTTTTTTCTGGATTAACTATTGCTATTAGCTTTTCGATTCTAAGGTCTGGAACTTCTACAATCCCAATATTGGGCTCGATGGTACAGAAGGGGTAATTTTCCGCGGCTATACTTGCCTTAGTAATCGCATTGAATAGCGTTGATTTTCCGACGTTAGGTAATCCGACAATGCCACATTTCATAATTTATTTTCTTTATTTGTTAGTGTGAAGATTGAGCATAGCTTTTTCAAATTGACCTGATGCAATTTCATTAAAAAGTTTACTGCTTGCTTCTATAGATTCATCGATGAGACTTCTCTCTTTAGATGAAGGATTTTTTAAAACATAATCAACGACTAAATGCTTCTCTCCTGGATGACTAATACCAATTTTTAACCTCCAAAAATCTTGAGAGCCGATGCATGCAAATATACTTTTAAGCCCATTGTGACCGCCATGACTTCCGCCAAATTTTAGCTTGGCTTGACCGACGTCAATATCAAGGTCGTCGTGAATGACTAAGATTTCATTTGGATTTATCTTATAAAACTTTGAAATTGCTGCAAGCGCTTTTCCACTATCATTCATGTAAGTGCTAGGCTTAGCAAAATAAATTTCATCTGCATTGGATAATTTTCCAATACTTGAAGAAAACTTATCGCTATTTTGTAACTTGATATTATGGTGATGAGCCACGAGATCAATCCACCAAAAACCTGCATTATGTCTAGTATCTGAGTATTTTTCGCCAGGATTTCCAAGGCCTACAAATAATTTAATTTGGTTCATATGAAAAAATAAGGCGCACTTTTTTTAAATTAAGTGCGCCTTATTCATATCAAAAGTTAAATTACTTAGCTTTGTCTGATTTAGCTTCGTCAGCTGGAGCTGCATCAGCTGCCTTAGCGCCTTCAGCTGCTGGAGCGGCAGCATCTGCAGCGCCTTCAGCTGGTTTAGCTACAACTTCTTCAACTATTGCTCTTGGTTTAGATACAGATGCCACTGCTGCATCGTTACCATGCGAAAGTTGAACGAATTCTACGCCTTCGCCCATTTTAATTTCTGACAAGTGAATTGATTGGCCGATATCAAGTGTCGCCAAATCAACTTCAATAAACTCAGGAAGATTTTTTGGTAAACATGAGATATTTGCTTCAGTCATGATGTGAGACACAATACCGCCGTTAAGTTTAACGCCTGGTGATACTTCAGCATTAATAAAGTGGAACGGTACTTTCACATGAATTTTTTCATTTTCATTGACACGTTGAAAATCAATATGCTGAATTGTGTTTCTTACAGGATGCATTTGATAATCTCTTAACAAAACAGACTCTTTAGAGCCTTCTAAATTGAGCGTTAAGATAGATGCATGAAATGCTTCATGTCTAAATTGTAAAAATAAAGATTTATGCTCTAGGTCTAATGAGATAGGGTCTTTGCCTCCACCATATAAGATTCCAGGAACACTTCCAGCGTGGCGAAGACGGCGGCTCGCACCCGTACCTTTCACACCACGTTTTGTTGCGTTAATTTCGATTTTCATTTACCACTCCTTAAATTAAATCTGCATTCCGCGACCAGACTGCAGCAGTTTCTTGGTCAATATGACCAAATTCTTTATTCCATAAAAAGAGAACTTACGGAATCACCTTGGCTGATACGACGAATCGTTTCTGCTAAGAGTTCAGCAACACTTAGTTGCCTAATTTTTTTGCATGCCATTGCCACTTTATTAAGTGGAATTGTATTTGTTACAACTAATTCATCTAATGCTGACTCAGTAATAATTTTTGCTGCGTCTCCCGAAAGAATTGGGTGTGTCGCATAAGCCACCACTTTAATAGCGCCATTCTTTTTTAAAGCAGCGGCAGCTTCGCAAAGTGTATTTGCAGTGTCGACCATGTCATCAATAATAACGCAGGTTCTATTTTCTACTTCACCAATAATATTCATTACTTTAGACACATTTGGCTTTGGTCTACGTTTATCTATGATTGCAAGATCTGACCCTAATTGTTTAGCGCACGCTCTTGCTCTAACAACACCGCCAACATCAGGAGACACTACTACAAGATTTTCATGCTTTTGTTCAAGCAAATCTTTAAGCAGCACAGGTGTTGCGTATATGTTATCAACAGGGATATCAAAAAACCCCTGAATTTGGTCAGAGTGAAGATCCATAGTAAGCAATCTATTCACACCAACACTTGTAAGCATATTAGCTACAACTTTAGCTGTAATCGCAACCCGCGCTGATCTTGGTCTTCTGTCCTGCCTTGAGTACCCGAGATAAGGGATGGCTGCTGTAATTCTCGATGCAGATGATCTTCTTAAGGCATCTACAATCACCATAATTTCCATTAAGTTATCGTTGGTTGGATGGCTTGTAGACTGAAGCACAAATACATCTCTACCACGAACATTTTCAAGGAGCTCAACCATGATTTCCCCATCACTGAAACGCCCTACGTCAGCGCGACCAAGGTGCATACCAAGATTCTCTGCAACTTGCTCAGCAAGAATAGGATTGGCATTGCCCGTGAATATCATGACGCTGTTATTGTCCAAAGTCTCGGTCCTAGTTATGAATGGTCAGTCTCAAAAAATGGCAGGGGAGGAAGGATTCGAACCTTCGCATGCTGGAATCAAAATCCAGTGCCTTAACCAGCTTGGCGACTCCCCTATTATTCTGTTCCCAACATTAAATTAAAATGAGGGTGGTTATTTAATCCTTTAACTACAAAGCCTAGTGTATGTTCTGGCCTTTTCTCTGCTATTTTTTTACCTTCATCTACCGAACTTAAAGAGATAAAAAAACATGATCCTGAGCCCGTCATTTTTGCGTGGCCAAACTGGTTTAACCAGTCAAAAACAAGGGTAATTCCTTTAAATTCTTTTAAGACTCCTTTTTCCAAATCGTTGACCAAATTTTTAGGGTCTAATTCATTGGAAAAGCCTGCTATTTTCAATGGAATCCGGTCTTTTGTCAATTCAAGTGACTCAAAAACCTCTCTCGTGGAAACCGTCTCCCTAGGCGCTATGACAAGGTAATCTTGCGGTGTGGTCTGGAAAGGGGTGAGCTTTTCACCTATACCTTCAGCCCAAGCATTTTGACCAAAAATAAAGAATGGAACGTCCGCCCCTAGCTTAAGAGCTAATTCTTGTAATTCTTGCTGAGTCAATTGGCAATCCCATAGAGCATTGAGGGCAATAAGTACAGTTGCAGCATCTGAGCTTCCTCCTCCAAGACCACCGCCCATCGGGATAGTTTTTTTAATGAAGATATCTGCACCTGATTGCTTGTTTGCAAATGGCTTTAATAAGTGAGCAGCTTTAATGGTTAAATCATCACTTTCTTGAATGTTAGGGTGATGAGAAGTGCGACGTATCAACCCAGACTCGTTTGTCTTTATAAAAAGATTGTCATAAAGATCGATGAGCTGAAAGACTGTTTGAATATTGTGATAACCATCAAGTCTCTTATTTATTACATGAAGAAATAAGTTTAACTTTGCTGGCGCCAAAAATTCTTGATAACCATTTTCTTTAAGTTCATTTGCCTGCAATGTTAATAATCTCTTCTACGATAAAATTAAAATTAAATGTACCTTGAGTAATTGATATTTTAGAGGGAACGGTATAGCCATCCTGAGTTTTGAAAGCATTAATTAAAATATTCCACTCATCATTATAAAAATGAGTTGCACGATTAAGTTGATTTTCATCTTTACGTAAATTTTTAATTCGATCAACGTGATTTGTAATCAGATTTCTAAAAAGATCTGGTGAAATATTCTTACCAAATAAAGACTGTATATAGCGATCAAAGTCATCACCTGATAGTATTTTTCCATTGGCATCAATGATGCGTTTATCATGAGATGAGTAAATAATTTTTGCAACTTGGGTATTAAAGGGCGAAAAGATATCAATCTCATCTTGATTATTTTCATAGTGCCAAATGAGACGGCCTGAGCCTCCTTTAGAATCGATAGAGTAAGAAAATTTAGCTTTTATGGAAAATTTCTCTATAAAACGATTTTCGTCAATGGCTTGCGAGGTTTCAATTGCAGGAGAATGAGATCTAAATATCTCAAATGGATCATTCAATGTTGTGCAGCCTGAGAAAAAAAATACTACAACAAGAAGGGAGGCGCTAGAAAAATTCAATTAAATAAAAGCTCTGTAAGAGTTAACGTAATCTTTTAAACGTTTCTTTCAGAACTTCATTATCGGGAAATGATTGAAGTGATAATTCTAGAACATCGCTAGCTTCTTTCTTTTTTCCTTGGGCCCACAAAATTTCACTAAGATGTGCTGCGATCTCTGGGTCCGCTTGAATATCATAGGCTTTCTGAATGAAAGAAAGAGCAGAATCTAATTTGCCAAGTCTGAAATACAACCAACCCATACTATCTAAAATATAATGATTATTAGGTGATATCGATAAAGCAACCTCAATATATTTTCTTGCATCTTCTAAATGAATGTTTCTATCAGCAAATGAATAGCCCAGTGCATTATAAGCTACAGCGTAGTCAGGTTTAATCTTGATAGCTTCCCTTAAAAGATTTTCCATTAAGTCATATTTATTTAACTTATCCGCGAGGAGTGCATAATCAAATTTGAATTCAGCAGATTTAGCAAAGTTAGGCGCCTCACTCTGCATGAGCTGAAACGCTTCTTGGTGGCGGTTAAATCGAGTGAGTAAAGATGTTTTTAATTGAACGACACTTAATTTTTCATCTGCCGAATTAGATTTTATTGTACTTAAAAATTCCAATGCTTTATCGACGGATTCTTTTTTTGCAATGATTTCTGCTGTAATTAATTTTGATTCAATAAAATGATTTCCATTGCCTACTTTATTAAGCCAAGCAATTGCCGCATCAGTCAGATTCTTTTTGTCTGCAATTTTTGCAAGGTAGATAAAGACTTGATCTTTGTCTTTTGGGTTTCTTTTAAGGCTTTGTAAAAAATACTTTTCAGCAAGATCGTAATCTTCAAGCTCAACTGATAACAAACCCACAGCAAGTGTAACCTCCGCAGAACTATTTGCTGTATTTACAAGTTTAATAAATTCATTTTTAGCTTCATTAAATTTGCGACCATTTGTTAGAAGCTTTGCATATTCGAGTCTTACATCGTTTGATTTTGGATATTTACTTAAGAAACCACTATAGAAATTAAGGGCATTTTCTGGACTTTCTTGAGCCAAGATTTGCCCTTTAAATAAGACTGGCATCTCCCATTCCGGTTTAATTTGATTGATAGCAGCCAATTCTTTTTCATACACTTTTTGATCTTTACCAATCCAAGCTGCATGCACGACCGCAAAATGTGCCTCTGCTAGTTTGGGATAAGGTTGAGCAAGCTCGGTTACTAAAGTCAATACAGCTTTCTTATCTGGCACTCGAGAAAGCATGCTATTCAAGTACAAAAAGCCACTCGCCCTTGTTTTTTCTTTGAGGAGTAACTTTTGTAAAACTGACTTTGCTTCGTTAAGTTTATTGTTGGCTATAAGTATTTCACTTAAGGCTTGTTGAGCATCAATAGAATCTTTATTAAGCTCATTCCATACCTTGGAAGCCTCCAAAGCTAAAGCAGCATTTCTTGTGTAGCCAGTAATTTTTGTTGCGCGTTCAGCTAATAGAGCGTTATCAGTTTGCTTGGCTAAATCCAAAAAAAGTTCGCTGGCAAGATTAAGCTCCCCGCGTTGAGATGCAATTTCAGCTAATAAGAGCCTAAAAACAAGATCAGGATTGGTATAATTATTAGCAGAACTTGATGTGCCTGGCTTTGCATTAGCTAAAATACTAAACAGGAGAATGGTAATAAGTGTAAATATTCTAAGCAGATGCATAAAGATTCCTGAGATTTGATTTCCACAATAGTTTAAACTAATTTGACAAATAGCTGTCAGCAATGATCCGGGGCTTAATAAAGCAAAACAAGATATTTTAATATGTATAATCTATGATTCATTTTTTCAATAAAAATTCAAAAAAACATCTATGTCAAATTTAACCTTAGAAGCTATTGAGCTGACGCGCCTTTTTGGGGGTCGCGAGGCCGTTAAAAATGTAAGTTTTCAACTAGAAAAAGGTGAGGTTCTAGGCTTTCTTGGACCTAATGGAGCCGGTAAGTCGACCACAATGCGAATGCTTACGGGAAATTTAGCCCCCTCGATCGGTACCGTAAAAATTTGTGGCATTGATATGATTGAAAATCCTAAGGAAGCAAAAGCATTAATAGGGTATTTGCCTGAGATGCGTCCCATATATAAGGAACTTACGGTGGATGAATTTTTAACCATTGCTGCCCGTCTTCATAAGGTACCTAGTAAACAAATTAAAAAAGCTGTAGAAATTGCCAAACAAAAATGTGGCCTAAGCCATATGAGCAAGCGATTAATTGAAAACTTATCTAATGGCTATCAGCAACGCGTAGCAATTGCTCAAGCAATTATTCATAATCCTTTAGTTGTAATTCTTGATGAGCCTACAGTAGGACTTGATCCGATTCAAATTAGAGAAATTAGGTCACTTATTAGAGAAATAGGTCAAAAACATAGCGTAATTTTATCTACACATATTCTTCCTGAAGTTGAAATGGTATGTGATCGTGTTCAAATTATCGATAAAGGTAATTTAGTATTTCATGGGTCAATTGATGAATTAAAACAGCATCGGCAAGGCAATAAGCTTATGGTGGGCTTTGCAAAAGCACCTACAGTCTCAGCACTTAAAGATATTGAAGGTGTTATTAAAGTTGAAAAAGCAGAAGATCGTATGTATCGCATTCACTTTAAAAATAAACAGTCTCCAGCAGATGCTATCGTGAGGTTATCGGTAAAAAATCGCTGGGGGCTTTATCAAATAGCTCCTGATCAAACGAGCCTAGAAGATGTTTTTGTGCAATTAACTGAAAAGAAACAAACAAATTAAATGAATATGAGTGATCGCTAAAATGATTTTAAATATCGCAAGAAAAGAGCTTAAAAGTTTATTTGCTTCACCAATGGGGTGGACTATATTGGCCCTTCTTATGGCTTTGCTTGGTAATTTTTATCTGACCGGAGTAAATAAATACTTTGAAGTGATGTCGGGTGCAGTTCGACCTGCTGAAAGAGTTGGAGTTACAATTTTTGTAGGTCAGACAGTTTTTGGCATAGCGCGCTATATTATGCTTTTCGCTGTTCCACTTTTGACTATGCGTCTTATTAGCGAAGAGAGACGCAATCAAACATTGCCATTTTTATTTAGCGCACCCATTTCGTTAACTGAAATTGTTTTAGGTAAATTTGTCGGATTGATTATTTTCTTAAGCATTCTTATTGTTTATATTTTTATGATGCTCATAACGCTTAATATTTGGTCGGATATAGATTTTGGGTATTTAATCGCAAATTCATTTGGTCTTTGGCTTCTTTTAGGAAGCTTTTCTGCTTTAGGTATTTATTTTTCAAGCTTAACAAAACAGCCTATTATTGCTGCAATACTAAGTTTTATCTCATTATTTGCATTAATTTTTCTTGAAAGTATGTTTGCGAGTGATCCTAATCACTGGTTTGCATACGTATCCTTAATGAAACACTTCCAAAGCTTTTCAAGGGGAATGATTGATACCTCGGATTTAATATATTTCTTTTTATTCATTTCAACATTCTTAACATTAACTATAAGACGTCTTGATGCAGAAAGGCTTCGTGGATAATTATGAAAGTTAATCCAAAATTAAGATTACAGATTCTTATACAAAATAGTTTTTTTGTAGTTTTATTCATAGCCTTAATATTTTTATTAGGATTTGTTGCAAATCAATACAAGTTTGCTAAAGATATAACCCAAGCTAATAGAAATACATTAACAACCGGAAGTATTAATGTATTGAAGCAAATGCAAGGCCCAATAACATTAACTGTCTTCGCTTCGGAAGATGACGTGAATAACGGTGACACATTTAGGCAGGGCATTATTAATTTTATGGCCAGATATCAGAGAACGAAACCTGATATCAATGTTAAATTTATTAGCCCAATAAAAGAACCAAAATTAGCCCAGGAAAACGGTATTAAAGAAGACGGCGAAGTTGTGGTTGAATATCAAAAAAGATCTGAGCATATTAAACCTCCTTTTGCAGAACAAGAGATGACAAATCTTTTTATGCGCTTATCAAGAACAAGCCAACAGGCAGTTATGTATTTAGATGGACATGGTGAAAGAAACTTAATTGGTCTGAAGAATAATGACGTAGGTGAATTTGGTAAGCAATTAGAATCTAAAGGTTTGAAATTCGCTAATTTAAATTTAACTATTGAGCCAGAAGTTCCTTTGAATGGTTCGATGTTAGTGATTGCAAGCCCGCAAAAAAATATTTCTCCAATTGAAGCAAAAAAAATTAAAAAATTCTTAGAGTCAGGCGGAAATTTACTTTGGCTTCTTGATGATAATAACTTTCATGGCCTAGATGAAATTGCTACCTATCTTGGACTAAGCGTTTCAAGCGGACAAGTTATAGATCCAGCAGATAGGAGTGAGGGGAGTAATGAAAATATTGCTTATGCTTCTTCTTATGGTGAGCACGCTATTACTAAAAACTTTATGCTAGGAACTCGATTTTCTAATGCACACGAAGTTAATGCTAAAGGAACATTAGATAATGGTTGGGAAGTTAGTAAATTGATAGAGGTATCGCCCAACGGATGGCTGGAGTCTACTCAGGTAATGGCAAATCAAAAACCTACTTTCGATAAAAGCAAAGATAAGCCTGGCCCAATTAATATAGCAGTTGCACTTCAAAGAGTTTATGGAAAAAAGGGCCAAAGAGTGGTTGTAGTGGGTAATGGTAACTTCTTATCTAATACATTTATTATAAATGGTGGCAATTTAGATCTCGGTATCAACATGATTAACTGGCTATCAGGCGATGATAATTTAATTTCTATACAGCCCATGCCATTAAAAGATGTCAATGTCACTATTCCTGATAACAAAATTTCATTCATTATTGCCTGGACCATATTCCATAGTTTTCAATACTTCATACCGATTGGTTTTTTTGTTGTAGGTATACTGTTTTGGTTCAAACGAAGAAAAGCTTAGTTTGTAATTATGAAAAATCGTTGGCTAATTAATATTATCTTGTTAGTGATGGTTTTATCGATATCACTCTTTTTATTTCTAAAGCCTTCAAAAATAAAGCAAACCAAACAATTTTCAATTAGCACTTTTAATTTGAGCGATTTTGACTCTATAAAGGTAGATTTTCCATCTAGAGCTTCTGTGATTTTTAAAAAATCTACCGAGTCATGGGATATGGTTGAGCCTATAAAAGGTAGAGCAGACCAATTTTCAGTGCAAAAAATAATATCCATCGTAGCAACATCAAGTAGCGAAAAATTGCCTTCAAACGATCTAGCAAAATATGGCTTAGATAAACCTACTATGAATTTAAAATTAATTCATAAGGGGGTGGAAGAGGAGTTTATTTTTGGCACATACAACTCTGTAACAGAAGACCAATACCTTTTGTATAAAGACAATGTGTACCTTATTAGCGGTTCTTATTCTGAATCTGCATCTACGCAGCCAATTGAGCTCATTGATAAGTCTCCCTTAAGCAAGTCAGAACAAATTAAGGATTTCGATTTTTCTCGTCTTGAACAATGGAAATCTAAAAAATTAAAAGTCACGCGCAATAATAACGAATGGTCTGCAAACGAAGGCAATCAACTTAAACAAAGCGATATGGCTGAATGGTTTGATATGACATGGGTTAAAAATCCAGCAAAGTCGGTTGAAAAATTCGCCATTGATTTAAGGATCCCATATAAGAGTTTTGATATCCATACGACAGATGGGAAAAAGATTACATTTTTACGTGTCCAGGAATCACCGGAGACGCAACTCTATAGAGTAGATGAAGGTTTACTGTACCACTTTGGGAGTGATATTGGATTTACTATGCTGAATCCTCCCGTCGAACATTCTAATAAATAAATTCTTTTATGCCTGAACTTCCAGAGGTTGAGATCACCTGTATCGGTCTAAAACCCATTCTTCAAAAGTCTATTTCAAATATTATTATCAGGAATCCATCTTTAAGATGGCCAATTCCATCGCACTTAAAGAAAACACTTCCTAACCAGAAAATACTCTTCATAAAAAGACGCGCGAAATATATTCTTGTTCAATTTGAAAAAGGCACCCTCATGATTCATCTAGGCATGTCAGGACGGCTTGAAATCTTAGACAAAGAGATACCTCCTAAAAAGCATGATCATGTTGATATCACGTTTCATAATTCAAAAAATATTTTGAGGTATACAGACCCAAGAAGATTTGGATCTATATTCTGGATAGATAAAGATATTAAAGATCATTTTTTAATTTCTAGGTTAGGTCCTGAACCATTAGAAAGTTTATTTACTGGAGATTATTTATTTTCAAAAGCGCAGAATAAAAAATCACCTATTAAAAATATCATCATGGATAGTCATATCGTTGTTGGCGTTGGTAATATATATGCAAGTGAATCATTATTTAAAGCTGGAGTGATTCCCAGTAAATTAGGTAAAGACACTTCACTGGACGAATGCACAAAGATCGTTAAACATATTAAAGCTACATTAATAAAAGCAATTGAACTAGGCGGAAGTTCTCTTAAAGATTTTTATAACGTTAATGGACAGTCTGGTTATTTTCAGCAGACTTATAATGTTTATGGAATGAAAGGTAAGCCTTGCCGAAAGTGCAAGTCAATTATTGAAAACATAAAAATTGGACAGCGCTCAAGTTTCTTCTGTATTAAGTGTCAGAACTAATTAATATTAAGCTTATTTGTTTCTTTGATAATCTTCGGTAATAAGGACCCTACAATCATCCCAATAATACTATTACCCAAGCCAATTAGTTGAGCAGGAATCAGCGCACTATCACCTAAAAATACTTCTACGAATAACCACGAACCTATACCGCCAATAATGGCCATTAAAGCCCCTTGGCTATTAGCTTTTTTCCAAAATGCACCAAATACGAGAGGCACAAAAGCACCTGCTAAGGTAATTTTATAGGCTGATTCAACCATCCCAAAAATGGAAAGATTTGAACTAAGGGCATATAGCAAGACAATAGCAGAAAAACAGACGAGGGTAATTCTCATAATTTTGAGTAAATGTTTGTCGCTGATTTTCGGAAAATAACCTTTAACAATATTTTCTGCAAAAGAAATAGATGGCGCTAGAAGCGTTGCTGAAGAGCAACTCATTATTGCTGATAGAACAGCTCCAAAAAATATCACTTGTGCAAAGAGTGGCATATAGTTAAGCACAAGCATGGGCAAGACATGCTGTGAGTTTGTATTGACGAGTCCGTTAAAATATTCAGCATCAATTAAAGTTGCCGAATATGCAATAAACATTGGTACAAACGTAAATATAAAATAAATTGAAGCGCCAAGTATCGAGCCGTATAACGCAATTTTGGCAGTTTTAGCCGATGTTACGCGTTGAAAAACGTCTTGTTGAGGAACCGACCCCAGCATCATAGTAATCCATGTACCCAAAAAAGTTATCCATGTCCAAATATTACCTTTTGGGAAAAAGTCTAACTTATGATTTATAGAGGCACTTTCAATAACCGGGGCAACCCCCCCTGTTAAATGAGAAATAGCATATGCAATATATAGAAGCCCACCAATAACTACGATCATTTGGATAAAATCTAATATGGCTACAGATAACATGCCGCCAAAGGTAGTGAAAGTCAGCACAATTAATATCCCAATAACCATGCCCAGTTCTTCGCTAATATATTGATGTGTAATAAGGTTAAATATTAATCCAAGCGCTTTAATCTGTGCCGCTACCCATCCCAAGTATGAGATGACAATTGCGATAGTTGTTAATACCTCAATAGTTCTGTTGTATCTCGCCCTGTAAAAGTCTCCCAAAGTAATAATATTTAATTTATATAATTTAGAAGAAAAGAAAATACCAGCAATAACCAAACAAAGGCTTGACCCAAAAGGGTCAGCCACAACCCCATTTAAGCCTTCTTTAACAAAAGTAGACGACACACCAAAAATTGCTTCTGCTCCAAACCAAGTTGCAAAAACGGTTGCAGTCACGATAGGGAGTGGCAGGTGCCTTCCGGCTACAGCATAGTCTTTCGTATTTTTAACGCGGGAGGATACAAAAATACCAATCCCAATTGTGACTAAAAGATAGAGAGAGACAAACCAAATAAGCAAATCAAAACTTCCTAAATTTATTTAATAAAACAAAACAAGATTGTTAAATTTAGCAACAAAGTAAATCCAATTAAAGCAATAGCAATTTTAAACCAGCGATTCTGTTTTTTTTGCGTTTTTAATAGGTGATTAATGTCATCTTGGTTAAATGCATTTATATTTTCATGTTTTTTTTGTTCGAGAAACTCATGAATAAGTCTTGGCAATTGTGGCGTTAAATGAAGCCAATGTGGGAGTTCATTTTTTAAACTCTTTAAAATATGTTTAATACCTTTTTGTTCTGACATATATTTTTTCAAAAATGGAGCGGCTGTTTTCCATAAGTCTAAATCAGGATCTAGGTTTCGACCAAGACCCTCAACATTTAAAAGTGTCTTTTGAAGCATGGTAAGCTGAGGCTGGATTTCCATATTAAATCGTCTCGATGTTTGAAATAACCTGATAAGAAGGCGACCAAATGATATTTCCTTCAAAGGCTTATTAAAAATCGGCTCACATACTGATCGTATTGCATTTTCAAATTCATCTAAAGAAGTATTCCTAGGAACCCAGCCCGATTCGATATGAGCAAGTGCTACGTCATGGTAATCACGTTTAAAAAAGGCTAAAAAATTACGTGCTAGATAATTTTTATCATTCTCACTAAGAGACCCCATGATACCAAAATCCATTGCAATATAGCGACCATCATCAGCAACCTGAATATTGCCAGGGTGCATATCTGCATGAAAAAAACTATCCCTAAATACCTGCGTAAAGAATATTTCTACCCCGTTGCGTGCGAGTTGCTTAATATCGATTTTTTTCTTGCGAAGGATTTCGATGTGGCTTATAGGTGTTCCGTACATTCTTTCCATGACCATGACATCTTCATTACAGTAATCCCAATAAACTTCTGGCACGATAAGCAGTTTTTTATCTTTAAAATTTTCACCTAAGCGACTGCAATTTGCTGCATCTAACATTAGATTTAATTCACATTGAACATGTTTTGAAAACTCAGCTACAACCTCTCTTGGCCTTAGTCGTTTGCCATCTGACCATGTCAATTCAAGCATGAAAGCAATGAGATAAAGTAAATTTATATCTTTATTAATCACGCGCTTAATATTAGGTCTTAATATTTTGACTGCAACATCTTTTCCGTCATGAAGCGTTGCAAAGTGAACTTGGGCAACTGATGCACTTGCTATAGGGGTTTGGTCAAACGTTTTAAAAATTTTATCTGGCGACATACCATATGAAGCTGTAATAATTTTTTCAACATTCTTATACGGAAAGGGGGGCACTTGATCCTGAAGTTTAGCTAGCTCATCTGCAATATCTAAAGGAATGAGATCTCTTCTGGTGGATAACATTTGACCAAATTTAACAAAAATTGGACCTAATTCTTCGAGCGCAAGCCTAAGTCTTGTACCTCTATTTTCTTTGGCTGATCTAAAGAAAAATAGTATCGAGATAGAATAGGCAAAAACATTCAGTTGTCGATTGAATGTGATGAACTCCTCGAGGCGATACTTAATAAGTATATAAAGTATATAAATTAATCTAAAGTACTTCATAGCTTTTTAAGCCTAAGTTCTAAACGATCCACGTCAAATCGCAAACGGTCAACTTCATTATTAAATTGTTCTACTAGTCTTTTCTTAGCAATCATTGGCTTCTCTTCGAGCCAGTACTCTTTAAATGTGTCTGCAATATTAAATGATGTCTCTTTTGTTGAAGTTACTACTTTTTTCGCAAGTTTTACGAGATGGTATGCTGGAATATCTCCAATCATCTCACTCAAATCATCTTCATAATCCCACTCAACATCTCTTAATAAGTTACTCATTAGCGTGGCAAACTCGATATCACCTTTAATTTCAATGTAAGTTTTTTTATTTCCACGCATAAGTTCAATTGCTGAGGATATAGATAATTTAATTTCTGCATCATAAGTATCGATTTGATCTCTATATTCTGGGAGGCCGCTCTCATTAATTATTAATGCGTAATGAATGGGCCCTACATTAAATAAAATAGATTTTGATCTATGCTTGGTAAGACCTTTTTTTAACCACTCATTTTGTTGAAATAAATGGTTAGTGAGTTTTGTTTTAATTGTGTCAATGATCAAAATTTATATCCCATATGTATAGCAACTACACCCGAAGACAAATTCAGATATTCCACTTTTAAAAAAGACTCTGCTTCCATCATAGTTTTTAATGATTCTTGATCAGGATGCATTCTTATCGATTCGACGAGGTATTGATAACTTGATTCATCTTTAGCAAATAACTTACCTAATTTTGGCAGTAATTTAAAAGAAAATTGATCATAAAAAAACTGCAGTGGCTTCCAAACTTTTGAAAATTCTAGGATCAAAATTTTTCCACCAGGAGATAAGACGCGATAAATTTCTTTTAATGCTCTTTTTTTGTCGGTCATATTACGAATACCAAAGCCTATTGTGACGCAGTCGAAATAATTATCAGGAAAGGGGAGTGATTCCGCATCGCATAATATAGAAGGTATAAAAATACCTTGATCAATTAATTTATCGCGTCCAATGTTTAGCATGGATAAATTAATATCAGAATGTATCATCTGCCCTTTAAAATCAGATGATTGCACCCCTATTTTTTTTGCAAGAAGAATAGACAAGTCAGCTGTTCCACCTGCAATATCAAGAATCCGTGCATTTTTCTTTACGTTAGAAGTATTTACAAGAAATTTTTTCCAAATATGATGCATTCCAAATGACATCAGATCATTCATCAGATCATAATTTGATGCCACAGAATGAAAAACAGAGGCTACCTTGCTAGCTTTTTCCGTTTCATCTACTTCACTATAGCCAAAATGTGTTTTTTTATTAGGCATGCGTTTTTGTTCTTTGAATACCCGCTAGAGATAATTTTCTTAAATACTCTTCCCAGAGCGCATCATAAGTTGCAGCAAGTTCATAAAGATAATCCCAGGTATATATGCCTGTATTATGGCCGTCTGAAAATATTAATTTAATTGCGTACTGGCCGATGGGCTCAATATTTTCAATGGTGACATTTTCTTTTTGTACTTGAAGTGTTTCTTGCCCTGGCCCGTGACCTCTTACCTCAGCGGACGGAGAATGCACTCTTAGAAATTCGCATGAAAGCATGCATTCGGTTAGATTGTTAAATTTAATTTCTAACAGATTAGACGACTGATGAAGCTTAATTTCTAAAGGGTATATTTTAGCGTTACTTGTTGTCACTTTATGAGGAAGCCTAAAAAAACTATATTATCGGAGTTCTATTGGCTTTTTTGGTAAAAATTAAATGATTAATGAATAGAAGATTGTAGTAATGATTTAATTTTTTTCATTGCTGATTGTTCGATCTGTCTAATTCTTTCAGCAGACACGCCAAGCTTATCCGCAAGTTCGTGAAGAGTTGAGGCATCTTTATCTTTAAGCCATCTTTCTTCTAAAATAAGACGACTTCTTTCATCGAGCGATAAAAGCGCTGTTTTAAGGGTAGACAGACTATTACTTTCAGATTGGTCTATTTCCATTTGTTCTGATGGTTCAGGCGCCTCATCTTTTAGGTAAGCGATGGGTCTATAAACATCATCTTCTGATTCTTCAGATCCATAATCTAATGATATTTCATTGCCATTAAAGCGATATTCCATTTCGCGCACATCTTCAGGCTTCACATTAAGCTCTTTTGCGATCGAATTAATCTCATCGGATTTAAGCGGTTGAAGAGTTTTTTTCATGCTTCGTAGATTAAAAAACAACTTACGCTGTGCTTTTGTAGTGGCTGTTTTAACTAAACGCCAGTTTTTAACAATGTATTCTTGAATTTCAGCTTTAATCCAGTAGATTGCAAAAGATACAAGCCTTACACCCCTTTCGGGATCAAATCTTTTTACAGCTTTCATTAGGCCTATATTGCCTTCTTGAACTAAGTCTGATTGAGGAAGCCCGTAACCAGAATAGCCTTTAGCTACTTTAGCTACTAATTTTAAGTGCGACAAAATGAGGGTTTTCGCAGCCTCGAGATCGTTTGATTTTTTAAGGCGCATGCCAAGAGCCATCTCTTCTTCCGCAGTGAGCGAAGGAATAGTTCTGATGGATTGCATATAGCGGTCGTAGCTATCAATAGAACCCAATGTAGACAAGCTTAAATCCAAAGTCATTTTTTTAAAATCCTTTGTAAAAACTTCATTATTAAACATAATTTTAGCACTCTTCCTTAGAGAGTGCTAGTCTAATAAGGTTCCTTAAATAATAAATTAACCTAATAAATACAATAGGTTATATGGCTAGAATTTCTTAATCGATTGATTAATGGATATGAAAGATGCTGCGACAGCGATCAAAATCGAGCCGCCTACGATGAATAAATATTCCAAAGGTTTTAAGTCAATAATACTAAATTGAGCTCCATAAAGAGCTTCAACCTCAATGACGGTTTGATTTAAGAAAATTACAATTAATTTGAGTGCGATGGCAGCAGTTAATCCACCGCCAAGCCCGTAAATAAATCCGCTGTATAAAAAAGGCCTTCTAATAAATTGATTAGTTGCGCCAATTAATTTGCTCAGTTCAATTTCTTCATGGTGGGAAGTCATTTGAAGACGAATTGTATTTCCAATAACTACCGTAAGCATAGAAGCAAGTAAAACTGAAGCCAAAAGAATAGCTTTATTTGCCAAATGAAGGACCGAGTTCAATTTTTTAACCCATCCCGTATCAACAACCACTTGATCTACACCATCAAGTTTTTCTATGAATGATTTTAGGTCCACGATTTGATTTGGATTCACTGTATTGGGAGAAATAAAGAAGGCATCAGGTAATGGATTTTCAGATAGCCCATTATTTGAATCATTAAAGCCCATCGATTTTTGGAGCTTAGGCCAAGCCTCTTCTTTTTTCACAAAATGAAAGCTATTAATTTCGGAACGATTTTTTAATTCTTTTTCAATTTTATTTTTAGCATCGGATGAAGTGTCTTTTTTTAAAAAAATACTTATTTGTGATTCATGCTGAATGGTCTCAGAAATAGACTTTAAATTTTGCACTACAAGAAAAGATATGCTCGGTAATATAAAGGTAACGCCTATGACTAAAAACATCATAAGTGTAGAAAGTAATGATGCATGACTTCGCTGAAGCGCTTTAAGAAACATCTGATAGTGACCAGTTAAATAGCTCATTTATTGCTCAGTAATTTTTATGAGATTGCCGTCTTGTAAATAAAGTTGTTTATGTTTTTTTGAAACTATTGGCATTTCATGTGTTGCAATAATTACGGTTACACCAAGCTCTTGAAAACTGTAAAAGAGACTCATAATTTCATCTGCATATTTTTTATCTAAATTTCCTGTGGGCTCGTCTGCAAGAAGAATGGAAGGCCTACATGCAATAGCTCTCGCAATAGCGAGACGTTGCTGTTCGCCACCTGATAAGCTAATTGGCATTGATTTTTCTCGGTTTAGTAATCCAACCTTGTCTAATGCTGCCCGAACACGACCTCTGATATCATTGACCTCTACTTCGTTAATTTCTAATGCTAGCGTAATATTTTCAAAACAATTGCGATCATATAAAAGTTTATGGTCTTGAAAAACTAAACCAAATTTTCTCCTAATGTAAGGAATAGAAGCATTTTTTACTTGGCCCAAATTTTGATTCTCGAAAATAATCGTTCCATGAGTAGCAGGTTCAATGGCCGTTATTAATTTTAATAGTGTTGATTTTCCTGCTCCTGAGGGACCGGTAACAAAAACAAGCTCACCAGCATTAATTTCAAAAGTAATATTTTGTAATGCCCCTAAATTTCCTGGATATCTTTTATGAACCTGGTCAAATTTGATCATTGATAAAAGCCGATTTTAAAAAAGTGCATCAACATACTCTTTTGCATTAAAAACTTTTAGATCATCTATAGACTCTCCTACGCCAACATATCTTAATGGGGTAGGTTGTTCTTTAGCGATAGCTGCAATTACGCCTCCTTTGGCTGTACCGTCAAGCTTAGTTAAAGCAAGACCTGTAATTCCTAAGGCTTCATTAAATATTTTGAGCTGACTGATAGCATTTTGGCCAGTATTAGCATCTAAAACGAGAAGAATTTCATGGGGAGCTTCCAAATGACATTTATTAATTACACGTTTAATTTTTGTAATTTCATCAATTAAATGTTTCTGGGTCGGCAATCTTCCTGCTGTGTCAGCAATAACAATATCAATATTTTTTGCTTTTGCAGAATTGATTGCATCGAAAATTACAGCACTTGGGTCACCGGAAGCTTGTGAAACAACGTGTACATTATTTCTTTCGCCCCAAACTTCAAGCTGTTCTGTGGCGGCTGCACGAAAAGTATCGCCTGCAGCAATCAAGACAGACTTATTTTCTTCAAGAAAAATTTTAGTCAGCTTTCCAATGGTGGTTGTTTTGCCTGCACCGTTAACCCCAACTACCATAATAACAAAAGGGCTTGTGCCTTCTAATACAAGTGGATTTTCAATAGGCGTTAAGAGTTCGATTAATTTTTCTTTAAGCAAGCCTTTAATCTCATCTGCATTTTCAATCTTATTTTTTTTGATCGAGGCCCTTATGCTATCAAGGAGGTAAGTGGTAGCCGAAATACCCACATCAGAAGTAAGTAATATAGTTTCTAACTCTTCAAAAAGGGCCTCATCAATTTTTTTGCCAGTAAATAAAGAGGTAAGTTCGGTTGTTAACTTTTCTCTGGTCTTAGTAAGACCCTTCTTTATCTTGTCTGCAAAACCAAAAAAACCACCTTTTTTCTCTTCTTTTGGAGGCGCTTTTTCTTCTTTAATCTCGGGAGGTTTATTTTTTAAAGCTTTTGGAGGAGGCTTAATTGAGGACTCAGGTTTTAAAGCTTTTTTCTTTTTTGGGAGATTGGGTGTTTTAGTAACTATTTGTTTGGGTGCAGCAGAGGTCTTCTTCTCTGGTTTTTTAACAACTTCTTTTTTTACCGCAGGCTTTTTCTCTGGGCTATCTTTTTTAATGATTTTTTTTAGGAATTCAAACATTTTTTAAAATTTTAAGAACTTAATGAGATAAAGAAAAGTCTACGAAACATTCATATTCATTATAATAGCTAAATCATCCAAGGACGAGACGCGTTGTTAAAAAATATTTTACTTCTTTTGTTGTTGTTTCCAAGTTTGCTCTTAGCACAAACTCAAGAATTTAAGCTTTCCAATGGGTTAAAAGTTTTTGTGAGAGAAGATCATCGCTCACCTGTGGTTGTATCTCAGGTTTGGTATCGAGCAGGGAGTCTTGATGAGGTGAATGGGAAAACTGGAGTAGCTCATGTTCTCGAGCATATGATGTTTAAAGGAACCAAGAAAATTAAGGCTGGTGAGTTTTCAAGGTTGATCGCAAAGGCAGGTGGAAAAGAAAATGCATTTACAGGCGCCGACTATACCTGTTATTTCCAGCAGCTTGAGAAATCAAATCTCGAACTTTCATTCAGGTTAGAGGCCGATCGCATGCAAAATCTTAATTTATCTAAGGAAGAATTCGATAAGGAAATTAAGGTTGTAATGGAGGAGCGAAGATGGAGGACTGACGATAAACCAACTTCACAAGTAAAAGAACAATTTGCGTCAACAGTTTTTAAATCTCACCCATATAGCAGGCCCGTAGTTGGATGGATGAATGATTTAGAAAACATGACAGTAGAAGATGCGAGAGAATGGTATCAAAACTGGTATGCACCCAACAATGCAATTCTTGTAGTAGTTGGAGATATTCAAGCTAATGATGTGCTTAATTTAGCAAAGAAGTATTTTGAAAAAATTCCTGCACGAAAAATTCCAGAAAGAAAACCTCAGGTTGAGGCTAAACAAATTGGTGAAAGAAGATCGGTTATTAAGGCGCCAAGTGAATTATCCTATCTATTAATGGGTTATCAAGCACCAACTCTAATGGATCCTTTGGGCAATAATGAATCATCTTGGGAGCCTTATGCCTTAGAGATGTTATCTAATATTCTGGCTGGGAATGGTTCATCAAGACTTAATCAAAACATTGTCAGAAATCAACGTTTGGCAGTGAATGTGAGCGCTGGATATGACTCAACATCCAGAGGAAGAATTAGTCTTTTTGAGTTAGAGGGCACTCCAAATGACTTTAAGAAGATCAATGAGCTTGAAAATGCATTGCTCCAAGAAATTGAGAAAATTAAAAAAGATGGCGTAACCCAGGAAGAATTAGATAGAGTTAAATCTATGGTCATCGCAAGCGATGTATACCAAAAAGACTCAATGTTCGGGATGGCGATGGAAATTGGTCAACTTGAAACAATGGGTTATTCATTTCACTTAAGTGATGGTTATATTGAAAAAGTAAATAGCGTTACTTCTGAACAAATAAAAAATGTAGCTACGAAATACTTAACTCGAGATAAATTATCTATAGTAATTCTCGACCCTCAGCCAATGTCGGAAGCTACCTTACCGAAGGGGCGGCCTCATGTTCATTAAATTCATTCAAATTATTTTCTTGTTTGTATGTTTTATGCAAAATTCTTTTGCTGCATTAAAAATTGATACATGGAATACACAAGCAGGGACAAAAGTTTTTTTTGTCGAGAATCATGACCTTCCTATACTTGATATCAATATAAATTTTTTTGCAGGTAGCGCCCAAGATCCTGCTGGCAAAGAAGGTCTTGCTAATTTAACTCGTCACCTTATGAATTTGGGAGCTGGGGGCATAAATGAGGAAAAGTTAGCTAATCAATTTTCAGATATTGGAGCAGTCATTAAAGGGGATGTTGATCTCGACAGAGCCTATTTTAAATTAAGAACACTAAGCTCCTCTTCTCAAAAAGACAAAGCGCTTACTCTTTTTAAAAATGTAATTCATTCACCCGATTTTCCAGTGCAAGTGATAGACAGAGAAAAAAATAGATTTATTGCAAGCATTAAGCAAGCGATGACTCAGCCGGAAGCAATTGCTAATTTGGCATTCATGAAATCTATATATGGTGAACATCCCTATGCGCATGATGAAGCAGGTAGCATCGAGACGCTTCAAAAGTTAAATCAAGAAGATTTGAAACAGTTCTATAAAAACTATTATTTATCATCCGAAGCTTCTATTGTAATTGTTGGCGATCTTAATATTGATGAAGCTAAAAAAATAAGTGAATCAATCAGCCAAGGATTGCCTCAAGGAAATGCAAAACATAAAATCAGTGCTGTAACAGCCTCAAATTACGTTGGCGTTAAAAAAATACAACATCCTGCAAAACAGGCGCATATTTTGATGGGCATGCCTGCATTAAAGCGCGGAGATAAAGATTATTTTCCTCTTTATGTTGGTAATTATATTTTAGGAGGTGGTGGTTTTGTATCAAGGCTAACTGAAGAGGTCAGAGAAAAAAAAGGACTAGTTTATAGTGTCTATAGTTACTTTATGCCTCTCTACGCTGAAGGCCCCCTTGAAATTGGGTTGCAAACTAAAAAAGAACAAGCAGATGAAGCGCTTACTATTGTAAATAGCACGATTAAAAAATTTATCGATGATGGGCCTACTGAAAAAGAACTTATTGCTGCTAAACAAAATTTGGTCGGGGGATTCCCTTTAAGGTTAGATAGCAATGCAAAAATTGTTGATTATCTAAGTATGATTGCTTTCTATAACCTACCTATTTCTTATATCGATACTTACATACAAGAAATTAATAAAGTTACTACTAGCCAAATAAAGACAACATTTAAAAATAAAATTGATCCTAATAAACTTACGACCATAATTGTTGGTGCAGAATAGTTTTTGAAGACAGTAAAAAATCAAGTCAAAATTATTGGCGGAGAGTGGAAAAGAAAAAATATTTCTTTTATTGATTCTCCAGGACTGCGGCCTACCCCAGGCAGAGTTAGAGAAACTCTATTTAATTGGTTAGAACAGGATTTAACCGGTAAAGTTTGTTTAGATCTCTTTTCGGGCTCCGGTGTCATCGGCTTTGAATCTCTTTCCAGAGGCGCTCTAAATGTAGTTATGGTTGAAAAATCCCCTCAGGTTTTTAAAACAATTCAAGAAAATAAAAAACTTCTACAAGCTGACCGAGCGTCTCTTCTGCTCACGGATGCGCTGATGTTTCTTGAGAAGAATAATACTAAGTTCGATATTATTTTCTGCGATCCACCTTTTAATGAGGGCTGGGAAGGTAAATTATTTCCTCAATTAGCTAACCATTTAACGGCGGATGGGCTAATATACTTTGAATCAGAAGTGAGCTTAAATGAATATAGTTTATTTAAAATAATAAAAAAAAGAAAAGCAGGCAATGTCTATTACCATCTAGTTACATTAAAAAATAATGACTCAATCTAACCTAGCTATTGCTATCTATCCAGGAACGTTTGACCCTATTACATTAGGTCACGAAAATATTGCTCATCGTGCCACAAGAATTTTCGATAAAGTTATTGTGGCTGTCGCTTCCAATTCAAGTAAACAATGCTTTTTCTCTTTTGAGGAAAGAGTAGGCTTAGTGAAGGCTGTATTTAAAGAGTACAAAGAAATTGAAGTTATTGGTTTTAATGGACTTTTAATGGACTTTGTTGAAGCACAAAATGCTCAAGTTGTTATTAGAGGGCTCAGAGCTGTTTCTGATTTTGAATATGAGTTTCAATTAGCAGGCATGAATCGTAAATTATATCCAAATGTTGAAACGCTTTTTTTAACACCTTCTGAGCAATTTACTTTTGTATCTTCGAGCTTAGTTAGAGAAGTCGCTACCTTAGGTGGGAATATAGAGCAATTTGTATCTCCAATCGTCAAGGATGCTATGAAAAAAACTGGACGTTAATCATGGCATTAATGATTACGGACGAATGTATTAACTGTGATGTATGTGAGCCTGAATGTCCAAATAATGCAATTTATCAGGGGGTTAACATTTACGAAATTAATCCACAGTTATGTACGGAATGTGTTGGACATTTTGATAAGCCTCAATGCCAAGAAGTATGCCCGGTAGATTGTATTCCTCTCCATCCTGAATACACAGAGTCTAAAGAAGATCTTATGCTCAAATATCATCAACTGCAGAAAGACAAAGTGAATTAGATATGCGTGTCCTTCATACCATGATTCGTGTCAGTGATTTGGAAAAATCACTCACTTTTTATACTAATATTTTAGGCATGAAACTCTTAAGACTTTATGAGTATCCAGAGGGAAAATTTACATTAGCCTTTGTGGGTTTTGGAGATGAAAAAGACCATGCTGTGATTGAGCTTACTTATAATTGGGGTGTTACATCATATGATAAAGGTAACGCTTTTGGGCATATTGCAATTGAAGTTGAAGACGCATATAAAACTTGCGAGCTAATTAAAAGTAAAGGTGGAAAAGTTGTTCGTGAAGCTGGTGCGATGCAACATGGGACAACGGTAATTGCTTTTATTGAAGATCCAGACGGCTATAAAATTGAGTTAATTCAAGCAGGTACTTTTTAATTAATCAAATAAGCCTTTCATTTTATCAAGCCAACCCTTTGATTTTGGGCTGTGCTTGCCTCGATCTAATTGATTGATTTCTTCAAGTTCTTTTAACAATTCTTTTTGTCTGTCTGTCAGCTTAACGGGTGTTTCTATAGAAACATGACAATGAAGGTCACCAGGTGAACTTTGTCTTAATGGTTTAATGCCCTTACCTTTTAATCTGAATACAGCCCCAGTTTGTGTTTCAGCAGGGATTTTCATTTTTGCATGTCCGTCTAAAGTGGGTACTTCAATTTCACCACCAAGAGCTGCAGTAGAAAAGCTGATTGGCATTTCGCAATGCAAATTTCCACCATCACGTTCAAATAAATCATGTTTTTTAAGATGAGCTACAACGTAAAGATCTCCTGGTGGACCACCATTTATGCCGGATTCACCTTCACCTGACAATCGAATACGATCGCCTTCATCTATGCCTGAAGGAATTTTGACGGATAGTGTTTTAGTTTGTTTGACACGGCTAGCTCCATGACAAGTTGAACAGGGTTCTTTGATAATTTTTCCAGTTCCATGACACTTAGGACATGTTTGTTGTACAGAGAAAAACCCTTGTTGCATTCGGACTTGGCCATGGCCATGACATGTATCACAAGAGACGGGTTGTGTGCCCGGTTTAGCGCCACTCCCTTTACATGGCTCACAAGAAGTCATGACAGGGATGCGTATTTTTGTTTCCGTTCCCTTTGCCGCATCTTCTAAACTGATTTCCATGTTGTATCGAAGATCAGCCCCTCGATATACATTAGATTTTTGACCGCCACGACCACCGCCAAAAATATCGCCAAAGATATCACCAAAGGCGTCATTAAAATCTGAAAATCCTCCAGATCCAGGGCCACCCATGCTGGGATCTACACCTGCATGACCATATTGATCGTAACTTGTTCTTTTTTGTGAGTCCGACAGTATTTCGTAAGCTTCTTTAGCTTCTTTAAAATTTTCTTCAGCTTTTGGATTATCAGGATTTCGATCAGGATGAAATTTCATCGCAAGCTTACGATAAGCTTTTTTTATTTCATCTTCTGAAGCGTCACGAGATACACCAAGAATCTCGTAATAATCTTTTTTAGTTGCCATGGTATTTTTTCAAATAATAAAACAACATCAGAATTTCTGATGTTGTTTTAGTGGTTAAAGGTTATTTGTCTTGTTTGTCTTGCTTTACTTCTTCAAATTCAGCATCAACAACTTCAGCATCCACCGTTTTTTCTTCCTGAGGTGCTGAGTTAGAGTTAGGTTGTTGTGCTTGTTGTTCGGCATATATTTTCTCACCTAGTTTTTGCGATGATTCCATAAGCTCTTTTGTTTTAGCTTCAATCTCTTCTTTATTGTCAGATTTCAAAGATTCTTCTAGAGATTTTATAGCAGTTTCAATTTTTTCTTTTTCTGCAGCATCTAGTTTATCTCCATGGTCGGTGATAGATTTTTTTACTGAATGAATCATGCCATCTGCAGAGTTTTTAACATCTACAAGCTCTCTAATTTTACGGTCTTCATCTGCATACTTAACGGCATCATCTTCCATTTTTTTAATTTCTTCTTCGCTAAGCCCGCTATTTGCTTTAATCGTAATTTTATTTTCTTTGCCAGTAGCTTTATCTTTAGCTGATACATGCAAGATACCATTAGCATCGATGTCGAATGTTACTTCAATTTGCGGCGAACCCCTTTGTGCAGGAGGTATGTCAGTCAAATTAAATTGACCCAAGCTCTTATTGCCTGAAGCAACCTCTCGCTCACCTTGAAGCACATGAATTGTCACAGCATTTTGATTATCTTCCGCTGTTGAGAATACCTGAGATGCCTTTGTAGGAATGGTAGTATTTTTCTTAATAAGTTTAGTCATAACACTTCCTAGTGTTTCAATGCCTAAGCTCAATGGAGTAACATCAAGAAGCAACACATCTTTTACATCACCTTGAAGAACACCTCCTTGAATTGCAGCGCCCACAGCTACGGCTTCATCAGGATTGACATCTTTTCTTGGCTCTTTACCAAAGATGTCTTTTACTTTTTCTTGGACTTTAGGCATGCGACTTTGCCCACCCACTAAAATGATATCTGTGATGTCACTTCCAGAAACGCCCGCATCCTTCATTGCAACTTTGCAAGGCTCAATTGTTCTTTCGATAAGATCATCTACAAGAGACTCAAACTTTGCGCGCGTGATTTTAACGACAAGATGTTTTGGGCCGCTCGCATCAGCAGTAATATAAGGAAGATTAACTTCAGTTTGTTGGCTACTTGAAAGTTCAATCTTTGCTTTTTCAGCTGCTTCTTTAAGGCGTTGTTTAGCAAGCAAGTCATTTCTTAAATCGAGCCCATTTTCTTTTTTAAATTCATCTGCCAAGAAATCAATTAAGCGATTATCAAAGTCTTCGCCACCAAGAAATGTATCCCCATTGGTTGAAAGCACTTCAAATTGATGTTCGCCATCCACAGTAGAAATTTCAATTATGGATACGTCAAACGTCCCGCCACCTAGGTCATATACTGCAATCTTTCGATCACCTTCTTGTTTATCTAAACCAAAAGCAAGTGCAGCTGCGGTAGGCTCATTGATGATACGTTTAACTTCAAGACCTGCAATTCGGCCGGCATCTTTAGTTGCTTGGCGTTGACTATCATTAAAGTAAGCAGGAACTGTAATTACAGCTTCTGTGACTTCTTCACCCAAATAGTCTTCAGCCGTTTTTTTCATTTTTCTTAAGACTTCAGCTGAGATTTGGGGTGGGGCCATTTTTTGATCACGCACTGTTACCCAGGCGTCACCATTGTCAGCTTTTGAAATTTCATATGGCATTAAGCCAATATCTTTTTGTACTTCTTTTTCTTCAAAACGACGACCAATTAATCGCTTTACAGCAAACAACGTATTTTTTGGATTTGTGACTGCCTGTCTTTTTGCTGGCGCGCCAACTAGGATTTCGCCATCATCTTGATAGGCAATAATTGAAGGAGTAGTTCTAGCACCTTCCGCATTTTCAATCACCTTAGGCTTCCCGCCTTCCATGACAGCCACACAGGAGTTTGTTGTTCCTAAGTCAATACCGATAATTTTAGCCATTTTTTTTCCTTAAAAAATCTGTTTAATTTGATAGATCTATAATTGGGATGATCTTGAATATTTCAAGAGCTTAAGTACTTTTAGTTTTTGAGACGGTTACCAAAGCTGGTCTTATGACTCTTTCGTTCAATAGATAACCTTTTTGAAGTACTGTTAAAATTTTATTTGGCTCTTCTTCTGATTCCACCATACTGATTGCCTGATGTTGATTAGGATCAAATTTTTCACCTAATGCTTTAATCTCATTGATACCAAATTTTTCAAATACATTGATTAATTGTTTTTGTGTAAGCTCAACCCCGTTTTTATAGCTCTCGAGATTCGCATTCTCAACAGTAAGGGCAGCATCAAGGCTGTCTTTCACAGAAAGTAATTCGCCGCTAAATCTTTCTAGTGCAAATTTTCTAGCTTTATCGATATCTTCAATAGAACGTTTTCTTATATTCTCGCCCTCAGCTTTAACATAAAGAACCTGCGCTTCAGCTTCAGCTAATTTTTCTTCGAGGAGCTTTAGTTTATCTTCTGGACTATCAGTAGTAGATTGATCTGAATGATTTTCTGACTCATCTATGGGAGTATTATTTTTATCTTCTGCGTTCATATTTTTACCTTTTAAATCTTTTGAAAATAGTGCGGGTTAAAACAAATTTGGGGGTGAAGTAGTAAATTTCAAGAGGGTAGAGTTAAATAATTGCTTCAATTTGAGAAATCGTGGATTCTGGGGTGGGCGTCACACCTATCTCACCTAGGTTAACTGATGGCACCTTAATGTTAGGATAAACGCCAGTGAGGTAAGGGTTGCTATCCATATAAAGGCCAATCGTTGGAATACCCAGGGCATTGCCAAGATGGGTGAGTCCAGAATCAACGCCTATGATGCATTTAGCTCCTGAAATAACATTAGCGAGATCACTGATATTCATTTTAGGCAGCACTAAAGAATTAGTTGAGGCTTTGCGGAGAGCTTTAGAAAAATGATATTCCTCAAGATTACCCCATGGCAAAAGGACCCTTAAACCTAGCATATTGAAAAATTGAATAACTTTGAGCCAATGTTCCTTAGGCCATTGCTTTGATTTTTTGCTAGATCCATGAATCAGAACGACATAGCGCTCAGAAAGATTGAAGTTGTTGATATTATGAATCTCTAATCCAAAATGAGCTGACTGATCTAACAATTCATATTGAAAACATTTAGAGGCTAATTCTCGATTGCGAACAACTGCATGAATTTGCTTTGATACAGTATGCGTGTATTTATAAAAGTAAGAGGCGGCTCCTTCTCGGATAGAGGTTTTATCAAAGCCATGAATATCCCCACGTGTAAAGAGAGTAAAAAAAGCACTTTTTAAAAGACCCTGAAAATCAATAATAATGTCGTAATGATTTTCTCGGATAGCCTTAATAGATTTATACAGTCCAATCCAAGTTGACTTTTTTCTAAGATTTTTTTTCCACGTTCTCAAAGAGATCGTAATAACAGAGTCAACTCCTGGATGAAGTCTCGGCACATCTGCGAAACATTCCTCTACAAGCCAATCAATCGAGCTCTCAGGGACAAAATATTTAATATCATTAATGACTGGTAAACAGTGAACAATATCGCCTAGTGAGGATGTTTTAATGATAAGTATGCGAACCATATAAAGAATTTTCTCATATAAATCAATGCCTATAAATCATTTATATAATTAATTCATATTTAATCGTTTGACGCTTACTGAGTGTTTCTAGGATAATCTGTCATAGAGAGAAATTTTTATTCATTCAACCAAACGAATCTATTAAATGAAAAATTCCATAGTCGAAATTACCGAGAGAATTAAAGAAAAAAGTAGACCAACACGCCTTGCTTATTTGGCGCGCGTAGATGCCATGCTTCAAAGGCAGCGAGGAGCAGATCGCTTAGGTTGCGCTAACGTGGCACATGCAATCGCCGCTCTTCCTAAAAATGACAAATTAAGAATTGTTAGTGAGAAGAAACCTAATATTGCGATTGTGACGGCTTATAACGACATGCTTTCAGCGCACAAGCCTTATGAAAATTATCCTTCAATTATTCGCGATGAAGCGAATAAGCTAGATGCTACTGCTCAAGTAGCAGGTGGTGTCCCTGCCATGTGTGATGGAATTACACAAGGCGAACCAGGTATGGAATTAAGTTTATTTTCTCGAGATACTATTGCGATGTCTTCAGCAATTGCCTTATCACATGATGTCTATGATGGCGCTCTAATGCTGGGTATTTGCGACAAAATTGTCCCTGGTTTATTAATCGGCGCTTTGCATTTTGGACATTTACCTACAATTTTTGTGCCCGCAGGACCAATGTCTACCGGCCTCGACAATACTTCAAAATCTAAAGTACGTGAAAAATATGCTCAAGGATTGGTGGGGCGCGAAGAATTGCTGGCTTCTGAGTCTGCTGCTTATCATGGTGAAGGTACGTGCACATTTTATGGCACTGCAAATAGCAATCAAATGTTGATGGAGGCTATGGGTCTTCATATTCCAGGCGCTGCATTTATTCATCCACGTGAAGATATTAGAGAAGAAATTACGCGCGAGTCGGTGCGGTCTCTCCTGAATATTATTAAAAATAAACATAATAAACCCATAGGTAAATTAGTAGATGAGCGAGTGATAGTCAATGCGATGGCAGCCTTACTAGCAACTGGCGGATCAACAAACCATCTTATTCATTGGGTCGCGATTGCAAGAGCTGCAGGCATTATTATTGACTGGACAGATTTTCATGATCTTGCGAAGTCAACGCCATTATTAGCAAGTATTTATCCAAACGGCAAAGCTGATGTCAATGAATTTCAAACCGCAGGCGGGCCTGCATTTGTGATTCGTGAGCTCATTGAGACTGGATGTATGTATCCGGATGTGATGACTATCAGTGAAGGTGGCTTAAAAGAATATACAAAAAAACCTAGCAAAGAAAACGGCAAAATTATTTGGACTGATCTACCTAAAAAAAGCGGTGATGACACCATTGTCAGGACTGCAGATAACCCATTCAGTGAATCAGGCGGACTTAAATTGCTGAATGGTAATCTCGGACGATCAGTCATTAAAATATCCGCTGTTCCAGAAGATCGTTATATTATCGAAGGCCCTGCAATTATTTTTGATACACAAGAAGAACTTTTAAGCGCATTCGATAGAGGAGAACTTGAAAAAGATTTTGTTGCAGTCGTAAGATTCCAAGGACCTAAAGCAAATGGAATGCCAGAATTACATAAACTTACACCACCTCTAGCTGTGCTTCAAAATAAAGGGTTTAAAGTGGCAATAGTTACGGACGGAAGAATGAGTGGCGCTTCAGGTAAAATTCCAGCCGCAATTCATTTAAGTCCAGAGGCTTCAGCAAATGGACCTATTGGAAAAATCCGCAACGGCGATACGATCCGATTGAATGCGTTGGTAGGGACTCTCAATGTTTTAGTTGATGAAGATACATGGCATGAAAGAGAATATGAAGTACTCTCAGACAAACATAGAAATGATAATGCTCATGATATTGGCCGCGAGTTATTCGCGGGCATGAGAAAAAATGTGCTATCTGCCGAAGAAGGGGCAGTCACATGGCTTTGATAATATAAGGACAATATGAAAACATTAGATTTAGCAAATTATGGACCAGTGATACCAGTCATTGTGATTGATAAAGTTGAAGATGCCGTGCCTATGGCAGAAGCTCTTCTCGAAGGCGGTATTAAAGTTTTAGAAGTCACTTTAAGAACTGCATGCGCTATGGAGGCTATGGATAGAATTATTAAGCATCTGCCGGAGGCTATCGTTGGAGCTGGAACAGTAAGAACTAAAGAAGATGCTTCAGCCGTAAAGTCGATTGGTTGTCAGTTTGCAGTGAGTCCAGGTTATACAAGTGAAATAGGAAAGCATTGTTTGGACATTGGACTGCCTTTATTGCCAGGGGTATCGACAGGAAGCGAAGTCATGATGGCTAATAATGATGGTTATTATTTCTTAAAACTTTTCCCTGCGGTTGCAGTTGGCGGTATTAATCTTCTAAAAGGATTTGCAGGCCCATTTTCTGACGTTAAGTTTTGTCCAACAGGTGGCGTAACTGTTCAGTCAGCTTCAGATTTTTTGAGTCTGCCTAATGTTCCTGTCTGCGGCGGAACTTGGTTAACCCCAAAAGATCTTGTCGCAAATAAAAATTGGGTAGAAATTACAAAACTAGCAAAAGAAGCCAGTGCGATTCAACGTCTTTAGCATTATTCAAAAATAATGCTGCCTATTTCCCAATATAAAACAATCCTATTTGATTGTGATGGGGTTATTCTAAATTCAAACTTTTTAAAAATAGAAGCATATCGGTTAACTGCATTAGAATTCGGAGCATCCGAAGAAGATGCTATGAGGCTAGTTAACCATCACATCGAATATACGGGCATATCTAGAAACATTAAATTTGCTTATTTTTTAGAGACCATACTTAAAAAGCCAGCAGATGAGTCAGCCATGAATCATTTGCTAAGACAATTAAACATTGAAGTTGAGAGACTCCTTGAAAATTGTGATATCGCTGAAGGCCTAGAAAATCTTAGAGAAAAAACAAAACAGGCTCACTGGATGATTGTTTCCGGTGGTGATCAAGAAGAAATTATTCGACTTTTTTCTAGAAAATCATTATTAAAATATTTTGATGTTGGTATTTTTGGAAGCCCTGATTCTAAAGAAGATATTGTGGCGCGCGAATTAAAAAAATCTACAGGACAAGCGCCTACTTTATTTATTGGCGATTCAAAATATGACTATCAAGTTGCAAAGAAGAATAATTTAGATTTTATTTTTTTAAGTGACTGGACAAATTTCTTCGAGTGGAAACATTTTTGCGAAGAAAATAAAATTGAAGTCTATCAAAAGCTAAACGATCTAAATCGTTAAATAAGTTTTTTTATAATCTCACTAGGCTTAATATTTTTTAAGCAATTGGTATGTTGAAGAGGGCAAATTCTTTCAAAGCAAGGGCTGCATGAGAGATCGAGATAAGCTAATTTTGCATGCCTACTCAATGGTGGAGTTTTTTTAGGGTCAGAAGAGCCAAAAATAGCGACTTGTTTAATATTTAAACTTGCCGCCACATGCATAAGTCCGGAATCATTACTTAAGAACGTTTGGCATAAACTCATTACATCAATCACCTCTTCAAGTTTAGTTTTGCCGATCAGATTAATCACTTTGTTTTTTGTGAGTCGATCTAAAGTTTTTCCTAAATCTTGATCGTGAGTAGAGCCTAATGAAATAACTACCCATCCTTTTTGTATAGCCTCATTTGCTACATCAGCAAAATACTCAATAGGCCATCTTTTAGACTCACCGTATTCAGCACCAGGGGCAATACCAAGAACTTTATCAGACCCGCTTAATTTACCTGGCAAAAGTTTTTTACCCTGACTAGGCTTTGAGATAAGGTATGTCGATAAACTCACCTTAGTGCTTTTTGATTTTGGTGCAAGCGCTAAAAATTGGTCAACCGTTCTATACAGTGAAGGATCTTTTTTAATGCGATCGTTAATTAAAGCAAAACGCACTTCTCCTAAAAAACCAGTGCGCTTTGAAATGCCTGCAAAAAATGGTATCAGAGCTGACTTAAATGAATTCGGTAAGACAATAGCCTGTGAATAACCTTCCAGCTTCAAAACTTTAGCAATCTGATAGCGTTTTAATATATTTAGCTCACCGTGAGAAAAAGGCAATGAAATAGATTTGTCAACCTCAGGCATTCTAGTCACCAAGGGAATCGTCCAAGCGGGAGAGGCTACATGAAGCTCACTATCAGGATAAATATCTTTAATGACCTTAAATAGCTTTTGTGCGATAACCATATCACCAAGCCATGATGGTCCAATAATGAGAATTTTTTTTGGGTTCAAAATCTTAAGTGATTTTTTTGAGGATAGCACTCGTGCTTCTACCTGGTACAACAGAAACTAATTCAACTTTTCCATGCCATTTTTTTAATTCTTGGTGGCCTACAACTTGATTTTTTTTATAATCGCTACCTTTAACTAAAATATCAGGCTGAATCTTTTTTATTAAATGAAGCGGTGTTGTTTCGCTAAAAATGATAATACTATCCACAGAAGAAAGTGCCGAAAGAACTCTTGCTCGATCTTCTTGGTGAATGACAGGCCTTGATTTACCTTTTAGCTTTGTGACTGACGAGTCGCTGTTAAGAGCTAAGATAAGGACGTCGCCTAGTTTTTTAGCTTTTTCTAGATAGGTCACATGCCCTGCGTGAAGAATATCAAAACAGCCATTTGTAAATACAATTTTCTTTTTTTGTTTTTTCCAAATAAGAACTTGTTCCATTAGAGCCGAGAGGGAGTGAATTTTTTTTTCTTGTTCGGAATGCTTAGAGCTTAAAGTTTCTATAAGGTTTTGAAGCGTGATAGGTATCGTACCTAATTTTCCAATTACTATACCCGCAGCTACATTTGCAATATTAAGGCAAGTCTCAATAGGCATCTTTGCAATCATGCACGCTGCAAGAGTTGCAATAACAGTATCGCCGGCTCCTGAGACATCAAATACCTGTTGTTGATTGACGGCAGGCAAGTTTTTAATAGTATTTTTTTGTATTAAATCGATACCATCTTCTCCCTTTGTCATGGCAATAAATTGCAAATTAAGAGATTTTTTTAATTTTAGAAGAGGTGTTAAAAAGTTCGTATTTTTTGTGACATGAATATGGCAAGCTTCGATAGCTTCTTTTTTGTTTGGAGTTATCGCAGTTGCATTTTTATATTTACTGTAATTAATACCTTTAGGGTCAACAAGTACTGGTATTTTTTTAGATTTTGCAAGTTTAATAACATGTTTGCATAGCGCTTCGCTTAAAACTCCTTTTGCATAGTCAGACAATATAACAATAGAAGGTTTTTTATTAAGAAGCGTTGATATTCTTTTAATGAGCGGTTTAGAATCAATCAAATCTGCTGTGGCTTCTTGATCAATTCGCATCATTTGTTGGTGTTCGCCAATAATCCGTGTTTTTGTGGTTGTTGGATTTTTGTCTTTGACAATACCATCTACACCAATATGATTTTTCTTGAGAATATCAAGTAACTTTTTACCATCTACATCATCTCCAATTTGACCAGCTAAAATTGTTTTGATACCAAGCTGAGCTAAATTAGCTGCTACATTACCTGACCCGCCAATACGATCAAATGACTCTTTTAATCTGACAACTGGAACAGGCGCTTCGGGTGAGATTCTTGAGACGCTACCTATTAAATAGCGATCTAACATTAAATCGCCCACAACTAAAGCCCACTTTTTTTGTGCATTAAATTTATTTTTAATAATGTCAATTTCACTCATAAGCTATTGACCTTCATCAATGAGTTCGCAGAGCGTATGTCCAATGAGAATGTGTGCCTCTTGAATTCTTGCTGTTTCGTTTGAGTCTACAACGATAGCGTGTGTTGATATTTTTTTAATGAGACCACCATCGCCGCCCGTTAAGCCAATTGTAATAGCACCTAATGTATTTGCTTTTTCTAGCCCTTTAATGACATTTTTACTATTGCCTGATGTGGAAATGCCGATCACTACATCATTTTTCAAACATAGCGCTTCGATTTGCCTTGAAAAAATATGCTCATAGCCATAATCATTTGCGACAGCGGTAATAATTGAAGTGTCTGTCGTTAATGCAATAGCAGGAAGTCCTTTACGCTCTTTAACAAATCTACCTACAATTTCTGCTGCAATATGTTGGCTATCAGACGCGCTGCCGCCATTTCCAAAGATCAGCACTTTACCGCCTGAGTGAACTGTTTTTTTAATAAGACTTGCAACTTCATTGATCTTGGGAATAAGCGAAGTTAATTTTTGAATCGTGTCTTGATGCTTCTTAAAAATAGATTCAATTTTCTTTAAATTTTCATTACTCATGCGTAAGTATCACTTTTAGTTAAATAATTTATTGCGTAATCCTCAACGCCTTCTTCAATGCTAAGAAAAGGCTTTGTGTATCCAGCATCTTTTAGTTTTTTTATATTAGCTTCAGTAAAGTATTGGTATTTTCCCTTAAGATCATTTGGCATATCAATATATTTAATTGTATTTAGATCGCCCTTAACACTTTTCACAAGCGATTCAGCAAGTGCTTTAAAGCTTGAAGCTTTTCCTGTGCCTACATTATAGATACCTGAATGTTTTTTGTGACTTAAAAAATGTAAAACAACTGCTGCAGCATCTTTTACATATACAAAATCTCTTAATTGCATACCATCTTTATAGTCAGGACGATCGCTCTTGAAGAGTCTAATTTCACCTTCTGTTTTAAGTTGATTAAATGCATGAAATACAACGCTTGCCATTCTATCTTTATGATACTCGTTTGGACCATAGACATTAAAGAATTTAAATCCACACCATTGAGGAGGTGTTTTTTCTTTTGCGAGGACTTGTTGCACTGCCCATTGATCGAAAAATTGTTTTGAATACCCATAAGCATTTAGAGGCCTTAGTTTTCTGAGCTCGGCTTCATTGTCATCATAGCCAAATTCTCCTCCGCCATAAGTAGCTGCTGAACTTGCATAAAGGAAAGGCACGTTATGATCGCTTGCATAGCGCCATAGATTTTGACTGTAACGAATATTCTGGTTTAAAAGCTTATTAAAATCTGTTTCAGTTGTAGCACTGATAGCCCCCATATGAATAATAACTTCAATTTCTTGTTTTTTTTCAAGCCAAGGAAATAGATCATCTTTATCAAGGTAATCAATATATGTTCGCTTACTTAAATTGTTCCATTGATCTTGATGATGAATATCATCAACGACGATGATATCTTTTCTGTCGAGAATGCTATTTAGATGCCAAGCAATGACACTTCCAATCATGCCAGCACCACCCGTAAGTATTATCATAATGAGATTGTCTTTAAATAATTAAGACTGTTTCTTTTCTAAAAGCGCAACTCTTTTCTTTGTGATTGCTGAATTGTTAGCTTCTTTTTTAGCTGTCCAGTTTTTATCAATCCAGCCTTCTAAATTTTCTAAAATTATACCTTGCATCGCATCAATCCAATCTGGATTGTCATTGAGAGCAGGGATATAACTAAAGTTTTTACCGCCATTGCTTAAGAAAATATGTCTACCCTCAATATTAATTTCTTCTAAGGTTTCTAAGCAGTCGCTGGAGAAGCCTGGACAAATCACATGAACATTCTTTTCTTTCTTTTTTCCGAGATCAGCCATCATTTCAGCGTAATAAGGTTTTAGCCATTCAGCCCTGCCAAAGCGGGACTGGAAAGAGACTATATATTCGCTTTCCTTTAATTTTAAAGCCTCAGCAAGTAAGCGGGCAGTTTTATAGCATTCACAATGATAAGGATCGCCTTGCATCAGTGATTTTTTTGGAATGCCATGAAAGCTCATGATTAACTTTGTGGGCTTTCCATTTTTTTTCCAGAATTGCAGGACGGATAATTTAAGCGCGTTAATATAAAGAGGATGATCGTGGTAATTCCTGACGGTTCTTACTCCTGGCACATTTCTTGTTTTAAGAAGCACACGCCATAGCGCATCCATTGCTGACGCACTTGATGAAGCAGCATACTGAGGATAGAGCGGAAGCAAGAGAATTTTAGTGCAATTCTTTTCTTTTAATTTGAGGACTGCATTTTTCATTGAAGGATTGCCATAAGACATTCCTAATTCAATTTCAATAGGCTGAGATACTGACTTTTTAATTTTTGCAGTTAATGCTTTTGTTTGATTTGTAGCATTGACTAAAAGTGGAGAGCCTTTTTTAGTCCAAACTTTTGCATATTTCTTTGCTGAACTGCCTGGCCTAAATACTAAGATAATGAAATGAAGTATCCAACACCAAATAAATCGAGGCACTTCGACCACTCTTCGATCCATGAGAAATTGTTGTAAATATCTTCTTACAGCATGCGTACTCAAGGAATCAGGCGTTCCTAAATTTGCGAGGATCACGCCTATTTTAGGTGGATCACCATGTTGGTATTGCGGTTCTTTTGTGAAGTAATTCATTTTAGTGTTGACTCAATGCGTTAGAAAGAAGTTTCGCTGTGATATCGACAATGGGAATGACTCTTTCGTAAGCCATTCTTGTAGGACCAATCACGCCAAGGGTGCCTACAATTTCACCATCTGTTTCATAAGGAGATGTAACGAGACTACATTCATCTAGAGACGAATAGCCTGATTCATTTCCAATAAAAATTTGAATGCCTTCTCCAAGCTGACTTTGATCAAGAAGTTTCATAAGGGCTGTTCGCTTTTCAAATATCTCAAAAATTTTTCTTAAGCTGGATATATTTTTTGCGAGCTCTTCAGATTGGATAAGATTATTTTGTCCTGTGATTACGATCGATCCGCTCTCTGGCGAAATGACATCATTACCGACTTCAATAGCTGCCGTCATAAGTTTAATCATATCAGCATGCATTTTAGATAATTCATCCACGAGTGTATCTTTAACTTTAGCAAAAGTGTTGCCACTAAAGTTGTGATTAAAATAATTTGCAGCCTCAACTAAGTCATCATGAGAGTAGTGTTTTTCTGTCATGACAATTCTGTTTTGAACATTGCCGTCATTTGTCACAATAATGACAAGAATTTTTTTCTCAGATAAGCCTATAAATTCTAAATGTTTAAAGGTTGTTTTCTTAGCCTTAGGAATAAGAACTACACCAGCAAAATGTGTCAGTGTTGATAAAATATCCGCAGCATTATTAATAATTTTTTTATTGTCACCAATATTCATTTGATCTTTTAATGAGCTAATGATTTTGTCATCCAAAGGTTTTACAGTTAGAAGAGAATCTACAAAGAGCCTATAACCTAATTGCGTAGGAATTCTTCCTGCTGAAGTATGGGGGCTTGTGATAAAACCAAGATCCTCTAGATCTTTCATAGTATTTCGAATGGAGGCTGGACTTAGGTCAAGGCCGGACGATTGAGAAAGGGTTCTAGATCCCACGGGCTGCCCATCATAAATGTGTTGCTCAATGAGGGTTTTTAGAAGAATTTGGGCGCGCTTATCTAGCATCATCAAATAGGGTTATTCATATAAATCGTTATGCTTTAAAATAGTCAGTAAAGCCTAATTTTCATAGTGTAATAAGCCATTCTAGCATGCGGTACTTTTGAAAATGAATGCTTAATATACTAATTTTTCTTTATTAAATTGCTATATATTCTTTCATCCTAAGTATGCTTTAATTCAATTATGGAAAGTCTCTATAAATCAGTCGCAATTATCGGAAAATATGCGAGCGGAAGTGAATCTTCTGACATTGAATCCCAGCTTTTAGAGCTCGCTCAATATTTGACGAATAAGCATATCAATATTTTTATTGAGGCTAAAACACATCAGTCCGGAAAATTTCAAGCTTTTAAAGCTATTAATCTAGAAGAGATTGGTGAAAAAGCTGATCTCGCCATTGTTGTAGGTGGGGATGGGACGATGTTGGGAGTTGCAAGATCACTTGTGAATTTCGACATTCCATTAATAGGCATTAACCAAGGCCGTTTTGGGTTTTTAGCAGATCTGAATACAAGTAATATGTTTGAATCTATCGATGAAATATTTCAAGGTTCTTCTTATAAAGACAAAAGAATGTTGCTGCAGTCCAAAATTTTTAGAGGCTCAAAATGTATCCATGAATCATTAGCACTTAATGATGTTGTAGTAAGAAGTGGATCTCGCTTAATTGAATTAGAAGTTTCTATCAATGGCAGTTTTGTCCACAAGCAAAGATCAGACGGACTTGTTGTGACAACACCAACAGGCACAACTGCTTACGCACTTTCAGCTGGCGGGCCTATTCTCCATCCTGAATTAGAGGCAATTTCTATCGTGCCGATTAGCCCGCATACATTAAGTAATCGCCCAATTGCAGTAAGTAGTAAAAGTGCTATTGAAATTCATGTGGTGAGTATGGATGAATCTTATTTAAGTATTGATGGACAGCTTAAAGTACCGCTTGAGATTCATGATCGTGTCGAAATTATTCGCGCAGAAAAAATGATCACGTTTCTTCATCCAAAAGACTACTGTTATTTTGAGATGCTTAGAAAAAAATTAAACTGGGGTTAATAAAGCACTATGTTACTTAATCTCTCTATCCTTGATTTTGTCATTGTCGATAAAATGAGCTTAGATTTTAAATCTGGTTTTTCAGCATTAACTGGCGAAACGGGTGCTGGAAAGTCCATTCTTATTGATGCTTTGTCTTTAGCTTTGGGCCAAAGAAACGAAGGTGGAGTAGTCAGGCTTCATCAAGATAAAGCTGATATCAGTGCTATCTTTGATATTAAGCACAATCAAGAAGTGATCGACTGGTTAAAAGAAAATGAATTGGAATCTGATGGCGCTGAACTTATTTTAAGAAGAGTCATTCATGCTGATGGCAAATCAAGAGCTTTTATTAATGGCAAGGTAGCCACGCTCCAGCAATTAAAAGAATTAGGCGAGTCCCTCGTTGATATTTACAGTCAAAACTCTCACCACTCACTTTTAAAATTAAGTGCACAGAGAGAAATTTTAGATAACTTTGGTGGCCACTCAGATCTTGCAGCCACAACTTATCAACTTTACCAAGCATGGCACAAGCTTCATGTGCAAAAAATTGAGTATGAAAAAAACGCGCTAATCTATAGCGACGAACTTGCAGAGTTAAGAGATAAATTGCGAGAATTAAAACAATTTTCATTCACGTTGAGTGACTGGGAAACCTTGCAACAAGATCATGTCATGATGTCTCATGGTAATGAACTCATTGAGGATGTTAATCTTTGTATTGAGCTTTTAGAAAAAGATGAAACGGCGATTTCTGACAGGCTTCATTTAGTCCAGCAGAAAATTTCTCATGCGCTTAGTATTGATGAGAAATTAAAAGAACCTTCGGATCTCATCGATTCTATTAATATTCAAATAGAAGAATTGCTTCGTTCACTCAATAGATATTTACAAAAAGTCGATTTAGATCCAGAAAGGCTTAAAGATATTGAAGCGCGGATTCAAGCGATTCATAATTTTGGCAGGAAGCATCGTATTAAGCCTGAAGATTTTGAGTCAACCTTACTCACTTGGCAAGCTCGCATGGACGAACTCGAGTCTTTTGAATCGGATGACGGTATTGATGCCAAAGAAAAATTAGCCCTCGAAGCTTTTCATATCAGTGCGCAATTATTAAGTAAGGCGCGAAAGACTGCATCAGAAATATTAAGTCAGAATATTACTTCGGCTATGCAAAAGTTATCTTTTAGCCATGGAAGTTTTGAAGTTAAGCTCACGCCTCAAGATCCAACAGCGCATGGATTAGAACAAATTGAATTTTTGGTAGCATCTCATTTAGGCGCAGAACCAAGACCTATTCATAAAGCCGCATCAGGCGGCGAGCTTTCTCGCCTAAGCCTCGCGATTCGTGTTGCATCTATTTCTAAAGCGAATGTGCCCTGTATGATTTTTGATGAAGTAGATGTAGGTATTGGAGGAAGTGTAGCGGAAATTGTAGGTAAGCTTTTAAAAGAACTAGGACATCACGATCAAAGACAAGTTTTAGTGATCACGCATTTGGCGCAAGTAGCATCATTAGCTATTCATCATTACAAAGTCTCTAAGACCCAAGAAAATAATCAGACACTCAGCCACATTCATTTGATGGATGACAAGATGCGCATCGATGAAATTGCGCGTATGTTAGGTGGTGTATCGATCACTGATACGACAAGGGCGCACGCGAAGGAAATGTTGCAGGTTTAGACTTTATTAGGGCAGGGGTTTCTATTACATTCAGCATAGATATAGAGCGAATGTTCTTGAATAGTAAATCCTTTTTTCGTTGCAATCATTTTCTGTCTCTTTTCAATCTCATCATCACAAAATTCTTCTACATGACCACATTGCATGCATACCAGATGATCATGGTGTTGTGAGTCGCTTAATTCAAAAACAGCTTTATCACTTTCAAAATGGTGACGAATTAATAGACCAGCCTGTTCAAATTGAGTCAGCACACGATAAATCGTTGCAAGACCGACGTCTTCACCAGATTTAATTAAAAGTTTATACACGTCTTCGGCGGAAAGATGTTTCGCATCGCTGTGCTCAAAAAGACTTAAGATTTTAAGTCTGGGAAGCGTTGCTTTAAGCCCTGATTTTTTTAAATCTTTATGATCTTGTCCCATTGAAACACCTTAAAATTTGCTTTAGGAAGCATTTTGAATACTGTCTAGCATGTTATATTAATACGCATTATGTTTAAAGTTATAAAAATGCGTATATTTCTTCTCGTTTTAAGTCTTTTAGTCACCGCTTGCTCTCCTTCCTTACCCTCTATCAAGCCTTACAAAATGCCTATTCAACAGGGTAATTTAGTGACTTCAAAAATGATGATGCAATTAAAGCCTGGCATGACAAAAACCCAAGTGCGATTTGTGATGGGAACACCCCTCATTACAGACAGCTTCCATAAAGATCAATGGGATTATTTTTACCAAATGGAAAAAGACGGGGCAATCATCGAGAAAAGAAGAGTTATTTTGATGTTTGAAAAAGATTTGTTGGCTAAAGTAAAAGGCGATGTGATTCCTGCTAATGCAAATGCAAATGCAAATAAAAATGAAGATCGACAAGAGATAGTGCCTATTAAGAGTAGTGAACCTAATCCAAATCCAGGACAAAAAGAGAAGAGCATGCTCGATCGATTAAAATTTTGGGAAGACGATGATAAGCCTATTGAAAAAGCTATGCCGCCTAAGAAAGACTTACCTGCAGAAGACAGAAAAATCGTGACTCCTAAAAAAGATATACCAGAGCCAGATATCATAAAACCTGTCACGGAAGTCGCTCCAGCAGATATTAAAAAAGAGCCTGCAGTTGTAAAACCCGAGGCTGCAAAGGCTGAAAATACGAAACCATTGCCAGCTGAAACTGATCGAAATTATTTTGATTTGATGCTAGAAAAAATAGGATTCTAATTGTATGAGTAAATTAAATATTCTTATCGTGGGTGCCTCAGGCCGGATGGGCCAGAGTCTTATTCAAGAAATTACTAATGATAAAGACTTAGCTCTTGTAGCGGCTATTGATCATAAGTCGAGTGATAAATTAGGACGTGATGCAGGCGAGGCTATCGGCATTTCAACAGGCATTAAAATCGATCATGACATCACAAAAGTAATTTCATCTACTGATGTTCTTATAGATTTCACAAGACCCGAAGCAAGTCTTGAGTATTTGAAATTATGCGAAGCGCACCAAGTAAAATATGTCATTGGTACAACCGGGTTTTCAGATCAAGAAAAAAAATTGATTCTCGATGCTTCAAAAACGATACCCATTGTTTTTGCACCCAATATGAGTGTGGGAGTTAATTTACTGATTTCGCTTGTTGAAAAAGCAACGCAATTACTCAAAGATGATTTTGATATTGAAATTATTGAAGCGCATCACCGACATAAGATTGACGCTCCATCAGGTACGGCTTTAAGACTCGGTGAAGCTGTTGCAAAAGCGAGCGGAAGGGACCTTAAAAAAGAAGCGCAGTATGAACGTTTTGGCAATACTGGTGAGCGTAAACAAACCACAATTGGCTTTTCAACAATTCGCGGTGGCGATATTGTAGGTGACCATACAGTTTTATATGCCGGCACTGGCGAGCGAATTGAATTAACTCATAAAGCTTCAAGCCGAGCCACTTTTGCTAAGGGCGCATTAAAGGCGGCTAAATTTTTATCACACCAAAAATCAGGTCTTTTTGATATGCAGAAGGTCTTGGGACTTTCTGACAATTAAACCATTTATCAAGGTTTAGTGCGTTGAATTAAGGCGCTAAATCGACTATAATATCTACGATATTTGAAACGGGAGCTGCTAAAAACTTCTCCCGTTTTGTATATCCAGTACCCAACCCTTGAATTCGCAAATACTGGAGAGTCATTTTGTCGCGAAATATGTCGGCAGTGTTAGTGCTTGCAGACGGAACTAAGTTTCGAGGCATTTCAATTGGGGCTCCAGGTTTAACCGCAGGTGAAGTTGTTTTTAATACTTCGATGACTGGTTATCAAGAAATTCTGACCGACCCTTCTTATACAAAACAAATAGTCACACTCACCTATCCTCATATTGGTAATGTCGGTGTTAATAAAGCAGATGTCGAGTCTGACAAAGTCTATGCCAGTGGTTTAATCATTCGTGATTTAGCGATGATTGATAGTAATTTTAGAAGCGAACAAACCCTTTCCAAATACTTAAAAGAAAATCATATTGTTGCGATCGCAAATATTGACACTAGAAAACTCACAAGACATTTAAGAGAGCATGGCTCACAAGCAGGTTGCATTATTGCTGAGTCAGAAGACGATAAAAAAGCGCACCAAGAAGCAAAAACCTTTCCAGGACTTTCTGGCATGGATTTGGCTAAGGTCGTGAGCTGCAAAAAGTCTTATACATTCAATCAAGGCGAGTGGTCATTATCTGAAGGTTATAGCAATCACCTTGAATCAGATCATCATGTTGTTGCATTTGATTATGGCATTAAGAAAAATATTTTAAGAATGTTGGTTTCAAGGCGATGTAAAGTCACTATTGTGCCTGCTGAAACTTCTTATGAAGAAGTGGTTCGTCTAAAACCTGATGGTGTATTTTTATCCAATGGTCCGGGAGATCCTGAGCCATGTGATTATGCTATTAAAGCGATTAAACAATTAGTGGATGATGGTTACCCAACCTTTGGTATATGTTTAGGCCATCAACTTTTAGCTTTAGCGAGTGGCGCTAAAACATCCAAAATGAAATTTGGACATCATGGCGCTAATCATCCCGTTCAAGATTTAAAAACAAAACGCGTATTTATTACCAGTCAAAATCATGGCTTCACCGTAGACCAAACTTCACTTCCTAAAAATTTAGTAGCTACACATCAATCTCTTTTTGATGGCAGCTTACAAGGGATTGAAAGATCAGATCAGCCCGCATTTAGTTTTCAGGGGCATCCTGAAGCGAGCCCAGGTCCATCTGAAATGAGTTACTTGTTTGATCACTTTATTAATCTTATTGAAAAAAAGAAAAAAGGCTATGCCGAAGCGTAAAGATATTAAGTCCATACTTATTATTGGTGCTGGCCCAATTGTCATAGGTCAAGCATGTGAGTTTGATTATTCCGGCGCGCAGGCATGTAAAGCGCTTCGTGAAGAAGGATATCGTGTCATTCTCGTGAATTCTAATCCTGCAACTATCATGACAGATCCTGAGATGGCAGATGCGACTTATATCGAGCCGATCACATGGCAGATTGTCGAAAAAATTATTGCCAAAGAAAAGCCAGATGCACTCCTTCCTACCATGGGTGGACAAACGGCGCTTAATTGCGCGCTCGATTTAGATAAGTACGGCGTTTTAAAAAAATATAAAGTCGAATTAATTGGTGCTTCAAAAGAGGCGATCGACAAAGCTGAAGACAGACAAAAATTTAAAGAAGCCATGAATAAAATTGGTTTAGGATCTGCTAAATCAGCGATTGCACACAGTTTAGAAGAGGCCATTCAAGTTCAAGCGGGTATCGGTTATCCAGCAATTATTCGCCCATCATTTACGATGGGAGGCAGTGGCGGCGGGATTGCATACAATCGTGAAGAATTTATTGAGATATGTGAAAGAGGGCTCGAAGCATCTCCTACAAAAGAACTTCTGATTGAAGAGTCTTTGCTTGGCTGGAAAGAATATGAAATGGAAGTGGTTCGCGATTCCAAAGATAACTGCATTATTATTTGTTCCATTGAAAATTTAGACCCGATGGGAGTGCATACAGGGGATTCTATTACCGTAGCTCCTGCTCAAACACTCACAGATAAAGAATATCAAATCATGCGTAATGCATCGATTGCAGTCCTTCGAGAAATTGGTGTAGACACAGGGGGATCGAATGTGCAATTCGCAATCAATCCAAAAGATGGCCGTATGATTGTCATTGAAATGAATCCTCGCGTATCTCGTTCGTCAGCTTTAGCCTCTAAAGCTACTGGATTCCCTATCGCTAAAATTGCAGCAAAATTAGCAGTTGGTTTCACATTGGATGAATTGAAAAATGAAATTACAGGTGGCGCAACACCTGCATCATTTGAGCCAAGTATTGATTACGTAGTCACCAAAGTTCCAAGATTTGCATTTGAAAAATTTCCACAAGCGGATTCAAGGCTCACGACACAAATGAAATCCGTAGGGGAAGTTATGGCCATTGGACGTACTTTCCAAGAATCTTTTCAAAAAGCACTAAGAGGCCTCGAAATTGGTGTAGATGGACTAGATGAAAAAACGACTGATCAAGATCTCATTATTAAAGAGATGAGAGAACCTGGACCAGAGCGTATTTGGTATGTTGGCGACGCCTTTAGATTAGGCATGTCGATAGAAGATGTATTTGAACATTCCAATATTGATCCGTGGTTTCTCTATCAAATTAAAAATATTATTGATCTTGAAAAAGATTTATTAGGCACTTCTCTTAAAGATTTATCCAAAGAAAATTTATTTCATCTAAAACAAAAAGGTTTTTCTGATCGAAGACTTGCAACGCTTCTAAAAGTTAAACAAGAAGATATTAGACATTATCGTCATAAGCATGATGTGCGACCCGTATATAAACGTGTAGACACATGTGCTGCAGAATTTTCAACAAATACTGCGTATATGTATTCAACATACGAAGAAGAATGCGAAGCAAAACCTACAGACAGAAAAAAAATTATTGTCTTAGGTGGCGGACCTAACCGTATTGGGCAGGGCATTGAATTTGATTACTGTTGTGTCCATGCAGCTTTAGCATTACGTGAGGATGGTTACGAAACCATCATGGTGAACTGTAATCCTGAAACAGTATCAACGGATTACGATACGTCAGACCGACTTTATTTTGAGCCCGTGACACTTGAAGATGTTTTAGAAATTGTTGCTATTGAAAAACCACTTGGCGTCATTGTTCAGTATGGCGGACAAACACCTTTGAAATTAGCTAAAGATTTAGAAAGTGCAGGTGTCCCAATTATTGGGACTACGCCGGATGCTATTGATATGGCAGAGGACCGTGAGCGCTTCCAAAAAATGCTAAATTCGATTGGACTTAAACAACCACCTAATCGTACAGCGAGAACGCCTGAAGATGCCATTCGTTTAGCAGAAGAAATTGGTTACCCACTTGTTGTGAGACCTAGTTATGTTCTAGGCGGTCGTGCAATGGAGATCGTGCATGAACAAGCCCAGCTTGAACGTTACATGAGAGAGGCTGTAAAAGTTTCTCATGACTCACCTGTACTCCTTGACCGGTTTTTAAACGATGCACTTGAGGTGGATGTGGATGCATTATCAGATGGTACAGATGTGATTATTGGTGGCATTATGGAACATATCGAACAAGCTGGTGTTCACTCAGGTGACTCAGCATGCTCCCTTCCGCCTTATAGCTTATCTAAAAAAATTCAAGATCAATTAAGAAAGCAAACAGTTGAGATGGCAAAAGCACTCAACGTTGTAGGTCTTATGAATGTTCAATTCGCGATTCAAGGTGAGGTGATTTACGTTTTAGAAGTAAATCCGAGAGCCTCTCGAACTGTTCCTTTCGTTTCTAAAGCATGCGGATTGCAATTAGCAAAAATTGCTGCCCGCGCAATGATAGGTTCAAGTCTTAAGTCACAAAAAGTTACAAAAGAAATTGTGCCTAAATTTTTCTCCGTCAAAGAAGCTGTCTTTCCATTTATTAAGTTTCCAGGCGTTGATACAATTTTAGGGCCTGAGATGAAATCAACGGGCGAAGTCATGGGACTAGGTAAAACATTTGCGGAAGCATTTATTAAATCTCAACTCGGTTCATCAACAAAATTACCAAAAGATGGAAAAGCATTTATCAGTGTGCGTCGTGAAGACCATCATAAAGTGGTTGAGATTGCAAAATCATTAGATACATTAGGTTTTCAAATTGTTGCCACTAAAGGAACCGCAAAAGCTTTAATGGATGCAGGGCTTAATGTTGAGCCAGTCAATAAAGTCGCAGAGGGAAGACCTCATATTGTGGATATGATTAAGAATAATGAAATTTCTTTTATTGTGAATGTGACGGAAGATAAGCGTGCTATTTCAGACTCTTATGAAATTCGAAGATATGCTTTACAAAATAAAGTGACTTATTACACGACGATTGCAGGCGCTAAAGCCGCTTGTATTGGCATGAACTTCGTGGAAGAAATTACAGTCAACTCTATCCAAAGCTTGCATAAAGAACTCACTTAAAATACACTCAATTTTTATAAACCACACTCCATTCAAAGAGCGTGGTTTTTGTTTTAATAGGAATGAATATGCTTAAACAAATACCCATGACAATTAAAGGCGCTGAGCAGCTTAAAGAAGAGCTTCACCGCTTAAAAAGTGTTGACCGCCCTAATATCATCCAGGCAATCTCAGAGGCAAGAGCGCAAGGCGACTTGTCTGAGAATGCAGAATATGAATCTGCGAAAGAGCGTCAAAGTTTTATTGAAGGTCGCATAGCAGAAATTGAAGCTAAACTTTCCACTGCTATGGTGATTGATCCTTCTTCGATTGTAGGCGAGAGTGAATGTGTGTTTGGTTCCACAGTTGAAGTGCAAGATCTAGATACAGAAGATATCTTTACTTACCAAATTGTGGGCGATGATGAGGCTGATATTAAGCAGAAAAAGATTTCAATCAACTCACCGATTGCAAAAGCATTTATTGGTAAGGCTATTGGCGACGTGGCTGAAGTCAATACGCCAGGGGGTGCTAAATCCTACGAGATATTAGATATCAAGTATGTGTAAATTAAATTCATTTTTGTATTAAACTAAAAACATCATGAAACAATGGTTAGAAAATTTAGCGCTGGTTGCCGCAACCTTTTGGATAGGTGGGTTGTGGGTTGTGGGTATTGTGGCTTATGAACTATTTAAGCTGATTCCTGAGGCGCAACTTGCAGGTAATATTGCGGGCCAGCTTTTTAAGATGATGGCATATGTGGGTATGGCAACGAGTATTTTTTTGTTAATTCAGCGCGTTTATCAGTTTGGCACGAATGCATTAAAGCAAAGTTTTTTCTGGTTGGTTGTACTGATGCTCGTTTTAATTCTTATCAGTCATTTAGGTATTAATCCCCTTTTAGAAAAATTCAAATTAGATGCGATGCCGAAAGATGTGATGGAGAGCGTATTTGCTGATCGATTTACAACGTGGCATGGCGTATCAAGTATTGCGTATTTGCTTGAGTGTTTCTTGGGCGTTTTTGCGATTTTAAAAATTAGATAATTATTTGGGTATAACGATCTTAGGCTCGGATGCCTGACGATAAACAATAATTTGCAAGCCAATATGATGAACGGCGGTTGCCTTAAGTGCCTCACATATTTCACTTAACATGGATTCACGAACCGATCTATCATCATTTTGAATTTTAATTTTAATCAACTCATGTGCGTTAAGATTAAGCTCAATTTCCTTAATGACTGATGCTGATAAACCCTTATTCCCAATTCTAACCACTGGATTTAATGTGTGCGCTAAGCTTCGAAGGTATGCAATGGCTTTTGAATTCAAGGTAGAAAACTTCTTAAGATCTAAAAGAATCGATTTTAACAGATGAAAAGAACAAGAACTAGCAAGGCTTGGATGCAAGAGCATGTAAATGATGCCTTCGTTAAACAAGCCCAGAAAGATGGCTTTCGATCTCGAGCTGCTTACAAGCTTATGGAGATCCATGAGAAATATAAGCTCATCAAGCCTGGTATGAATGTCGTCGATTTGGGTTCAACTCCTGGAAGTTGGTCTCAGGTAGTAGCAAAACTCCTTCAAGGTAAAGGCCACATTATCGCTATGGATTTACTGCCTATGGATCCTATTCCTAGGGTCGATTTTATTCAGGGAGATTTTAGAGAAGAAGCCTCATTAAGAGAGCTTGAAGCCTACTTAAATAATTCGATGATAGACCTTGTAATTTCGGATATGGCCCCCAATATTACAGGGATAAAGACAGTTGATCAGCCAGGTGTTATGCATCTTACTGAGCTTGCTTTAGATTTTTCTTTGCAATGGTTGAAACCAGGCGGTCATTTTCTAGTCAAAACCTTTATTGGCGCTGATTTTGATGAGTTGGTGAAAAAGATGCGTCCTGAGTTCGAAAAAGTTATCACAGTTAAGCCTAAAGCTTCACGTGATCGAAGTAGTGAGGTTTATTTGCTAGGCTTTGCAAAAGCTTAAAAAGTCATAATGTAGTCACGTAATTAGGTTTAAAATTAAATGATTAAATCAGATGATACGAGGTCATCCATCAATTGAATAACAACACACTAAAAAGCATTGCCATCTGGGTTGCGATAGCACTCATTCTCATGACGATTTTTAATCAGTTCTCAGGGTCTTCGAAAACTGATACACCACTTGTCTACTCTCAATTTATGCAGCAGGTTAAAGAAGGCAGGATTGCCAAAGTTGAGATTGATAACCATAGAATCAAAGGCACAACGAGCGAGGGTAAGAAATTTAATACTTATGCTCCCACTGATCCTTGGTTGGTGTCCGACCTTCTAAAAAATAATGTCATTGTGGAAGCTAAGCCTGAAGAACAGCAATCAGTGCTTATGAGTATTTTCATTTCTTGGTTTCCGATGATTCTTCTAGTAGGCGTTTGGATTTTCTTTATGCGTCAGATGCAAGGTGGCTCTAAAGGTGGCGGCCCATTTTCATTTGGTAAGAGTAAAGCTAGACAACTTGATCAAACGAACAATCAAACAACATTTGCTGACGTAGCGGGCTGCGATGAAGCAAAAGAAGAGGTAACAGAAATTGTTGAATTCCTAAAAGATCCAAGCAAGTTTCATAAATTAGGTGGCCGCATACCAAGAGGCGTTCTCATGGTAGGACCTCCAGGCACAGGTAAGACATTGCTAGCGCGTGCAATTGCGGGTGAAGCTAAGGTACCTTTCTTTACGATTTCAGGATCTGACTTCGTAGAAATGTTTGTAGGTGTGGGTGCTGCTCGTGTGAGAGATATGTTTGAACAATCTAAAAAGAGTGCGCCATGTATTATTTTTATTGATGAAATTGATGCAGTAGGTCGTCATCGAGGTCAGGGTTCAGGTGGCGGTAATGATGAGCGCGAACAAACACTCAATCAGCTTTTAGTTGAGCTCGACGGCTTCGAACCTAACTCAGGCGTGATCGTCATTGCGGCAACTAATCGTGCAGATGTCCTCGATAAAGCTTTATTACGTCCAGGACGTTTTGATCGACAAGTGATGGTATCTCTTCCTGATATTAAAGGTCGCGAAGAAATTCTTTTAGTACACATGAGAAAAATTCCAGCAGATCCTGATGTGAAAGCAAGCATCATTGCCAGAGGTACGCCAGGCTTTTCAGGCGCTGACTTAGCTAACCTTGTAAACGAATCAGCATTGTTTGCCGCTCGAAGAAATAAACGCACCGTCGATATGCAAGATTTTGAAGATGCCAAAGATAAAATCTTTATGGGGCCTGAAAGAAAATCACTCGTGATGAGAGAAGAAGAGCGAATGAATACAGCATTCCATGAGTCAGGTCATGCAGTGGTTGCAAAATTACTACCTCACGCAGATCCTGTGCATAAAGTGACAATTATGCCTCGTGGTTGGGCGTTGGGTCTTACATGGCAGCTGCCAGAGTTTGATCGTATTAGTAATTACAAAAATAAGATGCTAGAAGAAATCTCAATTCTCTTTGGCGGACGTATTGCAGAAGAAGTTTTCATGAAGCAAATGTCGACAGGCGCATCGAACGACTTTGAGCGCGCAACGAAATTGGCGCGTGATATGGTAACGCGTTACGGTATGTCAGATAAGTTAGGTACGATGGTTTACGTAGGGCAAGACCAGGACTCCTTCTTTGGTTCGATGTCTTCGAAAACAATTTCTGAAGCAACTCAACAAAAAGTCGACGCTGAGATTCGCCGTATTCTTGACGAGCAATATAGTGTGGCTAGAAAGTTGATTGAAAAAAATCGTCGCAAAGTCGAAGCAATGGCAAAAGCTTTACTTGAATATGAAACGATTGATGCAGATCAGATCAATGACATCATGGCAGGGAAAAAAGCGAGACCACCAAAACCTAAACAAACACCTAATCCTCCGAAGATCGATAAAGGTTCTTCAGGTACAAAGGTAGCGGTAGCTCCTCAGCCGAGCGCCAAGGGCTAAATGAAATCAAGGCTAGTTTATCTAGCCTTTGTTTTTTTACAATGCTTCAATTAAATAAACATTCCTTTGATTTAAAGCGCCCACTTGTAATGGGTATATTAAATATCACACCCGATTCATTTTCTGATGGCGGTATGTATTTAGATTTCAATACAGCTTTAAAGCGCGCTGAAAAAATGATCGAAGAGGGGGTTGATATCATCGATATTGGTGGAGAATCGACGCGGCCCGGATCAGACGCTGTCAGTGCAGATGAAGAATTAAAGCGTATTACACCTATTATTGAGGCGATAAAAAAAATTTCTGATATTGCCATATCAATTGACACATATAAACCCGAAGTTATGAAAGAAGTCATTGATATGGATGTGGCGATGATCAATGATATTTTTGCGCTACAAAAACCAAATGCTATCGATATAATAAAAAAATCAAATGTGGGCATCTGTTTAATGCACATGCAAGGTACACCTAAGACAATGCAACTTAATCCTATTTATAAAAATGTGATAAATGAAGTGAAATCATTTTTAGAAGAGCGTGTGAATCTTCTTACAAATGAAGGTATCGATAAATCGCGTGTTATCTTAGATCCAGGCTTTGGCTTCGGAAAAACATTCGAACATAATATAGACCTTCTACAAAACATTGAATCGTTTCAATCGCTAAATTTACCCATGCTGGTAGGCCTTTCCAGAAAATCATTCATTAGAAAAATCTTGAGCGGTGATCATGACGATCATCTATCAGGCAGCATTTCAGCAGCTATCTTTTCTGTATTAAAAGGGGCTAAAATATTACGAGTTCACGATGTAAAAGAAACCCAAAGCGCACTTAAGATTATTCATGTAGCTCAGAGCACGACTTAAATATGACAAGACATTATTTTGGAACGGACGGTATTCGAGGTGTTGTGGGTCAAGATCCCATCACACCTGACTTTTTTATTCGTCTAGGTTTTGCGATCGGGTCTATTCTCGTTAAAAATAATCGAGATGAAAAAATCAAACATCCAAGTGTTGTCATTGGCAAAGATACAAGAGTGTCAGGCTATATGTTGGAATCAGCGCTGGAGTCAGGATTTATTGCGGCAGGTGTCAATGTATATTTAACTGGTCCCATGCCAACTCCAGCGATTGCGTATCTTACGAAAGCATTAAGGTCACAAGCAGGCATTGTCATTTCAGCATCCCATAACCCATTTCCTGATAACGGTATTAAAATATTTTCTGATGCTGGAGAAAAACTACCTGATGCATTTGAAGCGGAAGTTGAATCAGCTTTAAATCAAACTATTAAAACTGTATTGCCTCATGAGTTAGGAAAAGCAAAGCGCGTCGATGATGCTGAAGGTCGTTATGTCGAGTTTTGTAAAAGTACATTCCCAGAAAAGCTAAATCTTCGAGGTCTTAAAATTGTATTAGATTGCGCGCATGGCGCTACTTACCATGTCGCCCCAAAAATATTCTCTGAATTAGGTGCTGAAGTTATCGCTGTGGGTAATGAGCCTAACGGATTTAATATTAATCTAGATGTTGGCTCCACACATCCCAAAACTATTAAGGAAGCTACCTTAAAACATAAAGCAGACTTAGGTATTGCTTTTGATGGGGATGGTGATCGCGTGGTGATGATAGATCATTTAGGCCATATTGTTGACGGCGATCAACTTCTTTTAGTGATCGCAAAAGCCCTAAAAGAAAGAAATCAATTAAAAGGTGGCGTGGTTGGAACATTAATGACTAATATGGCAATTGAAAAAGCCTTTCAGGATCTAGGCGTTGAATTTATGAGAGCACATGTAGGTGATCGTTATGTTTTAGAAGCGCTTCTTGAAAAAGGTTGGTCGATTGGTGGTGAAAACTCAGGCCATATACTGACCCTTGATCAGCATTCAACTGGAGATGCCATCATCGCATCTCTTCAAGTTTTAAAATCATTACGGCTTCTTAATCAATCCCTTCATGACGCCACTAAAGATTCGCCACTTTATCCTCAAGTGTTAATCAATGTTGAAACCCATAAAAAAATTGACCTAGAAAAAAATAAATCAATTCAGGATGCTGTGAAAAGTGTGGAGGAGAAACTAAACAATAAAGGTCGTGTGCTCCTAAGGCCTTCAGGAACAGAGCCTAAGATTCGTGTCATGGTAGAGGGTCAAGACTTAGAGGAAGTTAAAAGTTACGCTAAGCTTATTGCAGAAAAAGTTAAAGAAGCCGCTTAACTCATTCCAAACAGTTTGAAATAGCCAATCATAAATAAAGGAATTTGAAGTCCGAAGTTGATCAGGATGGCGCGATCTTTATTGACATAGCCTGTGAACGTCCAACCTAAAACACCAAGGCTGTGAGAAAAAATATTGTAGGGGTAGAGATTCAGATTGGTAAGAAGAAGTCCTAGTAGAATAAAAAAAGTGGCAAACCACTTTAAATTTTTTTTAAGAAATTTTTTTGTAGCTTTAAGCAATTTAAAAAAATCTTAGCCGAACTTACCTGTAATGTAATCTTCAGTTTCTTTCTTGCTTGGGTTTGTGAAGATCTTGTCGGTCTTGTCGAACTCAATCATTTCACCTAGATACATATAGGCTGTGTAATCAGAAATACGCGCAGCTTGTTGCATATTATGTGTCACGATTAAAATGGAAAGCTTATTTTTTAAGCCTGACATAAGTTCTTCAATATTCACCGTCGCAATTGGATCGAGCGCTGATGTAGGCTCATCGAATAACATAATCTCTGGATCTGTTGCTAGTGCGCGCGCAATACATAGACGCTGCTGTTGGCCACCCGATAAATTAAAAGCTAAATCCTGTAATCGATCTTTGACCTCATTCCAAAGTGAAGCACCTTTTAATGCCTCCTCAACTTTGTCATCCACTGCAGATTTTGATCTTTCTCCACGCACTCTTAAGCCGTAAGCGACGTTCTCATAAATAGACTTTGGAAATGGGTTTGGTTTTTGAAACACCATACTGATGCGCATACGTACTTCGATCGGATCAACACCTTTAGCAAGTACATTTGTATTATCTGGGTGAAGAAGAATTTGACCATCATAGCGATTGCCAGGATATAAATCGTGCATACGATTAAAGCAGCGTAAGAATGTAGATTTGCCGCAACCTGAAGGGCCGATAAGCGCTGTAATTTTATTCTCATAAACAGGTAGGCTTACATCTTTGAGCGCCTTGGTGCCATCCGCATAGAAAAAGTTAAGATTCTTTGCTTCAGCTTTGATGTTGGGTTTATTTTGTGCCATTTTTTTTCCTGTAGATAAAATTTACCATTTAATATTTTTACGAATACGATAACGTAACCAAATTGCTGTTCCGTTCATTACAAGGGTAAGCATGATAATGACCGCGCCAGCTGCAGCTGCATTGATATGAAATGCATGTTCAGGTCTCGAGAGCCAGCTAAACATTTGAATTGGCAGTACTGTAAATCCTGATTGCAACCATTCAAAAGAAATAAAGGGAGCTACATTGGTTAAAGGGGCTGGCGGGAGGAATGCAATAAAGGTTAAAGCACCTACGGTAATGATAGGCGCTGTTTCACCTAAGGCTCTTGCCATGCCAATAATAATCCCTGTGAGGATGCCACCAAACGAATATTGAATCACGTGGTGTAAAACAACCTGCCATTTTGTGGCACCCACAGCATAAGCGGCCTCACGTATTGCAACAGGAATTGATCGGATGGCTTCTCGTGTAGATACAATCACAATCGGCAACATTAAAAGACCAAGGGTTAGTCCAGCTGTAACAATTGTTTGACCAAGATGGAATGTGTATACAAATAATCCAAGTGCCAACAAGCCATAGATGATAGAGGGTACGCCTGCGAGATTAGTGACATTGATTTCAACGATATCAGTGAACCAATTCTTAGGCGCGTATTCTTCTAAATACACTCCAGCTGCCACCCCCATAGGCACTGCGGTGATAAAGGTCACCAACATAATAAGGGATGAACCGACCCATGCCGACAAGATACCTGCGTTTGCTGCTCGTCTTGAGGGGAAGTCGGTAAAGAATTGATAATTTAATTTAGGATAGCCATCCATCACAAGATCCACGAACAGAATAAGTAATGTGAGGAGTGCGAACGTGATGGTCAATAAACCAATCGATGAAAAAATATAGTCATTGCGCTTATGCGCTCGAATCATGGTGCGCACTTCTTCAAGCGTTTTAGGCTTGATTGAATTATGTTCTGAATCTACTTTACTTTTCACCATGAATTAATACCTCTCTGCAAAACGTTTTCTTGCCATGTGACCTAGTATGTTAAACACGAAGGTAATCACAAATAACACCATACCGGCTGCAAAAATACTCTGATAGCCTAGGCTTCCATGCGGCAAATCGCCCATAGCCACTTGCACAATATACGCTGTGATTGTCGCAGCACCTTCCAATGGGTTGAATGTAAAAGTAGGCTGCTGGCCTGCTGCAATCGCAACGACCATGGTTTCGCCCACTGCGCGGCTGATCCCTAAAATGTAAGCGGCAATAATGCCGGATGTGGCAGCAGGGGTCACGACACGAATGGCTGTTTGAAATTTGGTGGCACCCATTGCGTAAGAGCCCTCGCGCATATTCATAGGTACTGCCCTCATGGCGTCCTCTGCTACGGATGCAATGTAAGGGATAATCATCACGCCCATGACGATGCCGGCCCCTAGCATGTTGAATGTTGGTAAGTCAGGATTTAACTTTTGGAGTAATGGGGTGACAAAAAGAAGGGCGAAGTAACCAAAGACGACGGTAGGTACACCCACCAAAAGTTCCAATATTGGTTTCACAGTCTCACGTGTCTTGTGTGATGCAAATTCAGAAAGGTAGATTGCGGCAACTGTTCCAATCGGAATTGCGATAGTAAGGGCAATGAACGATGTGGTGAGGGTTCCTGATATAAGAGGAAGAATGCCGTAGTGTGCATCTTCAAAGAGCGGGCTCCATTGCCTACTCGTTAAGAATTCGACAATACTGACATCTTTAAAAAATCCTGAGGCTTCAGTCACTAAAATGTAAACAATACCTAAGGTAATAAAAGTAGCAGCAAGTGCTGCAAACATCAAAATAATTTCGATGACGCGCTCAACAAAGTTTCGCTTAATATTTTTAGCGAGTCTTTTACTAATCGGCGGGTCTTTTAATTGAGTTGTTGTCAATTTATTTTTTTCTATGATGTAAGTTACTTGAAAATGATTGTATCTTTTTAAAGTTAAAAAAGGCGGCCTTTGTGCCGCCTTTTTTAGTCGTTACTTAACTTGCTTTAAAGGCTTTCTAGCGATTAGTCTTTAATACGCTTGATAAGGTCTTCGATTTTTAGACCCACTTCATTTGTACCACCAAAGCCAGTACCCGCTTTTTTAGATTGCCAGTGCTTAGTTACTGCTGCGTACTCAGGTGAAGTAAGCGGAACAAATTTTACTTCCTTCACCAATTTAGGTGCGTTCGCTAGGTAGAATTCCACAAAGGCTTTCACGTCTTTATCAAAAGCACCTTTAGTACCATTGACATAGATGAATAAAGGACGCGCTAGTGGTTGGTATGTACCATCCATCACAGTTGCTTCAGAAGGAAGCACACCTTCAGTTTTGCCTTTAGCTACAATTGCAACAGCGTTAAGCTTGTCTTTGTTCTCGAGGTAGTAAGCTAAACCAAAGTATCCCATACCACCTTTATCGCCTGACACACCTGTCACCAAGACATTGTCATCTTCAGACGCTGTGTAATCAGAGCGTGATGATTTAGCACGTCCATTAATCGCTTCAGTAAAGTAGTCGAATGTTCCTGAGTCAGCACCTGGGCCAAATAATTTCATCGGTTGATTAGGCCAAGCTGGATTGACATCCTTCCAATTTTTAACAGAGCTACCTGACATCCATACTTTATTAAGCTCAGCGACTGTCATTGATTTTGCCCAGTCGTTACCCTTGTTTGTTACTACAGTTAACGCGTCAAAGGCAACTGGTAGTTCGATGTAAGTAATACCAGACTCAGCACACATGTCCATTTCTTTTTTAGAGATAGGACGTGATGCATTAGAGATCATCGTTTCGCCACGGCAGAATTTTTTAAAGCCACCACCTGTACCTGAAACACCCACAGTCACTTTAGTGCCTGTTTTCTTTTGGAAGTCTTCAGCGACAGCTTCAGTAATTGGGTAAACAGTAGAAGAGCCATCAATTGCAATGACTTTATCTGCTGCATGAATGTTGTATGAAAAGGCGAAGGTTGAAGCAACTAAAGCTGCTAAACCTAAGTTCTTGATTTTGTTAGACTTCATAAAAGCTCCTGGATTTGTTTTAAGTTGAGTGAATCAGGGGCTAGTTTATGGATAAATTGTGACATATATATGACAGAAAATTAACTAGCCATTTAAATGTATAATGCGTTGTTTTCATAGGTAAAAAGCTCATGGACGCAGAAACCCTTAACCAGATTCAACACCGACTCGATGGATTAAATGAACGCCATCAAGCCCTTAGGGGGTATCTTTGACTTTGACGTCAAAAAGTCACGTCTAGAGCAAATTTCAAAGGAGCTTGAAGACCCGTCTATTTGGAATGACCAACCCAAAAGCCAGGCTTTGGGTAAAGAAAAGCGCGAGCTCGACTTTATAGTCAACGGCTTGAGTCACCTTGCGTCAAATTTAAAGGATCAGTGTGAGTTATTTGAATTAGCCCGCACTGAGAATGATGACGAGACACTTAAGGTAGTGTTAGATGAAAGTCAAACGCTCGAAAAGAGTGTAGAGGCGATGGAATTCCGTCGCATGTTTTCTCATCCCATGGATCCGAATAACTGCTTCATTAATTTCCAATCAGGCAGTGGCGGGACTGAGGCACAAGATTGGGCAAATATGCTTCTTCGTATGTATATAAGGTATGGAGAAAGAAAAGGATTTAAAGTAGAGGTGCTCGATATTTCAGATGGGGATATCGCCGGCATTAAAAGTGCGACATTAAAAATTTCGGGTGATTATGCTTTCGGGCATTTAAGAACCGAAACAGGTGTTCATCGCTTGGTCAGAAAGTCCCCCTTTGATTCGGGAAATCGTCGTCACACATCTTTTGCGAGTGTGCAAGTCTATCCTGAGGTGGATGACTCGATTGAGGTGGATATTAATCCAGCGGATTTAAGAATTGATACTTATAGAGCATCGGGTGCAGGTGGCCAACATATTAATAAGACCGACTCAGCAGTACGTATTACACACATACCCACGAATACAGTCGTGCAGTGTCAGGATGATCGATCACAGCATCGCAATAGAGCGGAAGCTATGAATATGTTACGCGCACAACTTTATGCGTTAGAGTTAAATAAACGTAACGAAGAAAAGCAAGCGTTAGAAGACGCAAAAACCGATATAGGTTGGGGGCATCAGATTAGAAGTTATGTGCTCGATCAATCGCGTATTAAAGATTTACGCACGAATGTTGAAGTAGGTAATACGCAAGGCGTCCTTGATGGTGACCTTGATCCATTTATTAGTGAAAGCTTAAAGCAGGGAGTATAAAAAGTTGTCAGAAGAAAACCAACCGATAGAGCAAAATGAAAATCACGTCATATTAGAACGTCGTGAAAAATTAAAAAAAATAAGAGAAGCGGGTGTTGCATTTCCGAATGACTTCAAGCCACAACATTTTGCAAAAACGATTCACGAAGAATTTGGTAAGTTCGAAAATGATACGCTCGAACCTAAAGCTGTTGAAGTGATTGTCGCTGGACGCATGATGCTAAAACGTGTCATGGGGAAAGCTAGCTTCGCAACTCTCCAAGATGGATCAGGACGTATTCAACTTTTTATCTCAAAAGACAATATTAAGAGTGATGACGCAGAAACCATTTACGAAAATTTTAAGCACTGGGACTTAGGTGACATCCTAGGGGCGACTGGTGTTTTATTTAAAACTAAAACAGGTGAACTTTCTATTCGCGTGAGTCATTTAAGACTCCTCACAAAATCGATTCGGCCCTTGCCTGAAAAATTTCATGGACTCTCCGATCAAGAAGTGAAGTATCGCCAACGTTATGTTGATCTCATCATGAGTGATGAAACAAAACAAACTTTTTTAACAAGATCAAAAATCATGAGCGGCATTCGTGCGTTCATGGTGAAGCATTGTTTCAACGAAGTTGAGACGCCCATGCTTCATCCTATTCCAGGAGGTGCTGCAGCAAAACCTTTTATCACGCATCACAACGCGCTCGACATGCAGATGTATATGCGTATCGCACCCGAACTTTATTTAAAAAGATTAGTGGTCGGTGGATTTGATCGTGTATTTGAAATTAATCGCAACTTTAGAAATGAAGGATTAAGTGTAAGACACAATCCAGAATTTACCATGATGGAATTTTATGCAGCGTATACCGATTACCATTGGTTGATGCAATTCACTGAAGATTGTATTCGTGATGCTGCGATGATTGCATTAGGAAAAACTACAATTGAATATCAAGGTCGTGAAATTAATTTCACCGATCCGTTTGAGCGACTTACTATTGTGGGTGCTATAAAAAAATATGCACCGCAATATTCGGACGTACAATTGAACGATGAAAAATTTTTACGTGATGAACTTTTAAAGTACGATCACAAAGCATTTGATCACGCTGGTCTCGGTGCATTACAACTAGCACTCTTTGAAGGCACTGCTGAATCGCAACTTTGGAATCCTACTTATATTATTGACTATCCAGTTGAGGTGTCGCCACTTGCACGTGCATCTGACAAAAATAAAGACATCACAGAGCGCTTTGAACTTTTTATTGCAGGGCGAGAAATTGCAAATGGTTTTTCTGAATTGAATGACGCAGAAGATCAGGCACAACGATTCCACAATCAGGCAAAAGCAAAAGAAGCGGGTGACCATGAAGCGATGTTCTACGATGCGGATTTTATTCGCGCACTTGAATACGGTATGCCACCGACAGGAGGCTGTGGTATTGGGATTGATCGTCTTGTGATGTTACTCACTGACAGTCCTTCGATTCGTGATGTGATTTTATTTCCACACATGCGCGCTGAGGCGAATTAATCCTATGTACCGTCATCCACTCATAGATCGAGATAAATGTACCCCGAGGCAAGCGCTTGATATTTTGATTGAGGGTAATGAGCGCTTTAAAAATAATGTGCAGCGTGAGCACGACATGTTAAGCGTGCGTGACGTCATTAAAGAAAAACAACATCCCTTTGCATCTGTATTAGGATGCAGTGACTCAAGAACGACTGTTGAACTTATTTTTGATCAGAACCTAGGCGATATTTTTAGTGTGCGACTTGCAGGCAACATCGCGTCGATCAAAGCGATTGGTAGTTTAGAATTTTCTTGTAAGTACTTAGGTTCAAAATTAGTTGTCGTGATGGGACACTCTAATTGCGGTGCTATCAAGGCGGCGTGCGATCATTACAAGGGTGGCAACATCGGGGAAATTATTGAACTCATTGACCCTGCAGTTCTTTTAGAAAAAACAATTACAGATAAACGCGACTCAAGCAATGACACGTTTGTTGAAAGAGTGTGTTTCCATAACGTGGAAGTGCAAATGGAACGGATCTTAAAGAGCAGCCCACTCTTGACTGACATGATTGAAAAAAAAGAAATCGGTCTAGTGGGGGCTGTATACAATTTGGCTTCAGGTGAGGTAGAATTTAACCAGAATCACATTCATTTTTAGTGAAATGTTAGCTATTAAGATTGCTCAGAGCCCTTATAAGTAAACTATAAACAGCAGGGTTGTTGTTTTTTTACAACAAATCAAAAATATATTCAAAAAAACCACTTGTAATATTTGTTTGTCACATATGTGTCATATTCCATCCGTAAGATTCATAAATGTCAAAAAGCTTTAAAGTTTGACTAACATTCGAATTTAATAAACTTAAAGTAAAAATCAAAGGGAGCAATAAATGAATTTCAATAAAAAATTAGCAGCCGCTGTATCTAGCGCAGTTTTGTTAATGGCGGGTCAAGTTGCCTTAGCAGACAGCTCCACAGATATCGTTGATGCTTTGGTGATGAAGGGTGTTTTAACAGAAGAAGAGGGTCGATTGATTACTAAGGGCCACAATGCAAAAGCTAAGGTCACGCCAGTTGCGAAAGAGAAAGATGGCGCGCTATTTTTAGAGACGCCAGACGGTAGTGGTAACGTGTCGATTGGGGGTCGTATCCATTTTGATTACAGAGACTACAACGAAAATGGTGATTCTAATGCTGCACTCTCATCAGTAACTGCAACCCCATCTGCAGTCCAAGCAGATACCTTCGACATCAGACGTGCTCGGATCACTACGAAGTTTAAGTTTGCTAAGTATTACAGCGGTGAGGTCACAATCAACACAGTTGGTGCTGTTAACGTATTGGACGTTGGCTACATGGATGTGTCATGGTTTGAGAAAGCAAAATTCCGCTTCGGCCAGTTTAAGATGCCCTTCAGCTTGGAGCAGTTGACAAGCTCGAACAACATCGACTTCATAGAGCGTAGCTTTGTGGATGCCTACATCCCAGCAAAAGAGGTGGGCTTGCAACTATTTGGTTCCCCTACAAAGGGCATGACCTACGCACTAGCTGCTTCGAATGGATATGGATCAGCAAACTCAACTACGGCTGAGCTTGATAATCGTCAGGATGGCAAGGACATCATCGGACGCTTGACCTATAACTTTTCAGAGGCAATGGGCGACAAGGAGAAGGTTATGCATCTAGGCGCTTCCTTTTCAGCGGGTGAGTCTCCGCTTTCAGGAGGATTTGGTGGAAATCGTTCCACCGAGGCAAGAGGTCTCTCATTCTATACTCAGCCTGTAGTATCGCCGATTGGTACTGGTGATAAGACGCAAACAAGGACGAGATGGAATCTTGAGGGCGCCTTTGCCTTCAACTCTACTAAGATACAGGCACAATACACTCGACAGAACCACGAATTTTATGTTGATAGTGTGAACCAAGACCACGACATCAACACTGGCTATGTGCAGGTTCTTCATACCCTCACGGGTGAGAAGTGGGCAGATCGATACAAGGATGGAGCGTTTGGTGCATTAAAACCAATCAAAAACTTTGACGGCGATACCATGACGGGCGGCGCTTGGGAAGTGGGCGCGAGATACAGTTCATTTGACGCAAGCGACTTCGGTACTTCAGCACAGCTTATAGCTACTGCAGGAGCTTCAGGGACAACTGTAGGCAATGGCTTAGTGACCAAAACAGCAGGTTACACGAAGGCAAATGCAGTTTCGGTTGGTGTTAAATTCTGGGCGAATCCAAACTTTAGGATGATGGCAGAGTATGTGTATACTGACTTCAATGGCCTTTTAGGAACTACTACTCCAACCCTTAATGGAAGAGAGTACAAGGATGAGCAGGCTATCCTTATGCGCACGCAGATAATGTTCTAGGGTAAATGAAGGTTTAAAAAAACCCGCAAACTTGCGGGTTTTTTTTTAAAAAGGATTTTTTTGTTTGATGGCTGACCGCAGTGAAGATGAAATAATTTCAAAGGCCTCTGATAAATTCTCAACAGGGGATAAGGTCGGTGCTATAAAGATTATAAGGGATGGACTTCAAGAAGCCCCTCATAACCTAAACCTTCTTAACGCCCTTGGCGATCTTTATCTAGCCTCAGACGACAATCAAGGTGCGCTCGATGCCTATGGAAAATCTTTAGAGTTAGACTCGAGTCAGGTTGATGTGCTCTTCAATAAGGCAATCATACACACTGAACAAAAAAATTTGAGTGAAGCGCTTATTGCTTATGACGCCATTCTTGAGATTAATCCTCGAGATATTGATGCCAGAAATAACAGAGGCAATATCTATCAAAAACAATCGCGCTATGACAAGGCGCTTTTGGACTATAAAGAGGCTTTACTTGCTGGAGGTGATGGATTTCAGCTTCATTACAACCAAGGCATCTGTAATGAGAATTTAAAGCTCTATGTTGAGGCGGTGAGTTCTTATAAAGAGGCTTTGAAGTCGAATCATAGGATACCAGAGGTGTATCTCAATCTTTGTAACACTCTCAATCTTTTGGGCCGTTATGAGGAGGCAAGTGAATTTATAGATCGAGGGCTGATATTAAAGCCCGATCATGAGGAGCTTCTCAATAGCAAGGGTGTTTCATTGCTCAATCAATATCGATACGAGGAAGCTAATCATTACTTTGATTTAGCCATTGCAACGAATGCAAATCTAGCTGAGGCTTACAACAATAAGGCGCTATTACTCATATACAGCGACCCATCAAGCGCCATAACATACTTTAATAAGGCAATAAATTTAAAGCCATTCTACGCAGATGCACAATTTAATCTCGCAACGTGTTACCTATCGATCGGCGACTATGAGCGCGGATGGCAGGCTTATGAGTGTCGGCATCTTACACTTAATCAGAAAAAATTTAGCAGACCCCTCTTACACGATACCGACAACATTGATGGCAAAATTATTTACGTCCATCCTGAGCAGGGTTTAGGGGATTGCCTCCAGTTTTGTAGGTATATTCCAATGCTGGTTAAAATGGGGGCGGTTGTCTGGCTTGAAGTTCCTGAGGTTTTGAGAAGTATCATGTCCACGCTCAACGTGAAGTTCAAAGAAGTTAAACAACCAGTCGATGGTTACGATTATCACTGTCCAATTATGAGTCTACCTTATGTTTTTAAAACGGATACCTCAAGCATTCCATCCCCTAAAAAATACCTGAGCGCTCAGCCAAAAAAAATTGAACACTTTGAAAAAAAACTTTTGAATAAGATTCAGTATCGAGTCGGAATTGTATGGGAAGGCGGTTATAGACCTGATCAACCAAAAGTTTGGAACCTTCAAAAGAGCCGTAGCATAGAATTAAAAAATTTTTTAGAAATCACTTCACTTAAAATCGATGTGATTAGCTTGCAAAAGGGGGAGTCTGCCCTTGAACAATTAAAATTAATAAAGTCAGAAGATTCAAAAATAGATATTTTAGATCTTTCGAATGAATTACATGACTTTAGTGACACGGCTGCGTTGATAGAGAATTTAGATCTAGTCATTACCGTAGATACTTCTGTTGCTCACCTCTCAGGCGCGCTTGGGAAAGAGACTTGGATATTAAATCGCTATAACACATGTTGGCGTTGGTTTTCAGATCACAGGACTTCAAGTCCATGGTACCCATCAGTCAGAATTTTTACCCAAAAAGAACCTGGGCAATGGGAAGGAGTTATGAGTGAAGTGGTAATAGAGCTAAAAAATTATATTAAAAATAACATAAAAAAATCTCACTAACACTATTTTTAATTTGCCCAGAAACTGGTCCCGCACTTCTCAAAAAAATCTTCTCACTTGCTATGAGAAACTTTTGAACGAATTATCGAAGAAGATAGAGTTTAAAATTAAATTATTTCACAAGAATTAAAAACCATATCACAGCAGCATTGATGAGACTAAAAAAAACGGCTGCACTACCAATATCCTTAGCACGCTTTGCAAGTTTGTGATGTTTGACAGAAATACGATCAACAGTAGCTTCAATCGATGAGTTTAATAATTCAACAATAATAATAAATAGCAGGCTACTTATCATCAATGCTTGATCAATAGCTGTTCCACCAAAATAAAGTGCAACAGGTGTAAGCACAAGAGTCAGTACCACCTCCTGCCTAAAAGCATCTTCATGCTTAAAGGCAGCCAAGGTTCCGGCGATAGAATAACCAAAAGCGTTGACAAGACGTTTAAGACCAGTTTTACCCTTGTAAGGATTTTTCATAATTTTAGAATTCAAATGTTTAAATGAGAATTCTAAAGCAATCCTTATTTATTGTTAAATTTAATTAAATGAATTTCTCTTTTTGTAAAAAAATTGTCATATTTGTTTGTAAGAATCTATTGTGCATAAGATTCTCATCGCAACAGATTCATTTGATCAAGTAAACGGTGTTTCTACCACCTATAGAAATATTCTCAAGCACTCGCGAAAAAAAACATACGTCATTCATCCGGGATTATTTAAGTGGAAAAGTATTTCTATATACCCTGAAGTTCAGATTTGTAAAGAGCCTCTGAAGGCCTATAAAAAAATCAAAGAAATAAATCCCACCCATATCCATATTGGAACAGAGGGTCCTATTGGATTAGCCGCAAGGATTTATTGCAAACTCAATAAGGTTCCTTATACAACGGGCTATCATACGAAGTTTCCTGAGTACCTCTGGAAACTCGCTCACATCCCACTTTTTATTACATACAGCTACTTAAAAGTTTTTCATAATGATAGTAAAGCGATTCTGGTTCCCTCTCTATCGTGTAAGGAAGAGTTAAACAAAAAAGGCTTTAACCATGTCGTTGTTTGGACGAGGGGAGTATCAAAGAATTTAATAAGTAACAAGCCTTATCGCAAGTCAAAAATACCTAAAATTATTTACGTGGGAAGAGTGAGTAAAGAAAAAAATTTAGAAGTGTTATGTGAATTGCAGGACAAGTTTGACATTACCATTGTGGGTGAGGGACCATTACTCAATAAATTTAAATTAAAATTTCCTAAAGTTAATTTTTTAGGATATCGCTTTGGTTCAGCATTAGCTGACACTTATAAAGCGCATGATGTATTTTGTTTCCCAAGTAAGACAGATACATTTGGAATTGTTATGATTGAAGCGCTGGCAAATGGCCTGCCTGTAGCTGCATTCAACGTCACAGGACCTAAAGATATTGTCGAGGAAGGTAAAACTGGATACTTAGGAGATAATTTAGAAGACAATATTAGAAAATGCTTAAAACTTGACCGAAAAAGTGTTGCGTCTAATATTAATCAGCAGTGGTCATGGAACAAATGCATACAAATTCTCCACGGTCATTTATTAGGTTAATCAAAGTAGATAAGCTCTCCTAGGCTCTTATGGCAGGAATGGTAGAGATAATAACCTCAATCCCATAGAGAAAGACTGATCTTCACCGAAACGATTAAAGCTATTCATATACGTGGTATCAATCTGCGCTCGATTCTTAATTAACCAATATCGCAACCCAAATTGAAAGAAAGTGCTATTAGAGGATTGGTTAAATATTTCACTGATTAAATCGATACGCTCATTGTAATTGTATTCACTCGACAATCCCCAATTCATTTTTTCTTTATGTTCATCTGTAAGATGTGTGACACCCAAGTTGGTATGGATGACTAAACGATCATTGTAAGGATAGCTCATAGGTACATTAAGATACCAATCCTGTATAGCTTTATTCATTGTCCTTTTGGGGTCTCTTCCATTACCCAAAACAATTGAAAAACCTGTTTGATTAAGAGCGATAGGTTGGAGAATAGATTTAATTTGATAGAGCTCATTCGCAAAACTTGAGTGACCGTTCTCATCTTCAAGACTTCCTCCAATTGTCACCTCTAAATTTTCACCGACATTGCAGGCAGGAAGTGCCCAATATTCAGTGACATGTTTTGAATCTCTGACCCAACTTTCTAACTGACAAGATTTAGGATCGACAATGCGAGCATCATCTGTAAGCATCGGTCTTGCTGCTTCTGCATGATTAATTACACAAAAACTAAAAAACAAGACAAGTATTTTTAATAAACTATTCATAATGGTTTCGCATTATAAAGGATTGAATTATATGATTGAGGATTAAAAAAAATGAATAAGTGGTTACCCACTGTTCGTGATGTTTCGTCAGGCTCGATAAGTTAGAACAACATATTGAGGAGACGAAATAGTAGTGTGTTAAATGCTTTGACTAGGTTTAACTATGTTAAGAAATGCTTAGCGTAGCGCGGGTTGATATCTTTGAGGAATAACATCGTTAAAAAATCTGCCGTATTAAAGTCCGGATCCCACGCTGGATCGCCACAGACTTTAGCACCAATACGTAAGTATCCTTTTAATAAAGCAGGAGGTTCCACATCTAGGTCTTGATCAAGCTCATGAATAGGTAATGGTAGTTTTGGTGTCACGCGATACTCAATACTTGAAAGATGTGAAGCATTAATTTTTTTAGCTAGGCTAGCCGCATAGTGGCCACCATCCCCCATAGGAACACTTGCACAACCTATCATCACTTCGTAGCCATGTTTTTTCATGTATTGAGCTAAACCACTCCATAAAGCCATGATGACACCACCTGTGCGGTAATCTTTATGCACACATGAGCGACCAACTTCGACCATTTTGTCAGAGAGATGGCTCAAGCGATCTAAATTAAATTCCATATCTGAGTAATAAAAACCGGCTTCTCTGGCTTTATGAGGAGGTAATACACGATAAGTACCTATCACTTTTAATGTTTCAGTATCGCGAATAAGAAGATGATCGCAATACTGATCAAGCACATCTTTATCTACTTTTTCGTAGTTTGAAGGCAAATGAGCGCCCATCTCTTCAGCGAATACTTTATATCTTAATTGTTGAGCTTCTTTAATCTCATTGTCGTTTTGTGCCCAAGAGATTTGGATGGCATCTTTTTGATTCTGATGGGAATGAAGTTGTTCTTGATTTTGAGTTGATAATTCGCTTAGTAATGCTGGATCTAAAGTTAATTCGCTCATAACAAGTTCCTCTGTAAAGTTTGTACCACTTTAAAACTGCAATATTTCATTTATGTGAAGGTAGCTTTAATTTTTTATGACAATGTTTTCTTATGCCAATGAACAAGCTTTAACTTACCATTCTTAGTTTCAACAAGCGCTGTAAGGCTTTCGACCCAGTCACCATCGTTATAATACTCAACACCTTCAATCTTCTTTATCGCAGCCTTATGAATATGACCACAAATAACGCCATCACATTTTTTTCGCTTAGCTTCTCGTGCCATAAGCCCCTCAAAATTCTCAACATACTTCACGACATTCTTAATTGAATTCTTGATATAAGAAGAAAATGACCAGTAATGAAAGCCATATTTATGTCTTAAGGTATTCGAGAAATGATTTATTCTTAAGATCACGTAATAAAGCGTGTCACCCACAAATGAAAGCCATTTAGCGCATGCAATGATATTGTCGAATAAATCGCCATGTGTGACCCATAGTCTTCGACCATCGAGCGTGGTATGTATCAAATCATTTTTAATTTCAATATCACCAAATGTCATATTAATAAATTGACGACCTAGCTCATCATGGTTTCCAGGAATATAAATAACCTTCGAGCCTTTTCGAGCCTTTCGAAGGAGCTTTTGAATGACATCATTATGTTTTTGTGGCCAATACCAACGTTTTTTTAGAGCCCATCCATCAATGATGTCGCCTACAAGATATATGGTTTCTGCGGTGTTGTTTTTAAGGAAGTCGAGAAGATAATCGGCTTTGCACTCTGTAGTGCCAAGATGTACATCAGAAATCCAAATTGCACGATAACGTTTCATATGTGTGCATTAAATAGGATGAGTGTGAAAGTTTCGTGACAAAACAGTGTCACAAATATGACATAGAAGATGATTAATATATGGCAATGAAAACTTTAAAAATACTTTTACATATACTGTTTGTGATACCGCTCTGTCTTTTAATCCTTATTTCTACAAAGAGACAACAAGAAAAAATAATTCAGTTTTGGTGTAAGAGGCTTCTATCAATCTTTAAAATTAAAGTGGAAGTGCTAGGCCTTGATAGCTTTCTTTCTAACCAAAAGCAATATTTAATGGTGGCTAACCATATTTCGTGGATAGATATCATTGTGATTCAATCCATTAAACCCTCGATTTTTGTTGCTAAATCTGATGTGGCATCTTGGCCTCTTTTTGGTTGGGTTGCACAAATGATAGGTACTATATTTATTAAGCGCGAGAAGGTATCAGACATAAAAAAAGCATTAAAGAAGATGAAGCGACGTTTAATGAAGAGGTCAGTATGTATCTTCCCAGAGGGAACTTCAACTAATGGGCGATACCTACTCCCTTTTAAAAGTAATTTATTTCAGGCGTCAATTGACACAAATAAAAGTATTTTGCCTTTATGCCTAAGATACAAACAGAAGAGCATCTATTCAGATAAGGTCGCATTTGTTGGGGATATGTCGCTTGTAGATTCGATTATGAAAATTAAAAATGAAAATGATATCAGTGTTGAGGTCGATGTGCTTCAGCCCATAAGACCTCGTGGAAACCGGAAGGAGTTAGCCGTTTATATACAAGAAATAATCCACAAAAATTTATCACAGAATTTGTCATAAAAATTTCACAATTAGACTTTAACCTGGTGTCATAAATAACATGTATGGGTCAATACTATGCCAAATAAGCTTCGGTTATACATGAATCATTTCCATCATGTTGATAGTCATTTATGTATTACATTTAATCGAACAAGCCATAATATTCTTATCAGAAATTTCTTTAAAGCGATTAGCCGTCTTGGCGACGGTATTTTTTGGTATAGCCTTATGGCTTTGATGTTGCTTATAGACAAAACTCAAGCGCTATTGCCTGTTCTTCATATGATAATCGCAGGATTTACAGGTACCTTAATTTATAAGTGGTTGAAAGTGAAAACTTTGCGCCCACGTCCTTATAATGTGTATCAACAAATTTCACTCAGAAGTATTCCTTTAGACCAATTTAGCTTTCCCTCAGGCCATACATTGCATGCGGTTATATTTACCCTCGTTGCTATTCATTATTATCCAATGCTATCTCTCGGCTTAATTCCATTCACGATTTTAATTGGATTATCGAGACCTATACTAGGACTCCATTATCCAAGCGATGTTTTAGTAGGTGCTTTGATTGGCACTTTAATTTCACTTATTTCTTTTTCTATCATTTAAATGAATATACTTTTTATCTCAGACGTTTTTTTCCCGCGAGTCAACGGGGTATCCACTTCAATTAATACCTTTGCAACAGAATTAAGAGCGCTTGGACATCAAGTCACACTCATAGCACCTTCTTACACGGATGAAGATAAACAAGAAGAATGGATTGTTAGAGTGCCTTCCCATAAGATTTATTTTGATCCCGAAGATCGTTTAATGAACTTTGGTAAATTAAAAGCCTTATTGCCATGGATCAGAGATAAACATTTTGATGTGATTCATATTCATACGCCATTTACAGCGCATTATGTTGGTATTCACTTTGGTAAAAAATTAGACATCCCTGTGGTTGAAACTTACCATACATTCTTTGAGGATTATCTGCATCACTACCTCCCTTTCATTCCACAGTTTATTTCAAGAAAACTTGCAAGAACGATATCAAGAAGACAATGTAATGCGGTAGATGGGATTGTTTCACCCTCAAAGCCGATGTTAGATGTATTAAAACAATACGGGATTAAAACCCCTGCCGAAGTGGTTGCAACAGGGTTAGATGACTCGAGTTTTGCGAGCGTGGATGGAGAGCATTTCCGTATGAGTCATGACATTCCTTTAACCCAGCCCATGCTTTTATTTGTAGGCCGTGTTGCGCACGAAAAGAATATTGGATTCTTGCTTGAAATGCATGTAGAGCTTATTAAAAACCATCCTGATGCGTTGCTCGTGATTACAGGAGAGGGGCCAGCTGAGGAGTCGATTAAGCAATCCATTGAGAAATTAGGTATCTCAAACAAAGTCAGAATGATTGGTTATCTTGATCGCGGTCATGAATTAATTGCCTGTTATAAAGCCGCGGATATTTTTGTATTTGCATCAAAAAGTGAAACACAAGGTCTGGTGCTCTTGGAAGCAATGGCTCAAGGTACAGCTGTCGTCGCTATTGCAGAACTTGGTACTAAATCGATTTTAATTGAAGGTGAGGGCGTACTTATTGCAAAAGATGATATTAATGACTTTGCAGATAAAGTAAGTGTTCTTCTTTCTGATGCTCCCAAACGTCAGATGATTGGCGAAAAGGGCAAACAATATGCGCAAGAGAAATGGGGAGCGGGTGTTTTAGCTAAAAAAGTAGCTAAGTTTTATAAGAGCACTATCAATCAAAAGTCCTCTTTATCACGATACATGGATACTAGAATCAGTAACGCTAAAGAATCAACTTAATAAAGTTCGATTTCGTATTTCCATTCAATCTTTTTCCAGTCCGACGCTTCTTTATTGAGTCCAAATTGAATGAATGGGTTTTTGTCTAACCAAGCTTTGGAAATTTTTAATTTAAATCCTTTAGGACTTTGTTGCACTTTTATAAGTGGCAATGCCCCACTCTCTCTTTTTCTAGAGACCACATGGGCAAGTCTTAAGCAGAATAATAGATGCCAGTCGATATAACCTGCGCTCATAGGAAGTTTATTTAGCTTGCCGTTGTGACCTAACACAAGTCCAGCTAACCTTGCCTGATCTAATCTAGAAAAGCCCGGGAGGTCAGCATTAGAAATAATATAAGCCGAATGTTTTTGATAGTCAGTACGAGATACCGCCAAACCAATTTCATGCAAGAATGACGCCCAGGTTAAAAGTTTACGATTATTTTTCCTGTCCTCATTTTTGAAGGTAGGTAATTGATCTAGAAAAAAATCTGCGGTCTCGTTGACACTTTTAAACTGTGCTTCGTCTACATTAAAGCGCTTACCTAATTGCTCAATAAGCCCGTGTCTCTTGTCTAGATTTTCTAATTTACCAAAAGAGTTAAACAGCGTTTTAAGAATGCCTTTTTTCTTAGTATGTGCCCCATTTTTAGATTGATCGTACAGATGATGAAGTGAGCCAAAAAGAAGCGCGGCTTCAGTAATTTCCATATGCTCAATACCTAATTCCTCAAAGGCTGAAATCATAATAGCGAGACCTCCGGGAAGTACAGGTTTTCGATCCGCTTTTAATCCTAATAAATTTAATCGTTCGATATGTTTTGTTTCAAGCACAGTTTTTTTGAGCAGATCTAATCCATGACGCGTGATGACACCACCCGTTTCCTCAACGGGAAGATCGTGGGGCTCCCCACTTAAACCATTCAGAGCGATAAGTTCTGCAATCGCCCTTGCGGTGCCTGAGGAACCAATTGCTTGCTCCCAACCCATTTTTTTATAGAAAGGAGCGATCGTTTTTATTTCTTTTAAGGCCGCACTTTGAGCTGCTTTAAAATTTTCTTCATCAACGATACCTTCCGAAAAAAATCTTTGACTAAAAGAAACACATCCAATAGGAAGCGACTCTAAAAGCTTGGGCTCGTGGCCATCACCAATAATGATCTCGGTAGAGCCGCCACCAATATCAAAAACAAGACGTTTGCCAATGCACATGGGTGCGATATGAGAGGCGCCAATATAGATGAGTCTTGCCTCTTCATTACCTGAAATGACGTCGATGGGGAAACCTAAAAGTTTTTCGGCTTCATCAACAAATTTTTTGGCATTTCGAGCGACACGGAAAGTGTTGGTAGCAACCGCTACAACTTGATTAGGACTAAAGCTACGAAGACGGTCACCAAATCTTAAAATGGCAGCCAGCGCCTTAGTCATGGATTCTTCGCTCAATTCATTATCTTTATTAAGACCACCGGCAAGCCTTACCGTGTCTCTTAGGGTATCAATGGTCTGAAATTGAACGCCTGTAGGAAGGTAGTTAATTTTAGCGATCATCATCCTAAAACTATTGGATCCTAGATCAATAGAGGCATATAAGCCGTTGACGTGTTCTGGAGATTTTTCTGTTTTGAGTTTAGGTAAGATCATAAAGGACGCTAATTTAAATCAAGTTTGTGACATATCGATGACATATCTTATAAATGTCATGTAAATGTCACATTCATTAATCACAATGATAGTATGAATGCTGTGAAATCTAAACTTAATTTATTAAATCGTGAATTAGGGGCGCTCGAATTTAACCGACGCGTCCTTTCTTTGGCTCAAAATCTCAAAATACCACTTTTAGAGCGCCTAAAATATATTTGTATTGTTTCCAGTAATATGGATGAGTTTTTTGAAATTCGTATCGCGGTCCTCAAAGAACAGTTAAGAAAAAATCCTAAAAGCAAGACACAAGATGGCCTCATAGTAGGCGATGCGTATTTAAACATTGTGAAAGAAACACAAACACTTGTTAGCCATAAATACAAAATATTTCAGAAAGATATTTTACCGAGACTTGAGAGGGAGGGGATTCACCTTCATTTTGAAAGTGCATGGACACCAAGCCAACATCGCTGGGCTAAAACCTATTTTGAAAAAGAATTAGTCCCACTTCTTACGCCTATTGTTTTAGATCCCGCACATCCTTTTCCTAAAGTCATTAATAAAAGCTTGAACTTTTTTGTGACGCTAGAAGGCAAAGACGATTTTGGGAGGACGCCGAAATTAGCAGTAGTTCAGGCACCAAGATCAATACCTCGTGTCATTCAAATGCCAGCTCGCATCAGCCAAAAACCTTACGGGATTGTGATCTTATCGACGTTTATGCAATCATTTGTGCATGAGCTTTTTCCGGGCATGAAAATTACAGGATGTTATCAATTTAGAGTCACAAGAAATTCAGATTTATTTGTATCCGATGACGACATTTCCGATTTAAAAGAATCTTTAAAGGGAGAGTTATCCACAAGACATTTGGGCGATGCGGTTAGGCTCGAGATATCCTCAGATATTCCAGATCATCTTCTTAAATATTTAAGAAAATCTTGTGATTTAAATCCTGAAGATTGTTACCGCGTTGATGGCCCTGTAAATTTAATGCGACTGATGCAAGTAGCTGACATTGTGAATAGACCCGATCTAAAGTTTCCAGCCCATACGCCGAAGTTACCTCTCATCAAAGGCACTATCTTTGACGAACTAAAAACGAGAGATATTTTACTCCACCACCCTTACGAAAGTTTTGAGCCGGTTTTAAATTTGCTTAAGACAGCTTCAAAGGACCCTGATGTTCTAGCCATCAAACAAACCATTTATCGAACAGGTAATATATCGCCCGTCATGGATGCTCTCATTGAAGCAGCTAAGAACGGCAAAGAGGTGACGGTGATTGTAGAACTCTTAGCGCGCTTTGATGAAGAGACAAATATTTCATGGGCTGCTAAATTAGAAGAAGTCGGTGCTCACGTTGTTTATGGTGTGGTAAAGCACAAATGTCACGCCAAGATGATCATGATTGTGCGAAAAGAATTACTGCCGGCAAAAGGAAAAAGAAAACCAGAGCACATTTTAAAACGCTATGTACATTTAGGTACTGGAAACTACCACCCAAGAACAGCAAAGTTATATACAGATTTTGGCCTAATGACATCAAATATATCAATTTGTGATGATGTACATAAGATATTTATGCAACTTACAGGTACGAGCCGCTTAATCAAACTGAAGTCTTTATGGCATTCACCATTCACGATGTTTGATCAGATTGTAAAGCACATCCAAAATGAGGCTAAGGCAGCAAAGTTAGGCAAACCCGCAAGAATTGTTGCAAAAGTAAATTCACTTTTAGAGCCTGCTGTCATTAATGAACTCTATAAAGCATCACAAGCGGGTGTCAAGATTGATTTGATTGTGCGAGGTGTATGTGCACTTAAGCCCAAAGTCAAAGGACTCTCTGAAAATATTCGTGTGCGATCTATCGTGGGACAATTTTTAGAGCACCACCGTATTTTTTATTTTTATGCGCATGGCAAGGAAGAGGTTTATTTATCTTCGGCTGACTGGATGGATCGCAACTTATTTCGAAGAATTGAAGTGGCATTTCCTATACTCGATCCTGAATTAAAACAAAAAGTAATTAATGAAGGCTTAAATGAATTGTTGAAGGATGTTTCGAGCTGGAATATGAATGCCGATGGACTTTACAAACAATCGATACCATCTTCAAACGTTAAATTATCAGGCCAGCAGAATTTATTACTTAAGTATAGCGTTGCGGCGCAACCGGCAAAAAGAAAACTTAAAACCTAACCTTCTTTTGCCATGTTGATAGTGTAACGAGGAATTTCAATCGTGAGGTCATGCTTATCAACTATCGCCTGACAGGAGAGTCTGGATTTAGGTTCTAATCCCCACGCTTTATCAAGAAGATCTTCTTCTAAATCATCCGCTTGATTTAATGTATCAAATCCCTCGCGCACAATCACGTGGCAAGTTGTACAAGCACATACCTGATCACAAGCATGCTCTATGTCAATGTGGTTTTGCAGTAAATTCTCACAAATAGAAAGTCCTGGTTTAGCGTCAATCACTTCACCGTTAGGGCAAATTTCAAAATGAGGCAAAATAATAATTTTTGGCATATTACAAGTTTACCTTATCTATTGACTGACCTTTAAGAGCTTTATCCACTGATTCATCCATTAGCATTGCTGCGAAAGATTCAGTGAGCGTATTTAAATTCTTTGTATGACTGATAATTAAATCAGGATCATCGAGTTGAAGTGAAGATGAAAGTAAAAGCATTGCAGATTCAATTTTTTTGATTTCATCATCTGATAATAATTGACTACCATTTTTATCTAATGCATTTTGAACTGCGGTGATAATTTGTTCTCCTTCAATTTTAGCTTCACCGAGTGCACGGATTTCTTTATCTTCACTAGCCTTTTCAAATGATTGTTTTAGCATGCTTGTAATTTGCTCTTCAGATAAACCGTATGAAGGTTTGACAGTCATGGTTGTTTCTTTATTTGTAGATAGCTCAGACGCTGATACCGAGAGCAGCCCATCTGCATCAATCTGAAAAGTCACGCGAATTTTTGCAGCACCTGCAACCATAGGCGGAATACCAGTTAAGGTAAAGTTGGCAAGCGATCTGCAATCAGATACACGCTCACGCTCACCTTGTAATACGTGGATCGACATGGCTGTCTGTCCATCTTTATATGTCGTAAATTCCTGTGCTTTAGCAATCGGTATAGTGGAATTTCTATGGATAATCTTTTCAACTAAACCACCCATAGTTTCAATACCTAACGACAAAGGGGTCACATCAAGAAGAAGTAAATCCTGTTCTGATTTGTTACCAGCTAATGTATGCGCTTGTCTTGCAGCACCTAATGCTACTACTTCATCTGGGTTGAGGTCGTTAAGCAAATCTTTCTTAAAGAATGTTTTAATTTCGGATTGTATGTGAGGCATGCGTGTAGCCCCTCCGACCATCACAATGCCATCAATCGAGTCTATAGATAATTTAGCGTCACTTAAAGCGCGCCGGATAGGCTGAATTGTTTTTTGTACAAAATCATGTGTGGCTTTAAAGAAAGTATCTTGATCAAGTAAAAATGTAACTTCCTTGCCACTTGAAAACTTGATGATTGTTTTAGCAGATGAACTCTTCGTGAGCTTTTCTTTCAATGTTTTAGCATGCGTGATTAAAGAGCGCTTATCTTCATACGAAAGCTGATCGAGTTGATTCTCTTGTCTTATCATCTCGGCTATCGCTTGATCAAAATCATCACCACCTAAATAAGGATGACCATTCGTAGCTAGGACTTCAAAAACACCCTTATGAAGTTTTAGTATAGAGACATCAAATGTTCCACCACCTAAATCATAAATAACGAAGGTGCCTTCCTTTTTCTGATCGAGACCATATGCAACCGCTGCTGCTGTAGGTTCATTAATGAGTCTTAATACATTGAGTCCTGCTAATTTTGCAGCATCTTTTGTGGCTTGCCGCTGAGCATCATCAAAATAGGCGGGGACCGTAATCACCGCGCCTGTAATTTCACCACATAAAGAAACTTCAGCTGTATCTTTTAATTTTTTTAAGATATCAGATGAAATTTCAATAGGATGTTTATATCCCTGGCTGGTTTTAATTTGAATATCAGCACTCGATCCATTAAATTCATAAGGAAGTGATTCTCGGTATTGAATATCAGAGAGCGCGTGGCCCATAAAGCGTTTCACTGAAGCGATCGTATTTTTAGCGTCAGTGGATAAATAGGGTAATGCTGCCTGACCTACTTTAGTTTCATTTTTACCGTAATAGACGATTGAGGGAATGAGCTTATGCTCACCCATATCTTTTAAGATGGTTGGAAGCCCGCTTTGAACGCTTGCTACAAGAGAATTTGTCGTGCCCAAATCAATACCCACTGCGAGCTTGTGCTGATGAGGCAGTGTACTTTGTCCAGGTTCTGCGATTTGAAGAAGTGCCATATTTTTAAATAATTTCAATTAAAGCATCATTAATATGCTGTTCAATTTTCTCAATGAAATTAAGTTCACGCGTTATCTTGATAGCATCATGAAGATTGTTTTTAAAGATTTCTGGAAGTTGACTCATAATTTCATTTTTATTTTTTTGAATGTCACCCGCTAACTTTTCGAGTGCTTCTTTATTTTGTTTGTGTGTTTCGAGCTTTTCACGCCATTCCATCTGTTGCATTAAGAAATCTTGCGATACTGCTGTATATTTCTCATCATGAATATTTATGTCATGTAAGTGAAGTAAATATTCAGCACGTCGAATCGGAGATTTTAAGGTCTGATAAGCATCATTCACTTCTGCTGTTTTTTTGATAGAGGCTTTTTTTTCTTCATCAGCAAGGGATGCAAAACGGTCAGGGTGAATTTCTTTTTGGATGCTCTGGTAATTTTGATCAAGCTTTTTTAAATCAATAACAAATGTTTCCGGAAGTTGAAGGAGGGTGAAAAAATTTAAGCTCACACTGTAAAGCTTTCACCACAGCCACATTCTGCTTTGACGTTAGGGTTATTAAATTTAAACCCTTCATTTAAACCTTCTTTTTCGAAATCAAGTTCTGTCCCATCAATATAGACCAAGCTTTTTGGATCTATCATGATCTTTATGCCATGACTCTCAAAGACTTGATCTTCAGGCAAAGCTTCGTCGACAAACTCTAGCGTGTATGCCATACCAGAGCAGCCCGTTGTTTTAACACCAAGTCGAAGCCCTAAGCCCTTGCCTCGATTCTTTAGATATTTTTCAACACGCTCTGCAGCTTTATGTGTTAAGGAAATCGCCATCTTAGTTTAATTTACCTTGCTTGCTCTTTAAGTCAGCAATCGCAGATTTAATAGCATCCTCTGCCAAGACTGAGCAGTGAATTTTGACAGGAGGTAGCGCTAACTCTTCGGCAATCGCTGAGTTTTTAATCTCAGAGGCTTGATCTAATGTTTTACCTTTAAGCCACTCAGTGACAAGTGAGCTGGAAGCGATCGCAGATCCGCAACCATAAGTTTTAAATTTTGCATCTTCAATGACGCCATCATCGCTCACTTTAATTTGTAATTTCATGACGTCGCCACAGGCAGGCGCACCCACCATACCAGTCCCTACATGCGGGTCATCTTTATCAAGTGTGCCCACATTTCTTGGGTTTTCGTAGTGGTCTAATACTTTATCGCTGTAAGCCATATATATCCTTTTAAAATTTTAGTGGGCAGCCCACTCAACTTTACTAATATCAATACCTTCTTTAAACATATCCCACAATGGTGAGAGTTCTCTGAGTTTTTGAATCTTTTCTTTAAGTAATTGAATCGTAAAATCTACATCAGCTTCTGTCGTAAATCGTCCAATAGAAAAACGAATGGAGCTATGTGCTAATTCATCTGAGCGCCCTAAAGCACGTAATACATAACTTGGCTCTAAACTTGCCGATGTACAAGCAGATCCACTGGAGACTGCAATATCTTTTACCGCCATAATGAGCGACTCACCTTCCACATAGTTGAAGCTGATATTAAGGTTATGTGGAATACGATGTTTCAAATCACCATTCACATAGACTTCTTCCATATCTTGAAGGCCATGTAATAATTTATCGCGTAATTTTCTGATCCGTTCATTTTCTAATTGCATTTCAATGCGTGCAATTCTAAAAGCTTCACCCATACCTACAATTTGATGGGTAGCAAGCGTACCTGAACGCATACCGCGCTCATGACCACCTCCATGCATTTGTGCCTCAATACGAATGCGTGGTTTACGTCGCACGTAAAGTGCGCCAATACCTTTAGGCCCGTAAGTTTTGTGTGCAGAAAAACTCATAAGATCGACGGGCAGTTTTTCTAAATCAATATCCACTTTTCCAGTTGCTTGCGCAGCATCAACATGAAAGATGACATTATGTTCGCGACAGATGTTGCCAAGCGCTTCAATATCTTGAATGACACCAATCTCATTATTCACAATCATCACTGACGCAAGAACTGTATCAGGGCGAATCGCTTTTTTAAACTTTTCTAAATCGACCATGCCATTTGGCTCAGGTTCTAAATAGGTGGCTGTGTATCCTTCACGCTCAAGTTCACGCACTGCATCGATTACTGCCTTATGTTCAGTGGCGACAGTTAAAATATGTTTACCCTTGGTACTATAAAAATGGCTCGCACCTTTAATAGCTAAGTTATTCGATTCAGTCGCACCTGATGTCCATACAATTTCTCGAGGATCCGCATTGACAAGTTTAGCTACTTCATCACGCGCTTCTTCAACGGCTTCTTCTGCCGTCCAGCCGAAGCTATGACTTCTTGATGCGGGATTGCCAAAATGTTCTGTAATGAATGGAATCATTTTTTCAGCAACACGTGGGTCGATCGGCGTCGTCGACGAGTAATCTAGATAAATCGGTTTACGTGCTATGTCTTTTGTCATATGTTATGCCGCTATCGCTGTAAGTTGTTTTAAGGTTTGTAATTCTTTTTTTAATGCTTCTATAAAGTCTTTGACTTCAGTCACTGAATTTTTTTGTCCGAAACTAATACGCAGTGCACCACGCGCTAAATCTTCATCAATACCCATCGCAAGCAATACATGACTCGGCTCTTTATTCACACTTGAACATGCAGAGCCACTTGCAATGGCAAAGCCTTTTTTATCCAGAGCGGTAAGAAGTGTCGACCCTTCAATATCTTTAAAAGCAAAAAATGTCGTGTTATTTAAACGCGCAACTTTTTCAGAAAAAATTTCAGCTCCTAAATCTTTTAAATGGACTTCAAGAATTTTTTGAAGTTCACGTGTATGCGTTGAAGTCGTCTTCATAGATTCTGAAATGAGTTCACATGCTTTTCCAAATCCTACAATCGCTGCAATATTTTCAGTGCCACTTCGTAAATTCTTTTCTTGCCCGCCACCGTAAATCAAAGGTTCGATATCACTACGTTTATTTAAGATTAATGCACCTACACCTTGCGGGCCATATATTTTATGACTCGAGAGTGTCATGGCATCGATATGAAGCTCATCAAAGCGCACATCTATTTTTCCGAACGCTTGCACTGCATCTGTATGCGACAGTGCTTTTTTTTCTTTTGCAAAATCATGCAGGAGTGCCATGTCTTGAATGGCACCTGTTTCATTGTTCGCTAACATGACCGATACAAGACTGACATTTTCAGCTGAAATATTTTTATAAGTTTCTTTTCTGACCACACCATCTTCACTGACATTTAATAATGCCTGTTGCCAACCTTGATGCTTCATTGCCTCCATCGGACGAGCGACACATGGGTGTTCAATATTACTTCTTACTAATGTACTTTCTCTATGTTTGATAGCAGCACCATGCACGATCATGTTGTTTGCTTCAGTGCCTCCCGATGTGAAGATCACTTCAGACGGGTGTGCATGAATAGCAAGGGCTACTTGTTCACGCGCTTCTTCAATGGCGGTTCTGGCATGCCTACCAAAGCTGTGCTGACTTGTAGGATTGCCTTGTTGCATTTCCATATAAGGCATCATGACGCCTAAGACTTTTTTATCTATGGCTGTCGTTGCGTTATGGTCGAAATAAACTTTTTGCATTATGTTTATTAAACAGCTTTCGCTAAATTTCCTTGACTAAGTTTATCGTTTAAGAAAAAAATCGCACTCTCACGATTCTTGCTATCTTTAGATTGCGCCTCAACTAAGTGCGCTAAAGTTAAACTCTCAAGATAGTCTAATATTTTATGATTGATGGACACCCAAAGATCATGGGTAATACAACGACCACCATCGTGACAATTCTCTTTACCGGAGCACTGCGTTGCATCAATTTCTTCATCGACCGCTGTGATGATATCTTTCACAGTAATCTCTTGATGTTTTTTGGCTAAGTGATACCCACCGCCAGGCCCTCGTATACTTTTTACAATGCCTCCACGACGCATACGACTAAAAAGTTGTTCGAGGTAGGATAAAGAGATCGCTTGTCGATCGCTGATGTCAGCTAAGGTCACAGGCTTTTCTTTCTCGTTCAGGGCGAGATCTAAAATAGCAGTCACTGCAAAACGGCCTTTAGTGGTGAGACGCATAATAAGATCCTTTATCTTTAAGACTCATAAGAAACGTTAAGTTTCTGAAGCTTAAAGTATAGAATAACCCATTATTTTAATCAAGTATTATTTGGACGCCTTTTTCTTGTGCGAGAAGGCTTTGGCGAGTTTAAGATCCTCGTTGGTACGAGGTTTCAAGGATTTGATTTGGCCCTCTAAACGCTCAATGGTTTGATTTTGTTTTTTGATGGCTTGCATCAACTGATCAAGATTTTTGTGCATCGGGTCATCCTCATCTCGGCCCAACGCATAGGCGTTAAAGGCTGGAAGTTGAACTGCACTTTTTTGTTTGGTTTGCCCTTCTTCTTCGACAATGCGCGCAGGAATTCCCACGGCTGTTGCTTTAGCTGGCACGTCTTTTACCACCACGGCGTTCGATCCGATTTTAGCGCCACGCCCAATAGTAATAGGACCTAGGATTTTTGCACCCGCCCCAATCACAACACCTTGTTTTAAAGTCGGATGACGTTTTCCTTTGTTCCAAGAGGTGCCACCTAATGTCACGCCATGATAAAGCGTGCAATCATCTTCGATAATCGCGGTTTCCCCAATCACGACACCCATGCCGTGATCAATAAAAACACGACGACCGATAGTCGCCCCTGGGTGAATTTCAATACCAGTAAACCAGCGTCCGATATGGGAAATGAAGCGGCCTAGCCAGTAAAGCTTGATCCGCCATAATGCATGGGCCACCCGATGAATCAGCAATGCATGCACGCCAGGGTAGGTCGTTAAGACTTCGAGTGTCGACCTTGCAGCAGGGTCGCGCTCAAAGACAATCGCGATATCTTCTCTAATTTTTTTAAACATGGGCGTAATTATCGCATGAAATGATTAACTTGACTAAATTACTAGGTTAATACAAGTGGACTTTAAGATTTTAATTTTTTTTGTACCTGCGTTAAGATGCCGCGCAAAATATTAATCTCATCGACTTCAAGTTGTGATCTCGCAAAAAGGATATGCAGTCGTTGCATTAACCGTTCACCTTGAACCTTATCTAAGAATTCTATTTTCTCGAGCACTAACTCTAAGTGAGATAAAAATCCCATTAAGCTATCGTGATCCGCTAAAAGATTTAGGTCTTTGGTATAGAGCTTGGGTGGTTTTGTCGAAATAGAAGCCTGTCTTAATTCATGACATACCACTTGCACGGCTTGCGCTAAATTAAGGGATGAGTAATGCGGGTTAGCATCGATAAAACTTAATATTTGGCATTGGTGTACCTCAAGATTTGAGAGCCCACTCATTTCAGTGCCAAAGACAAAAGCGACGTCTGAATGATCTGCGACACGAATCATTTCATGCGCCACTTCACGCACATCTAGATAAGGTTGTGTCAACTCGCGTCGCCTCGCAGATAATCCCACAGCAAGCTTCACACCTTTTAAGGCTTCTTCTAAATCTTGAACGACGAACGCATGTTGTAAAATATCATCAGCGCCAGATGACATTGCAGTCGCTTCAGGGTGCGGAAATTTTTTAGGATTCACTAAATAGAGTCTGTGAATACCCATGGTCTTCATCGCACGCGCTGTGGCGCCAATATTTCCGGGGTGACTTGTTTGACAGAGTATGATGCGGATGCGATCGAACGCATCTGAAGTAGCGACCATGGAGTTCCTTCATGTAAAATAGCATTTTATCAAGTCTATTAAAAAACGAAGCTTTAAATAGACACGTTCTTATAAAAATAGAGAGAAATTCATTTTATGCATCCGATGTTAAACATTGCAGTTAAAGCCGCAAGACGCGCAGGTGCTATTATCAATCGAGCGTCTCAAGATATCGGCACACTCACGGTGAAGAGCAAAAACTTTAACGACTTTGTTAGTGAGGTGGATGTCGCCGCCGAGCGTGCGATTATTGACACCTTAAAAGAGGTGTATCCCACACACGGTTTCCTGGGCGAAGAATCAGGTTCAACCACTCACACAAGTGATTTCATTTGGATCATCGATCCCTTAGACGGGACGACTAATTTCTTGCATAACTTTCCACAGTACTGCGTGTCAATCGCACTTCAACATAAAGGCGAAATTACACAAGCAGTAATTTATGAGCCGAATCGAAATGATCTTTATACGGCGACCAAAGGTCGCGGTGCATTCTTAAATGATAAGCGTATCCGTGTTTCAAAATGCGACAAGCTTCAAGAGTCCCTCGTAGGTACAGGTTTTCCATTTCGCGATTTTAAACATCTAGATACTTATTTGGGCATGTTTAAATCAATGCTACAAAAAACTACAGGCATTAGACGTCCAGGCTCTGCAGCGCTCGATTTAGCTTATGTGGCGAATGGATCGCTGGATGCTTTTTGGGAGATTGGTTTGTCGCCCTGGGATATTGCAGCGGGTTCACTTTTAGTTCAAGAAGCAGGCGGAATTATTTCAAACTTAAATGGCAAAGAGGGATGGCTTCAGTCAGGAAATATATTGGCAGCCTCACCTAAAATTTATGATGCCATGTTAGAAGTTTTAGCGCCTCATCTCACGGAAGAGATTAAAGCTTAGTGGTGATGACCACCCGCACCGTGCACGTGTTGGTGAGTCACTTCTTCTTGGTTTGCAGAACGCACATCTTTAATGGTTGCTTTGAAAATAATACGTTGACCGGCCCAAGGATGATTGCCATCTACCACTACTTTCCCATCTGCAACATTCGTCACTGTATATAAAATAACTTCACCCGTCTCATCTTCACCTTCGAATTGTGAACCCTCTTTTAAATTTTCTTGGGGGAAAGCTGAAGCCGGTTCAATTTGAACGAGCTCCGCATCATACTCACCAAAAGCATCGGCAGGCTCTAACGCTAATTCAATCGTGTCACCAATATTTTTTCCGTGCATCGCTTCTTCTACTTTTGGAAAAATATTGTCATAGCCACCATGGAGATATGCCACAGGCTGGTCACTTGATTCTAAAACAACGCCGTCGGCATCTTTCAGTTCGTAGGTCATCGTGACTACAGTGTTCATAGAGACTTGCATAAAAAATTCCTTCAAATGTTTTTTAATATTTTATAGAAGATATAAAGAGATGGGGTGTGACTTTTTAAAATTATTTTAATGTCCGTGATTATGATCAAGGAGACTATAAAAATTAGATGGCGTCATGATGGTTGGTTTTGCGATCTTTAATGGCTTTGGATAGTCACGGCTAAAATGGAGTCCCCGACTTTCGTGTCTTGCAATCGCTGATTCCACAATCAACTCTGCGACTTGTAAAAGATTTCTTAATTCAATGAGATTATGGCTCACCTTAAAGTTCGTATAAAACTCATGCACCTCATCACGCAGCATATGAATGCGATGAAGAGCGCGTGATAGACGTTTATTAGTTCTCACAATGCCGACGTAATTCCACATGAAGCGTCGTAATTCATTCCAAGTATGCGTGATAAGAATTTCTTCATCCGCATCAGTCACTCGACTTTCATCCCAGTGAGGTAAATCAAAAGAAGTGGTATCGACTTTAGATTGAAGAATATGTTTCGCCACTGCGTCACCAAAGACTAAACATTCAAGAAGTGAATTACTTGCTAAACGATTGGCACCATGAAGTCCTGTGTAGGCTGTTTCGCCAATGGCATAAAGATGGGCTAAATCGGTTTGACCTTCAAGATTGGTCATCACACCTCCGCAACTATAATGCGCAGCAGGGACCACCGGAATCCATTCTTTTGTGATATCGATACCAAGCTCTAAGCATCGGGCATAGATGGTTGGAAAATGTGACTTTATAAAGTCAGGTGATTTGTGTGAGATATCTAAATATACACAATCGATCCCGCGTTTTTTCATTTCAAAGTCAATCGCACGGGCCACAATATCGCGGGAAGCCAATTCACCTCTTCCATCATACTCATCCATGAAGCGTGATCCATCCGGCAATCTTAAAAGACCACCTTCGCCTCTCACAATTTCAGAGATTAAAAAAGATTTAGCTTTGGGATGAAAAAGACACGTCGGATGAAACTGAATAAATTCCATATTGGCAACGCGACATCCTGCTCGCCATGCCATAGCCACACCATCGCCTGTGCTGACATCAGGGTTTGTTGTATAGAGATAAACTTTACTGACGCCGCCTGCTGCAAGAATGGTTTCTTGCGCTGAGACCGTCACAACTTTCCCGGTTTTGTTATTAAGCACATAAGCCCCTAAGCAACGATTGGATTTAATGTGATTAATTTTTAAAGATTTTTTTTCTGTAATGAGGTCGACCGCAATATGGTTTTCTAGAATCGTGATATTCGCGTGCGCTTTGACTTGTTCACTCAAAGTTGCCTGGATCGCTCGACCCGTAGCATCTTTTGCGTGAACCACACGCCTATGGCTATGACCACCTTCTTTGGTTAAATGAAATTGTTGTGTTGTTTCGTCCCGGCTAAAAGGCACCTGCAAATCATGAAGCCACTCAATCGCTTCTTTGCCGTGAGATGCCACAAAATTGGCAACCTTAGGGTCAGTTAAACCACCCCCAACAAATTCGGTATCCTTCACATGACTTTCAATGGAGTCTTCATTTGACATGACCGCAGCCACGCCTCCTTGAGCCCACTGGCTTGAGCTATCTAGAATTTCTCGCTTACTGACAATCAGTACTTTTTTATGGTCAGCTAGCTTTAAAGCTGAAGTAAGGCCAGCTAAACCGCTACCTATAATGAGCACGTCACAACGTAACATTTTGCGTATTTTTCATGAACTAATTAAGAATGAAGGCGTCAGAGATGTATATATAGTATGTTTATGTTTTTTTTGACGAACAAAATTAAGCTAAAAACCCATGCCAATACTTAACAATAACATAGAACAAAAGAAATTATCACTCGTTGAAGATAAGTCTGCCGTGTATACTTCCGAGCATGTTAAACCTTCGCTATCAGACGTTGTGAGTGAGAAAATCGAAAATCCGAATCGTGCACTCGACCAAGTTTTAGTCGAAAGCGCTCAGCAGGGCGATAAAAAAGCATTCGGTCTTTTAGTCGAAAAATATCATCGCAAGCTCGGTCGCATTCTCACCCGTATGGTGCGTGATCAAGCCGAGATTGAAGACATTGTCCAAGAAACATTCATTAAAGCGTATCGTGCCCTCCCTAATTTTAGAGGCGACAGTGCTTTTTATACCTGGCTCTATCGCATTGGTATCAATACCGCAAAGAATCATTTAGTGGCGATGGGCAAACGCCCGCGCAATATGACTGAATTTGAAAATGAGGATGGTGAGTTTGAAGAAACGCACCAAGTGGCGGAAGCTGAAAATCCAGAGACCACATTACTCACGAAAGAAATCGGGATTACTGTCAATGCCGCGATTGAATCCTTACCAGAAGAATTAAAGGTGGCGATTACATTACGTGAAATTGAAGGCTTAAGTTATGAAGAGATTGCAGAGATGATGGAGTGTCCGATTGGCACTGTGCGCTCTCGTATATTTAGAGCGCGCGAAACGATTGCGGAAAAATTAAAACCGCTTTTGTCACAACACAATAATAAACGTTGGTAAATTTAAATTTAAGGAAAAGTTATATGAAAGAAAAAATTTCAACACTCCTCGATGATGAGCTCGATCTTAAAAGCTCAAGTCAAACGGTAAGAGACATTAACAAAGACAGCCGTTTACGTGAGCGCTTCGAAACTTACCAATTGATTCGTGACTCCATTAAAAATGAATTGATTGACTCAACACTTTCATCCAAATCTATTTTAGATGCCATTGATAAAGAGCCTATCCAGTTAAAGTTTAATAAGTCCTCTAAGTTTCAATCTGCGATTGCGCTCCCTGCAGCGTCATGGATGTCTTGGCCGGTAGCGGCATCATTTATTGCTGTTCTTTTTGTAGGTGCGATGATCACGACAAATACATTTCATATGAAACCAACGAATACGATTGAAATTGCCGAGAATATTCCAAATGAATATATTGAAGCGCATCAAACGTTAGCGCCGACTAATGTCGCGTTTTATGTTGAAACACAAGCTAAGTAATTTTTTTATGCAGCGAGTAGTCGTTGGTTTAATCACCCTTGTCTTAAGTTGTTATGCACAAGCCGCTGAGGATCCTTGGCTTCATCTAGAAAAAGCCTCTCAAGCCGCCAGAAAATTAAGTTACAAAGGTATTTTTCTTTATCAAAATTTTCAAGATGTCCGCTCAATCGAAATCACCCATCTTAATAATGGCGAGGAAGAATTCGCTCGCATGGTGACTTTAGATGGCCAGCCTCATGAAGCCTTATCACGCGGCAAAAATATGATGGTGTTTAATTCGAATAAAGAAAATGTCATGATTCAGGAAAGACAGGGTCAGAATTTATTTCCTGCGATTTTGCCTCCAGACATCGAAAGTGTTAAAGCGATTTATACCCTTCGCTTTGCGAATCAAGAAAGAATTGGTGGCCGCGAAGCTCAAATTGTTTACCTTGAACCCAAAGATCAGTTTCGATATCTTTACAAGTTATGGCTCGATAAAGAATTTGGCTTGATTCTGAAGATGAGCATTTTAGATCATCAACAAAAAATGATTGAACAAGCAAGTTTTAATCAAATTGCATTATTTAGTGGACAAGATTTAAATTGGTTTAAACCCAATGTTGATACACATAAAAAATACATCATGAATGAAGCGCCTCAAAATAAAATATCCCACGAAAAATATTGCACCATTTCTAATTTGCCTGCGGGGTATAAAGAAGTTAGTCACGTGACCAGAACCATGGGCAATCAACCACAACTTGTTCATCACTGGGTATTCTCAGATGGACTTTCCTTTGTCTCTTTATTTGTAAACCCTATACCTAAAGACCAGAAGTCTCGTGTGGGGGAAACGCGCGTGGGCTCATCCCATGTTTATGCGAGAGTCATGAATGGTAATCAAATTATGGTGGTAGGTGCAGTGCCACAAGCAACCATTCAAAAAATTTCGAATTCGATTCAAGATATGAAAGCGCATTAGATGATCGAAGAGCAAGCCATTGTAATCAAAGCTTCAAAAGAGCATGTCACACTCGAAGTGGTGCGAAGTAAGCCTTGTGGTTTATGTGGACAGGTAAGGGGATGCGGTAATTCAATCTGGGGAAAAATTTTCTCACATCAATCAGGCCTCATTGAAACCAGAAACAATTTGAATGCGAAATTAGGGGATGTTGTGATTCTAGGTATCGATGAAACGCTTATGCTCAAAGGTTCGCTCATGCTTTACGGCGTGCCACTTCTTTTAATGTTTTTAGGTATGGCGATTGCAAATAGTTTCGTCACACATATGATCGAATTTTATACGTTGATGGGTGCAGTATTAGGGTTATCTTTAGGTGTCATGATGATTAAGCGTGCTATTAACGAGAAAATGCAAATGTTTTACAATGAAGCACAACTCATTCGTTTTAAATAATTCACATAAGGAATAGATAGACCATGATAAGACGTCTTTTTTATGTATGCATATTTCAGTTTTTAATTCTGACCGGATTAGTTGCTAAAGAACTTCCGGACTTTACTGAGCTCGCTGAAAAACAAAGTCCTGTCGTCGTCAATATCAGCTCGATTCAAAAAAATCGTGCGAATGTGATGGGACAAGGATCGCCTGAAGATGAGCAAATGCAAGAATTTTTTAAGCGTTTTGGAATTCCAGTACCGCCAGGTATGCCACCTCATAATGGTCGCGGCCAACAACCTACCCCAGATAAACAAGTGTCTGCCACAGGATCTGGATTTATTGTGACGACAGATGGTTTCATATTAACTAATGCGCATGTTGTCAAAGACGCAGATGAAGTGATGGTAAAACTTAATGACAAGCGTGAATTCAAAGCAAAAGTGATTGGGATTGATTTAAGAACGGATGTTGCCGTATTAAAGGTCAATGCGACTAGCTTACCGAAAGTAAGTATTGGAAATCCTGACACCATTAAAGTCGGCGAATGGGTCGCTGCCATTGGCGCTCCTTTTGGCTTAGAAAATACAATGACCGTTGGTATTGTGAGCGCTAAAGGTCGTGCATTACCTCAAGAGAATTTTGTACCTTTTATTCAAACCGATGTGGCGATTAATCCAGGTAACTCAGGTGGTCCGTTATTTAATTTAAAAGGTGAGGTGATCGGGATTAACTCGCAAATTTATAGCCGCACTGGCGGTTATATGGGACTCTCATTTGCCATTCCTATCAATGTGGCGATGGACGTCATGGGTCAACTTAGGACTAACGGTAAAGTGATTCGAGGTTGGTTAGGTATTGCGATTCAAGAAGTGACCAAAGAACTTTCCGAATCCTTCGGTATGAAAAATACCAATGGCGCATTAGTCGCTGGGATTGAAAAAGGAGCGCCTGCGGAAAAGGGTGGTCTTCAGCCTGGGGATGTGATTACTAAATTTGATAGTAAGTTGATTGAGTCCTCTTCTGACTTGCCTAAAGCGGTGGGTAATACGAAACCAGGTAAAACGGTGATTGCTGAAGTGTTTAGAAAAGGCAGCATCAAAACGCTCAACTTAACTGTTGGTGAGATGCCATCTGATCAATCTGAAGTAATTGCAAGTAATAAGGCCCCTGAAAAAGCAGACGTGAATCGTTTAGGTTTGGTTTTAAAAGAAGCCCCTCCACAACAACGCAAAAAAATGAATGGCAAAAAGGGATTGTTAGTAGTTGATGCGCAAGGTTCAGCGGCAGCAGCTGGTATTCGTCGAGGCGATATTATCTTAGCGCTTAACAACGGCGAAGTCGAAAGCGTTGAGGCTTTTACCAAAGAAATCTCCACTATCCCAAATGGCAAGACAGTAGCGCTCCTCATTTTAAGAAATGATGAGACACTTTACGTGCCGGTCAAGATCACGAATGAGCGATAAAATCAGCTAGGCATAAAAGCTTTGTTGTAAAATACATGCTTTCAATCAAAGGCGCTTAAAGAGTTTTAAGCGCCTTTGTTATTAGGTAACTCAAGGCATCATTATTCTTCATGGAAAACATTAGAAACTTTTCAATCATCGCGCATATCGATCACGGCAAGTCGACCTTGGCGGATCGTATCATTCAGTATTGCGGTGGTTTATCAGATCGCGAGATGGAAGCGCAAGTTTTAGATTCGATGGATCTTGAGCGTGAACGCGGTATTACGATTAAAGCGCAAACAGCCGCACTTCAATATAAAGCACTTGACGGTAAGATTTATAATCTCAATCTCATTGATACACCCGGCCACGTCGACTTCACTTATGAAGTGAGTCGCTCTCTTGCAGCTTGTGAGGGCGCGCTTTTAGTCGTTGATGCAAGTCAAGGGGTTGAGGCGCAGACAGTCGCTAATTGCTATACCGCGATTGAGCAAGGTGTGGAAGTCACGCCTGTGTTAAATAAAATTGATTTACCATCTGCAGATCCAGATCGTGTGATCGAGGAAATAGGCGATGTGATTGGCATTGATGCCTCAGATGCGATTCGCTGCTCGGCTAAAACAGGCGAAGGTGTGAGAGATGTATTAGAAACAATCGTTTCTCGCGTGCCACCGCCAAGAGGCGATGTGACTAAACCATTAAAGGCGCTCATCATTGATGCTTGGTTTGATAATTATGTAGGTGTTGTCATGTTAGTGCGTGTAGTCGATGGTAGCTTAAAACCAAAAGATAAAATTAAATTGATGGCGACAGCTGATCAATATCTGTGTGAGCAAGTGGGTGTTTTCACACCAAAATCGAGAAGCAAAGAATCACTGTCTGCAGGCGAGGTAGGTTTTATTATTGCAGGTATTAAAGAGCTCGCAAGTGCTAAGGTGGGTGATACAGTTACGTTAGCAGACAAACCCGCATCCGAAGCTTTGGCTGGATTTAAAGAAGTTAAACCCCAAGTATTTGCAGGGCTCTACCCTGTAGAATCCAATCAATTCGAAGCCTTAAGAACGGCTTTAGAAAAATTAAGTTTAAATGATTCATCCCTTCGTTTTGAACCAGAGAATTCGACAGCTTTAGGTTTTGGTTTTCGTTGTGGATTTTTAGGCCTTCTTCATATGGATATCGTGCAAGAGCGTTTAGAGCGTGAGTATGATATGGATTTAATCACTACAGCCCCGACCGTTGTGTATGAACTTCTTAAGAGAGACGGTGAAGTTACCCAAATTGAAAATCCATCCAAATTACCTGACACATCTCGTATCGAAGAAATTCGTGAGCCGATTATTCTCATTAACTTACTGATGCCGCAAGACTATGTAGGCCCTGTGATGACTTTATGTAATGGCAAGCGAGGCATTCAAAAAAATATGCAATACCTAGGTCGACAAGTGATGCTGACTTACGAGATGCCACTTAATGAAGTGGTGCTCGATTTCTTTGATCGATTGAAATCGATTTCAAAAGGTTATGCGTCTATGGATTATGAATTCTTAGAATTTAGAGCAGCTGATTTGGTGAAGCTTGATATCATGGTGAATGGTGAACGTGTAGATGCATTATCATTAATTGTGCATCGTTCAAATAGTATTTATCGAGGACGAGAAGTGGCATCTAAGATGCGTGAATTGATCCCAAGACAAATGTTTGATGTTGCTATTCAATCATCCATCGGCGCTAACATCATTGCGCGTGAAACAGTGAAAGCCATGCGTAAGAATGTGTTGGCCAAATGTTATGGTGGCGACATTTCGCGTAAGAAGAAATTATTAGAAAAACAAAAAGAGGGTAAGAAGCGTATGAAGCAGGTTGGGAATGTTGAAATTCCTCAAGAGGCTTTCTTAGCTATTTTAAGGGTAGAAGAAAAATGATGTTTGCGCTAATCATGGTCATCGTCTTAACCATCACAGGTCTGATTTGGTTACTTGATATTTTTGTCTTAAGCAAAAAAAGAGCGGCGAATGCAAAAGAACCTATCCTGGTTGAATATTCGAAAAGTTTTTTCCCTGTGATTTTTTTAGTGTTCTTTATTCGCTCATTTATTGCAGAGCCTTTTAAAATTCCTTCAGGCTCCATGATGCCGACACTTTTAGCAGGCGATTTTATTTTAGTCAATAAATTTAGTTACGGTTTTCGTGTGCCTATTTTGAATCACACCATCATAGAAGTAGACAAGCCTCATCGTGGTGATGTGTTTGTATTTCACTACCCACCTAAAACATCAATTGACTATATCAAGCGTGTCGTAGGTCTTCCAGGCGATGTGATCGAGTATAAAAGTAAAACACTTTATATTAATGATAAAAAAATAGAGCAAACATTCGTTGGTAAATACCCATACCTCATGAATGAAATTCATCACATTGAAGCTAAAGAATTGAAGGAGTCATTGGGTAGTGTAAATCATTCCATATTGATTCATGATTTGCCTGGAGAAAATTTTAAATTTGAAGTGCCTCAAGGCCACTATTTAGCATTTGGGGATAATCGAGATAATAGTGCTGATAGTCGCGTATGGGGTTTTGTGCCCGAACATAATTTAGTGGGACGTGCTTTTTTTATTTGGTTTAATTTCAGCGAATTTAAACGTATTGGGTCTATCATTCATTAATGGATAAAGAGCGTCAGGCCTCGTTAAGTCGAATCATTCATTACACGTTTAATGATTCTGCTTTTATGATCATGGCTCTCACGCATCGCAGTTTTTCAGGGCAACATAATGAGCGGCTCGAATTCTTAGGCGACAGCGTTTTAAGTTTTCTCATCGCCGAAGAGCTCTATAAAAGATTCCCACGTATTGATGAAGGTGATTTAAGTCGCCTGCGTGCACAACTTGTTAAAGAAAGCTCATTAAGTGCTATTGCCACATCCATTGGTTTGGGTGACTTTATCCGATTAGGCGAGGGTGAATTAAAAAGTGCAGGATGGCGACGCCCATCCATTTTAGCTGATACGTTTGAATCTATGATTGGTGCGATTTATTTAGACGGTGGCATAGAGCCTACACATCAATTTGTACATCGTTTTTTTGAAAATCAGTTAAATGAGATTGATCCAAAACTTATTCAAAAGGATCCAAAAACTTTACTACAAGAATTATTACAAAGTAAGAAGAGTGATTTACCGATTTATACAGTCGTCTCCATTGAAGGGGAAGCGCACAGCCAAACCTTTACCATTGAATGCATCATTAAGAAATCTGATATTAAAACGCAAGGGATAGGAAACAGCAGAAGAATTGCGGAGCAAGAAGCTGCAGCAAAAGCTTATCAACTTATGTTGGAGATCATCTAGTGAGCGAACATAAAATCACACGCTGCGGTACGATCGCTATTGTTGGTCGACCTAATGTAGGTAAGTCGACACTCTTAAATTATTTGGTAGGTAGCAAGATCAGTATTACTTCAAAAAAAGCGCAAACCACACGCTATCAATTATTAGGCATTCAAACGATAGATGATACCCAGTTTCTTTTTATTGATACACCCGGTTTTCAGCTTAAACATTTAAACCTCATGAATAAGGGTTTAAATAAAACCGTGCACCAAGTATTAAGTGATGTCGATGTAGTTCTTTTTGTCATTGAGTCTCGAGGCATGACGGAAGAAGATCAAGCCGTGATGAAACTCATTCCTAAAGATCGCCCGACGATTCTCGTCATGAACAAAGTAGATTTAATGAAAGACAAGAATGCACTTTTAGAACAAATCAAAACCATGAGCGAGACATATACTTTTAAAGCTATGGTGCCTGTGTCTGCTAAAAAAAATAAACATCTAGACCATTTACTATCGACCGTTCGAGATTTTTTACCCGAACAGCCATTCATCTATGGTGAAGATGAGATTACGGATAAGAGCGAAAGATTTCTTGCGTCTGAAATCATCAGAGAGAAGATTTTCCGTCTCACGGGCCAAGAAGTGCCTTATTCCATTGCCGTCGAAATTGAAAAATTTGAAGTCGAAGGTAATTTGCGTCGCATCTTTGCCGCGATTATCGTGGATAAGGATAGTCAGAAACCCATGTTGATCGGTAAAGACGGTGAAAAGTTAAAACAAATTTCAACTGAGTCTAGACAAGACATGGAAGAGCTCTTCGGGGGTAAGGTATGGCTTGAGACTTGGGTTAAAGTCAAAAGTGGTTGGTCGACAGATCAGCGCGTTTTAAAATCATTAGGCCTTTAATTTTATAAATGGCGACTCCCAACCATCGTCAAGAAAATCAGCGTGTGTATATCTTGCACACATATCCTTTTAAAGAAACAAGTTTAATCGCAGAAGTTTTCACAGAAAAATTTGGCCGCATTCCAGTGGTAGCTAAAGGGGCTCGACGACCAAGATCATCTATTCGTGGCATGCTTCAATCCTTTCAAGTGTTGCTTGCGAACTGGTCAGGTAAATCTGAACTTAAAAGTTTAAATGGATTGGAGTGGTGCGAGAAGCTTACTATTTTAGAAGGTGACGCGTTGATGTGCGGATTTTATCTTAATGAATTGATGATGCGTCTATTGCCAAGAGATGAGCCTCATCCTGACCTCTTTCATTTCTATCATGAAACTATTTTAGCCTTAAGTGAAGGTCATGAACTCACGATTACATTACGTCGATTCGAATTAAAACTTTTACAAGCTTTAGGTTATGCAGTCACTTTAGATCATGATGAAGATTCAAATCCAATTATCCCTGATAAAATATACCGTTATGAGGCTGAATATGGCGCGTGTGATTTAACGAAGACTGATCGCGGCATTAAAGTGTTAGGCAAAACCTTGCTTGATATGGCAAGCGACCAATACATTGATAAAGAAACACAACAACAAAGTAAGCAATTGATGCGTTATTTATTAGGTTTTTATTTAGGCGATAAGCCGCTGCATTCGAAACAACTCTTTGTTGATTTACAAGGATAAGATTTTTTTATGATAAAGCTCGGTATTAATATTGATCATGTTGCCACCTTAAGACAAGCGCGCGGAACGAAGTATCCAAGCGTTGTCGAGGCAGCGCTTCGCGCTGAGCAAGCCGGAGCTGATAGTATTACACTTCACCTTCGTGAAGATCGTCGTCATATGCAAGACGAAGATATTTTTGCCATTCGACCCTTGCTGCAAACGAAAATGAATTTAGAATTGGCCGCCACTGATGAAATGATTGCCATTGCATCACGCGTAAAACCCCAAGATGTTTGCATCGTCCCTGAGAGACGCGAAGAGCGAACGACTGAAGGTGGATTGAACTTAAAAGAATCCTATGATCATATTTACCGCGCAACACAAACGCTTACAGAGCAAGGCAGTCGTGTATCGCTTTTTATTGCACCTGATCTAAAAGATATTGATTTAGCGAAAAAGATGGGGGCCCCCGTGATCGAAATTCATACCGGGAGTTATGCAGATGCAGAAGATGAAGAGACAAAGCAGAAAGAACTTAAACGCGTCAAAGAAGCTGCAGAGCACGCGTTGTCATTAGGTCTGATTGTCAATGCGGGTCATGGGCTTCATTATCATAATGTGAATTTAATTGCAGCCATTCCTGGTATTGAAGAGCTTAATATTGGGCATGCGATTGTGGCGCATGCATTATTTGTAGGGTGGGATAATGCGATCCGTGAAATGAAATTACTGTTACGTGATTATTCGAAGTAATGTTTAAAAAGACAACCTTATTATGATTTTTGGTATTGGGACAGACGTCGTCGAAGTTTCTCGCATTCACGAATCCATCGAAAAATTTGGCGATACTTTTGCGCGTCGTATTTTAAGTGATTCCGAGTTCGAAAGTTATTTACAATCATCCACGCAATCTCGTTTCTTAGCGAAACGCTTTGCTGCCAAAGAAGCTTTTGCTAAAGCACTAGGCACAGGGTTTAGATCACCGGTACGTTTTCAAAATATTATCGTAGGCCATGATGATTTAGGAAAGCCTATTCTAGAATTTGATAAAGAATTACAAGACTACTTAAAACAAAAAAATATCTTAAGTCAGCATATTTCTATTTCGGATGAAAAGAATATTGCGACTGCCTTTGTTGTTCTCGAAACTTAAAAATTAAATGGAAGACATCGATTTCAATCGGCGCTTTGGTGGTGTCGAACGACTTTATGGCAAAGATGCTGTAACCCTTTTTAAGAAAGCACATATCTGTGTCATTGGTATTGGGGGTGTTGGATCATGGGCGGCTGAAGCATTGGCACGAAGTGCCGTAGGTCATCTCACGCTCATCGATTTAGATCATATTGCTGAATCGAATATCAATCGGCAAATTCATGCACTAAGTCACACCCTTGGAAAATCTAAGGTGTTGGCTATGAAGGAACGAATTCTAGAAATTAATCCCATGTGTCAGGTGGATACTGTGGATGACTTTATATCGAACGAAAATTTAAATGCGCTCATTAAGCAACATTTTAATGTCGTCATTGATGCGATTGACCAGGCAAGCATTAAAACAAGTTTGGCACTTCATGCTTTAAAAGAAAAAATTCCACTCGTCATGACAGGTGGCGCAGGGGGCCGTATTGATCCTTCGTTTATTAAGATAGCGGACTTAGGTTTAACGCATGGGGATAGGCTCACAGCCAAGATTCGGCATGATGTCAAAAAAGCACTGCAATTAAAAGAATCACAAAAGGTAGGGATTGATGTGGTCTTTACCGATGAGATTATGATAAAACCTGAAGATGCATGTGAGGCAGATGAAGCTCTCACAGGCCTTCATTGTGGCGGATATGGCTCAAGTGTGATGATCACAGCCACTTTTGGTTTTATGGCAGCATCACTCGCTTTAAAGAAATTACTCTTATAAAAGCCCTTGAAATTTCATAACTCAACCCCATTTTAAGTAAATCCCAATATTATTTTTTTAAAAGGTAATTGAACATGGCAACAAAAGAAAATGCATCTGAAAAATTAGTCTTCCAAGCAGAGGTTAAGCAACTACTTCATCTCATGATTCACTCTTTATATAGTAATAAAGAGATCGTGATTCGCGAACTCATCTCAAATGCAAGTGATGCTGCAGATAAATTACGTTTCGAGGCACTTAAAGACGCTAGCCTTTATGAAAAGGATTCTGAATTAAAAATCAGATTAAGTTTTGATAAAAAGGCGCGCACATTAACCATTTCAGATAATGGTATTGGGATGAATCGTGAAGAAGTGATTAGTAATATCGGCACAATTGCAAGATCAGGCACCAAAGAATTCTTGAACAATTTAACGGGTGACGAAGCCAAAGACGCTAATTTGATTGGCCAGTTTGGTGTGGGCTTTTATTCTTCATTCATCATTGCTGATCTTGTGACTGTGATCACGAGACGTGCTGGAAGCAAAGAAGCTATCCAATGGGAATCTAAAGGTGAGGGCGAATATACGATTAGTGAAGTTGAAAAAGAAACGCGCGGCACTGACATCATTTTGCATCTTAAAAAAGATGAAGATGAATTCTTAAGTGACTGGACACTAAAGAGCATTATTAAAAAGTATTCTGACCACATCACGCTTCCAATTGTTATGAAAAAATCCGAATGGAAAGATGGCGAAGAAATTCCGACGGATGAAGATGAAACAGTCAATGCGGCATCAGCATTATGGGCTCGAAATAAAAATGATATTAAAGAAGAAGAGTATCAAGAATTTTATAAAAATCTTTCTTATGATCAAGAGCCACCTCTTACTTATTCACATAATCGTATTGAAGGTAAGCAAGAATATATCTCACTCCTTTATATACCAGCTAAGGCCCCTTTCGATTTATTTGATCGTGAACGTCATCATAGTGTGAAGCTTTATGTGAAGCGTATCTTCATCATGGAAGCGTCAGAAAAACTCATGCCTAATTATTTACGCTTTATTAAGGGTGTGATTGATAGTGCTGATCTTCCTCTTAATGTCTCACGAGAAATCTTACAAGACAGTAAAGAAGTGGAAGCCATACGTGCAGGCTCTACTAAAAAAGTGCTTGATCTCTTAGAAGATATGAGTGAAAAAAAACCAGATGACTATAAAAAATTCTGGAAAGAATTTGGTGTTGTGATGAAAGAGGGTCACAGCGAAGATTTTGCAAATAGAGAAAAAATTGCAAAACTATTTCGCTTCAATTCCACACACGAAGAAACAGATGCACAGGTAGTGTCTTTAAAAGATTATGTGTCTCGCATGAAAGATGGACAAGAAGTTATCTACTTCATCACAGCCGACTCCTATGAGGCAGCGAAGCATAGCCCACACTTAGAAATTTTTAAGAAGAAGGGTATTGAAGTTTTATTACTGAGCGATCGCGTGGATGAATGGCTACTTTCAACTTTCAACGAATTTGAAAGTAAGAAATTACAATCCATTGCCAAGGGTGATCTTGACTTAGGAAAGTTAGAAGACGAAAAAGAAAAAGAAGAGAAAAAGAAAATCGAGAAAGATGCAAAATCACTCGTGGAAAAAATTCAAAAAGCATTGGGTGATAAAGTTAAACAAGTAAAAGTCACACATCGCTTAACGGATTCACCGGCATGCTTGGTGGCTGGAGAGCATGATTTATCAGGCAATCTAGAGCGTCTACTCAAGGCGGCAGGTCAAAAAACACCGGACACAAAACCGATTTTAGAAATTAATCCCACGCATAAGCTTATTCAAAAGCTCGAAAAAACTAATGATTCAGCACGTTTCAACGATTTCGCTGAAGTGATTTTTGATCAGGCCTTGATTTCTGAAGGCGGCCAGCTCAAAGACCCGGTTGCTTTTGTCAAGAAAATTAATCAATTTTTAGTCGAATAGCCTATAGTTTGGGGCTATTAATGTTTGACAGCCCTTCGAAAAAAGTGCTATAGTCTCACCTCTCTGCGTCATGTATGCAGATCGATCGCGGGGTGGAGCAGTCTGGCAGCTCGTCGGGCTCATAACCCGAAGGTCACAGGTTCAAATCCTGTCCCCGCAACCAAGATCAAATACCGTTCTTTAACAAATAGACAACTGATAAGTGTGAGTGCTTATAGTTCATGACAAATCCTTATGACTTACAAAGGTCAAACTTTGTTCGTCATAAGGATCTCAAAATATAAGTGCTTTACACTTTTTAAATTTATGACAAGACATTTAGCTCATTTATGAGCTAATAACCTTTTCAATGAATTTGAGATTTAATAAAGCAAATGCAATATACCGATCCTTGTCGCAAGATAAGGATCAAGTAATAGTTTTGGATTAAACTGAAGAGTTTGATCCTGGCTCAGATTGAACGCTGGCGGAATGCTTTACACATGCAAGTCGAACGGCAGCACGGAGAGCTTGCTCTCTGGTGGCGAGTGGCGAACGGGTGAGTAATATATCGGAACGTGTCCAATAATGGGGGATAACGAGTCGAAAGATTCGCTAATACCGCATACGCCCTACGGGGGAAAGCAGGGGATCGTAAGACCTTGCGTTAATGGAGCGGCCGATATCTGATTAGCTTGTTGGTGAGGTAAAGGCTCACCAAGGCGACGATCAGTAGCTGGTTTGAGAGAACGACCAGCCACACTGGAACTGAGACACGGTCCAGACTCCTACGGGAGGCAGCAGTGGGGAATTTTGGACAATGGGGGCAACCCTGATCCAGCCATTCCGCGTGAGTGAAGAAGGCCTTCGGGTTGTAAAGCTCTTTCGCAAGGGAAGAAAACTTATGATCGAATAAATCATGAGGTTGACGGTACCTTGATAAGAAGCACCGGCTAACTACGTGCCAGCAGCCGCGGTAATACGTAGGGTGCGAGCGTTAATCGGAATTACTGGGCGTAAAGCGTGCGCAGGCGGTTTTGTAAGTCGGATGTGAAATCCCCGGGCTCAACCTGGGAACTGCGTTCGAAACTGCAAGGCTAGAGTGTGTCAGAGGGGGGTAGAATTCCACGTGTAGCAGTGAAATGCGTAGAGATGTGGAGGAATACCAATGGCGAAGGCAGCCCCCTGGGATAACACTGACGCTCATGCACGAAAGCGTGGGGAGCAAACAGGATTAGATACCCTGGTAGTCCACGCCCTAAACGATGTCAACTAGTTGTTGGTAGAGTAAAATCTATGAGTAACGTAGCTAACGCGTGAAGTTGACCGCCTGGGGAGTACGGTCGCAAGATTAAAACTCAAAGGAATTGACGGGGGCCCGCACAAGCGGTGGATTATGTGGATTAATTCGATGCAACGCGAAAAACCTTACCTGGCCTTGACATGTACCGAATTGAGCAGAGATGTTCAAGTGCTCGAAAGAGAACGGTAACACAGGTGCTGCATGGCTGTCGTCAGCTCGTGTCGTGAGATGTTGGGTTAAGTCCCGCAACGAGCGCAACCCTTGCCATTAATTGCCATCATTTAGTTGGGCACTTTAATGGGACTGCCGGTGACAAACCGGAGGAAGGTGGGGATGACGTCAAGTCCTCATGGCCCTTATGGCCAGGGCTTCACACGTAATACAATGGTCGGTACAGAGGGTTGCCAACCCGCGAGGGGGAGCCAATCCCAGAAAGCCGATCGTAGTCCGGATTGTAGTCTGCAACTCGACTGCATGAAGTCGGAATCGCTAGTAATCGCGGATCAGCATGTCGCGGTGAATACGTTCCCGGGCCTTGTACACACCGCCCGTCACACCATGGGAGTGGGTTTTACCAGAAGTAGTTAGTCTAACCGCAAGGAAGACGATTACCACGGTAGGATTCATGACTGGGGTGAAGTCGTAACAAGGTAGCCGTATCGGAAGGTGCGGCTGGATCACCTCCTTTCTAGAGAACGTCTTGAACTATCAAGCATTCACACTTATCAGTTGTTAGGCATTATCAAAGAATCATTGGCCCGTTTTATTTAAGGGGTCTGTAGCTCAGCTGGTTAGAGCACCGTCTTGATAAGGCGGGGGTCGTTGGTTCGAGCCCAACCAGACCCACCAGATTTAATCTTTTTTTCCGAAACATGGGGGATTAGCTCAGCTGGGAGAGCACCTGCTTTGCAAGCAGGGGGTCGTCGGTTCGATCCCGTCATCCTCCACCAATTCTTTGATAACTAAAGACAAGCCTTAAGGGTTGTGATTCACAATCTTTAACGCTTAGCTTTATTGCTAGGTATGTTCTTTAACAAAATGGAAGAAGTAAAGTGAATTTATCTGACTTGTGATGAGCAGATAAATTCAAATGGGTAATTGATTGCAAAATCAGAAACAACATATGACTTTGTTTATACCTTATATATGTAGCTTTTTATAAGGATGTAAATATGGGTCTTAAGTTGCTTTAGAAAAACTTATAACAAGACGTCTCATGCGTCACCAAAATTTGAGTTTAAAAGGGCTCAGGTTTTAATGTTATAGGGTCAAGTGAATAAGTGCATATGGCGGATGCCTTGGCGATTACAGGCGATGAAGGACGTGGTAGTCTACGAAAATTTTCGGGGAGCTGGCAAACAAGCTTTGATCCGGAAGTGTCCGAATGGGGAAACCCACCCGCAAGGGTATCTGTCTCTGAATACATAGGAGACAAGAGGCGAACCGAGTGAACTGAAACATCTAAGTAACTCGAGGAAAAGAAATCAACCGAGATTCCGATAGTAGTGGCGAGCGAAATCGGAGCAGCCTGTTATTTTTAGCACACGTGTTAGTAGAACGGAATGGAAAGTCCGGCCATAGAGGGTGATAGCCCCTTATACGAAAACCCGTGTGTGGAACTAGGGTAACGACAAGTAGGGCGGGACACGTGAAATCCTGTCTGAACATGGGGGGACCATCCTCCAAGGCTAAATACTCGTAATCGACCGATAGTGAACTAGTACCGTGAGGGAAAGGTAAAAAGAACCCCGGAAGGGGAGTGAAATAGATCCTGAAACCGTATGCATACAAACAGTGGGAGCCCGCAAGGGTGACTGCGTACCTTTTGTATAATGGGTCAGCGACTTACATTCAGTAGCAAGCTTAACCGATAGGGGAGGCGCAGCGAAAGCGAGTCCTAATAGGGCGATTCAGTTGCTGGGTGTAGACCCGAAACCAAGTGATCTATTCATGGCCAGGATGAAGGTGCGGTAACACGTACTGGAGGTCCGAACCCACAAATGTTGAAAAATTTGGGGATGAGCTGTGGATAGGGGTGAAAGGCTAAACAAACTTGGAGATAGCTGGTTCTCTCCGAAAACTATTTAGGTAGTACCTCGTATATCATTCTCGGGGGTAGAGCACTGTTATAGCTAGGGGGGTCATAAGACCTTACCAAACTATTGCAAACTCCGAATACTGAGAAATGCAATTACGGGAGACAGTCCATGGGTGCTAACGTCCGTGGACAAGAGGGAAACAACCCAGACCGACAGCTAAGGTCCCAAATGACGTGCTAAGTGGAAAACGAAGTGGGAAGGCATAGACAGCTAGGAGGTTGGCTTAGAAGCAGCCATCCTTTAAAGAAAGCGTAATAGCTCACTAGTCGAGTCGTCCTGCGCGGAAGATGTAACGGGGCTAAGCACGTAACCGAAGCTTCGGGTGCATATTTATATGCACGGTAGGAGAGCGTTCTGTAAGCCTGCGAAGGTGTCTTGTGAAGGATGCTGGAGGTATCAGAAGTGCGAATGCTGACATGAGTAGCGATAAAGGGTGTGAAAAGCACCCTCGCCGAAAGCCCAAGGTTTCCTGCACAACGTTCATCGGTGCAGGGTGAGTCGGCCCCTAAGGCGAGGCAGAAATGCGTAGTCGATGGGAAACAGGTTAATATTCCTGTACCTCAATTTAATGCGATGTGGGGACGGAGAAGGTTAAGTCAGCCGGGTGTTGGATGTCCCGGTTCAAGCGTGTAGACAGATTCTTTAGGCAAATCCGGAGAGTCAATGTCAAGGCGTGATAACGAGTGAGCTTGCTCATGAAGTGACTGATACCATGCTTCCAAGAAAAGCCACTAAGCTTCAGTTAAGTTGAGACCGTACCGCAAACCGACACAGGTGGGCAGGATGAGAATTCTAAGGCGCTTGAGAGAACCCAGGAGAAGGAACTCGGCAAACTAGCACCGTAACTTCGGGAGAAGGTGCGCCCCGGTAGGTTGTAGCAATTTACTTGCGAAGGCCGATGGGGTTGCAGTGAAAAGGTGGCTGCGACTGTTTAATAAAAACACAGCACTGTGCAAACACGAAAGTGGACGTATACGGTGTGACGCCTGCCCGGTGCCGGAAGGTTAAATGATGGGGTGCAAGCTCTTGATTGAAGCCCCGGTAAACGGCGGCCGTAACTATAACGGTCCTAAGGTAGCGAAATTCCTTGTCGGGTAAGTTCCGACCCGCACGAATGGCGTAACGATGGCCACACTGTCTCCTCTTGGGACTCAGCGAAGTTGAAATGTTTGTGAAGATGCAATCTACCCGCGGCTAGACGGAAAGACCCCATGAACCTTTACTGTAGCTTTACATTGGACTTTGACAAGATCTGTGTAGGATAGGTGGGAGGCATTGAAGCGTGGTCGCTAGATCATGTGGAGCCAACCTTGAAATACCACCCTGATGTTGTTGAGGTTCTAACCTAGACCCCGAAACGGGGTTGGGGACCGTGTATGGTGGGCAGTTTGACTGGGGCGGTCTCCTCCCAAAGAGTAACGGAGGAGTGCGAAGGTAACCTAGGTACGGTCGGAAATCGTACTGATAGTGCAATGGCATAAGGTTGCTTGACTGCGAGACGGACAGGTCGAGCAGGTGCGAAAGCAGGTCATAGTGATCCGGTGGTTCTGTATGGAAGGGCCATCGCTCAACGGATAAAAGGTACTCTGGGGATAACAGGCTGATTCCTCCCAAGAGTTCATATCGACGGGGGAGTTTGGCACCTCGATGTCGGCTCATCACATCCTGGGGCTGTAGCCGGTCCCAAGGGTATGGCTGTTCGCCATTTAAAGTGGTACGTGAGCTGGGTTTAAAACGTCGTGAGACAGTTTGGTCCCTATCTGCCGTGGGCGTTGGAAGTTTGAGGGGGGCTGCTCCTAGTACGAGAGGACCGGAGTGGACAGATCTCTGGTGGACCGGTTGTCATGCCAATGGCATAGCCGGGTAGCTAAATCTGGAAGAGATAAGCGCTGAAAGCATCTAAGCGCGAAACTCGCCTCGAGATGATACTTCCCTGTGCTTTAAGCACACTAAAGAGTCGTTCAAGACCAGGACGTTGATAGGTCAGGTGTGGAAGCGTAGTAATACGTTAAGCTAACTGATACTAATTGCTCGTGAGGCTTGATCCTATAACCTTAAGACTTGTTCTTTTTAAGGTATATGATTTTTTTAAAGCTGACATTGTAATCAAGAAACACAATAACTTTACTTCTTCAAATTTTGTCCGAATTCGAGACATTGATCTTTGATCATTATCTCAACCAGTTTGCTTGGCGGACATAGAGAGTTGGAACCACTCCTTCCCATCCCGAACAGGACAGTGAAACGACTTATCGCCAATGATAGTATGCTTTTTGCATGCGAAAGTAGGTCACTGCCAAGCTTCTTATATTAAAAACCCTAAGCTCAGATTTGAGTTTAGGGTTTTTTATTGTCTGTAACTTTTACAATGAAATTATATTTTTTGTGACGTGTCTTTAAGTGTTGCAGTTCGATTAAAGATAGGAAGATTTGTTTTTGAATCTTTTATATCTGCTACGAAGTAACCGTGACGTTCAAATTGAAACTGTTCACCAGGCTTTATAGTCTCTAAACTTTTTTCTAATTCTGCTTCAATCGTCATACACGAATTTGGATTAAGCTGTTCTAAATAATTTGAGTCATGACTGCCAGGATGTTCTGTGCTGAAGAGTTTGTCATATAAGCGAATCGCACCTCGATAGCTGTGAGCTTTAGATACCCAATGAATGTTGCCTTTAACTTTTATACTGTCACTTCCAGGTGTGCCTGATTTTGTATCAGGTAAATATTCACATATTACTTTTATAACTTTACCGTTTGCATCTTTTTCAAAGGATGTGCATTTCACAACATAGCCGTATCTTAATCTCACCATATTGTTTGGATACAATCTAAAGAATTGTTTGGAAGGTTCTTCCATAAAATCTTCGCGTTCAATCCAGAGAGACTTAGATAATTTAACGACACGTTTACCAAGCTCAGGTTTAAGTGGATGATTCGGTGCGAAACAATCTTCATCTGTATTAACTGGATAGTTTGTAATTTCAAGTTCTATGGGATCTAAAACTGCGATGCGTCTTTCACATGACAGATTTAATACTTCTCGCATTGACTCTTCGAGTGTTGCATAATCAATCCAAGAATCCGCTTTAGATACACCAATGCGATCCGTAAAAAGTTTAAAGCCTTCAGGTGTGTATCCCCGGCGACGCGCACCTTCTAAAGTTGGTAGCCTTGGATCATCCCATCCCGTGACATGTTTATTTTCAACCAACTCAATGAGTTTTCTTTTTGAGAGGACTGCGTAAGTTAAATTTAACCTTGCGAATTCATACTGGCGAGGTTGGGGTTTAGATAACAAACCATTATCTATAAGTCGATCTAAAATCCAATCATAAAAAGGACGTTGATCTTCAAACTCTAAAGTACAAATAGAGTGTGTAATTTTTTCTAGTGCATCTTCAATGGGGTGCGCAAAAGTATACATAGGATAAATGCACCATGTATCTCCAGTATTGTGATGATGCGCGCGTTTAATTCGATAGATTGCAGGATCGCGCAAATTAATATTAGGCGATGTCATATCAATTTTAGCTCTTAATATCATCGACCCATCGGGATGTTTGCCATCACGCATTTCGCGGAACCATGCAAGATGTTCTTCTGATGATTTATCACGCCATGGAGAATTTTTACCAGGTTCGGTTAGAGACCCTCGATTAATTCGAATCTCATCAGGTGTTTGTTTGTCAACATAAGCATGACCTGATTGAATAAGAGATTCAGCAGCTTCATACATAAAGTCGAAATAGTGACTCGCAAAATAGAGATGTGATATTTTATTTTGTTCCCATGAAAAACCTAACCACGACACATTGTTTTTAATGCTATCTACATATTCCTGATTTTCTTTTTCAGGATTGGTGTCATCAAAACGCAAATGACAAATACCGTCGTAATCTTTAGCTAATCCAAAGTTTAAGAAAATACTCTTTGCATGTCCTATATGAAGATAACCATTTGGCTCAGGAGGGAAGCGGGTGCGAATTTTTGCCGTATCAATAGGTGCTTTTGCATGATGCGCAGCATCTCCTGGAGAGCCTGCCCAGGTCTTACCGTCATAACTTTTATTAGTTAAGTCGCGTTCGATCACGCCACGAATAAAATTAGAAGGTACTTGAGATGTAGTTTTGTTGTCTGACATAATATAGGCAATATTCTACACTGAAATGATGGCTTAATTTCCCCCAATCCATTGATCTTAAAGCTAAAACATAGGCTCATATGATAAGATCAAGTTTTTAATGTCATACGAGTTTTATGCAGCATAGCCTCGTTTTTAAAGTCTTAGATGTGCTCTCCGATGGTAAATTTCATTCGGGAGAATCTATTGCTAAAACTTTCGATATTTCTCGCGTCTCGATCTGGAATGCCATTAAAAAAGCGGAAGAGTTCGGTGTGGAGATTTATTCTGTGCGTGGCCGTGGTTATAAGTTGATTCAACCCATTACGCTTTTAAAAAAATCTTCTATCCAAAACGTCATGGGCGAAATTCACCACTGGTTTAACATGGAAATTTTTGACGTGATGGAGTCCACCAATAGTTACCTTATGGAAAAGGCCTCTTTAGACCATCCTCATGCCTCTGTAGCAGTAACGCATATTCAAACGAAAGGTCGCGGCCGTCGCGGTAGAAGTTGGCAATCTGCTTTAGGTGAAAGTTTAACTTTTTCACTTCTATGGCGATTTAATGGTGGAGCTGCAACTCTTTCAGGATTAAGTTTAGCGGTTGGCATTGCTCTCATACGAAGCTTGCATCGATTCGGTGTGATGGGGGCACAGCTTAAATGGCCTAACGATGTGTTAATTCAAGATGGGTCTCAATATAAAAAATTAGCGGGTATTCTCATTGAACTACAAGGTGATATGGAAGGGCAGAGTAGCGCTGTCATTGGTATTGGCATTAATTTAAAACTTTCTAAAAAAAGTATGAGCCATATTGATCAGCCAGCGATCGATCTTGTAAGCGTGGGGTTAGAAGTGATCGATCCTAATGAGTTGCTTGGACAAATCTTAAAAGATTTGGCAGATGTATTGGGTCAATTTAATACATCCAAATTTAGCTCATTAAAAGAAGAGTGGATGTCCTATCATGCCTATCAACATCAGACAGTGACATTATCTTTAGGTGACGGAAGAGGAGTCACAGGTCTCGCGCAAGGGGTGACCGATGATGGCGCACTTATCATTGAAACGCCATCAGCTGGCCTCGAAACATTCTCATCAGGTGAAATTACATTAAGAAAAGTATAAATATGTTTCTTCTTATAGATATAGGCAATACCAAAACAAAATGGATGCTTCGTGATCATCATGGCATTTATAAATACGATTCTTTTTTAACGGAAGATATAGACCAAGATCATTTTGAATTCGATGTTGCAATTAAAAAAATACTTATTTCAAATGTGGCAGGCTTTGAAAAAGAAGCCATTTTAAAAATTAAACTTAAAAAATTTTCGTGCCCTGTTGAATTTATTAAGCCACAAAAAAAGTACAAGTATCTTTTAAATGGATATCAAGAACCTACAACACTAGGCGCTGACAGATGGTTGTCTGCATTAAGTGTATCCCATCATATCAAGAAGTCTGCAGTCATTGTCTCAGTCGGAACTGCTGTGACGATAGATTATGTGAGCTTTGATCAAAAAAATAATCAGTATACTTTCGAAGGTGGTGTGATTTTGCCAGGGCTGCATCTTACAAAAAATGCTTTAGCAAATAATACTGCTGATTTAAAAAATTTCGAGGGTGTTGTTCAAATGCCACCCATCAATACAGCCAATGCGATTAAGTCAGGATTTGTATTGAGTGTGCTAGGCAATATCAAATCTTTATTTGATATTGCGTGTTCAGAATCTCAAGATGTCGCGATTATTTTAAGCGGTGGTGATGCTGAGTTGATAGATCAGCATATGGATAAAAGTTTAAAAAAATACATCTCAATTAAAAAAGATTTAGTGCTTGAAGGTCTTTTTGTTTTCGCGAATATTTAAAAAACGTTTTAACGTTTTTTAATGTATAGGTCTGTGATCGTTCCTTCTTTAACTTCCGCTGCAAAACAAACTGTTTCAGATAGTGTAGGGTGGGGATGAATACTTAAGCCAAGATCATGTGCATCAGCACCCATCTCAATCGCCAATACCGTTTCTGCAATGAGTTCTCCTGCGTTAATACCTGTGATACCCGCACCAATAAGTCGATGTGTTTCTTTATCAAAAATAAGTTTAGTTGTACCTTCTGATCGATTGTTAGCTAACGCTCGACCACTCGCTGCCCATGGGAAGCTTGCTTTTTCTATTTCAATATTATGTAATTTAGCTTCTGTTTCAGTCATACCTGCCCAAGCAACTTCAGGATCGGTATAGGCAACAGATGGAATCGCGATCGCTTGGAACTCAACTTTATGTCCTGCAATGACTTCCGCTGCGACCTTACCCTCATGGGTTGCCTTATGTGCCAGCATGGGTTGACCTACAATATCTCCAATGGCAAAGATATGTGATACGTTTGTGCGCATTTGTTTATCTACCGGAATAAATCCTTGATCCGTGACGTTGACTCCAGCTAACTCAGCTTTAATCACTTTGCCATTAGGACGACGACCAATGGCAATTAAAACGCGATCATAAATTTGCGATTCTGATTTACCTTCAAATTCAAAGGCCACATGAATACCATCTGCTTTAGCATCAATGGCATTAACTTTCGTATTGAGCATAATTTTTTCAAAGCGCTGTTCCATACGTTTTTGTAATGGACGCACTAAATCTCGATCACATCCTTGAATGAGCCCATCTGATAATTCGACGACGCTCACATGGCTACCTAATGCATCGTATACAGTTCCCATCTCAAGTCCGATAATGCCACCACCTACAATGAGTAAACGCTTAGGTATGTCTTTCAGTTCCAGCGCACCTGTGGAATCCATAATACGTGGATCATCTTGTACCCCTGGAAATTTTGTCGCTTGCGATCCTGCAGCCACAATACAATGCTCGAAACCTATCGTTTCAGAACTCCCATCTGCTTTTGTGACCTTAATTTGATGAGGTGATGTGAATTCACCGACACCTTGTATCACAGTGACTTGTCTTTGTTTGGCCATGGCACTTAAGCCTTGCGTTAATTTACCGACCACATCGTTTGCTTTCCAATGACGAATTTTTTCTAAATCAATTTTAGGGTCACCAAAAGTCACACCATGCTCTGCTGTTTCTTCAGCATCTGTGATTACTTTAGCTGTATGCAAAAGTGCTTTCGATGGAATACAGCCCACGTTAAGGCATACACCACCTAAGGTTCCATATCTTTCGATAAGCACTACTTTCTTACCTAAATCTGCAGCGCGGAATGCAGCTGTGTAACCGCCTGGGCCTGAACCCAAAACAACAAGTTCAGTTTCATGTGTCGATGTAATGTTTGATTTTTTAGTGCTGGTTTGTGAAGACACTTCCGAAGACATTTCTTTTTTTACTTCTGCTTTTGCTTCAACCCTAACTTCTGTTTTAGTTTCAGCCTTTTGCGGTTTGTCATTAGACTCACTTAATTCAATCACAAGAATATTGGATCCTTGCTTAACTTTATCACCTACTTTTAAATCAATCTTGGTCACTTTGCCTTCGTGTGTGGAAGGAATATCCATAGATGCTTTATCAGATTCAACCGTAATGAGTGAATCTTCTTTCTTAATGGTGTCACCAATTTTGACAATCACATCGATGACTTCAACGCTATCGAAGTTGCCGATATCAGGTACCGTGATTTGAAAAGTATTAGCCATGTAATATTAAAGAAGCAATCGACGCACGTCAGATAGCATCATGCGTAAGTGGCTGGTAAAACGCGCACCATCTGCACCATCAATGACGCGGTGATCGTATGATAGAGAGAGAGGCAAGATAAGTCTTGCTTCAAATACTTTCGTTTTAGGATCGTATATAGGCTCCATGGATGACCTTGAAATTCCAAGGATGGCCACTTCAGGACAATTAATAATCGGTGTAAATTTCGTGCCACCAATACCGCCTAAACTTGAAATCGTAAAGCATCCACCTTGCATTTCTTCCATCTTAAGTTTGCGTTCGCGCGCTTTGGCGGAAAGCTCACCTAAATCTTTAGCGATTGCGAGCACATCTTTTTGATGAACATCACGCACGACAGGTACCACCAAACCATCGGGTGTGTCGCATGCAAAGCCGATGTTGTAATAACTCTTGTAAATAAGTTGATCCCCATCCGCTGAAAGAGAGGCATTAAAGTTAGGATAAGTCTTAAGTGCATTGACACAAGCCTTCATAAGGAAAGCAAGAAGAGTGAGCTTGACACCTTTTTTTTCAGCATCGACTTGCATCGATTTTCTAAAAGCTTCGAGATCAGTGATATCCGCTTCATCAAATTGTGTGACATGCGGTGCGGTGACCCAATTGCGGTGAAGATTTGCTCCTGATAATTTTTTAATTTTTGAAAGTGGTTTGGTTTCAATGTCCCCATACTGACTAAAGTCAATCACAGGCATTGGGATCACAGTCGGGGCGTTACCCATATTGTCCGTGCGAGGTCGCGCCAACTCACTTTTCACATAACTTTGTATGTCAGATTCAAGGATGCGATTTTTAGGACCTGATCCTTGCACGAAGGCCAAATTAACACCCAGCTCTCGCGCAAATTTTCTGACTGAAGGGCTCGCGTGCGATTTTTTATTGGGCGCCACAACCACACTATCGCCAATAGGCGCTGGCGTTTGCTGTGGCATAATTTTTTGTGGAGGCTCTGGTGCTGGACGAGAAGGTTCAGGCATAGAAGTTTTTATCGCTTCTTCTTTTTTAGTTTCTTTCGGACTTTCTTTCACTTCCGATTTTTTATCAGACTCCACAATATCAAGCATCAATATAGGTGAGCCTTGTTTGATCTTATCACCCACTTTTAAAAAAATCTCTTTCACAGTGCCTGCATGAGGGGCTGGAATATCCATCGAAGCTTTATCTGTTTCTAGCGTAATGAGTGGGTCATCTTTTTTGATGGCATCGCCTATCTTCGCGATGATTTCAATCACATCAACACTATCAAAGTTTCCAATGTCGGGAACAAGTATTTTTTCAATAGCCATAATTACTGCGTCACCGGATTAGGTTTATTAGGATCAAGCTTAAATTTCTTAATCGCATCCGTGACCACTGATGCTTTAATCTTACCTTCATCACTTAAAGCTTTGAGTGTTGCCACCACGACATAATGACGATTGACTTCAAAGAAGTGACGTAATTTTTCTCTTGAGTCAGAGCGTCCAAAACCATCAGTACCGAGAGCCACAAATTTATGAGGTAAGAAGACAGCAATTTGCTCTGCGAATGATTTCATATAGTCGGTCGATGCAATGATGGGACCTTCTGCTTTTTTAAGCAGTTTTACCACATGGGATTCTTTTTGTGGTTTATCAGGATTCATGCGATTCCAACGATCCGCTTCTAATGCATCTTTACGAAGCTCATTAAAACTCGTCACACTCCATACATCGGCTGACACACCATAATCACTTTCTAATATTTTTTGCGCTTCAATCACTTCACGTAAAATCACACCACTGCCCATGAGCTGAACTTTTTCACCTTTGATTTTTGAAGTGGAGAATGAATACATACCCTTAATAATGTCTGCTTCACTACCTTTAGGCATTTCAGGGTGGCTATAATTTTCATTCATGACTGTGATGTAATAGAAAACATCTTCCTGATTTTCAATCATGCGTTTTAAACCGTCTTGCATAATCACTGCAAGTTCGTATGCAAAAGTAGGGTCGTATGACACGCAATTAGGAATCATAGCGGCCATCAATTGACTATGACCATCTTCATGTTGCAAACCTTCACCATTCAATGTAGTTCGACCTGCGGTAGCGCCTAATAAGAATCCACGTGCACGTGAGTCACCAGCCGCCCAAGCAAGGTCTCCAATACGTTGGAAACCAAACATTGAATAGAAAATATAAAACGGAATCATTTGAATGCCGTTAACGGTATATGAAGTCGCAGCTGCTACCCAGGAGGAGAATGAGCCTGCTTCATTGATACCTTCTTCTAAAATTTGACCGTCTGTTTGTTCTTTATAGAACATGACTTGATCTGAATCTTGAGGTTCGTACAATTGACCGACGGACGAATAAATACCAAGCTGTCTAAACATGCCTTCCATACCAAATGTTCGCGCCTCATCAGGCACAATAGGTACAATATATTTACCGAGCTCTTTATCACGTACAAGGGTGGATAAAATTCTCACAAACGCCATCGTCGTTGAAATTTCTCGTTCACCTGTCGCTGTGAGCATATTTTCGAAAGCGGATAGGGGTGGTGTTTTAAGAGAGTTACCTTTACGTTTACGTTGAGGTACAAATCCACCAAGCGCTTCACGTCTTTCCATCATGTATTTAATTTCAGGAGAATCAGGCGCAGGTTTATGGAAAGATAACTTCTCAACTTCTTCATTAGTAATTTGCAAATCAAAACGATCGCGGAAAGCTTTTAAAGAATCAATATCCATGCTCTTTTGTTGATGGGTAATATTTTGACCTTCACCTGCATCTCCCATGCCGTAACCTTTAACGGTTTTAGCTAAGACGACTGAAGGTTGGCCTTTATGTGAAGTGGCTGCAGCGTATGCAGCGAAAACTTTATGAGGATCATGTCCGCCACGATTTAAGCGCCAAATATCTTGATCTGACATAGCAGCTACCATCTCTTTTAGTTCTGGATATTTACCAAAGAAGTGTTCACGTGTGTAAGCGCCACCTTTAGCTTTAAAGTTTTGATATTCACCGTCGACACATTCTTCCATGCGTTTTTTGAGTAATCCTGTTTTGTCCATCGCTATTAATGGATCCCAGTACGAGCCCCAAATCACTTTGATTACATTCCAACCGGAACCCCTAAAGTCTGATTCGAGTTCTTGAATAATTTTGCCGTTGCCACGCACAGGACCATCAAGACGCTGTAAGTTACAGTTGACCACAAAAATAAGGTTATCGAGCTTTTCGCGAGACGCTAATGAAATAGCACCGAGTGACTCAGGTTCATCCATTTCACCGTCACCACAGAAGACCCATACTTTACGATCTGAGGTATCTGCAATACCACGATCATGTAAATACTTTAAGAATCGTGCTTGGTAAATCCCCATGATCGGACCTAATCCCATCGATACCGTTGGGAACTGCCAGAAGTCAGGCATGAGCCATGGATGAGGGTAGCTTGATAATCCCTTGCCGCCGGTTTCCATACGGAAGTTAGTTAATTGGTCTTCGCTGATACGGCCTTCTAGAAACGCTCTCGCATAAACACCAGGAGACGAGTGACCTTGGAAGTACACAAGATCCCCTTGGAATTTATCATTGGCTGCCCTAAAGAAATGGTTGAAGCCAACATCATACAAAGTTGCTGCTGATTGAAAGCTTGCGATATGACCTCCCACGCCAGGTGATTTTTCATTCGCACGTAATACCGTCATGATGGCATTCCACCGGATGAGGGCTCTAATGCGACGCTCCATGTCAGGGTTTCCTGGATGGCGTTGTTGCAAATGGGTAGGGATGGTATTGACGTATGCGGTGGTGGCTTTATAAGGCAAATTAGCCCCAGATCGACGCGCCTGATCAATCATGGATTCGATTAAGAAATGAGCGCGTTCTACACCTTCTGTTTCAATGACAGCATTGAGTGCGTCAAGCCACTCTTGCGTTTCTTGATTGTCGATGTCAGGTATAGATGCCATGTTTTAATGTAACTCCAGAAATTTATGAGGACGCTAACGGTATAATAATTACAGTATTTACCGAACGCCTAAAGGGGTTTCCAATTTTGTGAGCGATAACACTTGAATGAACTCATATAGGTTCAAGTTTGGCGTTTTTAACCGTTTGGGTCAAGTAAAAAAGCAAGTTAAAAGTGTTAAAAAAAGTAATATTCTATTGATTTTATTGATATTTTTTTATAGGACTTTCATTTAAGGATTAGGGCTTATGGGAATTCAAATTGTACAAAAAAGAGGCGTTGCGACAGAAAAAAACATCAAAGGGAGTCATCTCCTTTGTGTTTTAAGTGACGCGACATCAAAGACATTTCCTTTTATAAAAGAGCTTGATCGAAAACTAAAGCGTGCCCACAAAAAAATGGCAAGCCTATCCAAGGAGCCTGTCACTATTGAGATTCAGGATGGCCGTTTGTTAAGTTTTGTTGTCTTAGATCAAAAAATGAATACTTTTCAGCGTCATACTTTAATTCGAAAAGCACTCAAGCCTTTAATTGCGGAAAACCCTGAAACACTTAATATCGCTTTATTTGGCGATGAAGATTTAAAAGAGATAAATGCGCGCGCTGCAGTCTATGTTGCACTTATGAACAGTCAAAGATTGCCTAGTTATAAAAAAGAAAGTGCCAAAAAAAATATCAAGTCCATTGAAGTATTTGGTATTGAGCTTAAAGATAAATTTGCACATGAAATTGCTATTGTGAGTGGCAATTCACTGACACGTGAATTGACGATGTTGCCACCAAATGAATTAACCCCATCTATTTATCGCACAAAAATAAAATCACTCGCGAAAGCGAATGGCTGGAAGCTCGAAGAGTTTGATATGGCGAAATTAAAAAAGATGGGCGCAGGCGCTTTTGTGGCAGTGGGGCAAGGTTCTGAGCCTCAAGATGCTGCAATTGTGCATCTCACTTATAAGCCCAAACAAATTAAGAAAAATATTGCAGTCATTGGCAAAGGTATTTGTTTTGATACAGGCGGGCACAATTTAAAACCAGCACGTTATATGCATGGCATGCATGAAGACATGAATGGTTCTGCAGTCTCCCTTGGTATTTTATTAAGTGCGACACTTTTAAAGCTCCCTATTAAAATTGATTGCTGGTTAGCTATTGCGCAAAATCATATTGGACCTAAAGCCTATAAACAAAATGATGTGGTGAAGTCTCTTAATGGCACGAGCATCGAAATTATTCATACCGATGCGGAAGGGCGCATGGTCTTGGCTGACACGTTAACGTTAGCCTCCCGCTTGAAGCCTGACATGATGATCGATTTTGCAACACTGACAGGCAGCATGGCAACAGCACTGGGTGACCGTTACAGTGGTGTAATATCTAATCGACCTGAATTATCTTGTTTAGCCGTGGGTGCGGGAAGTGATGCTGGAGAGCGGATTGCGGCATTCCCATTTGATGAAGATTATGAAGAGGATCTTGAGAGTGGCATCGCTGATATTAAGCAGTGCACGCTTGAAGGTGGCGCTGATCATATCCATGCGGCACGATTCCTAAATCGTTTTATCGAAAACAATGTGCCGTGGTTACATACCGATCTCTCATCGAGTAATCGAAAGGGTGGTCTTGGGGCTGCGCTAAGTGAAGTCAATGGATTTGGTGTGGGTTTTGGTATTCAGGTTTTGAAAAAAGTTTTACAAAAATAATTTTTAAATTTTGCCCTCGTAGCTCAGTGGATAGAGCATCCCCCTCCTAAGGGGAGGGTCACACGTTCGATTCGTGTCGAGGGCGCCACTCTTCAGAACGTTAAGGGGTCAAAATTTGTAACGTTTTTTTTGAAATATCGCAATTTCATCGCAATTAACTTCATTTTATTTTTTTGTGCAAAGATACTTATAAAGCTCACCACCAAGGCTCTCAGGTACAATTTCGGCCCATTCTTCATAAGTTTTGCGGAAGCGAGTTGATGTCCCTGATCCCATAGTTTGTTGATAACCTATTTGTGCGAGCATTCTTAATTGATCATAACTACAATCAATTTCAATTTTTTGTTTATAAGATAAATGACCTGATTCATCCGGCAAATAATTATTCGTTAATAACCAAAATGTTACCAATTTACCTTTGTATTTCACTGTGTCTGATTTAATAAAATGTTCACTCGTATCAGACTCCCAAATTTTTATCCGCTCGGCATAAACGGGCGAGCTTATAAAGATTAGAGTAAGAAATAAATTTAGTTTTTTCATTTCAATCCTATTTTAGTATAGCTAAATACTGATTATTAATATCACTAGATTGGATACTATAACAATAACCTTTCTGATTCTTGATTTGTACCAAACATAAATCTTTTGAGTCAGACTCAAGAATAAAATATCTCATAGGGTAATAACTATACTCAGTGTGTTAAATAGAGCAAAATATAGTCAATAAGTCAGCTTTATAAATTAAGTGAGGATTTGCAACGTAAAAGATTTTTTAGATGTTTTCTTATAAAGTCTGAGACTATTTAATCAGAATGTACAAAGTTAAGAGCAAAACAAAAATAATCGAAGTGATGACTCTAGATGAAGCTATGAAGTCAGCCAAGGACATAAATGAACTAGTAACTATTGAAGGTCATGGTATTGAAATCATTGGGTTATTTGGTGTTGATTTTGTGTTTGAAGGCAAGTGTCCCGATGGGTCAGATTACACTTGGAAGAAGCGAAGACGTTAAAAAGAATTCAGATGTATAGCCGTCATGAAGAAACTAATTTGTTAAATACTATTAAATAAATAATGAAAAAAATAAATTTAGAAGAGGTTCGAAATTTTATTGAGGCACAAACTTTAGAATCAAAAGTTTATATTGGTTGTGATTCTGAAAGAATTAGAATTGGAAAAGATTGGTATGCAGATTATGTCATGGCAATAGTCGTTCATATTAATGGCAATAACGGATGCAAAATTTTTGGCGAAGTAGCGCGCGAGAGAGATTATGATCAAAAAAAGAATAAACCTCGCTATAGGTTAATGAACGAAGTATATAAAGTATCCGACTTGTATCTTAAATTAGCCGATATATTAGAGGATAGAGCTGTAGAAGTTCATCTCGATATCAATCCAGATGAAATGTTTGGTTCTAATTGTGTCATTCATGAGGCTATTGGCTATATTCGTGGCACATGTAATGTGATTCCAATGGTCAAACCCAATGCATTTGCAGCGTCTTATGCTGCAGGAAAATTTAAAACCCTTGAAGACCGAAAGGTCGGTTAGTTAAATTTTCTTAAACGTAAAAGTTTATTTATTTCAGTAGGCTGTATAAAATTAAATACATAAATTAATATAGGTGCAATTTTTTTATGCAAATCATAGTAGATTTTTTGGAATGGATTTCAAAGATTAATTTGATTGATATTTCTATTTTTGTCTTTTACATTATTAACGCAGGCCTTATCATTTTTTTTATTATCAAAGGCATTAAAGCTCTATTGAAGTTATATAAAAAAGATAATTTTAAAAGATAGAGATCTAAACATAGTTTTTTTAGCACATCAAAATATTAAGTTTCTTTATCTTGAGAAGGATTATCTTCTCCTATCGTTGTTTGACGGCTCATCATAAGCATTCTAGACTCAGGCGTTTCTAAACTGATGCGACCTAATAAACCCTGTCGATAATCATTCAATAAAGTAATAGCTGCTCTTTCCAAATCGATACTATGGTTTTTAAGCGGAAATCCTTTTTTCTTTGCAATCGATTCTAAGAGTGCAATGCCATCTGTAATTAAATTTTCTAATTTATAACGTGCTTTAATAAGTGCTGGATATTGTTCTAGAAGAATGCCAGCTAATTTATCCGCTATCTCTTCCTCGAAATAAGCATTCTTACCTATATTGTTATTCGCCGCTAATAAATCACCATCAGAGGGGTAGCGAATTTTTGGCCACATCATGCCAGGTGTGTCGATGAGTATCATGTGGTCGTTAATTTGATGTCGTTGTTGTTGTTTGGTGATCGCAGGCTCATCACCAACTTTAGCAATTCGACGATTCAGAATGGCATTCATAAGTGTTGATTTACCAACGTTAGGCACACCCATAATCATCATACGAAGAGGCTTGAGTGTGTCGCCTCGATGGGGCGCTAATGTTTGACAAAGCGCTAGTATTTTTTTTGGCTCATTCACTTTTTTGCATGAGATGGCAACGGCTTTTGTTTTGGGTATTTTGTTGAAGTAATGAATCCATTGTTCAGTCACATTCGGGTCTGCTAAGTCGGACTTATTAAGTATCTTAAGATGAGCTCGTTGGCGAGTAGCACCAAGCTCCTTAATCATTGGATTCTGTGACGCACCCGGAATCCTCGCATCTAGTACTTCGATGACTACATCGGTAAATTCCATGGTTTCAGCAGCTTTTTTTTGGGCTGCGACCATGTGTCCTGGAAACCACTGAATGCTCATAATTAATTTTTCATTTATACAGCACCATTTTACTCTGTCATAAGTGAACACGTATACGTTAAACTGGTCAAGTTATGGAAGATTTAAAAGACATTAAACCCCAGCAATCTATTGAGCTTTTAAAGGCGCTCCATATCCTTACCCGGGATGGCCGGATGAATCAAGATTCAAGGCGGAAACTCAAGCAGGTTTATCATCTCTATCAGTTGATTGAACCTTATCTTGAAAAAGCCTTAGCTACGAATCCTCAATTTACTTTGGTAGACCATGGTGCCGGAAAGTCTTACTTAGGCTTTATCTTGTACGATCTTTTTTTAAAAGATAAAGGTGGGGCACTCTTCGCTATTGAACACCGACCAGAGCTCATTGAGAAAGCTAAAGCGTTGGCTGACACTTTAAAATTTGACCGCATGCATTTTTTTGCATCCGATATAAAAAATTCACTGGATGATTCGAGCCTTCCAAAAAAAGTAGATATGGTGACAGCACTTCATGCATGTGATACAGCCACAGATGATGCCATTCTTTTTGGACTTAAAAAGGAGGCGAAATATATTGTGCTCATTCCTTGTTGTCAGGCAGAGGTATCAAAAACTTTACGATCGGACAAATCAGATCAACTAAAATATACATTATCTGAATTATGGCGACATCCGATGCATACAAGAGAATTTGGAAGTCATCTCACGAATGTATTAAGATGTTTATTACTGGAAGGTATGGGTTACAAGGTCACAGTTACTGAGTTAGTTGGTTGGGAACACTCCATGAAAAATGAACTGATCATGGCTGAGAATATTTATCAGCCTAAAAAAATTGCATTAGATCGATTAGAAGAAATTTTAAAAACATGTCATCTAGAGTCTTTAAAATCTAGATTTTTACCTATCATTTAGAAAAAGGAGAGCGGTATGCGTTTTGTTTTAAGTTTTATTTTTTTGATTGCCTCGTCACTCAGTTTTGCAGCACATAAAATCCCTGCGTTCACTGGACCTGATTTCACTGGCGTTTATCAATGTACCGGACTGGATATGCATGAAGGCACATATAAAGGTAAGGTAACTATCAAGCTAAAAAAAGAACATAGTCAGGCTCAGTATGGAAGTTATGACTTTTTACTCGAGGTACCTGGTTATGGTAAGTACCCAGGCCATATGGCAGCGAATGGTTTAAGTGCTGCGATTCACTTTGCATTAGAAGACCAATCCACACATGATTATGGAACAGGTATTGCACAGTTTAGTAAAAATGCAAAAGGCCAATGGCAATTCCATAAGTTTTATTTTGAACCACAATTTAAGGGTGGTAATTCAGGGTTTGAAGATTGCGTGAAGCAGTAATTTTTAAATTGTGAGTGAGCTATTAAAAAACAAAGATAAAAATGTAGCGATTGAAGCATCAAGACAGGCTCGACTAGAAAGCTTGTTACCTATTGATTTTCCCGAAACACTTCCAGTCTCACAAAGAATCAAAGAGATTAATGAAGCGATTCTTAATCATCAAGTTGTGATCTTGTGTGGCGAAACCGGATCAGGTAAAACCACACAACTGCCTAAGCTATGTCTTCATTTAGGTCGGGGTATCAAAGGCCTCATTGGTCATACACAACCTAGACGTCTTGCGGCGAGATCTGTGGCCTCTCGTATAGCATCGGAACTCAAGTCACCCTTAGGTGATGCAGTAGGATTTAAAATAAGATTCGCAGATAAAGTGTCTCAACAAACACTCATTAAAGTGATGACCGATGGCGTCCTTTTAGCTGAGACTCAAACAGATCCTGACCTTAAACAATACGACACCATAATTATCGACGAAGCTCATGAGCGAAGTCTTAATATTGATTTTCTTTTGGGTTACTTAAAGCAGCTCACTTTAAGACGTCCTGATTTAAAAATTATTATTACGAGTGCGACCATTGATGTCGAAAGTTTTTCAAAACACTTTAACCAGGCACCCATTATTGAAGTGTCAGGTAGGACATATCCCGTTGAGATTCGTTACCGACCCTTGGAAGTCAAAGACGAAGACGACCAAGTAGAAAAAATTGAGGAAGCTATCCTTGATGTTGTAAAAGATTTCTCAAAGGCAGGAGGTGACACCTTAGTATTTTTGCCGGGTGAGCGGGAAATACGAGATATCGCTGAATTTCTAAAAAATAAATTGCCACCGCATTACGAAATCCTTCCACTTTTTTCAAGACTTTCCAATGAAGAGCAACAAAAAATATTTAGAGGATCGAACGGACGTCGGATCATCTTATCCACGAATGTCGCTGAAACATCGCTCACTGTTCCAGGAATTAAATATGTGATTGATCCAGGCATTGCCAGAGTGAATAGATATAGTACGAGGAATAAGGTTGAGCAGTTGCAGGTGGAGAAAATATCTCAAGCATCTGCTAAGCAAAGAAGCGGTCGATGTGGGCGCGTGTCTGATGGCATTTGTGTAAGGCTCTATTCAGAAGATGATTTTAACGCGAGACCTTTATTCCTAGACCCTGAAATTTATCGATCCTCTTTAGCCTCTGTTATTTTAAAAATGGCTTCGCTTCATTTGGGCGACGTATCACAATTTCCTTTTATACAACCTCCTAGTCGACGATTTATACAAGATGGGTATTTATTGTTACAAGAGTTAGGTGCCGTGAATGATCAATATGAGTTAACACCGATTGGTCGAGATTTAGCAAGACTGCCTATGGATCCAAGATTAGGCCGCATGCTACTCCAAGCTAAAAAAGAAAATGCATTAGCTGAGCTTTTAATTATTGTGAGTGCATTAAGTATCCAAGATCCAAGAGAACGACCTTTGGATAAAAAAGCCGAAAGTGAAGTGGCGCAGGTTAGATTCTTTGATGAGAAATCCGATTTTGTATCTTATTTAAAACTTTGGGCATTCTTTGATGAGGCGATTCAGAAGAAGACAACACAAAACAATTTAAGAAAACTTTGTCATGCCCATTTCTTATCATATCTTCGTATGAGGGAATGGCGCGATCTTCACGATCAAATCCGAGATCTCATTTTAGATATGCATTATAAAGAGAATGATAAGCCTGCTAATTATGTCCAAATTCACCGATCCATCTTGTCTGGGCTTTTAGGTAATATCGGGATAAAAGCGTTAGAAGATGATTCTTATATAGGCGCTCGTAACATTCAATTCCATTTGTCACCCGGATCAAATATAAAAAGAAGAAAGTCGAAGTGGGTCATGGCGGCAGACCTTGTGGATACGACAAAACTTTATGCAAGAACGGCCGCTGAGATTGATGTGGAATGGATCGAATCATTAAGTATGCATTTAGTTGATCATCATCATACTGATCCTTATTGGGACACTAAATTATCTCGTGTAAATGCACATGAAAGAATTACACTTTATGGACTGACCATTGTCCCTAAACGCAATGTGCACTTTGGACCCATCAATCCTGAAATTGCGCGTGAGATTTTTATTAGACAAGGGCTTGTCTCTGGAGGCTATGTTTCAAAAGGATTATTTTGGAAACATAATCAGGATCTTATCGAAGAGGTCGAGCTTTTAGAACACAAAGCAAGACGCCTTGATGTATTAGTCAATGAAGAAGATCTTTTTGAGTTTTATGACAATAAAATACCTCAAGGCATTATTAACGGTGATGGATTTGAGGATTGGCGACGCGAGACAGAATTGAGAGATCCGCAAGCTTTATTTCTCACAAAAGCACTTCTGATGAAGCGGGATGCGAATGAGATCACTGAGATTCAATACCCTGAATCTTTAACTATCGAGGGTATTGTGATCCCACTTAAATATCGGTTTGAACCCGGACATCCAGATGATGGGGTCACTGCTGTGATTTCTGAGATTGATTTTCATCAGCTAGATTTAAATATATTACAGTGGCTAGTGCCCGGTATGATTCGTGAAAAAATGAATTGTATTTTTAAGTCATTGCCAAAAAATATTCGCACTCAACTCTTTCCTCTTACGGATAGCGTGACAGAATTCTTAACGCAATATAAAACCCATCATCATTTATTTCAATCCATCAGTGATTTTGTTTTAAAGAAAACAAAAGAGCCTCACATGATCAATGAAGAGGAAATAGAAAGTCTCCCTCGCCATTGCTTTATGAATATCGAAGTGAGAAACCAAAAAAATGAACTCGTATCACAAGGCCGTGATTTAAATCTTTTAAAAGGCTCAGTCAAGCCGCAAGTGCATGTCAAAAAGAATGATAAGGCGAATGCGGTTGAGCGATTTGATTTAAAAAGATGGGATTTCGATGAGTTACCTTATGACATTCTATTAAATACTCATCAAAAAGATTACAAAGGTTTTGTGGCATTATCCGATGATGACGAGGCGGTGTCTATTCGGGTTTTTGTCTCCGAAGAAGAGGCCAAAGTATCTCATCGTCAAGGTGTTTTAAGGTTGCTTAGTTTTGAATTAAAACCACAACTCAAACAGCTTGAAAAAGATTTGAACAAATTGAAAGAAGCCCAACTTTTTTTAAGGGATAGTATTGAACCTGAAGAATTGAGAGGGGATGTAGTTGAAATGGTCTTAGATGCAGCTTTGAATTCCGAGATTGCAATGCCCAGGACTTCAAGTGATTTCATTACACTCATTAAGCGTATCAAAAATATGCTACCGCAAACTATGAAGGCTATATTAGATACCATTCATCTGAGCGCTACCCATTATCACCAACTCAAACAATTATTAAAAGCTTTAAGTCCAGTTCAAAAAAGATCAGAATCAATCTTCGTAAATCGCATGAATTTTTTAATTCATAATGAATTTATACTAACAACACCCTCAGATATATTCTCTCATTTACCCAGATACTTGAAGGCCCTTATCATTCGTATTGAAAAATATCCTTCAAGAGTTGATAAAGATGCACTCATGCAAAAAGACATTGATCGCATTCATCAATTGCTTGGTGAGCGATTAAAGCCTTATATAACTAAAAAAATGGCACCACCTAAAATCCTAAAAGATTTTCAATGGCAGATTGAAGAGCTTCACGTATCATTATTTGCACAAGACTTAAAAACGGCATATCCCGTTTCACTTAAACGGTTAGAAAAAGCGCTGGAGGATATTCCTTATTACCCATGAGAGACTTATTTAAAAAAATTTTTCGTGAAGAAGTGAGTGATGATGACATCAGTATTGATGTCAGTGAATCAGAGGGTGTTCGTTCGCTTCATTTTGCATCGCACGCGATTCAAAGCTCGATGCGCTTAAAAAAACCTTTCCATTTGGAGCTGACCTACACGCGAGCGATGATGATGTTTCTTCTCTTTCATGCGCGTCCTCGTAAAATTTTATTGATTGGCTTAGGCGGTGCATCCATCCCTAAATTTATTCACCGGTTCTTACCTGATATGAAATCGATTACCCTCGAGATTCATCGAAAAGTGATTGGTGTTGCACATCTTATGTTTCATCTCCCGCCGAATGATAAATCTTTAAAAGTCATTCATGGGGATGGCATCCCTTTTATGAAAGAGCATCCGGAGTCGACGGATATATTAATGATTGATGCTTTTGATCCTGATGGTATCCCGCGTAACTTTAGGAGCCTCTCATTTTTTGATGTATGCAAATCGACTTTGCGTAAACATGGTATTTTTGTGATGAACATATGGGCAAGTGATCCTCATTACGATCTTTATATTGATCGCATGCGTCGTGTCTTCGAAGGACTCATCTTGATTATTCCCACAGGTAAACCCGGCAATCAAATTGTATTAGGTTTTAATGACATGCCTCTTGAGCTTGATGTGAAGACATTGCGATCAAAGGCCAAATCACTCGAAAAAACTTATGGGCTCGAATTTTTAGCATTTTTTAATCAGCTTATGCTTCATAATCACCAGGCGTCGAACACGATCATATTCGATCAATAATTCTTAAAGGTTAAAACAGTTGAATTTCCAATTTTTTGCTACTTGTCCACGCGGTCTTGAAGCCCTACTTGCAGATGAACTTTTAGCACAGCGTGCATTAAAGATTGTTGTGACTGATGGAGGCGTATCGTTTGAAGGTAGTTTAGACACGATGTATCGCATCAATTTACATAGTCGAATAGCTACGCGCATTATGTCTCGAGTAGGTCAGGGTAGTTATGCTACTGAAGAAGATATTTATAAAGCGACGTTTAAACTTCATTGGCCTTCATGGTTTAAAGTGAATCAAACGATTCGCGTCAAAGTCACAGGAGTGAAGTGTCCTTTAAAAAGTTTAGACTTTGTGACGCTCCGTATTAAAGATGCTGTGTGTGATCGTTTCCGTGAAGAGGGTGCGTTAAGACCATCAGTAAGTGTCAGAGATCCTGACGTTCGTATTCATGCTTATCTCACACAAGATCAATACCAACTTTATCTCGATACCTCGGGTGCCCCGCTTTATCAAAGAGGATTTCGTGATGTGAGTGTGATCGCACCTTTACGCGAAAACCTAGCGGCTGGCATCATTATGCTGTCCGGTTGGATACCAGGCACACCATTTTTAGATCCCATGTGCGGTAGTGGTACTTTTTTAATTGAAGCAGCCATGATGGCAGTGAATCAACCACCTGGTATGAAACGTACATTTGGTTTTCAAAAACTTACTTCATTCGATGAAGGCCTTTGGAAAAAAATTGAAACCGAAGCTATGAATAAAATGAAGCCTATTGAGTTTTTAGATATTTATGGATCAGATATGGATTTAAGGGCAGTGCGAGTTGCGCGTCACAATTTAAAAGTTGCAGGCTTGGAAGAAGTTGCAAAAGTCATACAAAGTGATTTTGTAAAATTAGAACCTCCCGCATCAGAAGGAACGCTTGTGACCAATCCGCCTTATGGACAACGTATAGGGGAGGATGAAGATTTAAAAGAAGTTTATCCCGTCTGGGCAAAGCATATGAAAGAATCCTTCGGGGGTTGGAATACTTATTTTTTAACTGCAGATCTTGAGATGCCAAAAGATATGCGATTAAAACCTTCAAAAAAAACCCCGTTGTATAACGGGGCGTTAGAGTGTCGTTTGTTCGAAATTAAAATGGTGGCAGGTAGTAACCGAAAACCAAAAGACTAAAGTACGTTTAAAGCAGCTTCGTAGTTAGGTTCTTCTGTAATTTCTGAAACAAGTTCGCTATGAAGTACTTCATTGTTTTCGTTTAACACGATCACAGCGCGAGAAGTCAAACCTGCCAAGCTCGTGTCGTCAATCGATACACCAAAGTCTGTTGCAAATTTTTTCGTGTTACGAAAGGTGGAGAGCGTTTGTACGTTCTCAATTTTTTCAGCACCGCAAAAACGATTCTGCGCAAAAGGTAAATCAGCTGAGATACACAAAACGACCGTGTTATTTAATTTAGCCGCTGCTTCATTAAATTTTCTGACAGACGTAGCGCATGTTGGCGTATCTATACTTGGGAAAATGTTGAGTACTTTTCGTTTGCCAGCAAAATGAGCTAAACCTACATCTGCACGCGTTTTATCTGCGAGACTAAAGTCAGGTGCTTTTTGTCCCTTGCTTAAAAATTGACCACCTATTTTGACTGGGCCGCCTTTAAGAGTCACTGCCATGATGAAGATTCCTTTGAAATTGAGTAATAGTTGACAATATACATCAGTTATTTTTGGAATGGTAGATCAAGTACTTTTTTTGTGACTAAGCCCTCAGTTTTAAGTCATTCATCCTTTAAAATAGAGTCATGTCTGAAGCTCATCCCGTCTCATTTGTTCATTTAAGGTGCCACAGTGAATATTCCATCACCGATGGGATTGTGCGCATTGATGACTATATCGACAAGGCTTCATCTCAACATATGCCTGCATTGGCACTCACGGATTTAAATAATGTATTTGGTTTAGTCAAATTTTATAAGGCAGCGCGAGAAAAAGGTATCAAAGCTATTTTAGGTGCTGACCTTTGGATTGAGAATGAAGTTAATCGTGATCAACCTTATCGTATCTTAGCGCTCTGTCAAAACAATCAAGGTTACTTAGCTTTATCCGAAATCTTATCGCGTGCTTACTTAGAAAATCAGTATCGTGGCCGCGTTGAAGTGAAAAAATCTTGGTTACTTGAAAAGAATGAAGGCCTCATCATTCTCTCAGGCGCTGCTATGGGAGATGTGGGTCAAGCCATTCTTCAGGAACATACCGATGTCGCGATGAACGCTATGAAAGATTGGGCAACGCATTTTAAGAATCGTTTCTATATCGAAATCCAAAGGATTGCTGAGGGCGATGATAAAAAAAATGAAGCGCGTTTTATCAATCAGTCTTTAAGTTTGGCCACAAGTTTACAAATTCCAGTGGTAGCGACGCAACCGATTCAATTTATGGATCAAGACGATTATAGGGCGCATGAGGCGAGAACTTGTATCGCCGAAGGTTTCATGATGGCAGATAGCCGTCGACCTAAATTATTTTCACACGAACAATATTTTAAAAATGAAGTAGAGATGACCGCTCTATTTAGTGACATTCCAGAAGCGCTTCAAAATTCAGTGGAGATTGCAAGACGCTGCAACTTTGAATTTACTCTTGGTAAAAATTATTTACCTGACTTCCCAACACCGAACCAAGAAAAGCTCGAAGATTTTTTAATTTCAGAATCTAAAAAAGGATTAGAAGTTCGCTTAAAAGAACTTTTCCCAGATGAAGTAAAACGTCATGAAGTCAGACATGATTATGATGCACGTATTCTTTTTGAAACTTCCATCATTAATCAGATGGGTTTCGCAGGGTACTTCTTAATCGTCGCTGACTTTATTAATTGGGCTAAAAATAATGAAGTCCCGGTAGGACCTGGTCGAGGCTCAGGTGCTGGATCTCTTGTAGCCTATAGTTTAGGTGTGACGGATCTCGATCCCATTCAATATCAGCTCCTCTTCGAGCGCTTCTTAAATCCTGATCGTGTCTCGATGCCGGACTTCGATATCGACTTTTGCCAAGAAGGTCGCGATCGCGTGATCGATTACGTCAAACAGAAATACGGTGCAGGTTCGGTTTCACAAATTGTCACTTTCGGTACGATGGCAGCACGCGCTGTGATTCGAGATGTAGGTCGTGTCCTTGATCTCCCATTTAATTTTGTCGACGGCATTGCGAAACTCATCCCTATGGAATTAGGTATTACACTAGAAGATGCATTAAATAAAGAACCGCAGTTGCAAGATCGTTATAACAAAGAAGAAGAAGTTAAAGAATTGATTGAACTTGCATTAAGGTTAGAAGGTGTGGTTCGTAACGTCGGTATGCATGCGGGTGGCGTTTTAATTGCTCCCGGAAAAATTTCAAACTTCACACCGATTTATTGTCAGGCGAATGGCGATAGCTTGGTGAGTCAATTTGATAAGGATGATATCGAAGCTTTAGGTTTGGTGAAGTTTGACTTCTTAGGACTTCGGACACTGACCATTCTTGCGATGGCATTAAAGAACGCAAATATTTTGCGTGAAGCAGAAAACCTACCACTACTTGATCTTAATCATTTGCCACTCGATGACAAAACGGTGTTCCAGTTATTAAAGAGTGCAAATACCACTGCCGTTTTCCAGCTTGAATCTCGTGGCATGAAGGATATGTTAAAACAAGCGAAGCCAGATTGCTTTGAAGATATCGTGGCACTCGTAGCACTTTATCGTCCGGGCCCCATGGATTTGATCCCTGATTTTTGTAAACGTAAACACGGACAACAGCGCATCGTATATCCCCATCCCTCCACTGAATCGATCTTAAAAGAAACTTACGGTATTGCTGTTTACCAAGAGCAGGTGATGCAGATTGCACAAACGGTTGCAGGTTACTCATTAGGTGCAGCTGATTTATTGCGTCGTGCGATGGGTAAGAAAAAAGTTGAAGAGATGGATGCGCAGCGCGAAGGTTTCATCGCAGGCTCTTTAAAGAATGGACTCAATGAAAGACAAGCGCGTGAACTTTTTGACTTACTTGAAAAGTTTGCAGGCTATGGTTTTAACAAATCTCATGCGGCAGCGTATGCGATGGTCGCATACCAAACCGCATATTTAAAAACACATTACCCCGCAGCATTCTTAGCGGCTTCCATGTCGGCTGATATGAATAACACCGACAACATTCAAATATTTTTTGAGGATTGCAAACCGAACAGTGTGGAATTATTGCCACCCGATATCAATCAAAGTGGTTTCGAATTTATTCCAACCAATACGACACAGATCTTATATGGATTAGGTGCGATTAAAGGCACTGGCTTAGCTGCGATTGAACTTATTTTAGAGTCTCGAGAAAGCAAGGGCCCATTCAAAAATCTTTTTGATTTTTGTGCGAGACTTGATTTAAGAAAAGTGAATCGTCGTGTGGTGGAGTCTCTTATCCGCGGCGGTGCATTCGACACACTTGAATCTAATCGTGCATCACTCTTGGCGAGTGTGAATTTAGCCATCACGGCAGCCGAACAAGGCAAGGCGAACATCGCACAAAATAGTTTATTTGGTGAAGAGCAGACACAAAAAGTGGATATGGTGCATGTGGATCCATGGACGCCGCAGCAAAAACTTCAGGAAGAAAAAGCAGCGCTCGGATTTTATTTTAGTGGCCATCCATTCACTTTCTTTGAAAAGCGTGTGCGACCATTTATAAAGACTCAAATTAAAGAATTAAAACCGCAAGAGCAACCTTATTTAATTGCAGGCGTGATTGTGGCGATTCGTATTCGCATGACGGCGCGCGGCAAAATGGCGATTGTCACATTAGATGATGCGATTTCTCGGGTGGATGTCGTGGTAGGTAATGAACTTCTCACACAATCACAAAGGTTAGTGCAAGAAGATCAGCTTTTAATTGTCGAAGGTCGGGTCAGTCATGATGACTTCACTGGCGGCATTCGTGTCACTGCGCGCAAACTTTTTGATTTAGCCACAGCCCGGAATCAATTCGCACATCATTTAAAAATCTCATGCAACGGTCAATCAGATGCCGCTAAATTAAGAGACATCCTAAAGCCTTACTGTGGAGCCTCTCAAAATAATCTCAAACGTTGCCGCGTTAAAATTGATTACCATAATGAAAAGGGTCATGTAGAACTTCTTCTAGGGCAAGATTGGCAGGTCGATTTACATGAGGAATTGATAGACGGTTTAACCCAGTGGTTGAGCGAAGAAAACGTAAAAATCCTTTATAATTGATTTCCCGATTTTAAAAGTTTCGTATCAATGAAAATTAGCTATTTAGATTTTGAAAAGCCAATCTCAGAACTTGAAGCTCAGACCCAGAAGCTCACAGAGACGCATGACAAGAATAAGAATCTTGATATTTCAAAAGAACTCAGTCAGTTAGAAGGTAAGACTGAAAAACTACTTCACGAGATCTACGACAACTTAAACGCTTGGCAAATTTCCCAAGTCTCACGTCACCCACAAAGACCCTATACCCTTGATTATATTGAGAAACTTTTCACAGATTTTGAAGAGTTACATGGCGATCGCGCGTTTGCGGATGATCCTGCGATTGTAGGCGGCTTAGCTTTATTTGAAGGTATGCCTGTGATGGTCATAGGTCACCAAAAGGGACGCGATGTTAAAGAAAGACAATTCCGTAACTTTGGCATGCCAAAACCTGAAGGCTATCGTAAGGCCCTACGCCTCTATCGATTAGCCGAAAAATTCAATGTACCGATTGTGACTCTGATCGACACTCCAGGCGCCTATCCAGGTATTAACGCAGAAGAGCGCGGTCAATCAGAAGCTATTGCGCGTAACTTATATGTCATGGCAGAACTCAAAGTGCCTATGATTGGTATCGTGATTGGTGAAGGCGGTTCAGGTGGCGCATTAGCCCTTGGTGTCGTGGATCATCTCATCATGCTGCAATTTGCAACATACTCTGTGATCTCCCCTGAAGGCTGTGCCTCTATTTTATGGAAGAGTGCGGATAAGGCATCCACTGCAGCCGAGACTCTAGGCATTACAGCCACCCGCTTAAAAGAATTAGGCTTGATCGATACGATTTTGCCTGAACCTCTAGGAGGAGCACATCGCAATCCTAATCAACTCATGGAAACGGTTCGTAAATCTCTAAAAGAACACTTAACTAAACTCCAAAAGAAATCCTTAAAGCAACTTCTTGACTTAAGATACGAACGTTTACTTAGCTATGGCAAGTTCAAAGAAACCGCCAAGTAACAAAATTCCAGCTTCTACCTCCAAAAAAACCAAATCACCATCCTTACCCGATTTAGTCGATAAGGCTTTTGTATCTTTACCAGCATCTAGTAAGAAGATTAAATCAATGACTATTGCCTTAAGTGGTGGTGTAGATTCGGTGGTACTTTTACATCTCCTACATCAACTGCAAAAGACTCATCATTTCACTTTAAAAGCATCTCATGTGCATCATGGTTTAAGTAAAAATGCAGACAAGTGGGTCAAGTTTTGTGAGAAATTATGTGCAAAATTATCTATTTCTTTGGATGTAAACTATATCCAATTACCGCAAAAAAAGGCACTCGGTATTGAGGGGGAAGCAAGACGACTTCGCTATGAAAAACTCCTTCAATCCAAAACAGATTTGGTCGTTTTAGCCCATCATGAAGACGACCAAGCTGAGACATTTTTACTCCAACTCATTCGTGGAGCAGGGGTGAAAGGTTTGTCATCCATGGCACATTTTGATGCCACTCGACGACTATGGCGACCACTCCTAAATGCCTCAAGAATTAATATTGAAAGCTATGCCAAAAAGCACAAATTAAAGTGGATTGAGGACGAAAGTAACCAAAACATCGATTTTGATCGAAATTTCATCAGATCTAAAGTTTTTCCTCTACTAAAGAATAGGTTTAATCATATTATTAAAGTGATTTCTAGGTCAGCATCACACTTAGCAGAGGCACAACATTTACTCGATGACTTAGCTAAAATAGATTTAAAAAAATCTTTAAAATCAGATAATTATAAACATAAACTTAAAGTAAAAGCTTTAGAAAAATTGTCACTTTCTAGGGCTAAAAATGTCTTGCGCTACTGGATCGAAATCAATGATCACATGATGCCATCTAAAGACCTCTTAGACGAACTTTTAAGGCAAGTTTTAACGGCCAAAAAAGATGCAGAATTGAAAATTCAGCTATCAAAAGAATTTGAAATTCGTCGTTATCAAGATGAGATTTATATCGTCACAAAAAATCATAAAAACCTAAAAAATTATGAAATTATTTGGGCTGGTGAATCTGAAATTTTATTACCGAATGGTACTCAATTAAATTTTAAAAAAGTCAAAGGCAGGGGTATAAGTTTTAAACTTTTGAATAATCAAAAGTTAAAGATTAGAAATCGACAAGGTGGGGAATTTTTTAAACCCGACTCCAAAAGACCCACTAAAAAAATCAAACAGCTTTTACAGGAATCAGATTTGCCGCCCTGGGAAAGGGAATTTTTTCCTATGATTTTTGTAGGTGACAAGTTAGCTGCTGTACCGAATTTTGGGGTTGATCAAAAATATCAGGTAGAACCGCAATTGACTGGCTTAGAGATCAAATTTACGCTTATAAAATGATTTGTTGTTTTTCGGCAACAAAATGATGATCACATTGCTACTTTTGCAACATGTTAAATTATTGATTTATATAATATTTTTTATGTTCATTGGGGGGGGCATTTCTTCGGGAATTTTTCCTAGGCATTTAATGCTCTAAGCCATTGAAATTCATTACAAGTTTCATTAAAGTCGCATCATTATCATTTTCTTATGGATTCAACCCATGAAATTAAGAATATCTGCAATCATTGCTTTAGCACTCGCTAGCTCAGGATCTCTTGGCGCCGCTGAGAAATTAACGACGAGCACGATCAACGTTTATAGTGCAACACCATTACCTTCACTTGGTTTGCCTCTTAACATTATCCCTGCCAACATTCAAATCGCCACACCTAAGGCGATCAATGCACAATCTGGCGTGAGCTTAGCTGACTATATGAGCACTAACATGCAAAGCGTGTCTGTCACAGAAATGGGCGGCAATCCATGGCAACCAGAAGTGACTTTCAGAGGATACTCAGCTTCGCCATTGTTAGGTATGCCGCAAGGTATGTCGACTTTTGTGGATGGTGTTCGTGTGAATGAACCCTTTGGTGATGTAACACTTTGGGACAAGATTCCTAACTTTGCGATTGGCGGTATGCAATTAGTGCCTGGCTCTAATCCAATGTACGGTCTAAACACATTAGGTGGTGCAATTGCGATCCAAACGAAAAGTGGACGTCAAGCTCAAGGCGTTGGTATTGAAGCTGAGTATGGTTCTTGGAATCGCCAACGTGCGTTGGTTGAATATGGCGGCGTTTCTAAAGACGGCTCAATGGATTTCTACATTGGTCATCAAACAACTAAAGAAGACGGGTGGCGTCAATTTTCTCCCAGTCACCTTAATCAAACTTTTGCTAAAACGGGTTGGCAAAGTGAAAAAACAAAACTTGATTTAAGTTACATCGGAACAGACAACAAACTCATCGGTAATGGATTTACCCCTGAGCATATGTTATCCGGTGATCGCGATCAAATCCATACAAGACCCGATTGGACGAATAACTATTATCACCACTTGGCTCTCAATGGTTCACATTGGATCAATAATGACGTGATGCTCTCAGGAAACACTTACTGGAGAAAATCAAATCGACATACCAAAAATGGCGACTTGTATGAATACGAAATAGATGGCACAGAAAGGCATGATAATTATAATGATATAATTTGTGATGAGTTGTCCACCGCTGAGTGCGAACTCAAGGGATCTGTATTGAATACCTCTCACACAAAGCAGGATAATTATGGTGTTTCAGCCCAGATGACTTTTAATCAAGACTTCATGGGCATGAAGAATCAATTTATTGCAGGCACGGGATTTGATTACAGCCTTATTAGGTTTAAACAAAACGAACGTGTAAATCTCTCAAATCAAAGTGAAGGTGATTTAACCGGTTTACCCGGTAACCGTTCTTATGACGAAGAGGAGGGCGGAGCAACCGCAGTGGTTTTTGACCCCTCTCGAGAAGCCATATTAACTGGGCTTGGTGCACTACCCCAAACGCAAACTGTCGGCTTAACAGGAAAACAATGGACAGCAAGTCTATTCGCAACCGATACGCTATCCTTAAATGACAAATGGCATCTGAACGCTGGGGCTCGCTACAATCATACCAAAGTGGACAATAATGATATCTTGAGAGGCCCTCATTCAGCCGCGAACGAAAGGTCATTAACAGCGACAGATGACTATAAACGTCTTAATCCAACTATTGGTATTACTCATACACCGACAGATAAATTATCTATATTTGCTACCTATAGCGAATCAAGTCGCGCACCCACATCGATTGAAGTCGGTTGTTCGAATCCTGCTGTAGGTTGCTTACTCCCTTCAGCGATGGCGGATGATCCTCCTTTGAAACAAGTAGTGGCGAAGACCTATGACTTTGGTACTCGAGGATCGCTTACTGAAGAAATTAAATGGAATGCCTCCATTTATCATGCTATGAACCATCAGGATCTTCAGTTTATTAGAGCTGGTAATTCAACATCGCGCGGTTACTACTCTAACGTAGGAAGAACTCAAAGACAGGGTTTAGATTTAGGATTAAGTGGTCAGCACGATCGTTTCAGATGGAACGCGAGTTATAGTTATATCCGCGCCACGTTTGATAGCGATTTTTCACTAGTCAATAGCGCTAACTCTTCTGCTCCTGATGATGACCCAAATAAGAATATTTACAATGTGACTAAGGGAAATAGAATGCCGAGCATTCCTGAGCACCAGTTTAAGGCGAGGGCGCAATATGACGTGACACCTCAGTGGTCAGTCGGTACAAACTTGGTTTATTTCTCCGATCAATACGTGATGGGTAATGAAAATAATAAACATGAAGCAAATACTGCAACTTGTCTGCCATTAAGAAACAATGATAGAGCTTGTGGTTCAGGTAAAATTTCAGATTACACAGTTGTAAATCTTGATACCCAATATAACTTTGGCGGGGGCTGGAAGGCGTTCGCTAAAGCAATCAATATCTTCGATAATGACTATTATGTGGCAGGTCGTTTAGCTGAGACCATGTTTGATGCTAGCGGAGGCTATGGTGCAGAAATTAAATCAAGAGGTGTTATCCCAGGAGCGCCTCGTGCAGCTTGGATTGGTGTTCGTTACGAGTTTGGTGGTGCACTAGAAACTAAGTAATAATATTAGTTAGTTAAAAAAAGGGAGCTTTAAGCTCCCTTTTTTTATTTTTGTGTGAGTTTGATAAATGAATAAAAGGTACCGATGATGGGAAATCCAAAATTTGTCAGTATAAATTGCTTGGTGGGCTGATGGTGTCTTAAAGATAAATCATGGAGCTTTGTTAAGAGAAGCATCCAAGACAAGACCAACATAAATAGCACTAAAAGAAATAAGTAGATGTAACCATCCGTCACGACGTGAATGATATAAAAAACAAACGTCGCGGCAATCACACTATTCCACAATAGGAATAGGTTAGTTGCCCGATCAACTTCATACTCGATATTAACTACAACTTCTTTTTTTAAAAATGCTTTTTTTGGTTTGATTTCTAAACTTGATCCGCAGTGATCACAGAATTTAGCAAAATCTCGTCTAATACGATGACCGCATTCGTAACAAATCATAATAGTAAAGTTGATTCAAATAAATAAGTGAGCCATCCTAAAACGATCTTCCCAAACCTATCCATGAATTCATCCTAAAATTATTTAGGAAGTTTTCCTGATATGCTTTCGTATCAATTACGTCACAATAGCAAACACATAAAGAAGGGTGAGAGTTTGAGCTTAAAGCTTCGTCTTATATTGATTATCAACGCGGTATTGCTTCTTATTCTCATCTTAGGAGGCGTTTTAGCGATTGATACGGCTAAAAAAAACGTGCGGGCTGAGGTAGCCTCGGCTGAAAAATTAGCGCTCTATTTATTTGATATTGGCGTTTTAAACAATCCAAAATACTACTCGATTGAGAGCGAATTTAAGCCGCTTAATTTGCAGAGCTTGGTCCACATGCGACATCTAAAAATCGAGTTCTTTAATTTAGAGGGTAAGTTAGTCGACAGTAATGTTTCTGAAACGCATACCAAAGCCATTGACCAAGCCCCTAACTGGTTTGTGAACTTTATGGGTTTAATATCAGAGCCTTGGCAACTCCAGCGCTTGCCTGTTGAGATTCTAGGTCAAGCTAAGGGTGCCATCGTGATTACCCCTGACCCGAGTTATGAGTTTGGTGAGATATGGAATCAATTCGCAGGGATCTTTTATCTGGCATGCGCTTTTTTTATTTTGACCAATATTTTGGTGGCGTGGATTGTGTTTAGAGCATTGAGCCCTGTGGAATTTATTTTGAAAGCTTTGACTGAATTAGAGGCTGGTAATTTAAAGGTGAAGATGCCTAACTTAAAAACTTCAGAATTGTCTGCAATTAGTATTAAGTTTAATAACATGGTTAAAACATTAAGTGCCAGCATCGAACAAAATCACCAGCTTTCTCGTAAATTAATCCGCATCCAAGAGGAGGAGAGAAAAAGTTTGGCGCGTGATCTTCATGATGAGTTTGGACAATCCCTCACTGCGATTCATGCAGACGCTGCCGTATTAAAGGTACTGGCAAATAAGGACTACCCAAAGATTAAACCTTCTGTGAATGCGATTTCAGACCTCTCGAAACATCTCATGAATCTCGTGGGGGGCATGCTAAATAGCTTGAAGTTAGGTGTGCTTCATGAGTTGGGATTAGAAGAAGCATTAAAGGACTTATTAAATACATGGCAATTAAGATACCCAAAAATTAATCTTAACTATCAAATTAACTTAAAAGCATTGCCTAAGATAAATGAAACGATATCCATTACAAGCTATCGCATTATTCAGGAGTGCTTAACGAATATCTCAAGACACGCCAAAGCTAAAAACGTTGAGATTCATATTGATTACATCAAAAAGAAGACATCTAGCGCTTTTATTGATATTGCCGTGAATGATGACGGAGTAGGTTTGAGTAAAACTCATCGTGATGGCTTTGGATTGTCAGGCATGCGTGAACGTATTAATGAGATCCATGGGAAAATAAACATCACAAGTGACACTAATCGCGGTGTTAAGTTAAATATTCAATTACCTATTATAAGAAAAAAATAAATGGCCAAAAAAACCACCATCCTATTAGTGGATGATCACGCTGTGGTAAGAGCAGGGGTGAGACGTCTACTTGAGCAGGAGTCTCTATTTGAGGTGATAGGCGAAGCTGAAAGTGGAGAAAAGGCCTACCAAATCTTTGGGGAATTGAAACCTGACGTGGTGGTGATGGATCTGTCAATGCCCGGTATGGGCGGATTAGAATCGATTCGTCGCATCTTGATGCGCTATGAAAAAGCTAAAATTTTAGTCTTATCCATGCACGAAGATTTATCATTTGCGAACCAAGCCTTGAAGTTAGGAGCTAAAGGGTATCTTACTAAAAATACATTGGCGGATGACTTGGTAAAATCGATTGAAACAGTAACTCAGGGAGATGTTTTCTTAAGTGATGAGATCGCTAAAAAAATGGCCATGCAATCGATTTCAGGGAATCAAGATCCTATCCACGAATTATCAGCGCGTGAGTTTGAGATCTTTCGATTGTTAGCAGAAGGCTTGGATATTGATGCGATCGCATCAACACTTAATATAAGTTCTAAGACGGTGTCGAATTATCAAACCATGATCAAGCAAAAGCTTAATATCAATACCCCGATTGAACTGATTCGCTATGCGATTAAAGTGGGTGTCATTAAAAATTAGGTTTTTTCGGGAAGAATTCTCAAACAATTTTGGGAGTTAAGATCAGGTGTAATTTAAAGGGAAGAGCTAAAGTGGTGTTGTCTTAATACTTGCCATAAAAGCTTATAATGAGACGCACTCGACTCCACGAGTAAAGGGTTTTTTAAAAGGGATTCATTCTTGAATCCCTTTTTTTATCCTAAGAAGTTAAAAGAGCGCCCTCCCTCGTGCTATCATTTTAAACATGAAGATCGGTACCCCCTTATCCCCAAATGCCACGCGTGTCATGCTTCTTGGAAGTGGTGAACTTGGTAAAGAAGTGATTATTGCATTGCAGCGTTTAGGTGTGGAAGTCATTGCGGTGGACCGTTATGAAAATGCCCCGGGACATCAGGTTGCGCATCGTTCTCATGTCATTGATATGACGAACAGTGATACCCTCTTAAATTTAGTCAAACTAGAAAAGCCCCATTATATTGTTCCTGAAATTGAAGCGATCAATACTGACGTGTTAGCTCAAATCGAAAAAAGTGGCGATGCGATTGTGATTCCTACAGTCAATGCCGTGCAACTCACCATGAATCGTGAAGGTATTCGTAATTTAGCGGCAAATCAATTAAAACTCCCTACGTCCCCATTTGCATTTGCTAAAAGTTTAGACGAATTACAAAAAGCAATTGATAGTGGCATTGGTTATCCATGCTTTGTAAAACCCACGATGTCATCTTCCGGTAAAGGTCAGTCACGGATCACTGATGCATCAAAAGTCAAAGACGCATGGGATTACGCAGCCTCTGCAGGACGGGTCAATAAAGGTGTGGTGATTGTAGAAGGCCAAATCGATTTTGATTATGAAATTACGCTACTGACTGTTAGAGCCCAAAACGAAAAGGGTGACATCGAAACATATTTCTGTGAGCCGATTGGTCACAAACAAGAGCAGGGGGATTATGTGGAGAGTTGGCAACCGCAATCTATGCATGAAGTGGCATTAAAAAAAGCTCGCGAGATTGCTAAAAAAATTACGGACGCCTTAGGTGGCTTAGGCTTATTTGGTGTGGAGCTCTTTATTAAAGATGACCAAGTATGGTTTTCAGAAGTAAGTCCAAGGCCACATGATACGGGTATGGTGACTATGGCGAGCCAACGTCAGAATGAATTTGAATTGCACGCGCGTGCCATTTTAGGTTTACCTGTCAATACAAGTTTATCCAGACCTTCTGCAAGCGCTGTCATTTATGGCAATCACGATGCCGATGGTATTCATTTTGAAAATATTGAAAAAGCATTAGGAGTTCCAGAATCAGATCTAAGACTCTTTGGTAAGCCCACTTCATTTAAGCGTCGACGCATGGGTGTGGCTTTAGCATCTGCAGACAATGTGAGTGAAGCAAGAACGCGAGCCCAAAAAGTAGCATCCTTCGTTAAAACATCCGTTTAATGTCTCAACCCTCAGCGTCAACTCCTCAAACACTATATGATTTATTAGGTGGTGAGCCAGAAGCTACGCACAAAATTCGCGAAATCGTCGAAGCATTTTACGATGTGATGGATAGTGATGAAAAGGCAAAAACCATTCGCCTCATGCATCCGGAAGATTTAACTTCATCCCGCGAAAAACTTTTTATGTTTTTAAGTGGTTGGACAGGTGGACCACAACTTTATATTGAGCGTTATGGACACCCCTTCTTAAGACGTCGTCATCTACCTTTTAAAATAGGGGAAGACGAGCGTGATCAATGGATTTATTGTATGACAAAGGGCATGCTTAATTTAAAGATGGAAGAGGAAAAAATAAAAGCGCTTTTGAATGCGCTTTATCCCATCGCTGACTTCATGCGAAATCAGTAATTATTTTAAACGCGTGATTTACGTTTTGGTGCTTCTGATTTTGAATCGGAAGCTCTAAATGTTCTAATCGTAGATGGTTTTTTAGCAAATGTTTTTGGCGCAGATTCACGTTTGGCAGCTGGCTTTCGATCACTTACTTTTCTGTCACTTGGTTTTCTATCACCAAATGATTTTTTTTCACCGAAAGTCTTTTTATCGCCAAATGATTTTTTATCTGCATCTGCTCGACTGAAGCTAGGCTTTTTGTCCGATGTTTTTCCGAATAGTCTTTTTTCAACAGCTTTTTTCTCAAAAGGACTTCTGGGCGTTCTAGGTTCACTATCGCGTCTAGGTGCATCTGTCGCACCAAAATCTTTTCTAAATGGTTTTTTATCACTAAAAGGTTTTTTATCTCCAAAGGATTTCTTTTCTCCAAAAGATGGTCTATCACTATATGGCTTTTTATCACCGAATGATTTTCGTTCGCTAGAACTTCTATCCCCAAAAGATTTTTTTTCACCAAAAGGCTTTCTGTCGCCAAAAGATTTCTTATCTCCGAAGCTACGTTTACCACCGCGTGATTTAGATTTTCTTTCTTCGCCTAATTGGTCACGTGATTGAACCTTAGGTTCAAATCCTGCCATCACTTTTGCATCAATTTTGTGGCCTGTATATTTTTCAATATCACGGAGTGCTTTGCCATCCATAGGAGCCACAAATGAAATTGCGACACCTTCTTTTTTAGCTCGACCTGTTCGACCAATACGATGCACATAGTCTTCTGCAAATTTAGGGAGGTCATAATTGATCACGTGTGTAATACCATCGACGTCAATACCGCGTGCTGCGACATCTGTTGCCACTAATACACTGATATCGCCATGTCTAAATTTAGTCAGTGTTCGATTACGAGCCCCTTGCGTCATGTCACCATGAAGTGCCCCTGTCTTGTGACCTGCGTTATAGAGCTCATCAGCTAATAAATCTGCATGACGTTTAGTCGAGGTAAAGATAATCGTTTGTTTGACACCGGGTTGAATGAGCAAGTGTTCGAGTAATTTATTTTTGTGGTTTAAGTTATCCACGAAATACATATTTTGCGTAATATTTTCATGTTTTTCTTTAGAGTGTGATATCTCAATGGTTTTAGGATTAGTTAAAAGATCTTTTGCGATTTTACTAATCTGACCATCTAATGTGGCTGAGAATAATAAGGTCTGGTGTTTGGTATTAATGGCCGCACATATTTTTTTAACGTCAGGAATAAATCCCATATCAAGCATACGATCAGCTTCGTCTAAGACTAACATTTGTAGTCGTGACAAGTTAATACGACCGCGCTCCATGTGATCTAGAAGTCGACCAGGAGTCGCGATTAAAATATCGAGCGGTTGTGACAATAATTTATTCTGTAATGGGTAAGGCATGCCGCCCACGATACTGGTTGTTTTAGCTTTAATAAATGTGCCGTACTTACGTGCGGCTTCATTAATTTGCGCTGCCAATTCACGCGTTGGAGTGAGTACCAAAATACGTGGACCACGATCTTTTACAGGATGCGGTGTGGCTAATAAATTTAATGCTGGCAAAATAAATGCCGCTGTTTTTCCTGTCCCTGTTTGTGCAGATGCCATGAGATCATGACCTTCCATAATCACAGGGATAGATTTAGCTTGAATAGGGGTGGGGGTAGAATAGCCTACGCTACTTAAAGCGCGCAGGATTTGTGGGTCGAGGTTTAATGATTCAAAAGACAATGTCGTACTCCTTAAAAAAGGGTTAGGTGCATTTAATCTTTTAAAAAATTCAAAACTTCCAATCACTAGATTTAAACGCGCAAGGTGTTACTTGATGTGAGTGCGCAGTATATAGATAAATCCATGAATATCAAAGCTTATTTTGACCATAATATGCTAGAATTCGGCCTCAATTCAATTTTGGTAGCACTTTTTATGTCACGCAATTTAAGAAACATTGCCATCATCGCCCACGTGGACCATGGCAAAACCACCCTCGTCGATAAACTTCTTCAGCAATCAGGCACCTTTGCACAGCATCAGGCAGTGACCGAACGTGTCATGGATTCCAACGATATTGAAAAAGAACGTGGCATCACGATTCTAGCTAAAAATACGGCCGTTAATTTTGAAGGCACCCACATTAATATTGTAGACACCCCAGGACATGCCGACTTCGGCGGTGAAGTCGAGCGCGTATTAGGTATGGTCGATGGTGTGGTGTTACTCGTGGATGCGGTTGAAGGCCCTATGCCCCAAACACGTTTTGTGACTAAAAAAGCATTGGCACTCGGTTTAAAACCCATTGTCGTGATTAACAAAGTAGACCGTCCAGGTGCTCGCCCTGATTGGGTGATTAACCATACCTTCGATTTATTTGCGAACTTAGGTGCGACCGATGAACAGCTCGATTTCCCGATCGTGTATGCATCTGCATTGAATGGTTTTGCAACGCTTGATATGAACCAAAAATCAGACACGATGAAACCGTTATTTGAGACGGTACTCAAACACGTCTCACCTCCAGAGGGAAGTCGCGATAAGCCACTTCAACTCCAAATTTCAGCCCTCGATTATTCAACTTACACCGGCCGTTTGGGTGTGGGTAAAATTAAAAATGGTGTGATCAAGTCAGGCCAATCCGTGGTCGTCATGCATGGCGATAAACAAGTGTCTCAAGGTCGTATCAATCAAGTGTTAGGCTTTAAAGGACTGGAAAGAATTCCGGTTGAAGAAGCTGAAGCGGGTGACATTGTGATTATTTCTGGTATTGAGGAAATTGGTATTGGGGTCACCATTGCTGACACGAATAACCCAGTGGGTCTTCCTATCATGGCCGTGGATGAACCGACACTTACGATGGACTTTATGGTGAACACTTCGCCTCTTGCAGGAACTGAAGGTAAGTTTGTAACGAGCCGACAAATTCGAGATCGTTTAACAAAAGAATTATTAGTCAATGTAGCGTTACGTGTTGAAGATACCCAAGATGCTGATGTATTCCGCGTTTCAGGTCGTGGCGAACTCCACTTAACCATTTTATTAGAAAATATGCGTCGTGAAGGGTTCGAGATGGCTGTAGGTAAACCACGTGTCGTTTATCGTGAAATCAATGGTCAAAAATGTGAGCCTTATGAAGTCTTAACCGTTGACTTGGAAGATGATACACAAGGTGCTGTGATGGAAGAGCTCGGTCGCCGTCGCGGCGAAGTTCAAAACATGGAGTCTGATGGTAACGGACGCACACGTTTAGAATACAAAATTCCTGCACGTGGACTCATTGGTTTCCAAGGTGAATTTATGACGATGACTAAAGGCACAGGGCTTATGGCTCACGTCTTTGATGAATACGCACCCGTCAAACCTGATATGCCAGGACGTCGAAATGGTGTGTTGATTTCAGCCGAGCATGGTGAAGCAGTGGCCTATGCTTTATGGAAGCTTCAAGATCGTGGTCGCATGTATTCAAGTCCGGGTGATAAATTGTATGAAGGTATGGTGATTGGTATCCATTCTAGAGACAACGACCTAATTGTGAATCCGATTAAAGGTAAACAACTCACAAACGTGCGTGCATCAGGTACAGATGAAGCGGTGAGGCTCGTTCCACCTATACAACTTACTTTAGAATCCGCGGTCGAATTTATTGAGGATGATGAGTTGGTTGAAATTACACCTAAATCGATTCGTATTCGAAAACGTTTCTTGCTTGAACACGAACGTAAACGCGCATCTAAAGAATAAGTATCCCTATATAGATTAAATGTCTATAGAATATTTTTTATGAATCGCCATATTAAAAAATATTATTTTTATTTGCTAGCAAGATGCTTATGTCTGTTTGGTTTTTATGACAGATCACTCCCTTATTATTCAAAAGTTATTCAATTCAGAACCTTCTTTCTTGATGTGCAATTTCAATATATGCATGCTTATGAAAAAAGTTCTAAGTCCTGTTATTTAGAAATCCATGGCGGTATTGGCGATTTCTTGCAGCACCTTCCATTTATGATGAAACACCCAAAAGAGAATTATGTTGTGGTAACACATTTTTCAAAAGCCAAAGAATTCTTTCGGGTATTAAAAATTAGCGTAAATAAAATTTACTATTATGAGAGTGGTGAGCAGCATCGTGCCATTAAAAATAAATTAAAAAAACAGAAGGATTCCTATGTGTGTCCGAGGGAGCTTTTCTTTAAAAAGGAACCCTTTAGCCAAACAGCTCTTTCGCAATTTAAGATAAAGCCAGTGATTGGATTTCATATGAGTACAAGTAATCAAACAGGCGGACAGCTAGATAATAAATTTTCACTTAAGCTTATCAGTACACTTTTAGATCAAAAAATGACTGTGGTTCTATTTGGAACACAAAATGAACTAAAAACACTTCATCTTGGTTCTCATCCAAATCTTATTTTTGCTTCACACAAAAATATTATTTCTAATTTGGCCGTTGTTAAATATTGTGATCTTTTAATTGGTGCAGAAAGTGCCTTTAAGACAATGTCATCAATGTCAAATATTCCCACTCTTGTTTTCCATGCAGATAATAATAATCATTTTCGAGATCGTGTTTTTATCAATCCTTATATTAAAGCGGGTGTGATGACTGTTTATAAGTATCAAGCTTTAGAAAAAGAAATTGATCAAGCTATTGATTTTGCATTACGTATTATTTACAAATTGAAATTACATGTTTTAGGATTGAAAAATTAAACAAGCTCTTTTTTTAAAAACGAAAAATATAGGGGACTCAATTATATTGACGTCCGCTATATCCGCACTTTCTCAAAGCTATCGTTATGTTGATATTGTGTGTTTGCCTGAAAGTGCAGCTATTTTTAAAATGCATCCTCGCGTAAGGCACGTATTTGTGATTCCACGACATCTAAAAGGGCTTAGAAAAGTCATGGCTTACTTTAAATTCTATCAACAGATTTCAGCAAACTCTTATGATTTATTGGCGCACTTTTCAAATGATTGGCGCGGTGCAATACTTGCGCGTTTTTCAGATGCCATATTGAGTGTAGGTCGGAAAACGCATCGTCGAGGTCGTTTCTGGCATCAATCGTTTGATGTCTTAACCGAAAGTTTAGATGATATACGGCCGATCGCCGAGCAAGATGTTGATTTATTAAGGGCTGTGGGTCTTTATGGTCAATTTAAAGCACCATCCTATCTCGTCAAGCCTTCAGCAAAACAAAAATTAAAAATTAAAAACTGGCTTTCTAAAAAATCTATTACTTCAAATAAAAAGCTTGTGGTGATTCATGCACCTTCACGTTGGAAATTTAAAGAGCTGCCGATTGCAACCTGGGCTAATGTCATTGACGCGCTTCTGGATATGAAATATGAAGTGGTGTTATGTGGGTCAAAAGATGATCTTTTAACTAACCAAGCTATTCACGCATCTTGCAGAATGAAGCCTACTATCACTCATAACTTTTCACTAGAGGATACAGCAGCACTTTATAGCCTGGCTCATCTTGTATTAACGATTGATAGCATGTCCACACATCTCGCAAGTGCAACGCAAACACCTGTGATCAGTATCTTTGGACCCAGCAATGAAAAAAATTGGGGACCTTGGGGAGGGAAACATCGTGTGATTGCTTTAACAGCTGAGAATTCACCCACTTTTGCATGCAGACCTTGCGGTCAAGATGGATGCGAGGGTACTAAAGTAAGTCAATGCTTAATTCAAATGAGGCCTTCTATGATTATCCAGGAAGCATTAAGTATGCTTCGCTAAATGAAAAATTAACTTGTAGCCACTTGAGTCAGTAAGTAATCTTCATAATTACCAGAGAAGTCAATAATACGATCTTCTTTGATTTCTAAAATGCGAGTGGCAATCGTACTCACAAATTCGCGATCATGACTGATGAAGAAGAGGGTACCTTTATATTTATCAAGCGCTGTATTAAGGGACTCAATAGACTCCATGTCCATATGATTGGTGGGCTCGTCCATAAGCAGCACATTTGATTTTGCGAGCATCAGTTTGCCGAAAAGCATGCGACCTTGTTCACCGCCTGATAATACTTTGACTGACTTTTTAGTATCTTCTCCTGAAAATAAAAGCCTGCCTAAGATACTTCGTATCGCTTGATCATCCTCACCTGACTGTGCGCAATCTTTCATCCAATCAAAAAGTGTGACATCTTTTTCAAAATCACTTGCGTGGTCTTGAGCGAAATAACCAATCTTAGCTTTTTCGGCCCACTTAATTTCACCGTGCTTAGGTTTAAGACTGCCTACTAAACATCGTAAAAATGTTGTTTTACCAATTCCGTTTTCACCAATAATCGCAACACGTTCTCCTGCTTCAACAAGTAAATTAAAGTTTTTAAATAAATCATGATCAAAACCATGTGTGAGACTTTTAATCTCAACTGCTTGACGATGAAGCTTTTCTCGGTCGTCATAGTCAAAACGAATATAAGGATATTGACGGCTCGAAGGTACAAATTCTTCCACTTTAATTTTGTCGATTTGTTTAGCTCGGCTTGTAGCTTGTCTTGCTTTTGAAGCGTTTGCTGAAAAGCGGCGAACGAACTCTTGGAGCTCAGCAATTTGTTCTTTGGCCTTTTCATTATCTTTTAGTTTCTGCGCGCGAGACATGGTGGAGGCTTCCATGTAATTATCATAATTACCTGGGTATACAGTAAGTTTTGCATAATCCATATCAGCCATGTGCGTGCATACTTGATTTAAAAAATGGCGATCATGCGAAATAATAATCATGGTGGAATTACGATTATTCAATGTATCTTCCAACCATTGAATAGTATGAATATCTAGGTTATTGGTCGGCTCATCAAGTAACAAAATATCTGGGTTTGAAAAAATGGCTTGTGTTAATAGAACACGTAATTTAAAACCAGGCGCAATAGCGCTCATTGGGCCTTGATGTTGCTCAATGGGGATGCCTACGCCTATCAATAATTCTCCCGCTCGAGCTTCCGCTGTATATCCATCAAACTCTGCATAAACACCTTCAAGTTCTGCAGCTTTCATATAATCCTCTTCAGTCGCATCCGGATTCATGTAGATCGCATTTTTTTCTTCATTGGCTTTCCACATTTCTTCATGGCCCATCATCACCACATCCAATACGCGCTGATCTTCATAAGCAAACTGATCCTGCTTAAGCCATGACATACGTTCATTTTTATCTAAAGCCACATTACCTGAAGTGGGCTCTAGAACACCCGCAAGAATTTTCATGAAAGTAGATTTACCGCATCCATTAGCACCGATTAGCCCATAACGATTGCCGTCACCGAATTTGACTGAGACATTCTCAAAAAGAGGTTTTGCACCAAACTGTATGGTGATGTTGTTACTGATAAGCACGCTTTAATTCCTTTAAATTTTTTATTTGAATTGGTTTTGAATCACAACGTCATCGAGTGGAAGCTGACCACCTCGCGGCATGGCTTCTTTAATACCTTTACCGACACAGACAAACATGGCTGGGATATGATCATTTGGCAGGTTTAATAACTTGCTAACTTTATCAAAATCAAAGCCATCCATAGGGCAGGTATCATAACCCATCGACTTAGCTGTAAGCATTAAATTCATAGCAGCCATGCCGCAAGAGCGCATCGCTTCATCGCGTTGCACTTCTGGTTTGTTTTGATAATACTGCTGAATAGCTGGTACCAAGTAATCTTGAACTGGTTTCGGCGCATCTTTCCAGTAACGAGCAGGCTCTCTATTCCAAGCCATTAAATCAGCTACTAAAACAATAAGAATCGAAGCCTCCTCAACTTGCGCTTGACCCCAGCTGACTTCACGAATTTTTTGACGTAAGGCCTGATCTGTCACCACTACAAACCGCCAATTTTGGATATTAAAAGCAGTGGGCGACAATATAGCATTCGATAAAAGAGTGTTAATCTCAACTTTTGTCATGACATGCTTTGGATCGTAATGTTTGATGGATCGTCTTAATTGGATAGCTTCATTCACATGCATATTTTTTGTATTTCCCTTTGATAATTTAATAGCTGATTTTTTGAATCGTAAGATAACTGTTGCCTAAAGGCTTTTCCCACAAGACCTCATCCCCAATTGCCCCACCAAGAAGCGCTTCAGCTAAAGGAGATAGATAGCTCACACGACCTTCATGAATATTGGCTTCATCTTCACCGACAATTTCGAAGGTGAGCAAATCTCCTTCCTCATCTTCCGCTGTCACTTTCGTGCCAAATAAAACATGAGAGGGACTTTCTTCTTTAGGATTCGTTAAAATCGCTGATTCAATGCGTGCTGCAAAGTAACGCATATCACGTTCAATCACAGCTACTTTTTGTCTCACCATTGGATCATCTTTTTTATCATTTAAAGCTTCACGTTCTTTTTCCAAATCATCGATGGCTTGATTCAGAAGATTCAATCCACGGGGTGTCACATAATTAGGCTCATCACTTATGGGTCTTTCAGGAATGTCAATCCCTGCATGCTCTAAATCATTTTCTTTGACAAATGCGCGACTCATTTTTTATAAAGCAACTGTTTTATTAATTCGTAATTTTATCATTTGTAGTAGTATTCATATAGCTTAACTTCAATACAATTTATAACTTAAGGAATAGAGAAAGTACCTTGAATATCCTTATTATTAGACGCGATAATATTGGTGATTTATTATGCACAACACCGTTATTACGAGGATTAAAAGATCAGTTGAAAGTCAGCCGACTTGATGTGGTCACAAATTCTTATGTGGCTCCTGTTTTAAAAGGTAGCCATCTCATTGATAGTCTTTATATCTACCACAAATTAAAGCACGGTCACATCAGTTTTCTAAATGCAGCATTTGAAAGGTTTCGCCTAATTTTCAATTTGAGAAAATATCATTACGATTATATTTTGGCATTTGATCACCGCGCCCTAAATTTAACGCGTTATTTAAGAAAAACTAAAGTACTAACGCCAATTCAAGATTGGGCCGATCAAACTGAAGTTGAAAGAGCCTGGGAATTAGGCCAAAGAATTGGCTTAAAAGGGGTGCCAGGCCCTCTAGCATTATCACTTTATTCCTCATCTTCGGATATAAAAAATACCCAAATTCTAGGGATTCATATCAGCGCTCGGCGTGTCCGACAGCAATACCCTGTCGCGCAATGGATTAAGCTTATTCGAGCACTTCATGATTTAGACACTAAACTTACCTTTCATATTTTTTGGTCGCCAGGAGATTCAAAAAGTCCTATGCATCCTGGAGATGATGACAAGGCTATAATTTTAAAAGAAGAACTTAAAGATTTGCCTGTTAATTTTATGCCGACACCCACTCTTGAGTCTTTAATTAAAAGCATCCAAACATGTGGCAGCATGATTATGGTGGATGGAGGTGCAATGCATATTGCTGCTGCATTAAATCGACCTATCGTTGCTTTATTTGGGGATTCTAATCCGAAAAGATGGCGCCCGTGGGGGGTGCCTTATAAAATATTACAAAAAAATACAGAGCATGTAAAAGACATCGAACCTTCAAAAATTATCGATGCATGGCTAAATCTAATAAATTCAACTTCTACTCATAAAAATACAATTTAAGATGCGTGGCCTTATTCGTTTGATTATTATTTTATTGGCGATTGTCCAAAATGTGTTTTTCTTGAAAATTAAAAAAACAGTACCTAAAAAAATTCTTATCGCACACAACTTACTTCTCGGCGACACTTTATTATTAGCCCCCTTAATGAAGCGTATTCATGAGAAATATCCTGATGCTAAAAAATTTATTCTAGCGAAACCTGGATTCATACCTCTTTTTGCAAATACACCATATGGATTTAAAGCGCTTACATTTGACCCAAAAAATTTTTTAGATATATGGAAGATGTTTTCTTTAGGTCCTTATGATTTATCATACATCGCTGGCGATAATCGCTACAGTTGGTTTGCAAGAGCAATAGGCTCAAAGTGGATTGTAGGTATTAGTGACGACAAACCGCAATGGAAGAATTGGATGTTAGATGAAGTTAGATCTTTTGATTTAAAGCCTGCTACATGGCCAGACATGATGGGAAGGTTAGTCGATGGTAGAGACCCCAAGCCTTACAAAAAAGATGAATGGTCGCGTCCTAATATAAAAAAAACATTATCATTTATCCCATCTAAATCTTACGTAGTTTGTCATTTAGGTGCTTCTAACCCATTAAAATTCTGGCCTGCAGAATCCTGGAAAGTGTTAATTGATAAATTGAAATACATGGGATTTGACATTTTTATTTCAGTTGGCCCTGGTGAAGAATATCTTATACGAGAAGCTGATCCCGATAGTAAATGTCTGCATATTGCTGGAACCTGCTCTTTATTAGAAATGTGGTACTTAATTGAGCATGCCAAATTATTAATTTCTGTTGATACTGGCATTGCTCATCTTGCAAAACTTTCCAATACACCAATTGTTACTCTATTTGGTCCTGGTTCACCAGTAACTCACGGCGCAGGCAATTTTTGGAAATTAAATCCTCATATGAATATCACTGTTTCCTCCTTCCCGTGTCGAGACCAAAAAATTTTATTTAGACGTAAAGTTAATTGGGTCAAGAGGTGTGGACGAGGCATTAAGGAATGCAGAACGCCCGGAGCATGTATGGAAGCAATTACCCCAAAACAAGTTTTAGATACTTTACTTAACAGTGATTTATTTTCCAGGTTGATGAAAGTTTAAATATAACAGAAATATTTTTAATAATTACTCCGAAAACTGAGTCAATACAATCTCTAAAATAATTAATGTTGAAATTTATAAAACAAAACTTTTCAAGCTATCAAGGAATAAGCTCTAGGTATTCTTTTGTTATAGTTGTAGCTTCAAAACGTTTTAAACTTTTCTCATTAATAAGCGGGGGTTTTAAATAGAACTCCCGCATTTTTTCACCAAGCGCTTTCGCATCTCCACACTTCACTAAAGAGTTCTTCATGTCATTTATAAAAATTTCTCCTGGCCCGGATGTGCAGTCAGTTGAAAGAGCGGGAGTGCCTAAAATCATAGCCTCGATTAAAACATTTCCAAACCCTTCATAATCGGAAGAGAGAACAAATAAGCGAGCATGCTTTATCCATGGGAAAGGGTTTATTTGAAATCCCGCGAGTACAACTTGACCAGAGACTCCGTAGCGCTTAATTAGATTACGTATTTTGTGCTCATCTTTACCCTTACCAAGCAATACTAATTTGCATTTAAGTTTAGATAAGGCGAAGGCTTCGATAAGCAAATCTTGACGTTTTTGTTGAAGCGTAAATGCACCTATATGTAGTAAATAATCTTTGCTAGTCAGGTTTCTGGGCAATTCAAATGGTTTGTTTGCCAAAGTCTTTATTTGATCAAAATCGAAGGGGTTATATATCGCCTTAAATGAAGCAGGGCGAACCTTAACATAATCAACCAGATCATCGCCAATGCCATAAGACATACCAATTATTTGTCGGCCATCATATATTCTCTTCATATGCCAAATTCGTGAGATTTTCTTATGCCATTTATTTTTTCGAATACCACTCTGCATTGATAATGGGTTGCCAATAATGTGATATACCCTATTGCTTTTGATAAGACTTAAAATTCTGTCCATGCGCGGCAAAGAGGAAAGAATTAGATCAACATAGCCGAATTGGATTTCTATATTGCGCAATAAGGAGTTAAATAAATTTACATTTTTATGATCAGTGATCCGGCTGTAAATACGAAGGCCTTTATGAATTAGTGGATTGAGCTTGTAAACATTAATTCGCGGATCAATATTAAATTCAATAATGTTCTCATAAATAACAAAAGTGACTTGATGCCCCAGTTTTAGAAGTTCTTCACCAAGATTAATTACAACTTTTTCAGCGCCGCGGCCGGTAAGAGAATCAATTGCAAATAATATATGGCGTGATATTATTTTTTTATTTTTTTTAGATTTAAACAATTAATCTTACCCTTTACTTTTTCCCTGTCTTTACTATATAAATTTTCTGTTCGACTCGATATTAAGATATGCAGACTGTATTTAATGTAGCGTGCTCAAATTTCCAATAATGACACCTTTAAAATCTGTAACTGCAACAATGGTATTTCCCCGAACAAAAAACTTACGTATGCGATCTTTGAATTGTATTTTTTCTGTAAATAATACCGCACCATTTTTATGAACAATAAAGTCTATAGCTTTTCCTCGCATCGAAGAAACGGCCAGACAATCATTTGGTGCATAATAATCAGTATAAATCTGAGGGCATTTATCAATATCACTAATTCCAATTGAAGGCACAAAGGATAGCAAAGGTGCTTGAGTCATAGTTGGTTTTATATATGATTTATTGATAGACTCTAAGTCGTATTGAGAGCCTAGCGATTGTATAGGCCAGCCATAGTTATTACCCTTCTGAATTCTATTAATTTCATCACCTCCCATGGGGCCATGTTCAACAGCAAAAATATCCTTTCCGATTTTTACAATTCCTTGTGGGTTTCTATGCCCCTTACTAAAAATTTCGACCATCAGTTTGTCGTTTACTAAGTGTAGCTTTAGTATTTTCCCCCATAAGCTCTCATCCAATTGAGCGGTTTGGTTTATTTTATGATCTACATTTACCATAGTTGGTGTTCCTGTTGAAAGCAGTACTGTATTATTTGAAATTTTTAACCAACCACCTCCGACGGCATTAAGGTCTGCATTCTCTGCGTCTGGTAAACATGAGAGTTGTAAAGCTATTTTCATAGAGGCTAAATCCACTAATCTAGCAGTTGCACAAACCCCATCGACGTAAGCAATATAAACATAACTTTTGTTATTGATTGAAAATATCGATTTTATTCCACCATTTGAGGTAATTTTATTATCGAGTCCTAATTTATTAATTAAATGGTAATCGTCCTGGTTAACATACCAAATGTTTTCTCCCCTTAATTCAGCGGCACCTATCTTCCTGAGATCCTTGGCTTTAACTTTACCCCAATGAACGTTAAAATTATTTAGCGTAATAGATTCGGTCATTTTAGTATTGTTAAGATTTGCTAATGCACCAAAGTTTCGATCTTTAGAGTTATCAGTCTCGAGAGTTAAATCTGTTGTATTTATAAAGGATGGATGAATGACTAATGCAATATTTTTTTTTAGATCTTTAACAAAAAATAGGTAGGGTGAGAATTGCCATTTCACCATTACAGATGTGTAGGTAGATAAAACTAAAATAAAAAAAGTATATGTGATAAATTTTTTTTTCATTTTTCACCTAAAGATAAAGTAACTATTCCCACTCAATAGTAACGTATGTTTTTTCTTATTCATTTTCAGGCACTTACGTCTCCAAAAAGTGAGTGTGTAACTTTTGCGTAACTTATAAAGCATATCAGCTCAACACAAAAAAGTGTAAGCTGTTGATTTTGTTACATTTTACACACAGCAACCTACGCAATGTGCTGCGTAGTTCATTCTTAAAAGTTGTTAGGACACTGAAAAAAACTTTTTGAGCTGCTTTTTCGCTCGCCACACACTCTTGCTACAAGTAAAATAGACTTCAATCGTCAACACGTTAGCACAACAGAGAACCCAATGAACTACCTTAAAAAGGCAATAGTAAGGCTTAAACAAGCACTTTCTACTATTTCAAAGATAAACGAACGTTTTGACGAAGTAAAAATCAATCAAGGAATAATACTTTCTTCGCTAAATGAGAGCAAGGCAACAAGCAATCTAATGGATTATGAGTTCAAAGTATTCTCTCAATGGGGTGAGGATGGAATCATTCAGCACCTAACCAAATCAATAGAAATAAAAAATAAGACTTTTATTGAGTTTGGAGTAGAAGATTTTTTTGAATCTAACTGCCGCTTTTTGCTAATGAAGGACGATTGGAAGGGGTTTGTTATTGACGGCTCAAAGTCAAACATTCAGAGATTAAAAAACTCATACTTTTATTGGAAGCACCACTTAGACGCGGTTGACAAGTTCATTACCAAAGAAAATATTGAAGACATTCTCGCTACAAGTGGCTTTGAAAATGATTTAGGAATATTGTCCGTTGACTTAGACGGAAATGACTTTTTTATACTTGAAGCAATCAATAACTTTAGTCCACGTATTCTGATTTGCGAATACAACCCTGTTTTTGGTGGTAGCAGAAAAATAACTATTCCTTATCAAGCTGACTTTTACAGAACCAACACACACCACTCAAACTTGTATTGGGGAGCTTCATTGGCAGCTATGACATATCTTGCGGACAAAAAGGGCTACTCATTAGTAGGAACTAACACCGCAGGCAATAATGCCTTCTATGTTCGCAATGACTTGCTAAATGACAAGGTGAAAGTGTTGTCTGTTGAAGCAGCTTATTCGCCTTCAAACTACCGCGAAAGCAGAGACGAGCACGGAAACCTAACATTTATTACGGCAGATAAGAGACTCGACGTGATTAAAGGATTACCTGTTTACGAAGTTGAAAAAAAGATTATTGAAAAAATATAATCAAACCAACTCAACAGCAGCTTTCAACATAGCAGGACGCAAATCAATGTAGCGTTGTGTAGTCGCCATATTGCTGTGTCCTGCCAATGCCTAACTAAATCAACAACTTAGTTGGGTGTGTGTCTGTTTTGTGTAACTACAAAACCTATATAAATCAACAGCTTAGGTAAGAGTTTCTACTCCCACTCTATGGTTGCAGGGGGCTTGCCTGAAATATCATAGACAACACGATTAATTCCTCGCACTTCATTAATAATACGATTCGATACTTTACTTAAAAGTTCATAAGGCAGCTCTGCCCAATTAGCTGTCATGAAGTCAGAAGTCACAACCGCTCTTAATGCCACAACATATTCATATGTTCTACCGTCACCCATGACACCCACTGATTTTACAGGTAAAAATACCGCAAAGGCTTGTGATGTTTTTTCATACCAACCGGAATGGATAAGCTCACCTATAAAGATTGCATCAGCACGACGAAGTAAGTCTGCAAATTCTGATTTCACTTCACCTAAGATACGCACACCTAAACCAGGGCCAGGGAAGGGGTGACGATAGACCATCGTCTTAGGTAAGCCTAATGCCACACCTAATTCACGCACTTCATCTTTAAAGAGCTCACGCAAAGGTTCTAAGAGTTTTAAATTGAGCGTTTCAGGTAGACCACCCACATTGTGGTGACTCTTAATCATATGTGCTTTTTTAGTTTTAGCAGATGCTGATTCAATGACATCAGGATAGATTGTGCCCTGTGCTAACCATTTCGCTTTTGGAATTTTTTTAGCTTCATTCTGAAATACTCCCACAAATTCACGGCCGATAATTTTTCGCTTTTGTTCGGGATCTGTCACACCTTTTAAATCATTTAAAAATTTATCTGAGGCATCGACATGAATGACTTTGACACCTAAGTTGTCATGAAATGTTTTCATGACCTGTGTCGATTCATTTAAACGCAGTAAACCGTTATCAACGAATACACAAGTGAGTTGATCGCCAATCGCACGATGAATAAGTGCAGCTGCAACTGATGAGTCGACCCCGCCCGATAAGCCCAATATGACCTCATCATCCTTCACAGTCTCTTGAATATGTTTAACTGCCGTTTCAATATAATTAGGCATGGTCCAACTTGGTCTACAATCACAAATTTTAGTGACGAATTGTTTTAAAATGGCAAAGCCTTGTTTGGTGTGTGTCACTTCTGGATGAAATTGCACGCCATAGAATTTTTTTGTTTCATGCATCATGCCGGCAATCGGGGTAGATGCATTACTTGCGATCACTTTAAATTGCGGAGGTAATGTTGTGACTTTATCGCCATGACTCATCCAAACATCTAAAAGCCCGTGACCTTCTGGATTCGTTTTATCTTGAATATTATCTAAAAGAGGCGAGTGGCTATGCGCTCTAATTTCTGCATAACCAAATTCACGCGTATGTGCATTTTCAACTTTGCCACCAAGTTGAGCTGCCATCGTTTGCATGCCGTAACAAATGCCTAAGACAGGCACACCCAATTCAAAAACGATTTGAGGTGCTATTGGCGTATCTGATTCGTAAACTGAATTAGGCCCGCCTGACAAAATAATACCTTTTGGATTAAATGCTTTGATATCAGTTTCACTCATGTCATGCGCATGAAGTTCTGAATAGACATGCATTTCTCTTACACGGCGTGCGATAAGTTGCGTGTATTGAGAACCAAAGTCGAGAATAAGAATTTTATCCATAGGATTTAAAAAGCTTCATTGGTCGGAGGCTTTTTGGTTGATAGATTTAAATTAATCAATACGGTAATTGGGCGCTTCTTTAGTGATCTGTACGTCATGCACATGTGATTCTCGCATACCTGCACTTGTGATTTGAACGAAGTTAGCTTTATTGCGCATCTCATCGATGTTTCTTGCGCCAACATAACCCATAGAAGCACGAAGTCCACCCATCAATTGGTGAATGACACTAATCACACTGCCTTTATAAGGGACGCGCCCTTCAATACCTTCGGGCACTAATTTATCTGCATTGTTTTCAGAATCTTGGAAGTAACGATCGGAAGATCCTTTTTGCATTGCACCAATAGACCCCATACCGCGATAAGATTTATAAGATCTACCTTGGAAGAGTTCAACCTCACCCGGGGCTTCTTCGGTACCTGCAAACATGGAACCTAACATCACAGAATTGGCACCTGCCGCAATCGCTTTTGCAACATCACCTGAGAATCGAATGCCACCGTCACCAATGAATGGAATATTAAGTTTACTTAATGCTTCAGCGACATTACTAATCGCAGTAATTTGTGGAATGCCGACACCTGCCACAATCCGTGTGGTGCAAATAGAACCTGGACCGATACCTACTTTGACGCCATCAGCTCCCGCATCCACTAGCGCTTTTGCAGCATCCGCTGTTGCGATATTGCCGCCGATCACTTCGATATGTGGGAAATGTTTTTTAACCCATGTGACACGATCAATCACCCCTTGTGCATGACCGTGCGCTGTATCCACCACAATCACATCAACACCAGCATTCGCTAATAATTCAACACGCTCTTCAGTACCTTCACCCACACCCACAGCGGCCCCTGCACAAAGTCGACCTTTATCGTCTTTACATGCATAAGGATGGTCGGATGATTTTTGGATATCTTTAACCGTAATTAAACCTTTTAACGCATCATTTTTATCAATCACTAATACACGCTCTAGACGATGGTGATGAAGTAAACGAATCACTTCTTCTTTGGATTCACCTTCTTTAACAGTGACCAATCGATCACGTGGTGTCATGATATTTTTAATCGGCTGATCTAAATTAGTTTCAAAACGCAAATCTCGGTTTGTGACGATGCCGACAATTTTGCCACCATCGATCACAGGTAGGCCTGAAATTTTATGAAGTGCCGTGAGGTTCATCACATCGCGAACTGACATATTAGGCTCAATCGTAATGGGATCATTCACCACACCAGACTCAAAACGTTTGACACGTGAGACTTGGTAAGCTTGTTCTTTAGGCGTCATATTTTTATGAATAATACCGAGCCCGCCTTCTTGAGCTAATGCTATGGCCAAGCGAGATTCAGTCACTGTATCCATAGCTGCAGACACAATAGGAATATGAAGTTTGATTTTTCGAGTTAATTGCGTAGTTAAATTAACTTCACGAGGCAATACCGTGGAATGAGATGGAACGAGGAGCACGTCATCAAAAGTGAGTGCTTGTTGTATTAAACGCATCTTTTGATCCTTTGCGCAAAAAGAAATTATACAGAAAAAGTCTCGTTATAGCTAAGAAATGCTAGCTTTTATGCGCTATCCCCACCTTTTTTCATGACCTTACCTTCGGCGGCACGTTGGCGTCTAATCTCTTTTGGATCAGCAATCAGGGGGCGATAGATTTCGATACGATCACGCTCACGCATGATGTGATCTAGTTGTGTCAGCTTTCCGAAAATACCAATTTGATTCACTTTTAAATCAATTTCAGGAAACTTTTTAACAATACCTGAAAGTTTAATCGCTTCTTCTGCTGAAATGCCTTGTTTTACTCTCACAGGAATAATGAGCTGCTTCTTTGGCAACGCATAAGCGACTTCAATCAAAATTTCGTTTGGCATAAGCTATTTTTAATCTTGAGTTATTTTGTATATATTATCAGCTTGCGTCACAAAACCATCCACAAACGTATTCGCAATTTGACTGAATATTGGCGAAATCAATTTATCTAAAATAAAATTTGAAAATTCGTAATGCAAATGAAATTCAATGCTACATGCTTCTTCATTGATCTTTGTAAAAATCCAATAACCTTCGAGCACCTTAAAAGGCCCATCGATCAGTTTTAAATCAATACGATTGGGATAATGTTTAGTATTTTGTGTGGTGAAGCTTTGATTCACTCCGCTATATTTAATGAGGATCGAAGCTTTTGTAATCTCACTATTTCGCTCTAAGACTTTAGTGCCGCCGCACCAGGGTAAAAATAGAGGATAGTCTTCAATACGATCGACAAGGTTAAACATCCGGTCCACCGAGTGATTCACGATCACATTTTTTTTGACATCAGCCATGAGATAAATTGAATTAGCGTAAAATACACATTTTAAAGGATTAGTTAGTTTCCATGAGTATTGTTCAAAACAAAAAAGCTTTCCACGACTACTTCATCGAAGAAAAATATGAGGCGGGTATCGTATTGGAAGGATGGGAAGTTAAAGCTATTCGAGATAATCGAACCAACATCAAGGAAGCATATGTGATTATTCAAAGAGGCGAGATCTACCTCATTGGTTGCCATATTACGCCCATGGGTGCAGCTTCAACCCATATTCGTCCTGACGCGATTCGCACCCGAAAACTACTTTTACACAATGAAGAAATTGCAAAGCTCATCGGTAAAGTAGAGCGCTCAGGTTACACCTTAGTCCCCATTGATATGCACTTCAAAGGTGGACGTATCAAAATTGAAATAGGTTTGGCTAAGGGCAAAAAACAATACGACAAACGTAACGCTGAAAAAGAGCGCGATTGGGAGCGGGACAAGGCAAGAATCATGCGGGCTGCTAACAAGAAGTAGTATAATGATACTTGCTTTGGGGCTGACCCGGTTTCGACGTGGGTTGCAAAGCAGGTGAGGGCATGTCGAGGCCTAGTTACCTCGTAAATCCATCTAGAAACAAGTATAGTCGCAAACGACGAAACTTACGCTCTAGCTGCTTAATCCAGCTGGACGCTGCACCGAAGCGCTTCTCGGTCGGGTGGGCAACCACAGCAGCGTCATAAAGAGAAGCTCGTTATTGGTTGGGTCACTTAACTAATAATCAAACTAAGGTGACTCGCGGCGAAATTGCTTGCTCGTTGGTGATTGAACCGTTAAACAAAAACAACGATAGCTAAACATGTAGAACTTTCTGTAGAGTGCTTACGGACGGGGGTTCGATTCCCCCCAGCTCCACCACACCTTAGTTAGAGTAAGAAGCCACCGAGAGGTGGTTTTTTTATACCCTTAAAAACTAGCAGACAATAAACTAGAACTGCCCTGAAATCCCAATACTGCCTGATAGAGAGTCAATGTCTTTTGTGGAATCGTAATATCTCACTTGTGCGTATGCTTTGACTGTTGGCGTGAGTGGGTAATAAGCTCCTGCATTTAATGTGGCATAGGTATTCCGTTGGTTACTATCGTTATAACTCACAGCGGTATTATTAATCGCATAGTGTTGGTTTTCACCACTAATTAAATCACGGCGTTCAATACCGACTCTGCCAAAGAGGGTGAGTGGTTTCACCAACGGTTTTATTTCCATACCTAATGTCACACGCTCTTGAAGTTGATTAATCGTTCTACCATTCCATTTAAATAAATCACTCTCACTATATGAATTGATGTGTTGTGTATTTAAATCAATACCGACTAATGTATCTAAAATCACTTTATCTGTTTGATATAAGGTTTTAGTCCAAGCAGAACCAATCGTTAAGTGTGATGATTGATAGTTGGCTGTGACATTACGTGAACCATTTAATGCAACATCATTCGTTAAGACTTTTCTGTCACCACTAAAATCTGAATACCCGACTAATGCTTTAGCACTTAAAGTCCCTGTGAATAGTTTTTTAATATCAGGGAATAAGGCACCTGCCATGACACTGTTGGAAGTGATACCTTGATTACCTTCATCAATATTTAATTTACCATGTTCGTAATTCACAATAAGTTCAGTGGGTGTATAGCTGTTTTTGACATTAAAGCCTGCAGTAATCCCTGAACGATATTGATTAAAGCTTAAGTTAGAACCTGACAAACCTTGACCCCCGCGATTGGAATCACTGTAGTAAGTATTCACCCAAAAATCTTGTGAAGTATTTTGTTTTAAATCATAAGTTCTGACACGGTCATCTAAACTTTGAGTGATTTGTGAAGTTCTTTCGTACAAACTTTGTGAAGCAGTTGTGATATTACCGACACCTGCCGCATGAGCTGAACCTGCGACCATAGGACGACCATTTAAGTCTTGCACTGTAAATCCTGTGGTTGCAAAACTATAAGATGCACCTGCACCAAGATTCAGTTTTAAGAAATTATTTGCTGTGTAATCAAAAATGCCGGTCCCACTAATAGCACCAATGACAGATGAGCCTTTGTTCAGTTGAACGGTATTGGAAGTCGTTGAGCTAGAATTGAAGGCATAAATGGCATAGGGAGAGCCGGTAGCTGAAATACGACCGGCCATATTGACGGTGTTAGTGTTGCTGTTACCAAGATAATTATTCAAAAAGATACCGTAAGCATCATTACCAATCGTCGAGATATTCCCTGTCATGTTGACGATGTTGATGTTGTTGGTGCCAGAATAATTATCCAAATAGATGCCGTGAGACTCATTACCAATCGTCGAGATATTCCCTGTCATGTTGACGATGTTGATGTTGTTGGTGCCAGAATAATTATCCAAATAGATGCCGTGAGACTCATTACCAATCGTCATGATATTGCCTGTCATGTTGACAGTGTTGCTGTTGGTGCTACCATAATAATTTAACAAATAGATGCCATAAGCACCATTTCCGCTCGTCGTGATATTGCCTGTCATGTTGACAGTGTTGCTGTTGGTGCTACCATAATAATTTAACAAATAGATGCCATAAGCACCATTTCCGCTCGTCGTGATATTGCCTGTCATGTTGACAGTGTTGCTGTTCATGTTGACAGTGTCCCTGTTGTTGCTATTTCTATAATTTTCCAAATAGATGCCATTACCATTTCCGCTCGTCGTGATATTGCCTGTCATGTTGACAGTGTTGCTGTTGTTGCTACCACTATCATTTAACAAATAGATGCCATAACCATTAGTGCCCGTCGTGATATTGCCTGTTATGTTGACAGTGTTGCTGTTGGTGCTACCATCAAAATTTAACAAATAGATGCCATAACCATTAATGCCACTCGTCGTGATATTGCCTGTCATGTTGACAGTGTTGCTGTTGTTGCTACCACTATCATTTAACAAATCGATGCCATCAGTATTAATGCCGCTCGTCGTGATATTGCCTGTCATGTTGACAGTGTTGCTGTTGGTGCTACCATAGCCATTATACAAACGGATGCCGTAACTCCTACCACCACTCGTCGTGATATTGCCTGTCATGTTGACAGTGTTGCTGTTGGTGCTACCACTACCATTTTCCAAATAGATGCCAGTAACCCAACTGTTGCTCGTCGTGATATTGCCTGTGCAAGTTGTGCTTGAAGTTATTCCGCTTCCTAGGGCTGGACAATCTGCAAAACTTTTGAAACTAAAAAGTATGGCAGTGCAGAATAAAAAGCATTGGGATAAACTAGAAAAATTCCTCATCAGAGAATTCCTTGTAAAAAAGTTTTAGAGAAAAACTCATTAACAAGAATGATGAGGATTAGACTAAAAGGTTAACAACCTTTAGTGTTTGAAACTGTTTGCAGTATAACTTACCCATGAATGAGTTAGGGTAATTAATTAAGAGGTAACTTGATAAAGTAGAAGGTTTTTCAAGTTTCGGAGTTATAAGAAGTCAGCCACTATCTCTGCTACAATATTCGGAAAAGGAACAAGGTTTTGTTCCCCATTTACCGAATTTGATATGGGGGCAAGTCTGGGGGCAGGTAATACAAAATACTTAAGGTAATTAACTGATTAAATTTGGGAAAATAAAGTAATCCCATTTTGTGCAGCTCCACCACTTCCTAGTTAGAGTAAGAAGCCACCGAGAGGTGGTTTTTTTATTAGAACTTGTAGGAAATTCCTAAATTGTAAATGAGGGCTAAATCACTTCAATATGGTGCATTGTGAATCCAGCCAAGGACCTAATGGTACGTTACCAGGATTGAAGACGCATTGACTTGCGGTGCTATTATTTTTCTTATATTTTTTATTTGTGTCAATTTGAATATAAGGCTCTAGTTTATTGTCAGTTACAAACGGATGCAAATCTAATCCAATTAAGGAATGAGGCGCATGAACGCCAACTCCAGTAAATAATCCTTTAGTAAAGTCATAGCCAGCACCAACTTCACCTTGAACATTTTCTTTACCATTGAAGTATTTAGCTCGTAATTTACCCAACTGAAAACCATCTATAATTTTGGCTGAAATTGATAAATCACCTCCATCAGTATCTCCATTAGATTTAATGCGTGCATGTTTGAGGCCCAACACAGCTTGGGGTTTAATGCCTTCATTAAGTGTCCATTTAAGTCCGGCATATGCACGATTGTCAGTTAAACTTGCACCAGTGGCTCCCGGAATAAGGTCGTAACCAAGAACCTTACCTGCAAAAGCTGAAGAGGAAAGAAAAAAACAAAAAACTAAAGCCAGTTTTGAGAAAGTGATAGATCCCATTAAGAGATTCCTTATAATTAAAGCCTTGCAATAATTCCTTCTACAATATACACGATTAAATGATTTAAAAATGGAGTAAATACCTTGTTTGATAGAGTACTGCCAATTGCGCTTATCGCACTTCCGCTCGCTTTAATTGTTTTTGAAAAGCTGAATTCTTCTGATTTGCTCTTTAAGAAAAGAGATGCTTCCATATTAACGCTATTAGGCATTAGCCAATTTTTTACTTGGCTCTTAAAATTTTTTGCTGTGCTTCTATTTGTTAATTTTATAGCACCATTTGAAATTTTTAGCTTTTCAAATTTACCATTACCTAGATATTTAAGTATAGTAATTTCTTTTGTATTTATTGATTTCGCTGGGTATGTTGCCCATTTGTTATTTCATAAAATTTCAGTCTTATGGAAGTTACATAAACTCCATCACTCTGATAGAGAGGTTGATACCATTACAACTTTTTTTCACCATCCGCTGGAGGAAGTTGCAACTGTCTTTTTAGCAGCCTTGATATTTGTATTATTTGATGTCCCGGTTCCAGTGATATTACTTTATGGCGTATTGAATTCTATTCACGCACCTTTAACCCACTTTAAAGTTTTACTTCCTGAAAAATGGAACAAGATTTTAAGCTTTCTCATTGTGACGCCGAACTTTCATAGAGTCCATCATTCATTGGATATGAAGGAGGGTAATTCAAATTTTGGAATTATTTTTTCTTTTTGGGATAGATTATTTGGTACATATGTATCAAAAACAGCTATACAAATGAGAGCAATGAAATCAGGCATCAGTTTAAGAGAAAGCCCTGTTGGAGACTCACTCAAGGAATACTTGATGAATCCATTTATTCGCCTACAAGAAAAATCTTAAAATTACCCACCTCTGCTAAACTACCTCCAACATCTGGAGCTAAAGCATCAAAACTCACCCTAATTTTTTGTGGGTAGTTTTGTGGGTAGAAGGGGTTCTCAAAACCCACAACTTATTGATTAAATTCGGGAAAACATGACAATCCCATTTTGTGCAGCTCCACCACTTCCTAGTTAGAGTAAGAAGCCACCGAGAGGTGGTTTTTTTATACCTTAAAACCCAATCATGTAATTGAAATAAGCAGTCGCACTTCCGGTCGATTGGAATGCAGTTTGTTGGTAGTTGATGGTGGCTGATGCGCGTTGTGTTTTGGTGACATCATAATAAGCACCAGCACTTACCACTGGTCTTGTGCGTTTAATGTTTGAATTAAATGCAACCGCTGTTAAATCACTGCCATTTAAATCGGTCGCTGAATACTGACCCACGTTGTGATGCACATCTTGTTCAAATCCTAATTGGGCTGTGAGTGTGGCTTTATCCGTCAATGAACGATTGACTTTGACACCTATTAAAGCGGTGATACCTTTATCTCTTAAAGCTGCCACTGTTAAAGGATCTGTCACTGTATCTGTGGTTGCTTCTGTGTAACCTTTTTGTTTTAAATGTGTGTAACGCAAACCTGCATAAGGACGCACGAGTGTTTTATCTTCATATTGAAATGCGTAAGAGAGTTCTGCTAGATAACTTTGTGATTGAAGGCTTGATTTACCCGTACCTGCTTCTGAAGTGTCAAATACTGTTCTAGTTTGCGTCACATCTTTATCTTGATAAGTGTTAGCGAGTCTCACTTGATAACCTAAACCATTTTGTTCTTTATTCCACACAGCATATAAACCCATGAGAGGCGTGTTGTTACCGATATCAATGCCTGTAGGTTTGCTGATATTAATGTTCTGGTCTAAATAAGCACCCACACGGATATTAGGATTGACCTTGTAACCTAATGTCACAACCGCTGCTGAATTATTAATGTTTGGATTATCAATAGTTGTGTATCTGCCACCTGCTGAAATACACATGCCTTTAACATCAAACACATTACAGTCGTAATTCAAAGCAAAGTTAGCAGCGACTGTTTGCGCATTAAATGCAGAGCGTAATTGGCTTGCTTGATATCGCATGGAGGATTGGGTGTCAGCAGCTGCGGGACCTGTACCACATGAACCATCTAAACATAAATTGTCTATGGCAAATTGAGCGAAGTTTGTACTGAAGCGTACCTCGTTAATTCCAGACCAATTAAAAGAAGTTAAGGTTGGCGATGTTGTGACAACTGAAAAAGTAGTTGAGTAAAGTTGGGTACCACTATTTAAACCTAGAACGGTTATTTGTCCAGGATTCCAGGCAGCTGTGAAATAAGCGCTTACTAAATTAAATTGCGCAGTAGATGAAAATGAAGCAGGGTTTCCATAGCCATTGAAGGCAACATTCGGAGAACTTACAGTTCCAGCGGAATATCCGCTGCCGGTCCCAGAAGCTCCATCAAACCCCCAAAAGTTACTCCAATTTAACCCGCTATATCCATTTGAAATTACTGTGCCTTCCCCTTGATTAAGAAGGTCGTCAAAGTTAATAACAAGTGCATTAGCATTTGATACCAAAGCAAACGTTGTAATTAAAAATAGTTTTTGAATTGTGCGAAGTAACATTGGTTTTAAGCGGGCCACTAAATTATATTAGGACTATAAACAACTATCCAGATACTGTATATGAGATAAAGGCATAAAACCCGAAAACCTCCCCCCTAAACCTACATCTGCTAAACTGCCCATAAAACTGGAGCAGGGCCTCAAAACCCATCCTAATTTTTTGTGGGTAGTTTTGTGGGTAGAAGGGGTTCTCAAAACCCACAGGTTATTGATTAAATTCGGGAAAACAAAGCAATCCCATTTTGTGCAGCTCCACCACACCTTAGTTAGAGTAAGAAGCCACCGAGAGGTGGTTTTTTTATACCTTAAAACCCAATCATGTAATTAAAGTAGGCTGTAGCACCCGCAGTGCTTTGGAAGGGTAGTTGTTGCGCTAAGACTTCACCTGTGAGGCGTTGTGTTTTAGCAATGTCATAAGTAGCACCCAAAGATTCCACAGGTCTTGTGTGATGTAAGTTACCACTAAAATTCTCACTCGTTAATCCTGAAACACCCGAAGCTGTTAATCGGTCTGTTTTATGATTTAAATCTTGTTCAAGACCCAAACTACACCCAAACTACCTATGATTTTAGCCTTAAGGGAATGCATGTTTGAATTTAACGCCCATTTGACTTAACTATCTTCAAATTATCATTCAGGATTATCAATTTTCGATGGTAAGATTCTTAGTAAATGTCTCATAAATCTCTAATTTCAGGCGGCGCAGGCTTTCTAGGATCCCATCTTTGCGATGCGCTAATCAAACAAGGCCATTACGTTTTATGTGTAGATAATTTTTTTACTGGAAGTAAAGATAACGTCTCACACTTAATTAGCAGCTCAAAATTTGAGTTGATGCGGCATGATGTCACCTTTCCTTTGTATGTTGAAGTAGATCAGATTTATAATCTTGCATGCCCAGCATCACCAATTCACTATCAATTTGATCCCGTTCAAACAACTAAAACAAGTGTTCATGGGGCAATCAATATGCTTGGGCTCGCGAAAAGAACTGGTGCAAGAATTCTGCAAGCATCCACAAGTGAAGTATATGGAGATCCTGAAGTTCATCCTCAAACTGAAGATTATTGGGGGAGGGTTAACCCTATAGGAATTCGGAGTTGTTATGATGAAGGGAAGCGATGCGCTGAAACTCTATTTTTCGACTACTTTAGGCAACATCATCTTGAGATCAAAGTGATGCGTATTTTTAATACATATGGTCCAAGAATGCATCCTAACGATGGACGTGTCGTTAGTAACTTTATAGTGCAAGCTTTGCAAAATAAACCAATTACAATTTATGGAGATGGATCTCAAACCAGAAGTTTTTGTTATGTGAGTGATTTAATTGAAGGCATGATTAAGTTTATGGAGAGTGATAAGACTATTACAGGGCCTATGAATATAGGAAATCCTAATGAATTTACTATGCTAGAACTCGCAGAGCTTGTCTTAAGGTTAACTTCCAGTCAATCTAAAATTATATTCAAAACTCTTCCTGAAGACGACCCCAAACAGAGACAGCCTAACATTAGTTTAGCAAAGAATAAGTTAGGCTGGGAGCCTAAGGTAAATTTAAAAGACGGGTTAAAAGAAACAATTAAATATTTTGAGGGAGTTTTAAAAAGCTAACTTTATATTTATTAATACAACAGATTGTTAAATTAAAACTTGCTCAAATCTAAAAATATATCTTTTGAATTTAAGGTAATTTTTTTCAGGGCTTAAGGGAATCAAGCATGGGATTAAGAAAAATATTTTCAATGCTTTTAATGGATCAAAGAGGCATGTCAATTGCTATTCATAAAAAGCGAAAATTACTATCACAGGAATTAAGTATGACCCTTAAAAATACTATCAAATACGGCCCATTTGCTGGGATGATTTTTAGTCGTGACCATTGGTGGGGAAATTCAGACAGAGGAGCAATGCTTCTTGGTATTTATGAGCAAGAGATATTAAATTCAATAATGTCTGTTCAAAAAAAATATAATGTTTTTATTGATCTTGGCGCTGCAGACGGCTATTACAGCATTGGCTCATTAATTAGTCAAAAATTTAAAGTAAGTTATGCTTTTGAAATATCAATTAAAGGAAGGCAAGTTATACAAAAAAATGCTACCTTAAATAATTGTAGTAATAAATTGCATATATTTGGCGAGGCAACTAAAGTTTTTTACAAGAATATCCCAAAAAAAGATTTGGATTCAGCGGTAATTTTAATTGATATTGAAGGCGCTGAATTTTCCTTGCTGGATAGTGAGCTATTTAGTAATCTAAAAAAATCAATTATTTTTATTGAATTGCATGATTGGATTTTTAAAGATGGCAAGAAAAAAATGACTGAATTATTGTCGAATGCAAAACCTTTTTTTAAAATTTCAACTTTAGCTACAACATCGAGAGATTTATCAAAATTTCCTGAGCTCTTTGATTACGAAGATTCTGATAGATGGCTTATTGCCTCAGAAGGTAGGCCAAAATTAATGTCTTGGTTGAGACTTGATCCAAGAGGAACCTAGGCGTGCCCAAATTGATTTTCAAATCTCTCAATTTCATTCTCTTCTAGGTATGTTCCAGATTAAATTTCAATAATTTTCTTTAATTAATTTAATGAGTGGAATTTTTTAATTTTGCTTAAACTCCGATTTTTCAGCATAGAGTTGAGGGTTTAAATTAGGATCGTTATACATCTTAAATTGTTTGTATTGTTTAAAATATCGAAAGCCAAGTATGCAATCATAAAGAAGTTCATCAAAACAAGCGCACAAATCATTTCGTTGGATTTTTAGAACCTCTAATTTTTTTGAACATGTTTGAATATGAAGCTCTGAAACATTTTCTCTTCGGGTTTGAATGGACATATGAAATATTTTTAAGCTCAATATAGATAGTCTATCGACCATAGCTCCAAGAGTTTCACTATTTTGTTTCGCTTCCTTTAAAATTGCTTTTTTAGCAAACTCAAGAATAAAACTATCAATCTGTTCTATTTGGTCATTTCTGGATTGGTTAAATTTGTCGATCGCTCTTTTGTTTTTTGTGATTTCGCTATCTGAAACATTCTGTCTTCGAGCAAGATCTTCTTCGTTCCATAGCCTGGTATTAAAGAAATGATTGGCTTCAATAAATTTAAAAAGAGAATCGGATGCTTGATATTTCATTTCAGTTTCATTTGGCCAAGCCTTATTTAACAGATACGCATCGTGCAATTCTATAATTTCTGAAGCTTGGATATTAAGGGCATCATTCATTCTGATATAAACTCTTTAAAAATAAATATGACTAAAATAGATATATTTGAAATCTTAATTTCATTATATCGTTATAAGCGACTTATTTCTTTATGTAAAAAAGTGATACCAAGTTCTTTAATAGATTTTTTAGCTTCAATATAACTTGATTTTAGACCTAACGGGGCCCACTGATCTGGATTGGGAGTGATTGTAGTGTCTGCAAAAAGGCCAATAACTCCACCCGGACTTGCTGAAGCAAAATGCATTAAACCACTATCAGGAAAAATAGATTTTTTTGCAAGCCAAATGACCCCGATAGTTAGATCAAGCGGGGCCCTTAAAGGAATAATTTCTTTTGGTGCATTTTTTAGAATGCCATATGCTATTTCATCGTCACCCGGGTAATTTTTATTATTTTTACCACCCGGGGTCCATACTAAAACTGTTTTAAGCTTATGTTTTTTGTAAGCATACATTGCCGTTTCAATAATCTGCTCTTTTGATGCTTGTTTTTTTTCTCGTCTTGCCCCAAGTCCAAATACTATATATTGCTCTTTTTTAAGCTTGCTTTCCGTTAAAAAAAACTGAGCTTTTTGCAGCCATTCCTGAGGAGGTTTAAAATAAATACTTGGCAGAGTTAATTGCTCTTTTGATTTGATGATTGGTTTTAGTAGCTCGATCATTCTTTGTGACTCATGACGACCTTTTTTTTTGTGGCTCGGTTCAATGACTGGATCAGTAATTCCTGTAATGGCTTTATTTTTAGGCATAAATGAAATAGTTCTTTTGGCTTTTATCCAGATAAGTCGCTTGACCGCCCTATGAGAATATTCACCACCTGCTGCAATTGCAATATCGTAATGTTTTAGTCTTATTTTCAAAAAAATAAAAAGTTGTATAAAGATAGAAGTTATACTTTTTAAATTAAAAGATTTGGGTTGGGGATAGCTATATAGCTTATCGATAAATGATACATTTTTTAAAATCCAGGCTGAAGATTCTGGCGCAACGACAGCAACTTCGGATTTTGGATGGAGCTTTTTTAAAAGTTGAAGCATGGGTGTTGTTAAGAGAAGATCGCCCAGCTTGTCGCGTTTCAAGATAATTATTTTAATCATCGAAGTGAAGAGCTATCTTAGTTATTTTCTTGGGAGGTACTGACGGGTATAGCTTAAATAAATACCTAAAAATAAGCATGCAAGAATAGCGTGTTCATGATGAAACGTCGTATTTACCAAGCCAACCCCAAAAGTTGTAACCCATGCGCTTAATGAACCCGACCATAGAAGAATTGACTCTTTCGTTTTATTTGCCCATTTAAAAGTTGTAATGATATGTCTAATCCAAAGTAGCATAAATGTAAGGGTAACCAGAAGTCCTACAATACCCCGCTCAACCAGTGCGCTTAGGTAATGATTATGTGAATGGCCAGGGAAAATGTAATTCTTAGCATCAAATATCTTTCCCCTACCTTCAACAGATTTTTTCAGTTGATCTAGAGTAATAAAATGCCAATTACTTAGGCCTATACCCAAAAGAGGAGAGAATCGTGAGGCTTCAAGAGATACATTCCAGACTTTATCTCTATAAGCAAGTACATTATTGGTTTTTTGATTGGCGATTTGTTTTTCAATTACACTTGTTTTAAGAATAAATGAAAGTAAAACTATAAGTATTATAGAAATACTCCCAATTAGTTTAATTTTTTTGCTCTTGGTTACAAAGTAAAAAATTAATAAGCCTAAAATAATACCTACGCCATATGCGGCTCTTGACTGACCAATAATTAAACTCACAAAGAAAATTAAACTTAAAATACCTAGAGCAATAAGATATAGATTAGATAGCTTCAACTTATCTAAACTAACATGACTTAAGAACCAGCCAAGTGAAGCACCAAAAATCATTACTAAATAAATAGCAGAATGGTTCACGTGGCCAACAGAGTGAAGTTGGAGGTCGGGTTTAGTGTGAATAATGAGATATTGATAAAGCCCCACTAACAAAGGAGCGAGTGCACTTAGCACTATTATTTGAAAAAGACCTTGATAATTTTCCCGTGAATATTGGGCTCGACTTAAAAGCCACCCAGAAAGAATAGCTGTCAACAGAACCATATAACCTTTCCACTCTTCTAAGTGAGGCATGCCAGCATATATTGTGCTTAAAAAAGCTGTTAAAACGAATACAAAAAATAGACTATCCCAATCGGTCCATTTTATTTTTCTTTTCTTCCATTCGATAAATTCAAAGATGCTACGGGTGAGGAGATAGCCCACTAAAAAAAAATTTTTAGGAGCTTCCACACTTGGAAGACTCACAATCATGAGACTTAACATGAATAAATCGAAAGTTTTAAGATTTTTAATCATAATAAATAAAATTTTCAAAACTTATAAGAATTAAGTCTAATTATACTTTATCATTTATTTTTATATCTATTATAAAGTTACATAATATGACAATTCTTGTCACAGGCGCAGCCGGGTTTATTGGTTCCAACTTCGTATTTGATTGGTTTAGTGAGTCTAATGAAGATATTGTATCATTAGACCTATTAACCTATGCAGGGAACTTAGAAAATCTATCTTCATTAGATCAAAATCCTCACCATCATTTTGTGCATGGCGATATTGGTGACTATGATTTAGTCTCAAAACTCTTAGAAGAACATCGCATTCGAGCTATTATTCATTTTGCGGCGGAGAGCCATGTGGATCGATCGATTCATGGACCAAGAGATTTTATCAAAACTAATATTGTTGGCACTTATCACTTATTAGAGTCAGTCAGAGCATATTGGAACAATCTTGATGAAACAGCCAAAAAAGCTTTCAGATTTTTACATGTATCGACCGACGAGGTTTATGGATCTTTAAATGAAAAAGCTCCGGCCTTTACTGAGAAACATCCTTATCAACCTAATAGCCCTTATAGCGCAAGTAAAGCCGCAAGTGACTATTTAGTCAGAGCTTGGTTTCATACTTACGGGTTACCTGTCTTAACCACAAATTGTTCAAATAATTATGGACCTTATCATTTTCCAGAAAAATTAATTCCTTTATGTATCTTAAATGCATTGAACGGCATGCCACTTCCTATCTATGGCGACGGTCAACAAATTCGTGATTGGCTCTATGTGAAAGATCATTGTGATGCGATTCGTGAAGTCTTGGCTCGCGGGCAACCCGGCGAAACTTATAACGTAGGTGGTTGGAATGAGAAGACCAATCTTAATGTCGTAAAGACTTTATGTGGTATCTTAGATGAATTAAAACCTAAAGCAGATGGATCAAAATATGAAAATCAAATTACCTATGTTAAAGATAGACCAGGTCACGATAGACGTTATGCGATTGATGCTTCAAAATTAGAGCGCGAACTCGGGTGGAGACCTCAAGAAACTTTTGAGACGGGACTTCGTAAAACGATTATTTGGTATTTGGAAAATGATATTTGGGTCAATCATGTGGTGTCAGGTGAATACCAGCACTGGGTTAAAAAGCAGTATTCATGAAAATTTTACTCACGGGTAAAGATGGTCAAGTAGGATTTGCATTACATAAAAAATTAGCATCATTGGGTGAAGTGCTTGCTACAAATCGGCATGAGCTTGATTTAGAGAGTCCCGAAGCCATTACAGCCTTTATCGATAAAACCAAACCTGACATTATTATCAATCCTGCTGCATACACGCAAGTTGATAAAGCTGAATCTGAAAAATCATTAGCCCATCAAATCAATGCGATCGCCCCCAAAGTTTTAGCTGAAAAAGCATCCGAACTTAATATTCCCATTATTCATTTTTCAACAGATTACGTATTTGATGGTTTAAAACATGAGCCTTATTTAGAAACTGACGGAGTCAACCCACAATCCTTTTATGGTCAAACAAAAGTGGAAGGTGAAGAAGCCATTCGTCATCACAGGAAACATATTATTTTAAGAACAAGCTGGGTCTTTAGTTTTCACGGCCAAAGCTTTTTAAAAACTATACTCAAACTCTCCCAAGAAAGATCTTCTTTAAATGTGGTGAGTGACCAAATAGGCACACCCACTTCAAGTGAAGTATTAGCTGATGTAACTTACAACATTGTAAAAACTATTTTAAATAATCCAAACTTCAAAGATTTTGGTACCTATCATGTGACTTCAATGGGTTATACTAATTGGTGTCGTTATGCATGCTTTATCGTTGATGAAGCAATAGCTTTAGGATTTAAAACGACCATGACATCTAAAGATATCAAACCGATTGCAAGCGATCTATATCCAACTCTAGTTAAACGCCCATTTAATTCAAGACTTTACACAGATAAAATTACAAAGACCTTCATGCTAGAATTGCCACATTGGGAAGAGGAAGTTAAAAGGATTTTAAAAGAAATCATTCAATAAATGACAGAAATTAAAAACAGTAGAAAAGGTTTGATTCTTGCGGGGGGCTCAGGCACACGTCTTTATCCTGTGACGCAAGCAATCTCCAAACAATTATTACCTGTTTACGATAAACCCATGATTTATTATTCTTTAACTACTTTAATGCTAGCAGGTATTAGAGATATTTTATTGATTTCAGCACCAGAAGACACCCTACGCTTCGAGGCATTATTAAAAGATGGCAGTCAATGGGGGATTGATATTCACTACTGTGTGCAGAATTCTCCCGATGGGTTAGCGCAAGCTTTTCTCTTAGGTGAGTCGTTTATTGGGAATCATCATTCAACATTAGTTTTAGGTGATAATATTTTTTATGGCCATGACTTTAATCAACTTCTTTTAAATGCAAAAAACAGGGAAGAGGGTGCCACCATATTTACTTATCATGTTAATGATCCCGAGCGTTATGGTGTCGCTGAGTTTGATGAAAAAAATAAAGTCGTTTCTTTAGAGGAAAAACCTTCTCAACCAAAATCCAATTATGCAGTGACCGGTCTTTATTTTTACGATCAAGATGTCGTGAAAATGGCAAAAAGTTTAAAGCCATCAAAAAGAAATGAGCTTGAAATCACGGACCTTAATCGACTTTATTTAGATCAAAATCAATTGCATGTTGAAGTGATGGGGCGTGGGTATGCATGGTTAGATACAGGCACCCACGAATCTCTTCTTGAAGCGAGTCATTTTATTGCGACATTAGAAAATCGTCAAGGTTTAAAAGTGGCATGCCCTGAAGAGATTGCTTATCGTCAAAATTGGATTACCGCAAACGAACTGGAAGCGCTGGCAGCGCCATTATTGAAAAATGGTTACGGTCAATATTTAAAACGTATCTTACAAGAAAAAATTATTTAAATATGAAGGTCACTCCTTTAAGTATTCCTGATGTTTTTTTAATTGAACCTCGCGTGTTTGAAGATGCTCGCGGCTTTTTTTTTGAAAGCTTTAGAGCAGATATTTTTAGAAAAGAAACTTCACTAAACGTTTCATTTGTACAAGATAATCACTCAAAATCATTTCGAGGTATTCTTCGAGGTCTCCATTATCAATTCTCCCCTCACGCGCAAGGCAAATTGGTCCGTGTGTTAGAGGGGGAGGTCTTAGATGTTGCAGTTGATATAAGAGAATCATCTCCCACATGCGGACAATATATTGCTGAAATTTTATCAAGTGATAATAAAAAGCAGCTTTATATTCCTAAAGGCTTTGCCCACGGCTTTTTAACGTTGTCTGAAACTTCAGAATTTCTGTATAAAACAACTGATTTTTATCATCCTGAAAGTGAACGTTGTATTCTATGGAATGATGCTACTTTAAATATCAAATGGCCTAAAAATTTGAATATTCAACTATCTCCCAAAGATCTTTTAGGTGAAAACTTTAAATCGAGCTCATTATTTTCTTGATAACCATAGATAACATTTAAGATAAAATTATTTCTATGAATTTTAATGTCGTGCAGTGGTTTGATTTTAATGTCCTTATATTCATGGGTATATCATTAGTCTTAAATGTTTCAATTATATATCTATGGCATAAAAAGTTTTATCAAAAACTAGGCCTTAAATCTTATCAAGCTATTCAGCGCATTCATTTAAATGAAACGCCAAGATTAGGTGGGCTGGTTTTTATTCTTTCACTCGCATCATTCGTGATGTATTGCCCCACCAATGAAAGTATTCAACTTCTTAAATTGATACTTATATGTTTGATTCCTATTATTATCATTGGAGTCAAAGAAGATCTTTTCCATAATGTAGAGCCTGCAATAAGATTGCTCGCGCTTCTTTTTTCGGGATGGCTATTTATAGCCCAATTTAACGGCCCAGTTCCAAATCTGACCAATATACCTTTAATAGGTAAATTACTAGCCTTACAAGGCGGTTTTAGTTTTTTTTATATATTAAGTATGGTAACTGTAGCCAATGGCATGAACCTCGTCGATGGGGTCAATGGCTTATGTGGAGCTGTTGTTCTATCTACCTTAGGTGCACTTTTATTTTTAAGCTACAAAACAAGTGACGAGGTTATGCTTTCGACTATCTTTAGTACGGTCCTAATTTTAATTCCATTTTTAATCCTTAATTACCCTAATGGAAAAATTTTTCTAGGTGACTTAGGAGCTTATAGCTTGGGACTTATAACTAGCCTTCTCACAATCATACTTTTTGGCCGTCATCCTGAAATTTCTCCTTGGGGTGCAGTGCTTATTTTAATTTACCCTGCAACAGAAGTTATCTTTAGTTTGTTGCGACGAACCATCATGGGCGTTTCGATTTATCATCCTGATACAGCTCATCTTCATCTCAAATTTTTTTATTTTTACAAATCACGGCCTGCTTGTAAAAAAATGGCTAGTGCGCTTGTAACTCCAACTTTAAGCCTGCTTTGGTTATTTCCCTTAATTGCGATTTGCTGGGGATATCCCAAATCTCTTTTCATCTGGATTGCCATTATTTTATTTATGTTTTTTTATGGCGTACTTTATACAATCGTAACTAACCTGCAAAAGTAGTTATCTATGAATTAGCTTGACGAAGTATTGTTAATCGATTGGCCGCTGATTCGAGTTCTGGGAGGCCCAGTGAAATGTAAAAGAGGTTGCTCTAATGGCAATCTTTTTTTATCTGCTGCTTATATCCTTTTATTGTTATCAAACACTGTTAATAAAAAAGGCCTGTTATTAACTCTAGATTTAAATGCGTGATTAAGTAAAGCATTATGGATGCCCAAAGTTTTTTATGAAAAAATAAAGAAACTCTTGCCCCCAGTTGTAAGTATTTTATGCAATTAAATATATTTCAGAATGTATTAATCTTGAATTTTTTACGAAAGAACAGATTAGACTCGCCCATATTGATCATCAAATCTTTCAATATCATCTTCATCAAGATAAGAGCCTGATTGTACTTCTATAATTTTCAAAGTTTTATTGGGTAATGGATTAATTAATCGATGCTTGGAGCCTTGCGAAATAAATGTAGATTCATTTGTCTTTATCCTATATGTCCTGTCTTGATTTATAACTTCCGCCTCACCTTCGATGACTATCCAGTGCTCACTCCTATATTTGTGAGATTGAAGACTTAATGACTTCAATGGACTAACTTCGATACATTTGATTTTAAAAGAAGGCCCGCTTTGAAGTGTCGTAAATTTACCCCAAGGTCTTTTAATAGTTTTGTGAGAGTGTAAAACTTCCGAATGGGTTAGTTTTAGTTCTGAGGTGACTAGTTTTATATCTTGAGTATGTGTTTTGTCTATAACAAGAAGCGCATCAGGAGTATCGACAATAATAAGATTATTTACTCCTACGGCAGCAATAACTCGATGACTTGATTGAATAAAAGTATTTTGTGACTTAAAAATCAAGCTTTCACCGATCATGCTATTCCCATGTGAGTCAGGTTTGATAAGTCTTGAAAAGCTCAACCACGAACCAATATCATTCCATCCGAAATTAGCTGGAATCACAGCAACTTTTTTTGATTTTTCCATGAGGGCGTAATCAATTGAAATGCTGGGGCATTGTTTAAAGGAGGGAAGTGGAATTTCAATTTTTGAGTGGTCTTTTGATGGACTTTTAGAATAGATATCCCATGTCTTTTCAGCATGCTGCAAAACTACGGGAGAATGCGTTGCCATTTCATCAAAAAAATGACCTACATTAAAACAAAAAATACCTGAATTCCAATAAAAATGTTCTGATCTAATAAAGTTTTCTGCTGTTTTAGTATCAGGTTTCTCATAGAAGCGAGCTACTTCAAATCCGCCTTTCAAAGCCTTTCCTGATTCAATGTAACCGAAACCTGTATCTGCTGATTGTGGCTTAATGCCAAAAGTAACAAAATATGCTGGGTCCTGATGTGACAGTGATAGCGCTTCATACACATTTAATGCAAAATTCTTTTGATCTTCAATAATATGATCAGCTGGCAAGACAAGCATTGTGGCATTTTGGCCATAATGTTCTCTAATCCAAAGAGCCGCCATTGAGATCGCTGGCGCAGTATTTCTAGCCTCTGGTTCCAGCAGAAAAAAACTATTAAGATCAGTTTTTTCAAGTTCATCCTTACTGATAAAATAATATTCACGGTTTGTAATAGTTAGGGCGAAAGGTTTGCCATTTATTTTGGGTATATGATCTAACAGACTTATACGACGATAAGTTTTTTCAAGAAGAGTCTCGCCATCGAATAGCTTAATGAAAGGCTTAGGATGCCCTTCACGAGAGAGAGGCCACAGCCTACTTCCTGTTCCGCCAGATAGGATTACCGGAATTAAAAGAGGGGGGGTATTATTTATCACGAGTATAGGCTAAAAAAACTTTTGATTTTTGATGCAAGCCTATACCAACTAATTCCAAATTTTTGGTAAGACTCCTCTGAGAGAGTCTTCGAAGCAATAAGTAGGGGTACTTTCCATAAGTAAAAAAAGACACCTTTTTTTTCTTTAATTAAATTTATTTTTTTTATTAGCCCTTCAGGAATTGCAATTTTATTAGTTCGAAATTTTTTAATTCCAATAAAATAAAGATCAAAAGATTGGTTATTTGAAAAAAACATAAAAGTAGAAAATTCTTTAAGTAAGCTAGGTGGAAAATCATCGCTTGTAAGATTCTTATAATAATCAATTTTTCTTACCCAATTTCCCGGCGAGGACTCAGGTGAAGATCTTGCAGTGCCATGCTCGATTCTACCTTTTGTTGCACAAGTAAATATTACGAAACCATTTTTTTTTGTCATTCTGATCATATTAGCAAGGGTAGATTTCCAATGCGGATTATGCTCAAAGCACTCGCAAGACATTGTTATGTCATAGTAATTTTTTGGATGCCTTATTTTTTGTCCAGCACATATCAAATCTACATTAGGACCTGCTATTATGTCTGAGCCCGTATAATTTGGACTTAGAAAAAATTTTCTTAGATCAATACCGTTTACATTATAAGATCCAATTTCCAGAATTTTAAGGTGGCGGGAATTGCTAAAAAATTCGTTTATTGTAAGTTCAATAAATTTTAATTGATTGTGATGGGCCATTTTTTTTATGAAAAATTTTAAGCAATTTATATTTTATACCCATATATGGAATCGCAAACACAATAATTCAATTATCCTAAGTTTATTTTCGAAATTACTTCAGATAATAACTGTTTTTCTGTCCATTTATTTATCAAGTAAATATTTGGATCAGTCGCAAATTTCTTTTTGGCTTACCTTAACAGGTCTTTCCGGTTTATTTTTATTTGCGGATCTTGGAATAAACAGTTTTTTTGCTAACTATGTTTCAACCAAGGCAAATAGATTCCGTTTGGATAAGATGGCAGTAAACATTATTATTTGCTTAGCCGTAATAGCCATTTCCTATTTCTTGATTTTATATAGCTTTAAGGCCTACTTAATAAAAAAAATAATTTCAAGTCAGGGTGAAATGTACACTGAAATTTTTAATTCTACGTACTTAATATTTATCATACTATCTTCCTTTTCGATGATAACAAATGGTTTTGAAAGGATACTATTTGGTCAATTAAAGATGCATTATCTCCACATATATAGCATCTGCGGGTATCTTTTGACTATGATTTTTTTATTTTTATCAAATTTTTATAGTTTTAAACTAAATATCACATTACTTTTATTATTAAATCTTATTGTGCCTATTTTCGTTAATCTTATACTTTTTATCAAATTTAATTTTAGGCAAAAGCTTTTTAGAAATTTCTTGAATTTAAGTAATTTTAAAACTACAAAGAAAATTTTAGTTAATTCATTTCCCTATCTTGTGAGTACTTTAGCTTATGTGATTCTAATAACGGGCGACTATTTTATAGCTATTAAATATTATGGAATATTTGGACTAGTAGGCTTTAATCTTTGCCAGCGAATCTTTCAAATTGTTATTCAGCCGCTTTATTTAATAAATAATCAGTTTTGGGGGCAAATCGCCTTTAGTAAAGTTAACAATAATATTACGTACCTAAGAACAAAAAGCTTTTTAAAATCATTTAATGTATTTTATACTCTTTGTATGATCTTTTTTTTGTATTTTTCTATCAATACGTTAGGTTTGATTTTATCAAATGATAAACATTATATTTCAGATAGTATGTATTCAGCTTTTGCCTTAAGATCTATTTTAGAGGTGATTACACTCTATTTTATTGTTGTTCATGGCGCTTCAACTTTAATTCTGAGAAATTCGTTGCCAATTTTATTTTTTAGCATTTTAATTTTTTCTGTAAAGTTTTTAATGATTAATTTTTATGATTTTGAAATTAGTATTATTGTAAGCTCTTGCATATCAATTTTGTTTTTTACTATGTATTTTAGGAAATTAGTATGAGCATTCTTGTCACAGGAGGGCTTGGATATATTGGAAGCCATGTGAGCGTGACATTAATAGAAAAAGGTCACGATATTATTATTTTAGATGATTTATCAAACAGTAAAAAAGAGGTGCTAATTTCTATTTCGAAAATTTCAGGGACTGTTCCTAAGTTTTATCAGTCTAGTTTATTGGATGTTGGCATGGTCAGAAATATATTTATTGAAAATAACGTATCTTCTGTTATTCATCTCGCTGGGTTAAAATCAATTACTGAGTCATTTTATGATCCATTAAAATACTATTATCATAATTTAAATTCTACGACTAATTTACTGCATGTGATGTCTGAATTTGGTGTTAGTAATCTAATTTTTTCTTCCTCAGCTTCAGTTTACGGCGAAGAAGAAAATTCTCCGTTGTTCGAAAACTTTAAAAAAAACCCCAGCAATGTTTACTCTAAGTCTAAATCAATTATTGAAGACATATGCTTTGATATTTCGCATGCAAACTCAAATTGGAGTATTGTTTCTCTGAGATATTTTAATCCTATCGGGGCCCATAGATCCAGGCTTTTGGGAGAAAACCCAAGAACTCCCGCCACAAACATTATGCCTTTGATTTTAAGTGTTGCAAGAGCAAAAAGAGATTACCTTGAAATTTATGGCAGCGATTATCCAACTAATGACGGAACATGTATTCGAGATTTTGTTCACGTTTCTGATTTAGCCGAAGGGCATTTAGCCGCGCTAAACTACTCTCAAGCAAATAATGGTTATGTGGCTATTAATTTGGGCACAGGATTTGGAATATCAATTCTTGAGCTAGTTAAAACATTTGCTTATTCTACAGGCACAAAAATTCCCACTAAGTTTTCAGGGCGTCGTAAAGGCGATCTTGCTATTGTTTACGCAAGTGCTGAAAAAGCTTTAAAGCTATTGGGCTGGAAGTCTTCTCGAAGCTTAGAAGAAATGTGCATTGACTCATTCAATTCCCTTCAGATGAAGTGAAAGATTTAATACCTTGAAGCAGACTATTAAGAATTGTTAAATATGAGTATAAATATTTTAGGTGCCTTGAAAAGAAAACTCAATTCTAGGGTGGTAAATATATTAATTAGTATTTCATTGCTAACTTTACTATTTCCAGGAATTAGTATTTTGTCATTTAATAATGGCCACGTAATATTCAGTGAATTCTTTAATGGAGTATCTTTAGTTGAAAATCCAAAAGACATATATCCGCCTTCAATACTTAGATTGGACACGCTCGGTCAAATATTACTCATCTCTTTATCTTTAATTCATGTATCAAAAAAGGAATTTTTTAGCTTAGGTTTAAAATCTTTTATCATTTTTCTTTTCAGCTCAGTAGGTTTTTTTTATAGCGATTTTTTTTCACTTTCCTTGCACTTGAAAGGATTGCTACAACTATTATTGATGATTTTTATTTTGGCATCAATAGAAAAAATCTATGACAAGTTAAATGTGCGAGAAGCCCTGAATCAATTTAAATTCATAAATTCAGTTGCAATTATTCTAGTTTTTTATGGCATTTATCAGTTTATTATATTCAATACTGGATGTAGATCACCCTCCTGCAGCTATGGGGCAATTCTTTTTTTTAATAATCCTAGTTTGATTGGTTACTCTGCAATTCATTATGATGACGGTATATATAGGGCAACTTCAATTTTCAAAGAGCCTTCACACTTTGCTTTTATTTTAACTGTAATTTTTTTGCTAAACTATTCGCTAGTAAAAAAAGGTGTAATAAAAATCCAAAGGAAATCACAATTCTTATTTTTTTTAATTTTAATATTTGGGATAATAATAGCTAGATCCTTATATGTTAATATTTTCTTAATTTCTTTTATTTTATTTGAATTGTATAACTTACGAGTAAAAATTATATATAAATACCTATTTTCTGTTTTATTACTTCCTTTTATTTTGATTTCGATGGATAGACTTAAACATTCTTTAAATCTTTTTGTTTCAATATCTGACCATACTTTAGACGCGAGTCTTAAATATAGAGCCTATAAAATCTTTACTGGACTTGATGTGTTAGCAAATAATTCTTTTGGTATAGGATTTAATAACTTATCTGTGTACACTTCAATGCATAAAGTAAATTTACTTACCGATAATAGCAACGTACTATATGTTTTAAATTTTTATATATTGCAGTTATTTGTCGAAGCAGGATACATTGGAGCCATAAGTGTAATAGTTATATTTTACCTTTTAAATAAAAGATTTTTTAAGGTAAATGGTGCCATTATTTTTGTTATTTTTTTCTTATTCTATCAGGATCTGCCAATATTTTCGCCATTAAGAATTTTTCAGTTCGTATTGATGGGCTTATTTCTCAGACTTTTTATTCTTAGGAATGCTTTATACCCTAAACTGTAAAAATCTTTGGCTACAAAATCGGACTAAATTAATGATAATATTTTTTTTAAATTATTTTTTTCTAATTTAAGAAAAACTTTTTTTTGGCCTTTCTAAAATAATTCTCAAGTTATTTTCTGCTTTGAAGTAATTTGTTATTTCGATTTTACTTCGACTTAATAGCAATAATACAAGCCTTGTATTATTTTACTTTGCTTTTACTACTTTGCTTTATGTGCGAGCGAAGTTTATAAATTTCATTATAGTTTTTAGATAGCTATTTACTAGAAATAATAGAGGAATTGTAATTTATTGGGGCTATTTGTATTTAATTTGTATTCTATAAATTTTTATTTGCACACAAAGATCTTACAATAATTTTACCATTGACGATTCTTTCGCATGCAGTTGATTAATTAATTTGTATATCCTAGAATAAAATTCTATGTTTAAAATTAATTTTTTTGACTCATCTTCAAAATGTAAAATATATCTTTCAAGAATAGGTTCTTTATTTTTAGTGAAGTCACACTCAAAAATTAATTCATTTTTTGAATAAATTTTAATTGATCTTTGATTAATTGAATTATACGAAGTATTAATCTTTCTAATTTTTGTATTTTTAAAAAAATTCTGATGAATAGAAATTAAATGAAAACCAAGGTTTAACTTTGCATCAATCCTTGGGTTTTCTTTTTTTGTATTGAATGTTCCCTCAAAATAGTATTTTTTTTTATTAAATCTATTTAAATTTACCTGTGAAAATTTTTTAATAAACAAATATTGTAGAGTTAAAAATATATTAATTTTATTTTCTTTGCATAATTTTGTTATGTGATGAGATCTTATTTTGTTCGTTACCCACGGCTTTTCAACAATTATTTTTTTATTATTTTTAATTGCTGCAATTATTAACACATCTCTTATGTCTGATGGTGGAGTGCAAAGCCAAATGACATTTGCTGAGGTTTTTGAGAATTTATCTTCCATTCTTTCTTGAAAATTTTTTATTTCCTCATTTACGTTAATTCTTGTTTTTTTTAAAAATGCAACATCTCTTCCCATTTTTAAAAGACAATTTCTTACTTTTAATCCCCAGTTTCCGTGACCAATAATGGCGTATTTATATGTTTCCATGATTTATAGTAAAAGTTTTTTGATTTCATTAGCTGCTTTAATGCAGGATACAATTTTCCCAGAGAACACATAAATTTCATTATTGCATTTATCTATATGTAGAATTCGATTATCTTTATTAGGGTTATTTTCTGTAACTCTAAATGTAAATTTAGATCCTAAATATTCTGCATTCCTCAATTTCGGGATAAATTCTGATCCATGCTCTTTTAGGATTTGAAAATTTGATTTTTCTGATTTTATTAGAAAAGGCTTATTCAAGTAATCTCGATATTTTTTTAATTCATAATTGCTTGGTAGCATAGAAAAAGATTTTATATTTGTATATTTTGCAGATCCAAAAATACAAACTTTATTATTAATTGTTGTGTCAAAAGCCGTAAATGGCCCGTCAATAATTACTACAGACAAACCCTCTAAATTGCTTGGGGGCTTAAAATAACATTTTTCCACTAGTGAATATTTTATATTTAATTTTTTATCCGGATAGTTAAATCCATATGTACACCATACTATGAAATCATAATCGTTTTTGAAGTCATCTTTATATTTTTGATACTTTAGATTTATATTAAATTTATTTATTTTATGCGAGATGATTTTTCTGAGAAGATCTGGATCGTAGAGCTCTTCTTCAACCTCATATGCTTGCTCAATTTTTGCTTTATCAAAAATTCTCGATTTAATTATTTTGTAACTTAAATTGTGATCATTTAATATTTGTTCGTATTGGGTACAGTTTATTTTGGTGTCTTTAAATGGGATTGCGTATATATGTTTTTTTGCTTTAAAGATTGCATTTTTATAAATTTTTTTAAAAGATATTCTTGAGCTTTGAATTTCGTCTATTGTTTCAGTGCTTCTAGGATAATGATAACCTGCATGAACTCTAAATTGGTTAATTGATGATGTTTGATTTAAAACGCCATTTGGGTCAAAAAGATCAACATACATCCCTTGTTTTGCTAGCGATATAGCAATCGTTGAGCCATAAATGCCTGCGCCTATTATAGCGATCTTTGCCAATTTTTAGATATTCTTGTTATTTGATTTAGAATGTAATGTTTAAATGATCGATTTGTAGTGTAAAAGTATTTTTTTAAAGCTATTTGAAAGGTTTCGTTAGGTGAAATTGTGTCTGGGTAATCTTCAATTTTATTTTTGCTTAGCTTAACATCCCACTTTTTTGTTATCCCTGAATTTGTACCCGATCCGTCGTGTCCTATATTTCTAACTAATGATTTTGCTGGTATTAAAGTCAGCCCATTATTTATCACTATTGTTCCATGCCATAATATATCCCAACCCCCAATTTCTTTATTTATTTGTTTATCAAGCAATTCAATTGCATTAAGAGTTTTCCCGTAAGTAAAATTGTTAATATAATTTTTATCTTTAAGAATCTTGTTTTTTAACATTATTCCATTCATTTCATATTTAGACCATGCTCGCGCCCATGTTCCCCAACCCCACCCAGCAGAGCCATTTATAAACAATGAACTTTTATCTTTGGTGGCACAGGGATATCTGTAACCACTTATTTCCATTACTCTTATGTCTTCAGCATACATCCTTAGGGCTGTTGTTAAATAGTCATAGAAGTATGGACTTAGATAATTATCATCTTCTAAAATTATTGCAGCTTTATATTTTTTTAAAATTGATGACGTTTCCTTTATAACGGACTTAGCGCATCCTATATTTTCTTTTTGCTTTTTTATATATAGGGCTTTACACCAGGTTTGCCCTAAAGCTAATTTTTCCATTTTTAATAATTTTTTTTGGTCATCGCTATTTCTGGGCCCATCTATAAATATGTACAGTGTAATTTCATGAGATTTATAATTTTTTTTGAGGGATTTTAGGCACTTTTGAGCGTGGTATGGTCTGTTAAAGCAAAAAAATAAAACCGGAATAGTTCTTATTACCATTTAGCTTTTGCTAAAATCTTATCTTTGTTTATTCTGTGGGTAAATTTTTTAGTAATTTCAGTAACTTCGTACATCAAATTTTCGCTCAATTTAAGTGGGGACAGCCCATAACCAATAAATTTAGTATTTATCACATTTAATTCGTTGCAGTCAGCTTCGTTTCTTGGGTTGTTTAATAGTAAAATTTCTGCGCCTGTCAATTTTGAAACTATATTTGCTAGATCAATCAGCTTTTTAGATTCCGACATTTGATTAAAAATTTGTACTTTATCTTGCGCCTGAGGAGGGTTGTTTAAGGCTATTTCTATACACTTAACAGAGTCTTGAATGTGAATAAAGGCTCTTGTTTGATTGCCCGAACCATGAACGGTTAGTGGGTGATTTATTGCAGACTGCATTAAAAAACGATTTAAAACTGTTCCATAATCACCATCATAATCAAATCTATTAATTAAATCTTCATGGAGGTTTGTTTCGAATGTATTTGTACCCCACACGATGCCTTGATGAAGATCAGTGATCCTTAAATTATCATTTTTGTTGTAAAAGTAGAAAAGAAGTGCATCGAGTGTTTTTGTTGTATGATAAATGCTCCCAGGCGCCGCAGGATAAAGAATTTCTTTGCTGACCTGACTTCCATCAGGTTGATCAATTTTAATTTCTAAATATCCCTCAGGGATTGGATTCTCTCCAGTTTGACCGTAGCCATAAACGCCCATTGTGCCAAGGTGAATTAGATGAATATCTTTTTTAAGTTCGCTTATAGCAGCTAAGATATTGTGTGTTGCATTCACATTATTATTGACGGTATATCTCTTTGTTGTTGCTGATATCATTGAATAAGGTGCTGAGCGTTGTTCAGCAAAATGAATTATTGCATTAGGGCTGACGTCTGCGATCGCTTTTTTAATTAATTCATAATCTGTTGCAACATTAATATTTAAAAAATTAATTTTTTTAGAAGTCATTTCTTCCCAGGTTTTTATTCTCCTATGAATTGGTTTAATCGGAGTTAAGGAATTTGTTTCTAAATCTATATCAATTTTTCTTCTAGAAAGATTGTCAATAATTGTTATTTCATGCCCCAAATTTGAAAGGTGCAAAGAAGTTGGCCAGCCGCAAAATCCATCTCCTCCAAGAACTATAATTTTCATTATTTTTTCCTTGATACTTAATAATAAATAAATGGTGGACTATCAAATAAATGATAGTATCTAAAAAAAGTAATTAATTAAGTTCTTACGAAAGGGTCAAAATGTCAAAAATCCCTAATATTAATTTTATTAACTATAACTCAACAACTTACGCAATTATATTAAGAAGCGATTACAAAAGCAACGATATTGCTTTTTTTACACCTAAAAATTACTCGCAGCAGTTAGGTTACATGAATAGAAAAAAAGGCTATGTTATTCCTCCTCATATTCATAAAATCACAAAAAGAGAAATATTGCTTACACAGGAAACATTATTTATAAAATCTGGCAAAGTCAAAGTTAATTTCTATACTGAGGATAAAATTTTTTTTGACTCCTTAGTTCTTAGTGCAGGCGATGTTCTACTTCTGGCTCGAGGAGGGCATGGATTTGAAATGCTTGAAGATACAGAGATTATCGAGGTAAAACAAGGACCCTATAATGATGATATGGATAAAGAAAGATTTTAATTTTTATTAGATTGCATAACAAAAAGCTGGATTTTTAAAAATGGCCTTAAAAAAACCTTTATTAGGCTCGAAATATGAAACATTATTCATTACGAATAATATAAATAAAATTCTCGATTACGACAGCCATACAGCTGTCTTCCTTACAAATAATTTGTTATTTTCTAAGCAAGTAAATAAAGGCAAATGTCTAATTTATGGCGAACACGCAGATAGCTTAAATAAGTCTCAAAAGCAGACAAATGTAGTATATAAATTGATCAATGAAAAGATAAGGTCTTTTTGTAAACTTAATTCAATATATTATTTTTTTCTTAAAATTGAAGGTCACGCAGAAGGTGATAATTTTTTAAGTAAAATTCAAAATTATTTTTTTGACTTTAACTATTTAAAAAAATTACATACTAAATATAATTTTGATACTGTTGTGCTTGATTCCCTTGATATTGTTGAAGTTGAGTCTGTAATTAATTATTGTACTGACGCAAAAATAGCAATCAGGTTCAAAAAATTCCATTTCTTGAACTTACTGAATAAAATTAAGAAAAAAATGAAATTATATTTTTATGATTTTAGATTAATTTTATTTTTTATATATCGAAAAATTCTTTATGTAGGATCTCATGCTTATAGTTTAGCTAAATACGATGTTGCTATTCATCAAAATAGTGTTTTAGAGAAGCATTTTCGCCCCTCAATTGCATTGTCGAAAGCACTTAAATTTGGCAAGCGCAATGCACTGATAATAATTTGGAATCCTAGAGAAAAATTTAATATTTATTCAAATTATGATCACCAATATTACTTAATCAATGACGTATCACTCACAAACCTAATAGGCGCTTTTAAACAAAAAATAAAATTATTTCATTTTGTTTATACGAATTTAAATTTTTTTGTTAGCGATATTGCATTACCAGAAAATATTAAGGATATTGTAAAGAAAGAAATCATTTTTAGCGTTCATATGAATCTTTTTTCTCACATGTTATTCAGGATGGCTCTTGCCAAACTATACACTAAAAATGTTTTCAATTTTGTTAGGCCTTCCACTCAGTCACTTAACTATGGTCAGATCACTTTCGATTTGTCATCTAAAATTTATAAAGATACAATATTTTTTATGAATTATGATTTTAATGTTAATTTTGATTTTATATATCCACTTAGTGAAATTAGGAGAATAAATGAAAAATTTAATGTATTAAATCTTGCTAACAATCGATATCATCATAAATACTTAATTAATGTTAGAGGTAGCAAGAAAACTATTATTTTAGGTTCCATAATGAGATCGTTGATTGAGAAAAAAATGTTGGGAAATAGCGCCCTTAGTAAATCGTTAGAACTGGATAAAAATTTAGTTTTTTCTCGCATAAAAAATTTTAAGATGAAAATTTTTTTTGTTACCAATGAGATTTTAAAAGGATTTTATTCTTACAATGATTTTAATAGAACTTTTATTACATTAGTTAGGTTTCTATCTCAACATCAAGACGTATGTGTAATTTTAAAAAAACGCCCATCCAGAACTGATTTTTTATTTAATTATTTGAATAAACAAAAATTAAATAATTTCTTTTTTTTCGAAGACCATATTGATCCTTATGATATCTTGAATTTTTCAGATTGCATTATTTCTAAATTTACTTCGCTTTTAGAGGAGGGATCAATTTTTGGTAAGGTGAGCATTCAGGTGGATTACGAAAATGAATTCGATTTTTATAGCAAAAACGTTACTAAGGTAACTGATTCAGAAGTCCTTTACGAGTATTTATCTTCAATTTACAGAAATTTAGATAAATCAAATATTAAAAGAAAAAATCATATTTTAAATGTACTGCACCCCCCCTTGATTTCCAACCTTGATTTGATCTAAATTTGCGCAAAAACTCTACTTGTTAATTATAATACAGCTGAGCTACACGATAATTATTCTAAAGGAGTAACTTATTTTTATCCCTGTAAATAGACCTTTATTAAATGGCAATGAGAAAAAGTACCTTAATGAATGTATTGATTCGGGATGGATCTCTTCTGAAGGCCCCTTTGTTGAGCGTTTCGAGTTAATGTTTGCCAAGAAAATAGAAAAAAAATATGCCATTTCAGTTTCTAATGGCACAGCCGCTCTGGATTTAGCAATTGAAGCATTGGGAATAAGTGCTGGGGATGAGGTAATAATGCCATCGTTTACAATAATTTCATGCATAAATCAAATTATTAGATGCTCTGCTGTTCCTATTTTGCTCGACTGCGATCCATTTACCTTCAATATGAATGTTGAGGAGATTGAGAAAAAGATTACAAAAAAGACTAAAGCTATAATGGTAGTTCACATATATGGAATGCCAGTAGATATGGATCCAGTCTTAAGATTAGCTAAAAAATTCAATCTTTTTATTATTGAAGACGCTTCCGAGGTTCTTGGACAAGATTATAAAGGTAAGCCATGTGGAAGCTTCGGAGACATTAGTACTTTTAGTTTTTACTCAAATAAGCACATTACCACTGGAGAGGGTGGAATGGTTGCTGTCAATAATAAGGCCCTTGCTGACACATGTAAAGGCTTAAGAAATTTATGTTTTAACCCAAAAAAAAGATTTGTTCATAATCGCTTGGGTTGGAATATGAGAATGACAAATATCCAAGCAGCTGTTGGTGTGGCCCAGCTAGAGAGAATTGAGGAATTTATTAAGCGTAAAAGAGACATAGGGAAAAGATATAATAAGCTGCTTAATGGCTTACCCAATATACAGCTCCCAGTAAAAAAAAATGAAATTGCTGAAAATATTTATTGGGTATTTAGCTTAGTAATTGAAAGAGCAAATCCAATGACTGCTGAAACAGCAATTAAAAAGTTTTTTGCCAAAAACATTGGATGTAGACCTTTTTTCTATCCCATGCATATGCAGCCAGTTTTGAAGAAAAAAGGATTCTTTAGAAATGAAACATTCCCTAATTCAGAAAGTCTTTACAAGCATGGTTTTTATATTCCAAGTGGATTAGGCATAACTGATAACGAAATTGAAATTGTTGCAGATGCAGCCTGGGAGATCTTTAATTGAGCTTCTTGTTTAAGAAATATGCAGACTATTATGATTTGATATATAGCCACAAAGATTACAAAAAAGAAGTAAATTATCTCAATGCGATTTTAATGAAGCTAAAAGTGAAAACAAAAGCAAATATTCTCGAATTGGGTTGTGGAACTGGAAAGCATGCTGTTGAATTATCAAAATTAAATTATTCAGTTCATGGAATAGATATAAGCAAAGATATGGTGCGTTTGGCCAAAAAACAAAAAACCCTTAAGCTCAATTTCGAGATTGGTGACGTCAGAAAATTTCGAAGTCTTATGTTATTTGATGCTGTAATTTCTCTTTTTCATGTCATAAGCTACCAGTTAAATTACTACGATCTTTTAGATACGTTCAAAACCGCAAACATCAACCTAAAGAAGAATAGTTTCTTTATATTTGACTGTTGGTATGGTCCTGCCGTTCTTAGCCACCCGCCAAAAATAAAATATAAACATATAAAACAAAAAGATTTTAAATTAACTAGAGTTGCTTATCCAAACTTACTCCAAAGAGAGAGTGTCGTTGATGTGGAGTATAAAATAAGAATTACCGATAAAATTTCTAAAAAAAATATCGATTTTAATGAGGTGCATCGTGTCCGCTATTACTTTAAGAGTGAAATTGAGTATTTTCTAGAACAAGCCGGATTTAAACTCATGGAAAATTTTGAGTGGATGACCTCAAAACAACTTTCCGAGAAGACTTGGGGTTCTTGTTATGTTGCGAAAAAAATTCGTGAAATATAATCATCGCCCCATAGAGTTAGCTGTTTTCTTCGATCAGCCATTGCATTCGGGTGGAGGATTTCAGCAATCTATAAATATATTATTCGCTTTAAGAAAAATACCAAATAAAGTTGCTAAAGTAAAAGTAATTACAAATTCTAAATTAAATGCCGAAATTCTTTCGGATTACGGAATAGATGCTCAAGTATTAAAAATAACTTTTTTTGATAAATTTATTATTAATATAAGAAATTCCTTTCTCAATAAAAGAATTTCGAAAACCATCAAATATTTATTTGGTTACAATAAATTTGAAGATTTTTTTATTAAGAGAAAAGTTGATTTAATTTATTTTATTTCGCCATGCAGATATTCAGAATATTTAGATGAGATTAATTTTATCTTAACCGTTTGGGATTTATGTCACATTGATCATCCAGAGTTTCCAGAGGTTCGGGAACATAAGGAATTTGAAATTAGAGAGAACTATTATAAAAAAAGTTTAAAAAAATCTATTGCTGTGATTGTTGAATCTGAAATTGGGAAGCAAAAAGTAATCGAACAATATGGTGTTAAACCCGAGCGATGTGCAATTATTGATCTTTTTCCTTCAAAAGCAATTTTGAGTGAGAATGCTTTAGTGAAAATAGAAAAAATGATTGATGTAAGAAAAAAATTTAATGTAAAGTATCCATATATTTTCTATCCTGCTCAGTTTTGGCCCCATAAAAATCATAGCTATCTCTTAGAAGGTATTAAAGTTCTTGAAAAATATTACAATAAGAAAATTAGTGTTATTTTTTCTGGTTCCGATCGCGGTAATATGAATTTTATAAAAGAAAAGGTTGCAAAGTTAGATTTGACTTCTAGGGTTCATTTTATTGGATTTGTAGCTAACTCAGAAATAGCATCGATCTATCAACAAGCCATTGCGTTAGTAATGCCTACATATTTCGGGCCGACAAATATACCTCCATTAGAAGCATTTTACTTAGGTACTCCAGTTTTATATTCAAATCTTCCTGAGTTCAAAACCCAGGCTAACAAAGCGGCTCTGTTCATGGACCTCGAGGATCCAAAATCTATGGCCAAGCATTTAAATTTACTCCTTCGAGATAAAAACAAGCGTAAAGAACTTATATCTCTCGGAAAATTAGAGGTTAAGAAATATAGAATAAGTAATAATGTAGAGTCTCTTATCTTAATCATCAAGAAATTTTCTAGAAAGAAGGCTGCATGGTCCTTTTAATATTGTATTAATAAAATTGATATAAATATTTATGAAATTTTATTCGATAATTTTTTTTCTTTTTTTTTGGGTAACCTATATGGCTTCTTTTCAAGCAAATTTTACAAACAAAAACCCTAAATTTATTTGAGAATATATATATATTCTTAACTTTTTAATGGGATAAATAAGTTATGGAAATTCAATCTTGTTTATCTATAGTATAGGTAGAAATATCGAGACATGATGACTGACAAAAACGATAATAAAAAAAATAAAGCAATTTATATTTCTGGACATGAAGGAATGGTTGGTTCATCAATTCATAGAGTATTAATAAGGAGAGGCTATAAAAATATTATTACTGTAAGGCGCTCTGATTTAGACTTGGAGGATCAGCAGCAAGTGAAAAATTTTTTAGGTTTGCACAAACCAGAAGAGGTGTATTTGTGTGCTGCTCTTGTAGGTGGTATATACGCTAACAACACTTTTCCTGCTGATTTTATTTATAAAAATTTAATGATTCAATCGAATGTAATTCATTTCTCAATGCTGCATTCTGTCAAAAAACTTTTATTTTTTGGTTCTAGTTGTATTTATCCTGCAAATCTTGACCGACCTATAAGAGAGGAAGATTTACTTAAAGGAAAGCTAGAAGAAACTAATGAGCCTTATGCCATTGCTAAAATAGCGGGTATTAAAATGTGCGAAAGCTATAATCGTCAATTTGGTACTGATTTTAGATCTGTTATGCCGACTAATCTTTATGGTCCTGGCGATAATTATCATCCTGAGAATTCACATGTTATTCCAGGTCTTATTAAAAGATTTCATGAGAGCAAAATTAAAAGTACGAAAGAAGTATCAATTTGGGGTTCGGGAAGTGCACTTAGAGAGTTTTTATATGTAGATGATTTAGCTGAGGCATCACTTAAATTAATGGATATAGAAAAAAAAGAATTCAACACGTTTATTTCTCCAAATCAATCACATATAAATGTCGGTTATGGTGAAGACATCGATATCGTTAGTTTAGCAAATATCATAAAAAAAATAGTTGGTTATGAAGGAAAAATTGTTTTTAATAGTAAGATGCCGAATGGTACAGAGAGGAAGCTCTTGGACTCTAGATTAATAAAATCTTTAGGCTGGAATCCTAGGGTTAATCTGGAAGATGGATTAATTATGACCTACAAATCTTATCTAAAAGAAAGTGGTTTTATATGAAGAAAAAAGTTGCACTCATAACTGGAATTTCTGGGCAGGATGGTTCTTATTTGGCTGAATTTCTTCTAAAAAAAAATTATTTAGTCCACGGTATCAAAAGAAGATCAAGCTCTTTCAATACAAAAAGAATTGACCATCTCATTGAGGGACCTGCAAGTGAAAATTTTATTCTGCACTACGGAGACCTTACTGACAGCTTATCTTGCGTGGACATTATAAGGAAAGTTTGTCCTGACGAAATTTATAACCTGGGTGCGCAAAGCCATGTAGCAGTTTCTTTTGAGGTTCCAGAATATACTGCTAATGTAAATGCTTTAGGTCCGCTAAGGATATTCGAAGCTGTAAGAATGCTGAGTATGGAGAATTCGGTTAAGATTTATCAGGCATCCTCGTCTGAACTTTTTGGCCTTGTTCAAGAATCTCCTCAAAAAGAAACCACGCCGTTTTATCCGAGATCGCCTTACGCAGTATCTAAACTTTTTGCATATTGGATCGGAGTTAACTATAGAGAGTCATACCAGATGTTTATTGCCAATGGAATTTTATTTAACCATGAGAGCTCAAGAAGAGGGGAGACTTTTGTTACTCGCAAAATTACTAGAGGGTTAGCGAATATTGCATTTGGAATTGAAAAATGCATCTATCTTGGTAATTTAGATGCAAAAAGAGACTGGGGTCATGCAAAAGATTATGTCCGGATGCAATGGCTTATGCTTCAACAAGAAAAACCTGTTGATTATGTAATATCAACTGGTAAACAATATAGTGTAAGAGATTTTATTGTTGCGAGCGCAAAAAAAATTGGATTGGAGTTGGAGTTTGTAAATAAAGGGATTAAAGAGGAAGGTAAAGTTGTAGGGGTAGATAAAAAAATAGCCCCCTTCATAAGTAAAGGAGACGTAATTGTAAAAGTGAGCGCTAAATATTTTAGACCATCGGAAGTTGATACTTTATGTGGGGATTCGTCTAAAGCAGCAAAAGATTTGAATTGGGTACCTGAATTTGATCTTGAACTACTCATTGATGAAATGATATCTAATGATTATATAGAAGCAAAGCAACGCTTGGTCTTAAAAGATGCTGGCTATTAATTTGAAATAAGAGACAGATGAAAAATTATTTTTTAATTTTATCAAAGTTCGACTCTATACTTAAAGGGTATATATACAAAAGCATATACAAAGTTTTATTTCTTACAGTTCTTTACGGTTTATTTGAATTACTTGGGATTACAATCCTCATACCAACTGTGAAAGCGATTTTCTCTAACGAGCAATTTATTTTTTTTGGTTATGAAATTGAGTTTCAAGTAATTTATATTCTTTCTTTCTTATTTTTTCTAGTTAAATTCATATTTAATGATCAATATATAAAATATTATTATAATTTTATTTTTTATATAAACAAAGAATTACACTCTAATTTTTTCAGCAGAATCGAAAAATCAGATTACATAAATATAATTAACTCTAACAAAAATTCGTTAAAGTCAATTATTAGCAATGAAATAGATAGCGTTACTCATCTTTTTTTTATGCCATTCCTTCAACTTATTTCAGATTTTATTCTTATAGCAATTTTATTCATACCTCTTATTTACATGGGTTTTTATCCAGTACTGATAGCCAGCAGCACACTTTTATTATTTTACCTTTCGTATAAGCATTTATACTCAGCCAAATTTATTGAGTTAGGAAATTTAAGAAGGTTGAGTGTTCGAAAAAAAAATAGTTTATTTAGTGACTTCCTGGCTTTTCTTAAAAACGTAAAGATTAATAAAATAAAGTTATTTAATGTTGGTTTAAATAACTCAGTTGAGGAATCTGCTAGGTTATCAATTAAGCTGCACAGAAGCCAATCCAATATCAAGGCTGGCATCGAATTTGTTGTTGTTTCAATTATATTAATATTTTCTTATTACCTTATTTCTCATAAAGAAAATTTTAATGATCTGTCGTATGTATTTATTTTTTACACTTTGATTGCCCTAAGAATTTCGCCTGTATATTCGAGGTCGATTTCACATATTAATAACTTGAAGTTTTCAGTGGGCACATGTGAAGGTTTGATTAGTAATTTTCAAAGATTTAATTTTTCGAGAGTAAATTCGAAGGTTTCTATGATAAAAAAATCCTGGAATACGATCGAATATAAGGATATTTTTTTCCGATTCCCGAATAAAAAAAGTGAAATCGGGCCTTTTAATTTGAAAATTCAAAAAGGTAAGACATACTGTATTTTAGGCCCAAGTGGATCTGGAAAAACTACATTAGTGAATATAATTGCTGGCTTACTTAAGCCAGAGTCTGGCAGTATTATCGTAGACAAAAAACCCTATAATTTGAATTTTAATTTTTTTCCAAATGAGGTTTTTTATTTGAGCCAGGATACATTAATCTTATCTGATACATTGAGAGCGAATATTACGCTTGATAAAAATTTTCCACGTAAAGGGGATAAATTTTTGCTGGGTTTGTTGAAATCTGTTAACCTAACATCAGTATCTCTCGATGATCATCTTAATATTGGAAAAAAGGATTTGTCCGGAGGAGAAAAACAAAAAATTAACATTGCTAGAGCCTTATATCTTGAGCCAAAAATATTAATTTTAGATGAGCCGACTAGTTCTCTGGACAAAGAAAGTGAGTTTAGTGCTATTAAATTAATTTTAAAATCGAGCAAGATTGCTACTGTAATTCTTGTTACTCATAATAACTTCCTTGCTAAATATTTTGACTATATTATTAAAATTAAAAAAAACTAGTTATGACTTACCTTAATTTTCTAGAATCCTATACTGACAATTATGTTTTTGTAATTGCTGAAATTGGTGTCAACCACGAAGGCTCTATCAAAAAAGCGAAGAAAATGATTGACCTAGCAAAAAGTGGCGGGGCTGATGCAGTCAAATTTCAAACGTATACTGCTAACAAATTAGCTTCGAAAAATAGTCCGTCATACTGGGATTTGTCAAAGGAACCAACAAAGTCTCAATACGAACTATTTAAAAAATACGATAATTTCACCCATGAGGATTATAGAGAGCTCTTTGAGTACTGCAAATATAAGGAGATTGAGTTTTCTTCTACCCCTTTTGATATTGATGGAGTTGACTTCTTAGACACTTTAGTAAGTTTTTTTAAGGTTTCCTCTTCTGATATTACAAACCTGCCACTACTTAAGGCTATAGGTCAAAAATCGAAACCTGTTATTTTATCTACAGGGGCTAGTAATTTAAATGAAGTTTTAAGTGCTAAGACTATTCTAGAAGAAAATGGTGCGCCAAATGTTGCACTTTTACATTGCATTTTAAATTACCCAACTGACTTCGAAAATGCTTCCCTTAGAGGCATAAATTTACTCAAGGAAAATTTTATAGATTGCTTGATTGGTTATTCAGATCATACAATTCCAGAAATGGACGCATTTACTCTAATTAGTTCAGTTTCCATTGGTGCAAGAATAATAGAAAAGCATTTCACTTATGATAAAACTCTTCCTGGCAATGATCATTATCATGCTATGGATGTTACTGACCTCATTATTTTAAGAAAAAACATTGATAAATTCTTTAGTATTTATAACCCAAATTTTTCTATGGAATTTAGAGCTTCTGAGTTACTTTCCATTAAAAATGCAAGAAGAAGCCTGGTTACAAACTGCAAAATTTCCAAGGGAATGACTATAACTGAATCTATGCTAATTTCTAAAAGGCCAGGAACTGGAATTTGCCCGATGAAGCTTGAATCTGTAATTGGGAAAAAAGTAAAAATTGATTTAAGTGAAGATCATATTATTCAATGGCAAGATCTGGAGTAGATTGATGGAAAAAATTAATTTATATAAGCAAAAAATTTTAACAGGCTCGTCAATTGTTTCAAAAAATACCACTACATTTGATCGTGAAAATTTTATGGTTGAAAATATGTCTGAAAATCTTGCCTTCAAGACTTTTATGACGAAAAATTCTGCTAATTTTAATGAGGCATTAAATTTATTTAAAAATAACTTTATTACTTATCGTAAAAATTGGAAGAGACAGCCCGCAGATCAAATTAACAGAATTCATAACCCAGAAAAAGTTCAGAATATTCCATTGTGTGTTGATATTGAAACTGCTGCAATTTGTGATTTAGCTTGCCCTTTTTGTTATCGAGAGTCACTAGCTACGCCAGATAAAATTATTTCGGATGAGCTATGTTTTAATGTTATTGATCAGGCTGCAGATTTGGGAGTTCCATCTCTAAAATTTAATTGGAGGGGCGAACCCCTACTAAATCCAAGATTGCATGAGTACATAAGGTATTCAAAAGAAAATGGAATTATTGATACTATTATTAATACCAATGCCACTCATTTGGATGAAAGAAAATCTCATAGTTTAATTAATTCTGGCCTCGACCATCTTATTTATTCATTTGATGGCGGATCGAAGGAAACTTATGAAAAAATGAGGCCTGGCAGATTTAAGTTTAATAGTTTTGATGATGTTTATGAAAATATTAAAAATTTTAAAAAGATTAGAAGTGGATTGGGGGCTAAGTTTCCTACGACAAAAATTCAAATGATTCTCACAGATCAAACCTCAAGTGAAATTGATAGTTTTTTTAAATTATTTTCTAATTATGTTGATGACGTAACTGTTACTCAATACACAGAAAGAGGCGGCGAAGTGAGTCATTTGTCTGAATTTGATTTACAAAATTATCAAAATCTTTGCAAAAAGCATAATCTTGTTAATAATCCTGCCTATTTGAAAGATCCAAGTGGTATTTTATTTGTGGCTAATAAGCGCAAGCCATGTGAGCAACCATTTCAGAGGCTTATGGTGACATACGATGGCAGAGTTTCTATGTGCTGCTATGACTGGGGTTCGATGCACCCTGTTGGCTTCATTTCAGACAAGCCTTTTGGGGACCCCCATAAAGATAAATATATAGTTATTAAAAGCATAAATGAATCCAAAAAGGGCTTTGACTTAATGTCAGGAGTTAAGCTACCTCCTGTTTTTAACAAGCCATTGGAAAAAATTAGCTCCTTAAAAGACATCTGGAATGGCATGGAAATTAATAAAGTAAGACAATCTCATATCGAAGGAAATATCGATAAAATAGAGGTTTGCAAGGGTTGCTCATTTAAGGATACTTATGAATGGATAAATTAAATGATGTGCCGAAGATAATATGCGAAATTGCTTCATCCCATGAAGGAAGTTTTTCTGCCTGTTTGCAACTAATTCGATCTATTAGTAGTATTGGGGTGGAATTTGTAAAGTTTCAAATTTTTGATACAAGTGAACTAGTTGCAGACTCTGTAGTTAACTCCCCCCTGAATTCGATCTACATTAAACCTAGCGACTGGGATTTACTAATTCATGAAGCGTCGAAATGTAATTTAAAGGTTATATGTGAATTCTATGACGAAAAATCAGTTGGGCTTATAAACAACCACTCATTAATCTATGCCTATAAAATTCCAACATCTGATATAAATGACTTTTCACTTATACATAAAATCTATTCATATAATAAGCCAGTATTTATAGGTGTGGGTGGAGCCGTTATAGATGAAATATATATTCTAGCTGAGCACCTAAAACAATATAAAAACAAAACTATTTTACTACACGGATTTCAAAATTTTCCAACGCAAATTGATGATGTTAATATTAGTAAAATTAAATGGCTGTCCGATACATTTAAATTTGATGTTGGATATGCTGATCATACTGATAGCAACAACAAACTTAGAGATATTCCGTGCTTCCTCGCGCTTGCTTTTGGAGCGTCATATATAGAAAAGCACATATCACCAGATAGGTTTTTAAAAAAATCAGACTATCATTCCGCCCTTAATATCGATGAATTTAAGATTTTCATTTCTGACATAAAAAATGTAGCAGAGATGATGAAAATGAGTGAATTTAATTTATTAGATCCTGCTGAAAGCAACTACAGGGAAAATATGAAAAAATTTGCTATTGCAAAAGAACATATTGAAAAAAACCAGCCATTTAGCCTTGATAAAATTGTTTTTAAAAGAACATCGAGCCCTGGGCTTGCTAGAATAGATTTTTCAAATAAAAACTACAAAGTTTTTCTAACTACATTAAATGCTGGACAGATGATTTCTAATGAAGATTTGGGATAATTCAGTTGTTTTAATAGCGGTAAGATTGAACTCTAAGCGCCTTCCTAAAAAAGCAATTAGAAAAATTAATGGAGAGCCATTAATTTCTATTCTTATTGGAAATTTACTAAAAGTAATTCCAAGAAAAAATCTTGTGATTTGTACTTCAAACTCCCCCGAAGATCAACAACTGTCAGAGTGGTCAAGAAAATATAATATTGGGTTTTTTTCTGGGAGCAGGCTTGATGTTATGAAAAGGTTTATTGATTGCGGTTTAAAATTTAATGCCGAAACAATAATCAGGGTCACAGGTGACAACCCTCTTACGGATCCTTACTTAATGCAAAGTATGTTAAAAAGTCATCTTTATCTAAAGAGCGATTACACTTACACAGTAGATTCGCCAATAGGAACTCGCTCTGAAATTATAAATCTCAAGGCACTTATTAAAGCTCATGCAAATATCAGAAGAAAAGATTGTACGGAGTACATGACATACATGCTAAAAAGACCCGACAAACTTCTAGTAAATAAATACAATTCTAGAAAAGTAAAAAAAATATTTTCAAATCTATCATTGACTATAGATACTCCTAAGGATCTTGTTTTCATAAAAAAAGTCTTGGCTAATTTTGATCCCAAGACAAATAATCTTAATGCAATCCTGAATTACATAGATAGTAACAAAGAAGAATTTTCCGATAGATTTATAAAACAGAGTAATATAACCTTACCTTCTCGTTTTTTATATAAAAATGAAAAATCCGAAAATATCAGTTATTGTCCCAGTATTTAATTCTGAAAAATATATCGGGAGATGTATTAGATCGATATTAAATAATAAAATTAATCCAGAATTATTTGAAATAATTATTATTAATGATGCAAGCACAGATAATACCAAAAAAATCCTAGAAAAATATAGCGAAAGTATTGAGTTAATTGAACATGACAATAACCTTGGTCTTCCAGCAGCATTAAATGCTGGAATTTTAAAAGCAAAAGGTCAGTTTATAGTGAGAGTTGATTCCGATGACTATGTCCATGAAGATTATTTGTATATCTTAATGATACATCTTCAGCTTAATAATGATATTGACGCATTTGCTTGCGATTATTTACTAATTGATGATTTACAAAATGTATCAGAAAGAAAACGACATGAAGAATTTCCTATTGGATGTGGAATCATGTACAGGGCAGATAAGCTTATTGATATTGGGCTTTATGATACCAACTTTTTATTTAGAGAAGATGAGGATTTGAGAATAAGATTCAAACATAAATATCGAATTGGCTATGTAAGCCTTCCTTTATATAAATATCATATTCATGGAATGAACATGACGCTTAAAAAAGAAAAAATGGAAAAATTTACGGAATTATTGATTGAAAAACACAAAAGCAAGTAAATTTAAAAAAAAAATTAAGTTTTTTTATCACGAAATAGTAGCTACATATTTAATAGCTCTGTTTGATGATTTGGCCTTATTAATACATGAGAATTACTTCGTTAATATTTTGTTGATAGGAAGTACTTCTAGGAATGAGCTTTCCTATAAATATTCAAAAAAAGGAATAAAATTCTATAGTGATATTGAATTTATTGTTTTATATCCTTTTTTTCTAACCAAAATATTTAAAACAAAGCTTCTAAGAGTTTTAGATAAACACAATAATGGGCTATTAAGTTACAGCCCTTTCTTTGAGATTGATTATGGATTTTATTCAATTTTTAAATTGCTAATGTCACCAAATTCTATCTGGAAATATGAATTATCCGTAAATGGAATTTTACTGGGAAAAAATAATATATTATTAAATCATTTTTTTAAACAAATAAATATCAATAATCTCTCTTTAAACTCTGTAAATGATTTGATTTATGTCAGGCTTTGGCACTCATTAAGATTTATAAGTGAAAAACAAACAAAAGAAAACCTAAACTTTATGATTGCGAGAAACTGCCTGGATGCGCTAACTATTTTTCTTCCAAACCAAGGCATACTTAGATCTTCGTACAAATCAAGAAATGACTATATAAATACTCATCGATATGATTTCACAACTAAATATAAGAACATCTTTGTAACCGCTTTAGATATCAAATTAAATATAAAACATCCATTGAATAGCCCAATAAAATTGAGTAATTTTCTTGAGATGTACAAAGATTTATTACATGAGATTGAGCATAAAAAAGATAGTCAACAATTCGATATTCGCTATAGATTTAGATTTTTTTTGCTCAAATTAAGAGCTTTTCACCTAATTTTTCAGCAAAAACCAATAAACTTTAGGAATAATTTGGCGCAACTTTTGATAGATATGCATACCTTTGTTATTGCAAAAAAGCAATCAGATGTTAAATCTAAAGAAACGCTATTAAACATCATTAAAAATCATAATCTAATTTTTAAAAATAAATTATTAACTAAAAATCGAAGCTCTTATGAAATTTACATGCAATCATATAAGAACCTCGAGAGTATTTTTTCCTGCATATTATTTAATCCAAGTAAAGAAAGGTTTACACATTGAATCTTTTGATATTTATTGACGGCTTGTCGTTCAAAAATTCAAGAAAACTCTCTCTGATAAATACTTTTAAAGTTAAAAAGGTGATTCCAGGAGTTGGTTTTAGTAATAATATTTACGCTGAGATAGTTACAGGTAAAACACCAGACGAAATTGGATATTTCAATGAGTGGTCATTATGTAGATTTCCAACCTCACGGAAAGTATCTTTTTACAAATTTCTCGACTATTTTAGAGGCATTAAGTATCTGAATCTTGCCATACGTTTATTTTTAAAAAAATGCGGCTTTAATTTTTTTAATATACCCTTTTCATATTTTAATATGTTCCAATCAAATGGACCCCATCATTTTAGCTTTTTCAAATCGCCAAATATAATTAAAGATTTTAATTTCTTAATTTCAGATTCCTCACAGATAAAAAAAAGTGTTGGCAAAAGAGATTTGATTGCTATTAATAGTTTGTATAAATCATACTCAAAAAATACTTTCTTATCTCTTGTTGATCTTGATAATATTTCTCACATATACGGCGTTAATTCTAAGCAGTATGACTCCCATTTAAAGCTTCTTGATTTTCACTTGTTAAGGCTTATTAATTTTTTTAAAACTAATAAGCCATTAGAATCTTTAAATATTTTTATTTTTTCAGATCATGGAATGTCGAATGTTACAAAAGTTCTTGCATTAAATGTTGAGCATATTTTTGGTAAACCTTCTGACTTTACCTATCATTATTTTATAGATTCTACCTTTATTAGATTTTGGACATATGACAAAGTATTTCATTTGGACATCCTTAAATACCTTAAAGGGTATAAGTATGGAAAAATTATTAACAGACAGGAGAGAAAGACTTTTGGAATTACAAATAAAGACTTTGGCGATATTATATTTAGGCTAAATGAAGGAATGATGTTTGTACCGAATTTCTTTGGTGTTCGAGCATGTAAGTCAATGCATGGATATTCTTCGTATAGTGAGAATCAGGCAGCGTTCATCGCAACGAACGCTAATGTGAATTTAAAGTATATTAAATATTCTAGAGATCTATATAAATTCTTTAAAAATTATTTAATACTATGAAGTTTTCAATAGTTACCCCAGTTTTAAATGGTCAAAAATATATAGAAAGAACCATTAGTTCTGTGGTAAGTCAGAATTATAAAAATTTTGAGTACATAATTATCGACGGAGTTTCTAGTGACGATACAATAAAAATTATCGAAAAATATACTCATCTTCCTTTTATAAAAGTTATTTCAGAAAAAGACAAAGGTCAAGCTGATGCTCTCAACAAAGGATTTTCATTGGCCACTGGCGATGTCTTATTTTGGTTAAATTATGATGATTTTTTTGTCGATGAGAATATATTATTTAAAATTAATAATCTCTTCGAGTCACATAATTATGATTTCATTTATGGTAATGATATTCTCGTTAATGAAGTTGGAGAATATATAAAAGAGAGATCATTTATTGGTATGAATACTATGAAATTAGTTTATGTTAATAGTCTCTCTCAGCCAACTTGTTTTTTTAAAAAGAATCTTTTTGAGAGATATAAATTGAATACTGATTTAAATTATTCTATGGATCTTGATCTGTGGATTCATTTCATGCAAGATAACTCTATTAAAATGCATCATGCTAATTGGGTTGTGTCATGCAATAGAATTCATAAAGAACGAAAAATGGTCAAATTTGAATCAAAAGCGAGAAGTGAAGCATTAAAAGTAAGACTTGCGGTCTACGGTGATAATAAACTTTATTATTATATCAAAAGCTATTATTTTAGATTGGTAAACTTTTTTTTATGAAGTTTTGCATACATGCAACTAATATAAACGGATTGGGAGCAGTTGTTTTATGTAGGGACATTATTAGTTTGATGATTTCAGACGAAAATCTTTTCAGGGTGTATGTTTCGCAATCACTTTTTGATTCACTACCAATCGAACTTAAAAAAAATAAAAAAATTTCAATTTTTAGGAGACACTTCCCTAATTATATTTCTAGATTTTTTGAATTATTTTTTTCCCGTTTTTTTTTTCAGCCTCTGAATACTATTGTGCTGGGAGACATACCAATTAACTTAAAAGTTAAGCAAAATGTTCTTGTTCATAACCCTATTTATTCGGAATCTTTTTCAGATTATCCAATAAATCTTTCAAACTTGATTAAAAAACTTCTTTTTTTATTTTTTGTCTCTAAAATGAGTACACATATAAAAAATATTTATGTTCAAACGAGGGTGATGAGATCAGGCCTTACCTTGAATTTAAGTTTCTTAAGAAAAAAAAGCCAATTATCCTTATTGGACAATCCTCTTAGCTTAAATTTTATTGCGAAAAGGCCTGCTATTCTTAATGCTAGATTATCTTTTAAGCATCGACGGCCCAAAAAAGCGCTTACTCTGCTATATCCATCTGCATTCTACTTACATAAGAATCATGATTTCTTGAAGTTTTTAGATTCAGATAAATCTTTAGATTTATATATAGATAAGATCATACTTACAATTGATCCTGATTTAAATCCAGCCCCAAGATCTAGATTAATTCAATGTACTGGTGTTCTTAGTTACAATAAAATACTCGAGTTGTATCGCTCTATAGATTGTATTGTTTACTTATCTCAAAAAGAATCATTAGGCCTTCCATTAATTGAAGCCCAATCACTAGGCATTCCTATTATATGCCCTGATCTGCCTTACTCTAGGGAGGTATGTAAAATCGGTACCTTTTTTTATCAAAATGAGAATATTGATGATTTTAAGAGGGTAATCCTTGAGGTCTTTAGTAACAACTTATCTCAATTTTCTCCAGCTTACTTGGCAGATAATTCATGGCAAGTTTTTTGTAGCAAGTTAAAGGATTTTAATTGAACACAAGGTTTTCAGTTATTACTATAACCAAGAATTCCGCATCTACAATTGAAGATACATTACTTTCATTGAAAGATCAGTCGTTTAGGAATTTTGAGCATATTGTTATAGATAGCGCGTCAACTGATGGAACTAAAGAAATTGTTAGTAAATATAAAGATGTAATCTTTATTTCTTCTAAAGATAGAGGAATTTACTTTGGCATGAACAAAGCTTTTTCAATAGCAAAAGGAGAATTTATAGTCTTTCTTAATTCAGATGATTGGTATTATTCTTCAGACGTCTTAAAAGAGGTCTCTTTAGGTCTTGGTGAAGAAGTTGATGCGCTTTTTGGGAATATATTTATTGTAAATAATTACTATCCTTTTAGAGTTTTTAGAAAGTGGATAAATTTACGTTCACATCTACATAGTAATAAGATACTTCCGCTTAATATCCCACACCCAAGTTTTTTTGTTAGAACCTCACTTATTAAAGAAGTGGGTATTTTTGATACGAGATTTAAAATTGCTGCAGATTATGATCTTATCTCAAGAACAGTCGAAGCTCTAAAGCCTAGCAGATTTGTTTATTTGAATAATTTTACAACCGTCATGAGAGATGGCGGAAAAAGCTCAAAAAATATTTTTGCAATATTTACTTCGAATAGCGAGCTTTTATTTTCAGGTAAATACAGCATATTAAGTATATTGAAAAAGATATCTAAAAAAATCTATCAAATTCAATTTAACTCTAACCAAATTCTTCCTCCTAGTTTTAGTTTGTTATCGCAAGAGACGAGTGATTTGTCAGTTTCAGTTGTTTATTTTGATACTCCAATGGAAATTTTTCTTAAAACTATAGAATCTTTGTTGAATAGCAAAGGTTTGAGATTATCAATTTTCATAATAAATAATAGCAAAAAAGTATTACCTAAGGAGATTTTGGGCAATAAAAAAATTCATGTTTTAAATACACATGCAAATATAGGATTTGGAAGTGCTCATAATATTGTCATTTTAGGTTCTCTGAATTCAAGATTTCATCTTTGTCTTAATCCTGATGTTTCTTTTGAACCAAATTTATTAAAGAGTATGATTTCATCTTTTAATTGGGAGAGAATTGGTTTTCTTATACCGGCCATAAAATTTTATAATGGTAAGCATCATTTTTCTTTTCGACCTTTTCCTGGTTTATTTGATTTTTTTAAGAGTAAATTTTTTAAGTATTCAGTAAAACACTCACCAGGATTTTACCCTGTCGAGTGTGTTAGCGGATGTTTTTTGTTAGCCCAAACAAGAGACTTTCAAAAGCTAGGTGGTTTTGATGAAAGATTCTTTCTTTACATGGAGGATGTCGATATTTCACGACGAATGCATAAGTTAAAAAATAATTACTTTTCATCACAATTTTCTATAGTCCATCGATTTGAAAGAGGGTCATCAAAGTCTATAAAATTATTTTTGATACACCTTAATTCTTTTTTAAAGTATTTAATTAAGTGGAAATTTAATTATGATCCTATATGATTAACCCCTCGTTTTTTAGCTAAAATTACTTGTTTTTGTCGCTCAGTAAGGCTTTTGAGTTTTTCAGAGGTGTGTTTGTTATAGCAATGAGGACAGGATATGCCAGGGGTATATTTATCACTCCTTATATCATCTTCAGATAATGGATACCGACACGCATAGCACTGATCATAATCACCTATCTCAAGCCCATGTTTAATTGCAACTCTTTGGTCAAATACAAAACACTCGCCTTGCCATAAGCTCTCTTCTCGTTTCACTTCTTCTAAATATTTCAAAATACCACCTTCTAAATGGTAGACCTCATCAAAGCCTTCACTCATCATATAAGAAGAGGCTTTTTCACAACGAATACCGCCGGTACAGAACATGGCGACCTTTTTATGCTTCTTAGGATCAAAGTGCGTTTTTACATATTCCGGAAATTCACGGAATGTATTGGTTTTAGGATTAATGGCATTTTTAAAAGTCCCAATCGCGTATTCGTAGTCGTTACGTGTATCGATCAACACAACTTCAGGATCTGAAATAATGGCATTCCAGTCTTGAGGCTTCACATAAGTACCAACTATTTTTGTGGGCGAAACTCCGGGAACTCCTAAGGTCACAATTTCTTTCTTTAATTTAACCTTCATGCGGTAGAAGGGGTGTTTATCCGACCATGATTCTTTATGGCCTAGATTTTTAAAATGACCTTCAAAAAGCGGATCGGTTTTTAAATAATTAAGTAACTCACAAATCGCTTTTTCAGATCCAGCGACGGTGCCATTAATCCCTTCATCAGCTAAAAGAAGGGTACCTTTGATATCGTGCGACACACAAAAATGTAAAAGTGGTTCACGTAAAGTTTTAAAGTGAGGCAGGCTCACAAAATAGTACATCGCGGTGGTTAAATAGGTGTGTGACATCAACGAATTGTTATTTATTAATTCTTTCAAAAATGTTATTTTATCAGTCTTTTCAACGATCTTAAATCTTACGGAGTATTCAACAATGGCAATCGAACAAACCTTATCTATTATTAAACCTGATGCAGTTAAAAAAAATGTCATCGGACAAATTTATGCACGTTTTGAAGCTGCTGGTTTAAAAATTATCAAAGCTAAAATGACACATCTCACACAACAAGAGGCTGAAGGTTTTTATGCGGTGCATAAAGACCGCCCTTTCTTTAAAGATTTAGTGAGTTTTATGATTTCAGGGCCTGTGATGATTCAAGCTTTAGAAGGTGACAATGCTGTTTTAAAACACCGCGATTTGATGGGTGCCACTAATCCTAAAGATGCAGCACCTGGAACCATTCGTGCAGATTTTGCGGAGAGTATTGATGCCAATGCCGTGCATGGATCGGACTCATTAGACAACGCTAAAATTGAAATCAAATACTTCTTCGGTTAATTTTTTAAATGACAAACTTGCTCGATTTGGACTACGAGCACCTCGTTTCATATATCGAAACGTTTGGTGAAAAGCCTTATCGAGCCAAGCAGTTAATGCATTGGATTTATCAAGAAAATCTCATTGATTTCAATGAGATGACGGATATTTCTAAAGTATTTCGTGATGTATTAAAAGAGAAGGTTTCCATCCAATTACCTAGTATTATGAGTGATGCGCTATCGGATGACGGCACACGTAAATGGCTCTTTGATGTGGGTGGAAATAATGGCATCGAGACTGTATTTATTCCCGAAGATGATCGAGGCACTTTATGCATTTCGTCCCAAGTTGGATGTGCACTCGAGTGCACATTTTGTTCCACAGGTCGCCAAGGTTTTAATCGCAACTTAACGACCGCTGAAATTATAGGCCAGCTTTGGCTCGCTAATTTTTATGTCAGGCAGCAAGAAGGTTATAACGGATTAGCGAATTCAGAACGCATTATCAGTAATGTCGTCATGATGGGCATGGGGGAGCCACTCGCAAATTACGACAATGTCGTGAGTGCGATGAAATTGATGTTAGATGATAGAGCTTATGGTTTAAGTCGCCGCCGTGTCACGCTTTCTACCAGTGGACTTGTCAACGCGATGGATCGTTTAAAAGAGGATTGTCCTGTGGCGTTAGCCGTATCGCTTCATGCATCGAATGATAAATTGCGGGATGAAATTGTCCCCATCAATAAAAAATTTCCTATTAAAGAACTCATGGCAGGGTGTCAGCGTTATTTAGAAAAAGCACCGCGGGATTTTGTGACGTTTGAATATGTCATGTTGGATGGTATTAATGATTCGGTGGAAGATGCAAAAGCTTTAATACAAATCGTCAAAGACGTGCCATGTAAATTTAATTTAATCCCTTTTAATCCGTTTCCGAATAGCGGATATAAGTGTTCATCATATGAACAAATAAGACGTTTTAAAGAAGTGTTGATGCATCAAAATTATATTGTGACGGTCAGAAAAACGCGGGGGGACGATATTGATGCCGCTTGTGGGCAGCTCGCAGGACAGGTCAAAGATAAGACGACAAGATCTCTAAAAAGAATTAACTTAATTGAATAACTTATTGATTATTAGACTATAAATGAAAAAAATTTTAATTAAAAAACCGACCTATCAAGTGATGGTGGGATCCGTCCCCGTCGGGGGTGGTTCTCCTGTTGTGGTGCAATCCATGACCAATACTGAAACGTCAGATATCGCAAAAACGACTGAGCAAGTGTATGAGTTATGGGAAAAGGGTTCTGAAATTGTGAGAGTCACGGTCAATAATGAAGCCTCAGCAGATGCGATTCCTTACATTATTGAAGCCTTAAATAAGCGAAATTGTTTTGTGCCGATCGTGGGCGATTTTCATTTTAATGGCCATAAATTATTACAAGCTTATCCAGAGTGTGCAAAAGGACTCGCTAAGTATCGCATCAATCCAGGCAATGTAGGTAAGGGCAGTCGTCGCGATGAGCAATTTGAAGCGATGATTCAAATTGCTAAAACGTTTGACAAGCCGATTCGTATAGGAGTTAATTGGGGAAGTTTAGATCAGGTTAAATTAGCCGTCATGATGGATGAAAATGCGAAATTAAAAAACCCATTATCATCCGATGCATTGATGCATGAAGCTTTAATTCAATCTGCATTAGAAAGTGCTGAACAAGCGATTTTGTGGGGACTCCCAAAAAACAAAATTATTATCTCTTGCAAAGTGAGTCATGTGCAAGATTTAATTCTCATTTATCAAGAGCTAGCCCAAAGAACTGCATATCCCTTACATTTAGGGCTCACCGAAGCCGGTATGGAATCGAAAGGTATTGTGGCATCGACCGCTGCTCTCGCAATTCTTTTACAGCAAGGCATAGGCGACACGATTCGCGTGTCACTCACCCCAACGCCCGATGAGCCTCGTACCAAAGAGGTGGTGGTCGCCCAAGAGATTTTACAAACCATGGGGATTCGTTCTTTCACACCACTTGTCACGGCTTGTCCTGGATGTGGCCGAACGACTTCGACTTATTTTCAAGAGTTGGCTCTCAACATTCAAACATTTTTACGTGAGTCCATGCCGCAATGGAAAAATACCTACCCAGGTGTGGAGGATATGTCAGTCGCTGTCATGGGGTGTGTGGTCAACGGCCCTGGAGAATCAAAGCTCGCCAATATTGGGATTAGTCTTCCTGGTACCGGTGAAATTCCAGTGGCCCCTGTGTTTGTCGATGGTGAAAAAACCGTCACTCTAAAGGGTGACAATATCGCGAATGAATTTAAGGCGATTGTGATGAACTATGTGGAATCGCACTATTCAAAGTTAAAATAGTCACTATGGCGCAAAAATTACAAAGTGTTAAAGGTTTCTATGATGTCTTACCTGATAAGACACCGCTCTGGCATTTTGTCGAAGATAAAATGCGTGAAGTGTTAAATCTTTATGCGTACGAAAAAATCAATTTACCCTTAGTGGAACCTACTTCGCTTTTCATTGACAGTGTTGGCACACATACCGATATTGTTGAAAAAGAAATGTATTCATGGGTAGATCCTTTAAATGATGATCAATTGACCTTACGCCCTGAAGGCACTGCTGGATGTGTGAGAGCGGTCATTGAACATAATTTAACCTACAATGGACCTATTCGTTTGTGGTATCAAGGCCCGATGTTTAGGCACGAGAATGTGCAAAAAGGACGTCAGCGCCAATTCAATCAAGTGGGAGCTGAAGCTTTTGGATTGGTTGACGCTAATGTCGATGCCGAACAAATCTTATTATTAAGCCGTCTTTGGAAAGCCCTTGATATAAAAGACGTGGAACTTCATATTAATTCGATTGGGGACCCTGAAGATCGATTGAAATATAGAACTGAGCTCATTCGTTATTTTGAAGGTCATCAAAATATCCTAGATGAAGATGCCAAAAGGCGACTCCATCAAAATCCATTGCGGATTTTGGATAGTAAAAATCCTGCCATGCAAGACATGATTGAAGGAGCACCAAAACTATCTGACTATTTAAACAGTGAAGCAAAAGCTCATTTTGATTCAGTATGTGGCTATCTCAAAGAAGCGGGCGTTCCTTTCAAACTTAATCACCGATTGGTGAGAGGATTAGACTATTACAATCGAACAGTTTATGAGTGGGTGACCAACCGTTTGGGAAGCCAAGGTACCATTGCAGGAGGTGGCCGCTATGATTATTTGATTGAGCGTTTAGGGGGAGACAAAACACCTGCTTGTGGTTTTGGTATTGGCATGGAACGCATCATTTTACTTTTAGAAGATATGGGTGTGGTTCTCCAAAACGAACCCAATATTTACCTTGTGAACTTAGGTGATGCTGCCGAAAAATACGCGTTGAAATTATCTGAAACGCTTCGAACTCAAGGATTAAAAGTCGTTTTAAATTCAGGTGGTAGTAGCTTTAAATCACAAATGAAACGTGCTGATAAAAGTGGTGCAGCATTTGCTGTCATCTTAGGTGAGGATGAAATGAAAGAAGGGGTGGCACAAGTGAAATCCTTAAGGGTTGAAAATGTGCAATCGAAGATGCCATTAGATGAATTAGCTCAATTCTTGTTGAAACAAACATCATGAAAAAAATACTTGAAGTCAAACATTTAAAAGTGTCTCCCATGAATGAGCCACGTAAAATTTTAGTGAGTGATGTTTCATTTGATTTATATCCTGGCCGCACCACTTGCATTGTGGGCGAATCAGGCAGTGGTAAAAGTCTCACCGCACTCTCCATCATGAAACTTTTGTCATCTCAACTCAAACAAACAGGTGATATTTCTTTTGAAGGAAAAAATATATCTCAATTATCTAATGTGGAGATGCGACCTTTTCGTGGTCAATCGATGGCGATGATTTTTCAAGAGCCGATGACATCTTTAAATCCTGTCTTAACGGTTGGAGATCAGATTAAAGAAGCATTAAGTGTGCATTTTGATTTAGATAACAATAGTTTAAATAAAAAAGTGATCTCTCTTTTAAAAGAGGTGGGTATTCCAGGCGATCGTATTTCAAGTTACCCCGATGAGCTGTCAGGTGGACAAAGACAACGCATCATGATCGCGATGAGTATTGCTTGTGAACCCTTAATTTTAATCGCAGACGAACCTACGACCGCTTTGGATGTCACAGTGCAAGCGCAAATTTTAAAACTCCTATCTGATTTAAAAGAAAAAAGACACATGGCCATGCTTTTTATAACGCACGATTTTGGTGTGGTAGAGGAAATCGCAGACGATGTCATTGTGATGTATCAAGGCCACATTGTTGAAAAGGGAAGCGTGAAGGACGTATTAAAAAAACCAAAACATGCTTACACCAAAGCTTTGCTGCAATGTGTGCCAGATGCAAAAGGTATAAATAAATTAAAACCTATTCAACATCGTACATTTATTTAAGAGTCATATTTAAACCATGGCAAAAATTGTTAAAAATGAAGTGTTGTTAGAAGCTACGGGCCTTTATAAAACCTATACGCAAACGTCTGGCTTTTTTGTAAAAAAACAAAGAGTGATCAAAGCGCTCAATAATGTCAGTTTATCGATTAAAAAAGGAGAAACGTTAGCGATTGTAGGTGAATCAGGCAGTGGTAAGTCAACCTTGGCTCGATGTCTGTTACAATTGCTGTCGCTTGATCAGGGTGAGCTTTTCTTTAAAGGTAAAAATCTCACCACTTTAGATGTGCAAGGTAAAAAATATCTTAAACGCCATATACAAATGGTATTTCAAGATCCTTATGCGTCACTAAATCCTCGCATGAAGATTGCTGAGATTTTAGAAGAAGGCTTATTAATTCATGATTTAGGCAATAAAATTTCGCGCGATAAAAAGATGCGTGACATGATTAAAAGAGTAGGGTTGGAGGTGTCTGATTTAAATAAATACCCGCATCAGTTCTCAGGCGGGCAAAGACAAAGAATTGGTATTGCAAGAGCTTTAATTGTAGAACCCGAACTCGTGATTTGTGATGAGCCTGTTTCAGCCCTTGATGTGTCGATTCAAGCGCAGATTTTATTATTACTAAAAGAACTACAAAAAGAATTAGGTTTGAGCTATCTTTTTATTAGTCATGATTTAAGAGTCGTCCGACATATGGCAGATAGTATTGCTGTGATGCATCAAGGGAAAATTGTAGAGCAAGGTTCTATTAAAGGCATTTATGAAAAACCAAAAGCGAATTACACGCGTGAACTCTTAAATGCAATTCCGGGCAATCATTTTAAATTTAAAGTCAGTTAATTTTTTTTTAAAGGAAATAAAAAGCTATGGCACTCGATTTAGAAGAACAAGAACAGGTAGACGAACTTAAAGCGCTGTGGAAAAAATATGGGACTTATATTACGCGGGGTGTGATTGCATTCTTTGTTTTATATGGCCTCTATCAAGGATGGGGTTATTACCAAACTAAGCAATCATTGAGCGCTTCTGAACTTTATCAAAGCATTGTGGTATTGGATGAAAAAAATACCAAAGACATTATGCAAAAAGCACAAAGCTTAATCGATCAATATGGCGGTACACCTTATGCAAGTCGCGCGGCTATTTTATTTGCGAAGGCAAGCTATGCTGAAGGTTTAAAAGACAAGGCCAAAGAAAAATTGGAGTGGGCATCTCGCCACGCAAAAGAATCTGCCACAGAATCGATAGCGCTCATTCAATTAGGTCAAATATTAGTTGAAGAAAAAAAATATGAGGATGCTTTAAAGAAAGCGAATGATGTCGATAATGAAGGTTACCTTGGTCTATCGAATGATTTAAAGGGTGACATTTTAAATGCGATGGGTAAAAAAGAAGACGCTAAAAAAGCCTATCAAGAAGCATTAAAACGATTTGGACCTAAAGACCCTTATGCAAGATTCACAGAAGAAAAATTAGAATCACTTGGGGTATAGGGTTTGATTTTATTTCGTTATCTTCTTCTCGCACTTTTATCTATTTCGCTTTTAGCTTGCGGTCCCGTTAAAGATTTGACGGATCAAATTCAGGAGCGCTTTGTAGGTCAAGATCCCATTGACCCTCCTGCAAGTCTTAAAGAATTTAAAGCGAAACTTAACCCTAAAATACTTTGGTCTGCAAAATTAGAAGGCACTGAGTCATTTGAATTCTATCCTGGCATTATTGGAGAAGAAGCATACGCTGCATCATCCGATGGAAGTTTAGCTAAATTTGATTTGAAAAGTGGTAAAGCCATTTGGAAAATTAATACGGGTGAAAAATTATCAGGCGGTGTAGGTGTTGGGGTGAATGAAATTACCGTGGGCACATCTTCGGGTTTATTAGTGGCTTATGATTTAAATGGCAAGTTGCTTTGGAAAACGAGATTATCGAGCCAAATTTTAAGTGCGCCTACCATTCATGAAGGTCTTGTGATTGTGAGAACATCAGATAATCTTATTCATGGGGTCAATGTCAAAGATGGTTTAAAAAAATGGACTTTCTCAAGAGTCGGCCCACCTTTGAGTTTAAGATCCAGTGTAGGGGTGGTGGCAAGTGACGGTGTGATTTATGCCGGATTTCCAGGTGGTAAATTAGCGGCTATTCGAGAAGATAACGGCTCACTCCTTTGGGAAATGACGGTGGCCCAACCGAAAGGGGTAACTGAAATTGAACGTGCATCTGATGTCACAAGTTCACCCGTGATCGATGGCTTAAATATTTATACGGTGGCTTACCAAGGCAAAATGGCTGCAGTCGATCGGGTGAATGCGAGAACTTTATGGAGCCGCGACATTTCAAGTTATACAGGTATAAATATTGATGGTGCTAGGATTTATCTATCGCATACAGGTGGCGCTGTTTATTCGTTAGCGCTTGAATCAGGTAAGACCTATTGGCGTCAAGGCGACCTCTTAAACCGTAAACTCACCACACCCTTAGGCATGGGCGATTACGTGGTTGTAGGCGACTTAGAAGGTTATATTCATATCTTAGATAAAGAAACGGGTACTTTTTTAGGCCGTATTCAATTAGACGACGATGCTTTACCTGTGATGCGTCGACTGGTTGAATTTGAAACAGGTAAGTTTTTAGCGCAAACTCGAAATGGCGGACTCTACGCCATCGCTATTCAATAATCATGTTACCCACCATCGCCCTTGTGGGTCGACCTAACGTCGGCAAATCCACTTTATTTAATCGTTTAACGAAATCGCGTGACGCCCTTGTAGCTGACCTTCCTGGCTTAACACGTGACCGTCATTATGGGCGAGGTGTAGGGGGCGACATGCCTTATATCGTCATTGATACAGGAGGCTTCGAGCCTTTGATAGAAAAAGGCATTCAAAAAGAAATGGCGAAGCAAACGCTACTCGCCATTGATGAAGCCGATGTAATTTTTTTTATTACCGATGGCAGACAAGGGGTCACGCCTCACGATCGTGTGATTGCAGATTTACTTCGCAAGATGAATCGTAATATTTATTTGTTAGTCAATAAAACAGAAGGTATGCAAAGAGGTATTGTCACGGCCGAATTTTTTGAACTTGGTTTGGGCGATCCATTAGGTATTTCGTCAGCACATGGCGAAGGTGTGCGTGACATGATTCAGATGGCATTGGAACCTTTTAAAAAAGAAGACATTGACACAGATGAAGTGCAGCAAAAAATTCCGAAGATTGCCATTGTAGGTCGCCCGAATGTCGGTAAATCAACTTTAGTGAATGCATTTCTAGGTGAAGATCGTGTGATTGCTTTTGACGAACCTGGAACGACGCGTGATTCAATTCAAATTGATATAGAGCGCCATGATAAAAATTACACACTGATCGATACCGCAGGCATTCGTAAAAAAGGTAAGGTCTTTGAAGCAGTTGAAAAATTTTCTGTCATTAAAACTTTGCAAGCGATTGAAGAGGCGAATGTTGCGATTCTTGTCGTAGATGCCGAAGAGGGCATCACAGAGCAAGATGCGCACGTGGGGGCTTATATCTTAGAAGCAGGTCGTGCACTTGTGGTTGCTATTAATAAATGGGATCGATTAAAAGAAGATGAAAGAGAAATCGTCAAGCAAGATATCCAACGTAAATTACAATTTTTAAAGTTTGCAGAATTTCAATATGTATCAGCTTTAAAGAAAAAAGGCCTCACTGAAATTTTAAAATCGGTCGATGAAGCTTATCGTGGTGCATTCATTAAAATGTCGACACCTAAACTAACACGCGCACTCATAGATACATTGCAACAGCATCAGCCACCAATCTCAAAAGGTATTCGCCCTAAATTGCGTTATGCGCATCAAGGCGGATCCAATCCACCTGTCATTGTGATTCATGGCAATCATGTCAATGCCATTAAGGATAGTTATATGCGATTCTTAGAAGGAGCTTTTAGACAAGCGTTTCAAATTATTGGCACACCGTTAAGGGTACAATTTAAGCAAGGTGAAAATCCTTACCTGGATGAAGAAAAAAGAAAACCTAAAGAGGGTGTGGTATCGATGCGTCGTCGCAAGAATGCGCTTCGTAAAAAACTTACAGATAAAAATAAACTAGAAGCGAAGAAGCGCTAGTCTTTATCCCAGAATTTCCACCAATCTTTTTTCTTAGTATCTTGGCCTTTAGTGAACATAGCACTATTTGGATAATTTTGTTTTAAAACCCTTAAGGTATCTTCTTTCAAATCATCCATCCCTAAATTGTCATAAGCGCTGATCATAATCACAAGCGCTTCTTCAACAAAATTAGAATCAGGGTAAGATTCAATGACATATTTAGCCCGGTTCAACGCCGCGACATGCGCCTTCACTTTCATATAATGACGCGCCACATGAAGTTCATGATCGGCTAATTTATTTTTTAAATAAATCATACGTTCCGTGGCATCTTTGCCATAACGCGTGTTGGGGTAAAGCGTCAGTAAATCTTTAAAGGCAAGAAAGGACTGCCTTAAGACTTTAGGGTCGCGATCACTGATATCCTGGAAAGTCGCTTTTTCGACGATGCCTCTTTCCTTAAAGTAAGCGACGCCTTTTAAGTAATAGGCATAATCGAGATTCGGATGATTAGGATGTATTTTAATGAAACGCTCAACCGATGAGACGCATTGCGCCGCATCTTGTTGCTTGTAATAGGCATAGGCCATATCAAGTTTTGCTTGCGCACCAAATTTGCTATTAGGGTAGCGCGATTCTAATTTTTTTAAATACTCGATAGATTTTTTATAATCTCGATCGGTCATTTTTTCCGATGCTTTTTCATAGATGCGTTCAGCTGATAAGCCTTTGGTATCGTCAAGCTCAGTAGGCGGGCCAAAAATGGCACAAGACCCAAGAAAAAGCATCATAATAACGACTATACCAATACGCATACGAACCTTTAACTATAAAAATATACGAAGAATTATAGCATTATGAATGATGATGAAAGATTATTGATCGTCCCAGATACGCACGCCGGCTTAAGGGTGGATGTGGCTTTGCAGCAACTTTTACCGGAATTTTCTCGCTCCAAATTGCAAGAATGGATTAAAGATGAGTTCGTGCTGGTGAATCAATCCTATGTGTCAGTAAAACATAAGGTGTATGCGGGGGATGAAATTAAAGTCATCGTTCAATCAAACCCAGAGAACAATGCATTTTTACCTGAAGCGATTCCGCTTCATATTATTTTTGAAGACGAGACATTGCTCGTCATTAACAAACCCGCCGGCATGGTGGTTCACCCGGCAATTGGCAATTGGTCTGGCACGCTTCTGAATGCGCTTCTGCATCATATGCCAGATATCGCACATATCCCTCGCTGCGGTATTGTGCATCGATTGGATAAAGAAACCAGCGGGCTTCTAGTCGTGGCTAAGACCTTAAATGCACAAACACATCTCGTGCAACAACTTCAAGCAAGATCTGTAAAAAGAGAATATCGAGCGATTGTGTGGGGACAGTTATGGAAAAATGGCACAGTGAATCAGCCCATTGGCCGGCATCCATCCATTCGCACTCGCATGGCTATTCATTTATCCGGTAGGCCAGCGATTACGCATTATGAGATTTTAGAGCGATTTGGCGTTCACACTTACTTAAGATGCAATCTTGAGACAGGTCGTACACATCAAATTCGAGTGCATATGCAATATTTAAAAGCACCTATTGTGGGCGACCCTGTCTATGGTTTAAAAAGTATTATGCCGATTAAATCCATGAGTGATGAGTTACGCCAGCATGTGTTAGGTTTTAATCGTCAAGCACTTCACGCGATTCGCTTAGGACTGATTCATCCATTAAGTGGTGAGGCGATGGAATGGTCGATTGATTTACCCGATGATATGAAGGTTTTACTTGAAATCATTCGAGCTGAGCAGGTGGGTGTTACAGAACCTCTAGAAGATTTAAGTTTTGATGACTATCTTGATGAGGTCAGTGACGATATCGATGATGACATGCTGGAGGATGATGAGTAATTTTTTTATTCCAGACTGGCCTGCACCTTCGCATATTAAATCCATGCAAACGCTGAGAGCTGAGGGAAACAGCCAAGGCAAATACAACAGTTTTAATTTAGCGACACATGTGAATGACGACATCAATGCTGTTCATTTGAATCGCGATCGACTTAATCAATTTTTACCTAGCGCGCCTCATTGGCTAAATCAGACGCATAGTGTGGATGTGATAAAACTCCCTTCACTCTCATTTAATGCAGATGCTTCTTATACGATAGAAACAAATACAATATGTGTTGTTCAGACAGCTGATTGTTTACCTTTATTAGTGACAAATAATGAGGGGACAATAGTGGCTGCTATTCATGCCGGTTGGCGTGGCCTTTTAAATGGTGTCATTGAAAATACCATTGAGAAAATGAATGTCTCGCCAAATGATTGTCTTGTGTGGTTAGGACCTGCCATCAGTCAAAAGCATTTTGAAGTAGGCTTTGATGTAAAAAATAGTTTTTGCGAAAAACATATTGAGTCTGAAAAAGCTTTTCATTTAATTTCAGATCAAAAATGGTTAGCTGATATTTACACGCTTGCCAAAATAAGACTCAATGGATGTGGTGTCCACCAAATTTATGGCGGCAGCATGTCGGATGATTACTGCACTTTTGCTAATGAATTAGAGTATTTTTCCTATAGGCGTGATGGCATGACAGGCAGAATGGCCTCCCTCATCTGGATCGATGCATAAAGACATCCAATCATTTCAAGTTTCGTTATAATGCTTAATTATTTCACCATAGTTTAACCTCATGCATACACTTCTTTGGATTCTATTTTCTTGCTTTATCGGTGGTTTATTAAGCGTGACTGCTGCAGCGCTCGTAACAATGAATACAAGAACGCATCTTGTTTCTCATTTAGTAAGTTACGCTGTGGGTGCCATGTTGGGTGCAGTTTTCTTAGAAATATTACCTCATGCTTTTAAACTTACCAATCATATAGAAGCGATAACCTTTGTCGTTTTATTCGGCATTCTTTTATTTTTTGTGTTAGAAAAATTATTGTTATGGCGTCACTGTCATGGTGACCATTGTGAAGTGCATGACGTGCATCAAGACAGCCATGCTTCTAAAAATCATCAACATAGTCATGATGCAGGACGAAGCGGTAGCATGATTATGGTCGGTGACTTATTTCATAATTTTGTTGATGGTATCTTAATTGGTTCGGCTTTTATGGTGAGTACCAGTGTAGGTATCGTGACAGCATTAGCAATTATTGCGCACGAGATCCCTCAAGAAGTAGGTAATTTTTTAATTCTGCTTCATTCGGGGTATAAGAAAAAAGAAGCTTTTATTTTTAATCTTCTCGCAAGTTCTTTTACTGTTTTAGGCGGGCTATTAGCTTATTTCATTTTGGAGTCCATGATGGACTGGGTGCCATTTATTTTAGCGCTTGCAGCATCCAGTATGATTTATGTATCAATCGCTGATTTGATTCCAGGCCTACATAAAAAAACTGAATTACGTTCCACTATATTTCAAGTCGCACTTATCGTGTTAGGCGTTGCATCTGTGGCTCTCACACAATGGATTGTTGAAGGCTAATGGCGTTACATACTCCTAAAGTAGGTTTTGTATCCTTAGGCTGCCCCAAAGCCGGTTCAGATTCTGAAAGAATATTGACGCAATTACGTGCAGAAGGTTATGACATTTCTAAGTCATATCAAGATGCTGATCTGGTTGTAGTGAATACCTGTGGTTTTATTGATTCAGCGGTTAAAGAATCGATGGATGCGATTGGTGAAGCCGTTAAAAAAAATGGCAAAGTGATAGTCACGGGTTGTTTGGGTGCCAAAAAAGACATCATTGAAAAAGAGTATCCAAATTTACTCGCCATTACAGGACCGCATGCATTAAATGAAGTGATGTCGGCTGTGCATACCCACCTAGAAAAGCCACATGATCCTTTTAGTGATTTAGTGCCACCTCAAGGCATTCGTTTAACGCCTAAACATTACGCTTATTTAAAAATTTCAGAAGGCTGCAATCATCGATGTTCATTTTGTATTATTCCATCCATGCGTGGAGACCTGGTGAGTCGTTCGATTGATGATGTGATGACTGAAGCGGAAACGCTAGTTAATAGTGGTGTATCAGAAATTTTAGTGATTTCACAAGACACAAGTGCTTATGGTGTGGATATCAAATATCGAAGTGGTTTTTGGAATGGTCGCCCCGTTAAAACTAAACTGTATGATTTAGCTCAAGCTCTTGGATCTTTAGGAGTCTGGATCAGAATGCATTATGTTTATCCTTATCCTCATGTCGATGACATCATTCCTTTGATGAGTGAGGGTTCGATTTTGCCTTATCTTGATGTGCCTTTCCAACATGCAAGCCCTCGGATTTTAAAACTCATGAAACGTCCTGCAAGTGCTGAGAATAATCTTTTGCGTATCAACAAATGGAGAGAAGTGTGTCCTGATATCACGATACGCAGTACTTTTATCGTAGGCTTTCCAGGAGAGACCGAGGCTGAATTTGAAGCGCTTTTAGATTTTCTTGAAGAGGCCCAATTAGATCGTGTCGGTTGTTTCAAATATTCGCCTGTGGATGGTGCGAGTGCAAATCTTCTAGAGGGCCAAGTCCCTGAAGACATTAAAGAAGAACGATTACAAAAATTTATGGAAACCCAAGCGCGCATTAGTCATCAAAAACTCGAATCCAAAGTGGGGCAAACATTCACCGTTTTAGTCGATAGTCATGACGGTGATTATGCGATTGCAAGATCGATGGCAGATGCACCCGATATAGATGGCAAAGTTTATTTAAGGGACGGCAAGCTTTTAAAGCCAGGTGATTTTGTCGATGTTAAAATTGAATCTTATGATCAACATGATTTGTTCGCAGGCCCTAATGTTTAAGAAGAAATCCCTATGACCGTTGTCACCCGTTTTGCACCGAGCCCCACAGGTTATCTTCATATTGGTGGCGCGAGGACTGCATTATTTTCTTGGGCTTATGCCAAAAGACATCGGGGCCAATTTATCTTACGTATTGAAGATACTGATATAGAAAGATCAACCCCTGAAGCAGTAGAAGCCATTATGGATGGTATGACATGGCTTCATCTTGATTTCGATGAAGGTCCTATCTATCAAACAAAACGCATGGCTGTGTACAAACAATATATTGATCAATTGATTAAAGAAGATAAAGCCTACCTTTGTTATTCATCCAAAGAAGAATTAGAAGTGTTGCGTGAATCACAAATGAAAGCAGGCTTAAAGCCAAAGTATGATGGTAAGTGGCGGCCTGAACCTGGAAAAAGTTTACCCCCAACGCCTAAGAACATTCAACCGGTCGTGCGTTTTAAAAATCCAACATCAGGTGTTGTGTCTTGGCATGATTTAGTGAAAGGTGAAATCACGATTGCGAATGAAGAACTTGATGATCTCGTCATTGCAAGAGGAGATGGCACACCTACCTATAATTTTTGTGTGGTGATTGATGATTGGGAAATGAAAGTGACACATGTCATTCGCGGGGATGATCATATTAATAATACACCACGTCAAATTAATCTCTTGAAAGCTCTAAATGCAAACATTCCAGCCTATGCGCATCTATCGATGATATTAGGCGATGATGGCCAAAAGCTATCTAAAAGACATGGCGCTGTCAGTGTGATGCAATATTTTGATCAAGGTTATTTGCCTGAGGCGATTCTCAATTATTTAGCCCGGCTCGGATGGAGTCATGGCGATGACGAAATTTTTAGCATGACTGACTTTTGTCAATGGTTTGATTTGGACCATATCACTTCCTCATCTGCACAATTTAATACTGAAAAATTAGATTGGCTTAATAGCCATTACATCAAAACACTTCCACTTGATCGCATAAGTTCGGCTATAGAGCCCTATCTAAAAAAAGTGGTTCATACGCCTATCGATCAAAATCTCTTAATAGGTGCAATTGATATTCATCGCGAGCGCGCAAACCATTTAACAAATCTTGCGAAGGATATCGCTTATATATTTGAAGTTCAAAAGCCGAATCAGCAAGATTTTGAAAAGCATATTAATGCTGAAGCCTTAGAGCTTATTAAATCTTTTCAAGCCTCTTTAAATAAGATTGATTGGACGAAAGAAGCCATTCATAATGTAATGAATGAAGTGGTGACTTTACATGCGATTAAATTTCCAAAACTTGCGATGCCACTGCGTGTTCTTTTGACAGGTATCGCACAATCACCAAGTATTGATGCTGTGATGGCGATCTTAGGACGCGATGAAACGATGAAACGATTGAATCTTTACTTATAACTATATTTGGAATCCTCTATGGAAAAAAAGAATACACATTTACAAGATGAGTTTTTAAATCAACTCAGAAAAGAACATGTATCAGTCTCCATTTATTTGATGAACGGTATTAAGCTGCAAGGTAATATTGAGTCATTCGATCAGTACGCTATTTTATTAAAAAATACTGTCAGTCAACTCGTCTATAAACATGCTATTTCAACGATTGTGCCCATGCGCAATGTCAATATCGAGCCACCAGCAGATGACGATTGATGTTTGAACGTCCTAACGAAGGAAAGTCTGCTTGCGTTATTAGTATTAATTTTGGGGATACCGATTTCGAAGAGAGTGTCGAAGAAATTAAAGAGCTCGTATTAAGTGCTGACATGAAAATTGTGAGCACAGTGAATATTAAGAGATCGGCACCCGATCCTAAGTATTTTTTGGGTTCAGGAAAAGCCGAAGAAGTGAAGTTCATCATTCAAGAGTCAAAAGCTGATACCGTCATTTTTAATCATAACCTCAGCCCCTCCCAAGAGCGAAACTTAGAAAAATATTTTAGTACACGCATCTTTGATCGCACCGCACTCATCTTATTAATTTTTGCAAAGCGCGCTAAAAGTCACGAGGGAAAACTTCAGGTCGAATTAGCCCAGCTTGATCATTTATCGACAAGACTGATTAAAGGCTGGAGTCACTTAGAAAGGCAAAAAGGGGGGATTGGTGTCAGGGGAGGCCCCGGTGAAAAACAATTAGAACTTGACCGCCGCATGTTAAAACTTCGCATTAAGCAGTTGAAAGAAAAACTAGATAAATTAAAACGACAACGCACGATGCAGCGAAAAAAAAGAAGTCGCTCGAATGTATTGAACATTTCCATTGTAGGTTATACCAATGCCGGTAAATCCACACTCTTTAACCAGCTGACGCATGCGAATGCATTAGCGATGAATCAGCTTTTCGCAACACTAGATACCACCTCTCGAAAACTTTTTATTCAAGAAGGGGTGGAATGCGTAATCTCAGATACGGTGGGTTTTATTAAGGCGCTTCCTACTACCTTAATTGAGGCATTTAAATCGACCCTTGAAGAGTCAAGAGAGGCTGATTTACTTCTTCATGTCGTGAATATGGCCAACCCAAATCATAGCGAGCAAATCGCAGCGGTGAATAAGATTCTAGAAGAAATAAAAGCGGCGGCAATACCTCAAATTCTTGTTTTAAATCAAATTGATAGACTTGATATAAAGGCAAATCATGAAAAAGATGAATATGGTAGAATTTCTACTATTCAGTTATCTGCAAAGACAGGCGAGGGTATTGAACTTTTAAAAGAGGCTATCCTCCAACTACATGTAGCAAAGCAGTCAACTGAAACCAAAATATTTGAAGAAAATCCCCTTAATTAATTAGATAGTATAAATTTATGGCAAAAAACTCTGGGCAAAACAATAACCAAGAAGAAGGACCTCCTGATCTAGACGAGCTTTTAAATGATTTAAGAAAAAAAATAGGGCGTATATTTGGTAAAAAAGAAATAGATCAAAAAACACCCAAATCTTCCGGAGGTAATCCGACACCGAACTCAGGAAATGACCAACTTCCTATCGTACCCATTCTCCTTATTGTGGTTCTACTTTGGGCAGCCACAGGCTTTTATATCGTAGATCAGGGTTCACGAGGTGTTGTTTTAAGATTCGGCAAAAATACAGAAGTCACCATGCCAGGACCGCGTTGGCACATTCCATATCCGATTGAATCAGCTGAGGTTGTGAACCTTGAACAGGTGCGAACCATTGAAGTTGGCTATCGTTCTGCAGGCGATGCTGCTGCGAGGTCAAAAGAACTAAGAGAGTCATTGATGTTAACGGATGATGAAAACATTATTGACCTCCAATTTGCTGTGCAATACAACTTAAAGTCAGTGGAAGATTTTTTATTTAATAATCGTTCGGCGGAGTCCTCAGTAAGAGGCGCTGCTGAAACGGCCATTCGCGAAATCGTTGGTAAAAGTAAAATGGATTTTGCGTTATACGAAGGTCGCGAAGAGATTGCAGTCAAAGCCAAAAAACTTATGCAAGAAATTTTGGATCGATACAATACGGGCATTAATGTGACAAGTGTCACTATGCAAAATGCACAGCCGCCAGAGCAGGTGCAAGCTTCATTTGATGATGCTGTAAAAGCTAAGCAAGACTTAGAGCGACAAAAAAATGAGGGTCAAGCTTATGCCAATGACATCATCCCGAAAGCCAAAGGCACAGCATCAAGGCTCACAGCAGAAGCGCAAGGCTACCGTTTAAGGGTTGAAAATGAAGCGAAGGGTAACGCAAGTCGTTTCGAGCAAATATTGACGCAATATAATCGTGCACCCGAAGTGATGAGAGATCGACTTTATATTGAAGCTCAAGAGCAAATCTTATCGAGTGTTTCTAAAGTATTTATCGATCAAAAAAACTCGAATAATTTGCTTTATTTGCCCTTGGATAAATTGATTCAGCAAGCAACACCAGACACAACATCGCCCAGGGTGGATGTCATACCGCAAGTCGACATGAATCAGTCTTCACTGCAAAATGTGGAGCGAACGCGAGATGCCTTTAAATCAAGAGAACGAGAAGTGAGATAAAGAATATGAAAAATATTACATATGTATTGGTGAGTTTTTTAGCAGGCATCATGATTTTAGCGATGTCTACTTTCACTGTAGATCAAAGAGAGTACGCCATTGTATTTCGCTTAGGTGAAATCATATCGATTAAAAAAGAGCCAGGGCTCTATTTCAAAACACCGCTCATCGAAAATGTGCAGTTTTTTGACAATCGAATTTTGACACTGAATTGGCAAGAGCCTGATCGTTTTATCACGAGCGAAAAGAAAAACGTACTTGTTGATTCATTCATTAAATGGAAAATTGTCGACCCTGCAAAATATTATGTATCTGTGAAGGGTGATGAAGTGCAAGCTGAGAGAAGAATCTCTCAAACAGTGAATGATGGATTACGCGCGGAGTTTGGTAAAAGGACCATTCATGATGTCGTATCAGGCGAACGTGGTGAAATTATGCAAATTCTGACAGATCGTGCGGACCGAGATTTACGTTCGATGGGTATTCAAATTTTAGATGTGCGCTTAAGACGCGTTGATCTTCCTAAAGAGGTGAGTGAGTCTGTTTATCAGCGTATGGAAGCTGAGCGTAAATCAGTGGCCAATGAGTTGCGCTCACAAGGTTTTGCAGCTTCAGAAAAAATTCGTGCTGATGCTGAAAAGCAGCGTGATGTCATTATTGCGGAAGCCTATAAAGAAGCACAGAAAGTAAAGGGTGATGGCGATGCAAAGGCCTCAGAAATCTATGCCAATGCCTATGCTAAGAATCCCGAATTTTATGCCTTTTATCGAAGCATTGAAGCTTACAAAAAAAGCTTTAAGGATAAAGCTGACGTGTTGGTCTTAGATCCAACCTCAGATTTTTTAAGGTACATGCGTAGTTCTAAGAAGAAAAAAGATTAGCCATGAAAAGTTGGCTTTTTTCATCTTTTGGTCTTATGTTGATTTTAGAAGGTCTCATGCCCTTATTTTTTCCAGAGGGTTGGCGTAATACTTTCAGAAAAATGATTACCATGAAAGGTGGTCAGATTCGTTTTATGGGTTTGATATCTTTTTCACTAGGATTAATTTTTTTATTTTTAGGCCGCTAGCTGATGAATCAATGGACACTCCCAGATTATGTTGAAGACATGCTTCCCGATGAAGCAGTCTATCTCGAGTCATTAAGACGCTCTATTCTTGATCTCTATCAAACGCACGGCTATTTATATGTTATTCCCCCTATGTTGGAATACATTGAATCCTTAAATGGCAATGGCCAGGATATGGATCTGGATACATTTAAAGTTGTTGATCAGTTGACAGGAAGACTTATGGGTGTTCGCGCTGATATCACACCTCAGGTCGCACGTATTGATGCACACCTTATTCAAAATGATGAAGTCACAAGATTGTCTTACGCAGGCTCGGTGTTAAGAACAAAGCCAGCCAGCTTTCTTCAGTCAAGAGAGCCATTCCAAATTGGAGCTGAGCTCTATGGGTTTAAAGGCATCGAAGCTGATCTTGAAATACAAACGCTTTTAATTAAGACACTGAGTACCATCGGTATTCAAAATCCAGTAATTGATTTTAATCACCTTGATATTTTTACGTCCTTAATCGCATCATCCAATATGGAACGTGATCAACTTGATCTTTTGTATCAAGCGATGCAGAAAAAAGATAAATCAGAAGTGATTGGTTTAACTAAATCATTAGATAAAAAAAATCGAGATGCTCTCATTGAATTAGTGAGTCTTTATGGTGATGTCAATGTTCTAGAAGAAGCTGAGAAATTATTGCCACAAGATCAGGCTATTAAAAGTGCGTTGCAATTTTTAAACCAACTTGATCAGGCTTTAAAAAACAATCAGATTAAAGTGTCATATGACTTGAGTGATATTCGGGGCTACCAGTATCACAATGGTTTAGTGTTTTCAGTATATGCAGATCAGTGTTATTCACCCATTGCATTAGGTGGTCGCTACGACAATATTGGCGCATCATTCGGTCGTAACCGACCAGCCACAGGCTTCACGATGGATTTAAAAAATATTGTCACTTTATTCCCAAATGGAAAAAAAGCGAAAGCAATTCTAGCGCCCCAAGGTAGCGAGCGTGACTTACAAAATGCCATTGAATCACTTCGCCAACAAGGCGAAACAGTCGCCATTGATTTATTTGGTGATATGAACGCTAAAGAAAATAATTGTGATCGCATATTAATGCAAGACGCGAATAAAGCGTGGAAAGTTAAAACGGTTTAATTTAAGATGGCAAAAAATTTAGTAGTCATTGGTACACAATGGGGCGACGAAGGTAAAGGTAAGATTGTTGATTGGCTAACCGATCACGCAGAAGGTGTCGTTCGTTTTCAGGGGGGGCATAATGCAGGTCATACATTAGTCATTGGCCAAGGCTCAAGCCAAAAAGAATATAAACTAAATTTAGTACCCTCAGGTATTATTCGTAAAAATGTAGATTGCTTTATTGGCAATGGTGTCGTGCTAGATATTGAGCACTTGCTTCACGAAATCAAGACGCTCGAAGCCGATGGTATTGAAGTTAAAAGTCGTTTATTTGTAAGTCCAGGCTGCCCTCTAATCTTAAAACATCATATAGCACTCGACCAGGGTCGAGAAGCGATGCGTGAAGCTAAAATAGGTACCACAGGTAAAGGTATTGGGCCTGCTTACGAAGATAAGGTGGCTCGCCGTTCGCTTCGTGTTTACGATTTACTAAATCCAGATAATTTCAAAAATAAACTTGCTGAAGTCATGGATTACCATAACTTTGTCTTGCAGCATTATTTAAAAAAAAATCCGATTGATGTCAATGAGCAATTTGATCTTTCTATGTCGCATGCAGAAAAAATAAAACCTTTCCTTGCTGATGTCTCACAGAAACTTTATGAAGCCAATGCTAAAAATAAGAATTTATTATTTGAAGGCGCGCAAGGTTCACTTCTAGACATTGATCACGGGACTTATCCTTATGTCACTTCGTCAAATTGCGTATCAGGCCAAGCAGCAGCAGGTGCTGGTGTTGGCCCACATATGTTGCATTATATTTTAGGTATTACAAAAGCTTATACGACTCGAGTTGGTGGCGGACCTTTTCCAAGTGAGCTTGATATAGAAACTCAAGGGACGCCAGGGTATCAAATGTCAACCAAAGGTAAGGAAATTGGTACAGTGACTAAACGAAAAAGACGTTGCGGTTGGTTTGATGCAGCTGCATTAAAACGCTCCGCGATGATTAATAGTCTTACAGGTTTATGTATCACCAAACTTGATGTTTTAGATGGCATTAAAAAAATTGGTATCTGTGTGGGCTATGAGTTAGATGGTAAAAAAATTGATCTTCTACCTTTGGGTGCTGATCAAGTAGAGCGTTGTAAACCTATTTTTATTGAAGTCGATGGTTGGGATGAGAGCACCTTCGGTATTAAATCGATGGATGATCTCCCGAAGAACGCGCAGCTATACCTCAAGACACTAGAAAAATTATGTGAAGTGCCGATTCATGTTGTATCGACCGGCCCTGAGCGTGATGAAACGATCGTCCTTAAACACCCTTTCGAATAATAGCTCATGACAGATACTCGTATCCAGATTGTCAGCACGATTATTTCTGCCAAATGGATTTGTCCCGTGAGACCCCAGAATACAGTACTCGAAGATCATTCGATTATTATTGATGAGAATCGAATCATTGATGTAATAGAAACAAAAAAAGTCGCATCCCTTTATCAAACTAATCAACACTTTCAGCTTCATCATCATATCGTTACGCCTGGTCTTATAAATGCGCATACACATGCTGCGATGAATTTATTTAGAGGGTTTGCCGACGATCAACCCCTTGATACATGGCTTAATGACTCTATTTGGCCGCTTGAAAAAAAATGGGTCACACCTGATTTTGTCCATGACGGGACATTGATTGCATGCGCTGAAATGTTAAAGAGTGGGATCACTACATTTAATGAAATGTATTTTTATCCCGAGGCAGCCTCTCGCGCGATTAAGCAAATTGGTATGAGAGCTAACATCGGTCTTTTTGTAATGGATTACCCCTCTAATTACGCGAATGACGGAGAGGATTATTTAATGAAAGGGCTTGAAGCTAGAGATGGCTGGCGTGATGAAAATCTTATCACATCAAGCCTAGCTCCTCATGCTCCCTATTCAGTCTCAGATAAAACATTAAATCAAGTCGTAACCTATGCGAATCAACTCAATCTTACGATTCATATGCATGTGCATGAAACGGAACACGAGATCAATAGTAGTCTAAAGGAATATCAACTAAGACCCATTGAGAGACTGAATCGTCTTGGGATTCTGAGCCCACAATTTATGGCTGTGCATGCTGTTTATCTGAACGATGAAGATTTAAACACGCTATCAAAAGAGTCTGCATCTGTCATTCATTGTCCGACATCCAATTTAAAATTAGGGAGTGGTATCGCTCATATTGAAGCGTTACAAAAAAAACATATTAATGTATGTATTGGTACAGACGGAAGTGCCAGCAATAATAAGCAAGACGTATTGCATGATATGCAATTAGCATCTTTGCTTGCTAAAGGCATGACAAAAAACCCTGCGATACTTGATGCTAAAATATCTTTAGAAATGGTCACTATTAATGGTGCCAAAGCGCTTGGACTTGAAGACTGTATTGGTTCGATTGAAAAAGGAAAGCTCGCAGACTTGACAGTATTTAATATGGATCACATATCTACATTGCCGATGTATGACCCTATGAGCCACTTAGTTTATGCAGCCACCCGAGAAGAAGTTAGTCATGTATGGGTCAATGGTTTATTGCAATACGAAGAAGGACATCTCACATCTATTGATGTTCAAACATGTAAGGATATAGCGCTAAGATGGCAACTCAAGCTAAAACAAAACGTATAAACGTTTCAGAAGAAGAAGTCGCTAAATTTAATGAGCTTGCTCACAAATGGTGGGATAAGACGAGTGAATTTAAACCACTTCACGACATCAATCCTCTTCGTCTTAATTTTATTCATGAAAAAATAAACTTAAAGAATAAAAAAGTGCTCGATGTCGGTTGTGGCGGAGGTATTCTTTCTGAATCTATGGCAAATCTAGGTGCAGATGTCACAGGGATTGATATGGGTGAGAAAGTGATCAATATTGCAAAACTTCACGCGCTTCAGACAAAATTAGATATCGATTATCAATGCACTTCCCTAGAGGCGTTTACGTCAAAACATAAGCCTATTTTTGATGTGATTACATGTATGGAAATGTTAGAGCATGTCCCAGAGCCCTCGGCTGTTGTATCTTTATGCGCAAAACTTTTAAAGCCAGGTGGCACGCTTTTTATGTCAACTATTAATCGCAATATAAAAGCTTATTTGTTTGCAGTCATTGGTGCTGAATATATTCTTAAATTATTACCACGTGGCACGCACGATTATGAAAAATTTATTAAACCTTCTGAACTCATTTCTTGGTGTCGGCAGCAAGATTTAACGATTGTGACTTTAAAAGGTATGACTTATAACCCCATCACAGATGTGTATAAGTTAGGCGATGATGTTTCGGTGAATTATCTAATTGAAGTTGCAAAAGATTCATCATGAAAGCTGTTCTATTTGACTTAGATGGTACTTTGATTGATAGCGCACCACAACTTGTAGGAGCACTTAATCAATTAAGACAACAGTATAATTTACCCCCCATCCCTTTTTTGGTAGGCCGTCCTTTTGCTTCCCATGGTGCGGCAGGTTTGCTTAAAGCAGGTTTTGATATGGATAAAAATGATCCTGCTTATGATGCTCGTGTGCAAGAATTTTTAGATATTTATAAAGAAGTTTTTAATCATAATGTGCAATGTATGGAAGGTATTGAAGAATTGATTAATACTTTAAATCTTAGAGAAATTTCTTGGGGTATTGTCACGAATAAAGCAAAGAAATTTGCACAGCCTCTGGTGTCTTCTCATCCACTTTTATCAAGTACAGAATGTCTGATTGCAGGTGATGAAGTTGGCGTCCCCAAACCCTCACCCGAAGGACTTCTTAAAGCATCACAACTCCTCTCAATACAACCATCTGATATTATTTATTTAGGCGATGATCGACGTGATGTCATGGCTGCAAATGATGCTGGTATGGTAAGTATAGTGGCACGGTATGGTTATTTAGAAGCAGGGGATGATGCAAACACTTGGAATGCTCAGCACATTATTGATAAGCCGTCTGATCTCTTAAGCTATCTCAGTCCTTAATTATTTTACGTTCAATCATTGCCTGAGCAAGAGTCCCGCTATCCACGTATTCAATTTCACCACCCATGGGCAAACCTCTTGCTATTCGACTTAACCGAATACCACGTGCTTTAAGGAGCTCAGTGACATAGTGGGCTGTCGCATCTCCACTGACCGTAAAATTATTCGCTAAGATTACTTCTTTAACAATTCCAGCATCAAGACGTTTTAAAAGCCTGTCTAGATGAATGTCTTTAGGGCCAATACCATCTAAAGGTGAGAGCTTGCCCATTAAAATAAAATACATGCCGTTATAGGAATGCGTTTGTTCCAACATCATGAGATCACTTGGCATTTCGATCACGCAGAGTATGGATGGATCACGATCTTTCGATGAGCAAAGTGAACAAATCACTTCTTCAGAAAAGTTATTACAATGTGAGCAGTGACCAACTAATTCGATTGCGTTAGCAATAGCGCTTGAGAGTTGCGAGGCACCTTTTCTATTGTGCTGTAGAAGATGATAAGCCATACGTAAAGCTGATTTAGGGCCAATACCTGGTAAGCACCTTAAGGCATCAACGAGCTGTTCCAGTGCTTCAGTATTTTTCATGCAGTGAATTTAGAAAGGTAATTTCATGCCAGGAGGCAACATATTGCCCATCTTAGCATTGGTAGTTTGTTCAATTTTTTGCAATGCATCTTTAAAAGCTACAATGAGAAGATCTTCTAACATTTCGTGATCATTCATGACAGAAGGATCGATCGATATTTTTTTAATTTGATGCTTGCAAGAAATAGCGATTTTAACAAGCCCATTACTTGCTAAACCTTCAACGTCTATTAGCCCAAGTTCATCTTGCGCTTTTTGCATATTAGCTTGCATCATTTGCGCTTGTTTCATTAAATTGCCCATGCCGCCTTTCATCATATGATGACTCCTTATGTAGTTTGATTAGGTTTAATGCTAGATGGAATAATCTCAGCATTAAATTCAGTAAGTAGTGATTTTACGAATTGATCTTGAAGGATAGCATTTTCAGTATCTTTCATAAGTGTTGACCGTTCTTCTTGTTTTTGTTTGAGCGGTGAATTATTTGCACCTTTTTGAAGGATTACAAGTTTAATGCGTTGACTGAAGTGCTCTGACAAACTCAGTTCTAATTTTTTTTGATAGGCTTCATTAAGAAGATGCTTATGCTCATCTGCAATTGACAAAATTATTTCGTTATTCTTAAAGCTTACAAGTTCAGACTGCTGCGCAAGCGCTTTGACTAAGCCTAGTTTTAGTTGGTTAACAAGTTCACGCCAATTTCCATTAAATGGGACTGCTTCTTTTGATATTTCTTTATCTGATATATCTTCATCAATTTCTTGAGTTACTTCAATTTTTTTTTTAATTTCAAATGTTTCAGATGAAACATCTCTCGATATTGCCGCAGATTCCATTTTTGTTGCGCTATGAGCAACATCATTTTTTGCAATTGCTGGATTTTTGGCAATCACTGCATCTTGAGGGGAAAAGGAAAGCATTCTAAGAAGCGTCATTGTGAAGCCTGCATACTCATCGGGTGCCAAATAAAGATCTCGTCGACCTAATATCGTAATTTGATATAAAAGTTGTAATTGTTCTGCACTTATTTTTTTGGATAATGTGATCACTTGATTGCGATCAAGATAAGAAACTTCTAAGCTCTCTGGAATTGCTTGAGTCACGCTAATTATTTGAATGAGATTTGCTAAGTCATTAAGTGCCGCTTCAAAAGATAAATTTCTTTCATCCATGTGTTTTGCAATTTCAATCACTTTTTGCCCGTCTTGATCAATAACCGCTTGAATTAAATTAAATAAATATGATTGATCTATTGCACCTAACATTTTTTTAATTGTCGCTTCTTCTATTATTCCACCACAATAGGCAATGCCTTGATCTAAGATTGATAGCGCATCACGCATGCTTCCATTTGCAGCTTTTGCAATTAAATAAATTGCATTGATTTCATAATTAATTGCTTCTTCTTTTAATATCTTTTCCATGTACTCTGAAATAGAAGCAGACGGCATCTGTTTTAAATTAAATTGGAGGCATCTTGATAAAACAGTGACTGGGACTTTTTGCGGATCAGTAGTTGCTAGAATAAATTTGACATGTTCAGGAGGTTCCTCCAATGTTTTCAACATTGCATTAAATGCACTTTTTGAAAGCATATGCACTTCGTCGATGATGTAGATTTTAAATTGCCCTTGGGTCGGTGCGTATTGAGCGTTATCTAACAAATCTCGCATATTATCGACTTGCGTATTGGATGCCGCATCGACTTCAATGAGATCTACATAGCGGCCTTGATCAATTTCCGTACATGCGGAACAAGTGCCGCAGGGTGAGGAGCTAATCCCATTTTCACAATTAAGCGCTTTCGCTAGAATTCGCGCTAATGTCGTTTTGCCGACACCACGTGTACCTGTAAATAAGTAAGCATGATGAAGTCTTTTTTGATCGAGTGCATTTTTGAGTGCTTGCACAACATGCGCTTGACCGACGAGCGTATCAAACGAACGGGGACGATATTTGCGTGCAAGAACTTGATAGCTCATGAATAATTTTTAACCAATCCAATTTAATAAGAGGCGAGCCAGACCCCCGGCACTTGTTTCTTTAGTTGTGGCTGCTTGCTTCCGCATCTGACCAGGTTGGCTAAATTACAATGCGGGGAGGCCCGCCAGTGATTATTTTAACCTAAGGGAACGCCTTTTACCCGCAATGTTTAACAGGATGTTGGCTTAAATACGCCCATTCTTCATCGCTATATAAACGCGACCGAATAATAAAGCGCATGCCTGTTCCATTTTCTAGTGAAAACTGGCCACCATTGCCTGGTATGGCATCGAGCGTTAAATGTGTGTGTTCCCAGTAGGAGAATTGACTAGCGCCCATATAAAAATGAACACCATGCGTCATACCAACTTCAACGTCTGAGCCGCCTAAATAAAATTCACTCTTGGGATAACACATAGGTGCGCTTCCATCACAACAGCCACCTGATTGATGAAATATAATTTCACCATATTTTTCCTTTAAAGAATCAATCAGTGTGTTTGCAGTTTCTGTTGTATCTATGCGTGTAAAAGTTTTTTCCATAAAAAAGAAAGGCAAGACGTATAAGTCCTGCCTTTGATTTTAGTTAAATTGAATCTTAAAAGAAACCAAGTTTATTTTCACTGTAGCTCACTAGAAGATTCTTTGTTTGTTGGTAGTGATCAAGCATCATCTTGTGTGTTTCGCGACCGATACCTGATTGTTTATAGCCACCAAATGCTGCATGTGCAGGATAAGCATGGTAGCAATTAGTCCATACACGACCTGCTTGAATGCCTTTGCCCATTCTAAATGCGCGATTGCCGTTGCGTGACCATACGCCTGAGCCTAAGCCATAGAGCGTATCATTTGCAATTTCAAGCGCTTCATCTTCATCTTTAAATGTTGTAACGGAAACGACAGGTCCAAAAATTTCCTCTTGGAAAATACGCATTTTGTTATGACCTTTGAATACAGTAGGTTCAATGTAATATCCTTCTGCGAGTTCACCACTTAATTTTTTACGATTACCACCGATGAGGATTTGAGCGCCTTCTTCTTGACCAATCTTCATATAAGACATAATTTTTTCAACTTGCTCACTTGATGCTTGAGCGCCGATCATTGTTGTCATATCAAGGGGATTGTCTTGTTTGATTGCCGCAACACGTTTAAGTGCACGCTCCATAAATTTATCGTAAATAGATTCTTGGATTAAGGCACGTGAAGGGCATGTACATACTTCACCTTGATTGAGCGCAAACAATGTAAAGCCTTCTAGCGCTTTATCAAAGAAGTTGTCATCTTTATCCATCACATCTTCAAAGAAGATATTAGGTGATTTACCACCAAGCTCTAAAGTTACTGGAATAAGATTTTGTGATGCATATTGCATAATCAATCGACCTGTTGATGTTTCGCCTGTGAATGCAATTTTTGCAATACGTGGCGAGCTTGCAAGTGGTTTACCAGCTTCTAAACCGAAACCATTCACAATATTTAATACACCAGGGGGGATGAGATGACCTACTAACTCAAGCACAACTAGGAGTGATACAGGTGTCTGTTCTGCTGGTTTAATGACTACACAATTACCTGCAGCAATCGCAGGCGCTAATTTCCAGGCTGCCATAAGAATAGGGAAGTTCCATGGAATAATTTGTCCGACAACACCTAAAGGCTCATGAAAATGATAAGCCATTGTCTCGTGATCAATTTCACCGATACTGCCTTCTTGCGCTCTAACACAGCTTGCAAAGTATCTGAAGTGATCGATCGCTAATGGAATATCAGCATAAGTAGTTTCACGGAGAGGCTTGCCGTTGTCGATTGTTTCAGCAATCGCAATCGTTGAAAGATTTTTTTCCATGATGTCTGCTACTTGCATCAAAATATTTGCGCGTTCAGTAGGGCTCTTCTTAGCCCAGCCATCTTTGGCTGCATGCGCTGCATCTAGCGCCAAATTAATATCTTTTTCGTTTGAACGTGCAACCTCACAAAAAACTTTGCCGGTGACTGGTGAAATATTTTCAAAGTATTTGCCGTCTACTGGAGGTACAAATTTACCGCCAATATAATTGTCATATTTGGCCTTAAATGGATGTTTTACTCCAAGATTATTTAATGTTTCTAAGCCCATAAATCGCCCCTAAGTTAATAGTTAATTAATAATAAATGCTAAATAAATCAATAAGTTATGAAATTATTAAAACGGATGTACTGCGGTAGACGTACGGTAAATAAATTCAATAGGTCAACCTTAATACGACTGCGAATTTTAATCAAGAGAGAAAAGATCATTCTTAAAGCGAAGTGAGGCATAAGTTATAATGCCGACTCTTTTCGGAAGGGTGGATGAGCGGTTTAAGTCGCACGCCTGGAAAGCGTGTTTAGGTGAATAACCTAACGCGGGTTCGAATCCCGCCCCTTCCGCCATATTCTAGTGATTTATCTTTTAAAGACGAATGCATTGGCTTTATACTAATCGATATTCAATTACCTTTTTAAAGCCCATCAAAATCCAATGATCGATGATTACAGAAAAGAAGCCGCTAACCGTTTAAATGAGGGCCTGCCGCCACTTCCTCTGACAGCAAAGCAAACCGCAGAACTCGTCACCTTATTAAAGTCACCCGATACAAAAGATACTCAGACGTTGATGGAATTATTTTGTCATCGCGTTCCATCAGGTGTTGATCAAGCTGCTTATATTAAGGCTGCTTACCTTACAGATATTGCGAAGGGTATAGAACAATCAAAAATCATTTCACCTAAGTATGCTATTGAATTATTAGGAACCATGGTTGGTGGTTATAACGTTCAATCACTTATTTCTCTTCTAGACTCAGATCTTGCTGATGATGCTGTTAAAGTTTTATCTCATATCATTTTAATTTTTGACGCGTTTCACGATGTAAGTGAAAAAGTAAAGTCAGGTAATAAAGCTGCAATGAAGCTAATGGAGTCATGGGCGAATGGCGATTGGTTTTTAAAAAAATCCGCATTACCCAAAGAAATAAAAGCAATTGTTTTTAAAGCAGATGGCGAAACAAATACCGATGACCTTTCCCCAGCGCAAGAAGCTTGGTCGAGACCAGACATCCCATTACATGCAAAAGCGATGTTAGTGAATAAAATGCCAAACGGCATTAAAACAATTCAGGACTTAAAAACAAGACAATTACCTATAGCTTATGTGGGTGATGTTGTAGGAACAGGTTCATCAAGGAAATCAGCAATTAACTCTCTTCAATGGCACATGGGAAGTGATATTCCTTTTATTCCAAACAAAAGAACGGGTGGCATTGTATTAGGTAATAAGATTGCGCCTATATTTTTTAATACAGCAGAAGATTCAGGCGCACTTCCTATTGAGTGTGATGTTAGTCGGATGAAAACAGGAGATGAAATTACTATTCAACCATTTGAAGGAAAAATTCTAAATAGTAAAAACGAATCCATCGCTACATTTAATTTAATACCATTTACGCTTGCAGATGAATATCGCGCAGGTGGCAGGATACCTCTTATTATTGGTCGAGGATTAACATCTAAAGCAAGGGAGTTTTTAAAATTATCTGCAAGCACTCTATTCTTAACTCCTGCGCCAGCTATCTCTTCTAAAAAAGGATTTACGCTTGCGCAAAAAATGGTCGGTCGGGCTTGCGGCTTGCCGGCAGGTGTTGGTGTTAGGCCTGGCACATATTGTGAGCCGAAAGTCACCTCTGTTGGTTCGCAAGATACAACGGGTGCAATGACAAGAGACGAGTTAAAAGAATTAGCTTGTCTCGGATTTAATGCTGACTTAGTCATGCAAAGTTTTTGCCACACAGCAGCCTATCCGAAGCCTGTAGATCTTAAATTACAACACGAGCTTCCTGAGTTTATGTCGAGTAGAGGAGGGGTTACTTTAAGACCTGGCGATGGAATTATTCACTCTTGGCTTAATCGCCTTTTACTTCCAGATACTGTAGGCACAGGTGGTGACTCCCATACGCGCTTTCCTATAGGTATTTCATTCCCAGCAGGCTCAGGCCTTGTAGCTTTTGCAGCAGCCATGGGAGCCATGCCAATTGATATGCCTGAATCAGTCTTGGTGAGATTCAGGGGAAAGATGCAACCAGGTATTACATTAAGAGATCTCGTAAATGCAATACCTTATGCTGCTATTAAAAATGGTGATCTCACGGTAGCAAAACAAAATAAAAAAAATATTTTTAATGGACGTATTTTAGAAATTGAAGGGTTGCCTGATCTAAAAATTGAACAAGCATTTGAATTTGCTGATGCATCGGCTGAAAGATCTGCAAATGGATGTACGGTAAAACTTAATAAAGAACCGATTATTGAATATATCAAATCTAATATTGCGCTTATTAAAAATTTAGTTGATAACAATTATGAAGATAAAAGAACATTATTGCGTCGCATGAAAGCAATGGAGGATTGGTTAAAAAATCCAGCATTATTAGAAGCTGATCATGATGCAGAGTACGCAAGTATTATTGAAATTAATCTTGATGAAATTAAAGAGCCATTAATTGCATGTCCAAATGACCCAGATAATATTAAGCCCTTGTCTGAGATTGCAGGTAATAAAATTGATGAGGTATTCATTGGAAGTTGCATGACTAATATTGGACATTATCGAGCAGCAGCTAGAGTGCTTGAAGATACAGATAAAATCCCAACACGATTATGGATCGTACCTCCTACTCGTATGGATGAAACAGAGCTTAAGAAAGAGGGTGTATATGATGTCTTCAATAAAGTAGGCGCTCGAACAGAAGTACCTGGATGTTCTCTATGCATGGGAAATCAGGCGAGAGTTGATGATGGAGCACATGTTTTTTCAACAAGCACACGAAATTTCGATAATCGCATGGGAAAAGATGCGCAAGTATATTTAGGATCTGCAGAACTCTCAGCAGTTTGCGCTTCTTTAGGAAAAATTCCAACGCTTGATGAATATCTTGCTATTAGTAATCAAAAACTTTCGAAAGACTTAGATTCAATTTATCGATATTTAAATTTTGATCAGATGCCAGAATACAAACCAAAAAAAGTGATCGAGATTACTGAAATTTAATACATGAAGACATCTATAAAAAAAGAAGATTTTATCGAAAGCATCAGTGATGCTTTGCAATTTATTTCTTACTATCATTCAGAAGATTTTATTCTATCTATGCGTGAAGCATATGAAAAAGAAACATCTATTCCTGCTAAAGATGCCATGCTTCAGATTCTTACGAGCTCAAAAATGAGCGCCTTAGGTCATAGACCTATATGTCAAGACACGGGCATTGTGATTGCCTTTATTGAAGTTGGAATGAATGTGGAGTGGGAATCAGATCTTTCAATCGAAGATATGGTGAATGAAGGTGTTAAACGCGCTTATTCAAATCAAGATAATCCGCTTCGCCCATCTATGGTGTCAGATCCAGCTGGCAAGAGACAGAACACAAAAGACAATACACCCGCAATCACGCACGTGAAGTTAATCAAAGGTAACAAAGTAAGCATTTCTATTAGTGCAAAAGGTGGAGGCTCAGAAAATAAAGCTCAATTCATAACACTTAACCCATCGGATAGTATTGTAGATTGGGTATTAAAAGTCGTTCCTGAGATGGGAGCGGGCTGGTGTCCACCTGGCGTGATTGGTATTGGTATTGGCGGGTCTTCTGAAAAAGCCATGTTAATGGCAAAAGAGTCACTGATGTTGCCGATCGATATTCACTCGCTCGTTAAGCGCGGCGCAAAGAATAAGACGGAGGAGTTGCGTATAGAACTTTATAATAAAATAAATCAGCTAGGTATAGGCGCACAAGGGTTTGGTGGTTTAACCACTGTGCTTGACGTTAAAATCATCGATTATCCTTGCCACGCTTCCTCCTTGCCTGTTGCATTAATACCAAATTGTGCAGCAACAAGACATACGCACTTCACCTTGGATGGCTCAGGCCCAGCACATTTTAAAATACCTGATTTAAGTTTATGGCCTAAAGATACTTGGGCTGCTCAAAAAGAAGCTAAAAGAATTAATCTTGACTCAATCGATAAAAAATCAATTGAAGAGTGGAAAGAAGGCGACTTACTTTTATTATCTGGAAAATTACTCACTGCAAGAGATGGTGCACATAAAAAAATTGCTGATCTCTTTAAGAAGGGAGAAGCTTTACCTGTTGGGGTAAACTTAAAAAATAAATTTATTTATTATGTGGGGCCTGTTGATGCTGTTCGTAATGAAGTAATAGGTCCAGCAGGCCCTACAACTGCATCACGTATGGATCAGTTTATGGAAATGATGTTAGCCGAATTGGGTATTATGGGCACTATTGGAAAAGCAGAACGCGGTGAAAGTGCGGTGCAGACAATCAAAAAATATCAATCCGTTTACTTAAGCGCAGTAGGGGGTGCGGCTTATTTGGTTTCAAAAGCCATTACTTCATCTAAGGTAGTTGCATTTCCTGAATTAGGTATGGAAGCTATATATGAATTTGAAGTGAAAGATATGCCAGTAATGGTATCTATCGACGCTCATGGCAAGTCTATTTATTCAGAAGCGCCATCTCGATGGAAAAATAAATCGATTCCTCTCAAGGCTTCCTCGTAAAAACTTAGTTAAGCATTAAACAAAAAGTCCCTTCAATAGGCCCATTTTTTTGCTTTAAATATAAATTAACTGCTTCATTAGAACTAATTTGATTTTGAAGTTTTATTAAGATTTTTTTATAAAGCTGATCAATTAATTTTTCGTGCAATATGGTGAGATATCCTGGCACCTCATCTTCAGACTTTATCGTTGTAATTATTTTTCCGTTATATCCATACACTTTTGTTGTAATACCTCCGTAAAGTATTTTCATCAGTGGGTTATAAAAAAGATGTGGCTCTAGAGATAGAATCAGCCTTCCATAATGATCTTTTTCGCAAGAAGCGCTTGAAGTGAAAACTGACTTACTTGAATTTTTAAGGATAGATGCCTGAGGAATCCAATAGCCTATAGAGTACGATTTGAGATAAGTAGGATGCTTATCAAAACTGCTACTTACATATATAAGATAATCATTTCCAGAATTTGCATGCGCACAAATGATATTAAAAGCGAAAATCAGAAAAATATAAAATTTAATTTTTTTCATATAGTTGAATTATTTAAAATGCCAATTGTCATAATGACATTAATTCAGGATAATTAGTTCATGAAAAACCTTTTAAAATCTTTATTACTTTTTTGGATGATTCCTGTTATGTCTTATGCAGCTTGCCTTCCTCTATATGACCATCAATTTAATACACTTCAAGGTGAGAAAATCAACCTGTGTGATTATCAGTCAAAACCTATACTTGTCGTGAATACCGCAAGTAAGTGCGGATTTACGCCACAGTTTAATTCTTTAGAAGCGCTTTATAAGAAATACCATAGTAAAGGTTTATTGGTGATCGGCTTTCCATCTAATGACTTTAACCAAGAGTTAAGTACTGATAAAGAAGTTAAAGATTTTTGTAAATTAACTTATGCGGTTGAATTTCCAATGACATCAAAATCAAACGTCACTGGTAAAAATGCAAATCCATTCTATCAAGAGCTCATTAAGGCCTCAGGTTCAATGCCTCAATGGAATTTTCATAAATACTTAATATTGCCTCAAGGTAAAAAAGTATATGCATTTACGAGTGATGTAGCGCCTGACTCACCAGAGATAGTAGATAAAATTAAAGCCGAATTAAAGTAATACTTTTTAGGTATTTGGTTGGCGGATTTTTTGTAGGATGATAGCTGATAGTTCCTCGACTGAGCGTGTAGTCGAATCTGCCCAAGGAATGCCTGCTCGCTTCATAAGATTTTCACAATCAGTAATTTCTTTTCTGCAGTTATCAAGCGAAGCATATGTACTATTTGGTCGTCTTTCACTTCGAAGGCTACTTAAGCGATCTGCTTGTATTGTTAGCCCGAAAATTTTATCAATATAACCTTCTAAAATAGGCGGCAGCGCTTTTCTTTCAAAATCTTCAGGTGTGAGAGGGTAGTTCGCGGCTTTAATACCAAATTGCATCGCGAGATAAATGCTTGTTGGTGTTTTGCCTGATCTTGATACGCCCACTAAAATGACATTGGCTTGATTTAAACCATTATGTGTCATGCCGTCATCGTGGCCTAATGCAAAATTAATTGCTTCCATTCTGTCTGAATAATTAGTGCCTGAAATACTATGTGCCACACCCGGTCGTGTCAGCGGTTCTTCTTTTAATTCAACACCTAAAGGATCAATAAATGAATCAAAAAGATCGATGTAGTAAGCATCAACTTCTTTAAGTTCAGCGCGAAGTTTTTGATTGCCAATCGACATGATGACAATGGGTCTTTGCCCATTTTCCATTCTTGCATTGACGATACGTTTTTGCGCATCATCCACTTTAGCGTCGGAATCAGTAAATGGAATTCTAATTTGCGTGAATTGTGTTTCTGGAAAGTGTGCTAAAAGTTGGCCTAATGCGCCAGCTGTAATGCCTGTTCCATCTGAGATAAAGAACGCTGTTCTTTTTTGTTGTGACATTATTTTTGGCTAATACGTTTCCAGGTACTGATCACTGTATCAGGATTGAGTGACATAGATGAAATACCTTCTTTAACAAGCCATTCAGCAAAGTCGGGATGATCTGATGGACCTTGGCCACAAATCCCAATATATTTCTTTGTTTTTTTAGCGGCTTTAATTGCCATTTGAATTAATAATTTTACTGCATCATTTCTTTCATCAAAACCATCTGCCAAAATACCAGAGTCGCGATCGGTACCCAATGTCAGTTGAGTTAAATCATTTGATCCAATTGAGAATCCATCGAAGTACTCAAGAAATGCTTCAGCTAAGATTGCGTTAGACGGCACTTCACACATCATAATTAAACGAAGTCCGTGCTCCCCGCGTTTAAGTCCGTTTGCTGCCATGATTGATGTCACTTCTTTTGCTTCTTCCAGTGTTCTCACAAATGGAATCATGATTTCAACATTTACTAAGCCTAATGTTTCACGTACCTTTTTCATAGCTTGGCATTCCATGACGAAACACTCTTTAAAATCTTCTGACATATAACGTGCTGCACCTCTAAAACCGATCATTGGATTTTCTTCATCTGGCTCGTAAATATCTCCACCTACTAATTTTTTATACTCATTCGATTTGAAGTCAGAGGTTCTTACGATCACGGGTTTTGGGTAAAACGCTGCTGCAATCGTTGCAACACCCTCAGCCACTTTATCGATATAAAATTGTTTAGGATTTGCATAGCCGCGCGCACGATATGCGATTTGTTTTTGAATATCTTGCGGCATGGCGGCATAATTTAAAATGGCTTTAGGATGAATCCCAATCATATTATTAATCACAAATTCTAGACGCGCTAAACCTACGCCATCATTTGGTGTTTGAGCAAACGTAAATGCCATATCTGGATTGCCGACATTCATCATAATTTTCACTGGTGGGGTAGAAAGGATAGTTTCTTTTTCTGTATTCACCTCATATTCAAGGGCACCTTGAAAAACAAATCCAGTTTCTCCTTCTGAACAACATACGGTGACAATCTCACCTTCCTGAAGAAGCTCAGTTGCATCGACACTTCCTACAATAGCTGGAATACCAAGTTCGCGCGCAATGATCGCGGCATGACATGTGCGACCACCTCGGTTAGTAACGAGTGCTGCAGCTCTTTTCATGACAGGCTCCCAATTTGGATCAGTCATATCTGCAACCAGAACATCGCCAGGTTGCACGGAATGCATTTCAGATGGGTCTTTCACAATGCGAACGGGACCAACACCAATTTTTTGGGTGACCGCACGTCCAGCGACAATGGCTTTACCAGTTCCCTTTAATTTAAAAACTTCAATTGCGTTTTTTGATTGAGACTTTACGGTTTCAGGTCTTGCTTGGAGGATATAAATTTTTCCATCTAAACCATTTCTACCCCATTCAATATCCATAGGACATCCATAATGAGATTCAATAGTGACGGCATATTGAGCAAGCTCTAAAATATCTTGATCGTTTAAGCTAAACGAATCACTTTCTTTAGGATCTACATCAATCGTATGTGTACTTTTCCCAGCTTGTGTTGCGTCACTAAAAACCATTTTAATTTTTTTAGATCCAATGGAGCGTCTGACGATTGCTGGTTTACCTACTTTTAAAAGAGGTTTGAAGACGTAAAATTCGTCTGGATTAACAGCCCCCTGAACAACCGTTTCTCCTAAACCATAAGAGGCGGTAATAAATACAACATCTTTAAATCCAGACTCGGTGTCGATCGTAAACATTACACCTGAGCAGCCAATATCACTTCTTACCATCTGTTGCACGCCTGCTGAAATTGCAACATCAGCATGCACGAAACCTTTATGTACGCGATATGAAATAGCCCGATCATTATAGAGTGACGCAAAAACTTCCTTGATCGCATGTTTAATATTTTCTACACCATGGATATTTAAAAAACTTTCTTGCTGGCCTGCAAATGAGGCGTCAGGTAAGTCTTCTGCGGTAGCAGAAGATCTCACTGCGAAAGTCATCCCTTCTGCAGAATTCTTTGTGAGTCGTGTATAGTTTTCTTCAATAGCTTTTTCTAAAGAAGACGGGAAGGGTGTATCAATAATCCATTGCCTTACTTTTTTTCCGCTAATTGCGAGTGCAGAAGTATCGTCTGTATTTAATGTTTTAAGTTCGTTGGCAATCTTTTCGTCGAGCGCGTTATGGGCTAAAAATTCTCTAAATGCATGTGCTGTGGTTGCGAATCCAGTAGGTACTCGAACACCTTTAGCATGAAGTTGAGAAATCATTTCACCTAGAGATGCATTCTTCCCTCCAACAGACCCAACATCTGTATTTCGAAGATTTTCTAGTGGAATGACATGTGCTGACATAAAGGCCCTTAGGTTAGTAACTTGAAGAACTTAGAATTTAATTTTTAGTAATGGTGTTTTAGTTTAATTGGTTTTTAAGACAAAGACAGTTAACTTCAAAAATCTTTAATGTGAGGCGTCATAAAAAGACGTCATTTTGCCAAATTAACACCTTATTGTCATCTGAATCCTTATCCTAGTGTTTTGGTTTAATGTGCTGGTGATTGTGGAGGGTGGAAAAGGTAATGAAAATCAGCATCATATTACAAAATATGTAGCTAAATACTCTTAAAATGCATTTAAAAAGCATTAAAGTCTGTTAATTTTCATTAAAATGTAATATTCATATTTATTTTTATGAAGAAATGCTAGGTTTACTCAAAAATTAGTGATTTAAAGCGTAAAACATGTTTTGAAATCTTAGGATTGAGAGTCAATTCATATATAATTTACGATCCGATTTCAAAGACATCATTTTTTGGAGATTTAAAGCAATGGCAACATTATTAGAGCAATTAAAAGGCATGACAACGATCGTTGCAGACACTGGTGACGTGGAAGCAATTAAAACAGTAAAACCTTACGACGCAACGACTAACCCATCTTTGTTATTAAAAGCAAGTACGCTCCCTCAGTGTGAGCCTATGATTAAAGAAGCTATTGCATACGCTAAATCTAAAAGCAGTAACAAAGCTCAGCAAGTTGAAGATGCAGCTGACAAGTTAGCTGTGCTTGTAGGGCTTGAAATCCTAAAACATATTCCTGGCCGTATTTCTACTGAAGTAGATGCGCGCTTATCCTTCAATATTGATGCGATGGTTAAAAAGGGTAGAAAATTAATTGGTCTTTACGATGAGGCTGGCGTTAAAAAAGATCGCGTACTTATTAAATTGGCTTCCACATGGGAAGGGATTAAAGCAGGCGAAATTTTAGAAAAAGAAGGCATTAATTGTAACTTAACACTTCTTTTTGGTTTCGGACAAGCCCGCGCATGCGCTGAGGCTGGCGTATTTCTTATTTCACCATTTGTTGGTCGTATCCTTGATTGGTATAAAGCTAAAACTGGTAATACTTATTCTTCAGAAGAAGATCCAGGCGTTATATCTGTTCGTAAAATTTACGCTTACTATAAAGAGCATGGATATAAAACAGTTGTGATGGGCGCATCCTTTAGAAATATCGGTGAAATTACAGCACTAGCTGGTTGTGATCGCTTAACAATTGCACCAAATTTACTTCAGGAGCTTGAAGCAACCCAGGGAGATTTGCCAAGGTTACTCAAAGACGGCGGCGCTACAAAATCAGCCCCAGCTAAAATGACTGAGGATGAATTCCGCTTTGCATTGAATGAAGATGCGATGGCAACTGAAAAACTTTCAGAAGGTATTCGTGGTTTCGTAGTGGATCAAAACAAACTCGAAACAGCTTTAAACGAAAAGCTATAAACCATTTATTGTCATAAAAATGACCTTAAATGACTATAGAGTGAGTAGGGTTGATTATTGACACAAAATGATTAGCCCTATATGATCGGTTTCCTGCTTCATGAAGTTCAAACTTCCTTTTAGCAACGAACTATTTTAGAAAACTTGTAATAAATACGGAGAAAAACCATGGCTTTAACACAAATGGCATTAGATTCATTAGATTTTGACGCAACAGTTGCATTAGCAGCTAAAGTTGCTCCACACGTAGACATCCTTGAAATTGGTACACCATGCATTAAGCATAACGGTATCAAGCTTCTTGAAACATTAAAAGCAAAATTCCCAAAGAACCAAATCCTTGTTGACTTAAAAACAATGGATGCAGGTGAATATGAGTCTGAGCCATTCTACAAAGCTGGCGCAGACATCTGTACAGTTCTTGGCGCTTCAGGCATTGCTACAATCAAAGGCGTAGTTGCTGCTGCTAAGAAATATGGTAAAGAAGTTCAAGTTGACATGATCAACGTTGCAAACAAAGAAGCTTTAACAAAAGAATGTGTTGCTGCAGGCGTTCAAATTATCGGTGTTCACACTGGTCTTGATGCACAAGCTGCTGGTCACACTCCTTTTGCTGACTTAGCTATGATTGCTGGTTTAAAAACTGGCGTTAAAATTTCAGTTGCTGGTGGTGTTAAAGCTGCTACGACTCAGCAAGTTAAAGATGCTGGTGCATCTATTATTGTTGCTGGTGCTGCAATTTACGGCGCTGCTGATCCAGCTGCTGCTGCTGCAGAAATCACAAAAATTGCTCATGGATAATTGTTAAGAAACAATTATTGATAAACTAAATCAAGTCCCGACTTAGCAATGAGTCGGGATTTTTTTTATAGGCTGTTTATTTTTAAATAAAAAGGGTTCAACATGCATCAAAAATTACTATTAGATAAAATTTCAAGCGTTTTAGCAGTGACTGAGCAAAGTAATGCGGCTAAGCTTCTTAAGCTTATAGATGAAGCAGGTCGTATTTTTGTAGGTGGCGCTGGGCGATCAGGACTTGTTTCACGCTTTTTTGCAATGCGTCTCGTGCATAGTGGCTATCAGGTTAATATGGTGGGCGAAATTGTGACGCCAGCAATTAAAGCAGGCGATCTATTTCTAGTGATTTCAGGTTCTGGAGGCACAAAAACACTTTTGCCGCTTCTTGAAACTGCTAAATCAAAAGGCGCTAAGATCGTTGTTGTTTCAATGAAAAATAAATCACCTATGTCGGATATGGCTGATTTAACTGTACAAATTGGTAATGATGATTCTTTTGGTCTTACCCAAGGAATGCCTATGGGCACTTCATTTGAATTATCTACATTGATCTACCTTGAAGCAGTTATTTCAGAATTAATTCATGCTAAAGGATTGACTGAAGAAGGTATGCGCGCAATTCACGCAAACCTAGAGTAAATTTCTATAAGGCATTAAATAATTAAGGGCGCTTTATGCGCCCTTAATTATTTAATCAGCATATAATTTCAGATCATTAAGTTTAAATCTCAACAGCCGTTGAATAATACACACCTCATTTCATTGCCTTACTTTTCGGATAGCTCCGTTTATTTTGAAGCTATTGCTGATGATTCATGGTCTTGCTATTTAGATAGCGGTATTCATGATGATTTAGATAAAAATATTTCAGATAAATCTAGATTCGACATTATAGTCAGCCGTCCATTTATCAAAATAATCGCAGATGAAAATACTGTCAGCATTGAAGAAGACAATCAAAAAAAAATTGTTAAGGAAAATGCTTTTGATGTTTTAGATAAAGTTCTTGCGCGATTTGAAGTTCAAAATTCCTCGCTACCCTTTACTGGAGGAGCTTTAGGATACTTTTCTTACGAATTAGGGCAAACATACGTTCAGAACGATAAAGATCATGTTGGCATTCCCCTTATGATGGTTGGTATCTATGACTGGGCTTTGATTGTAGATCATCAAGAAAAAAAAGCATGTATTGCATCTCATTTATTAAATAAAGATACAAATAATTATCTAAACGATCTTGCTGAAAAATTTAAGAATGCAAAAGCTAGTCATCACTCATTTAAGACTCGCTCATCAACTAAACCACTTTTAGATTTCAATGCCTACGAGTTGATTGTAAATAAAATTTTAGCTTTTATTAAAGCAGGCGACTGTTACCAAATAAATATTTCCAATAAATATCATGCTCAGTGTGAAGGTAGTGGCTGGACAGGATATAAAAAATTAAGAACAATTAATCGCTCACCTTTTATGGCCTATTTACATCATGAAGATTTTGATGTTTTATGTGGATCTCCTGAGAGGTTTATTAAATCAACGGATGGAAATGTTGAAACGAGGCCTATTAAGGGCACTGAGCCGAGAGATCCAAATCCTTCAATTGATAAAGAGAATGCAGAGCGCTTACTTAAGAGCGAAAAAGATCGCGCAGAAAATTTAATGATTGTTGATTTATTACGTAATGATCTGGGTAAAAATTGTATTCCTGGAAGTGTAAATGTTAAAGCGCTTTGTGAACTCAAGTCATATAGCAATGTGCATCATCTTGAAAGTATAGTAGAAGGTATTTTAAAGCCTCACTCATCTCTGCCTAAGTTACTTAAAGATTCTTTTCCTGGAGGGTCCATTACAGGGACTCCAAAAATTAGATCAATGGAAATTATTGATCAGTTAGAACCCCATAGACGTGACATTTATTGTGGCTCGATTGGCTATATCGGGTTTAATCGCCAAATGGATACTAATATTGCAATTCGTACATTGATCAAAAAAGATAACACGCTTCATTTCTATTCGGGAGGAGGGATTGTTGCGCAATCGAATCCAAAAAGCGAATTTGATGAAATTGCTTACAAGGCTTCTAATATTAAAAAATGGATTGATTTCTTTAAAGAAAATTAATTTATTCTTCTTTTTCGAATTTTCCAAAATGTAACATAATGCTTGGCAGTATTAGAAGATTCAATATAGTAGATGTGACAAGACCGCCTACAATAATACTAGCCATAGGACCTTCAATCTCCTTACCTGGCTGACCACTTCCCAGAGCCAATGGAAGCAAACCTAATGCAGTGACTATGGCAGTCATTAAAATAGAAGGAAGTCTTTCAGAAGCCCCTTTAATACATGTTTCCAAATTCCAAGTGTGATTCTCAACATTAATTAAATGTTGGTAATGAGATATCAGCATTATTGAATTTCGTAAGGTAATTCCAAAAAGCGTTACAAACCCAACAAGTGAGCCAATAGATATCCAACCTGCATTAAAACTAACAGCAAATACACCCCCAATTAATGCAAAAGGTAGATTAAATAATGTAAGTAATAAATTTCGCAGATTTCCAAAAGCTATATATAGCATTAGTAGTATGCCTGCACCTGCAATAATAGAGTGGACTATAAGTTCCTCTTGTGATTTTGCATTCGCCTGAGCTGCCCCAGTAATTTCATAGTAGTTACCTTGATTTAACTTAAGTTTATTTAGTTCACTCTTTAGATCATTATTAAAATCATTAATATCTCTTTCATCAATATCAGCTGTTATAGTTTGAATGCGCTTTCCTCCTTGATGAAGAATTTTAGACCTTCCGTTTTCTTGAGCAATATAGGCAACTTGTCCTAGCTCAACAATTTTGCCATCTGCTGCCATGATAGGTAATTTTTGAATATCTGTAATATCATCTCGAAAGTTTTTGTTTAAAATAATAGAAATATTTACCTTTGCATTTCCTTCGTATACTTGCGCTACTGGAAGACCTTCAAACGCTGCACGAATAGCATTCAGAAGATCGGTTTTTTGAATGCCCCATTGGCTTAATTTTTCAGATAAAAAATGTATCGTAATTTGAGGAGTACCAGCAGGGGATACTATATTAATATTTTTTGCACCCTTAATAGAAGCCAGAGTAGAAGATATTTTTTGAGTATCTTGGTCAATAGTGTCAAGATTTGTGCCAAAAATATTGATTACTACCGAAGAGTAGTAACCTGAAATCGTCTCTTCGATACGTTCTGTTAGGAATGTATTAATAGCAAAATTTAGTCCTACATAATTATTATTTTGTGTTAAGTCTTCAATTTGCTCTAAGATTTTATCTTGTGTTGGCCCGTCTGAATTTTTAAGTTCAATTTCAAATTCACTATAATGCGTCCCAAATGTATCAGCGCCCATTGGTGATCTACCTACCCACTGTGCAACAGATTTCACCCCGGTTATATCACGAATTTTTTTACTTATTTCGTTTCCTATGCGCAAGGATTCTTTTTCTGAGGTCCCCGGAAGTGTAGTCATATGCATAATGAAGTGACCCTCGTGAAGTGGAGGAATGAATTGTGTTTTAAATAATGGGACTAATGAAAATCCTATTAAGATAAATGTGAACGTTAGCAAAATGATTGCAGTTGATTTTTTTTCTATGAAATGAAGTACATCAATGTACTTATTCTTTATGTAAGACATTAATGGTGATTCAGATGACTTGAAGTTTGATTTACCAAGAAGGAGGTAAGATAGAGCAGGGGTGACTGTTAGCGCGACAACTAAAGAAGCTAATATTGATAGGATGTATGCAATACCCAACGGGCCAAAAAGTTTTCCAGCAACGCCATTTAACGAAAGAAGAGGAAGAAAAACAGTTACAACAATCATCGTGGCATATACTACAGAACTTCTCACTTCCATTGATGCGTCGTAAACAACCTTGCTAATTGGTAGTGGATTCTTTAATTTTATATTTTCTTTTAATCGCCTAAAAATATTTTCAGAATCAATTATAGCGTCATCAACAACCTCGCCCAGAGCAATAGCGAGACCGCTTAAAACCATAATATTTAAACCAAGATTAAAATAGCTTAAAACAATAATTGCACTTAGAAGTGAAAGTGGTATTGCTGTTGCTGATATAAAAGCCGTTCTTAGGTTAAATAAAAATAAAAATAAAATTATAATAACAAGCAATGAGCCAATTAATATGTCAAGACGAACGCCCTTTATCGAAGCATCAATAAAATTTGCAGGTCTAAATAATTCGGGGTTAATTTGAATGTCTTGATCAAGAAGTGATGGTTTTATATCTAAAACTGCTGCCTCAATTAGCTGGGTGAGTTTATAAGTGTCAGAACCCAACTGGCCTTGGACAGATAAATAAATTCCTTCCTCACCATTGATTGATGCTGCGCTGATCGTGGGGACTGACCCTTCTTTGATCACAGCTAGATCTTTAAGATAAATGATCTGATTTTTATTACTAATTACAGGTGTTTTACCAATATCTTCTAAAGATTTAGATTGGCCTTCTGTATTAACAATAATTCTTTGATTGCTATTTTCAATGAAACCTGCCCCTCTTACCCCAGAAGACTTGCTAGCCGCATTAATTATTTGTTCAATCGAAATATTTGATTGAATCAATTTTTCTGGCTGGATTTCAATTTGATATTGCTTAACTTTGCCACCAAATATATTTACATCTGCAACGCCTGGGATTGACAAGAGATGAGGAATAATTACTCGATCAGTCACTGTCCTAATTTCAGTTAAAGATTTTGTCTTTGATGTAATTCCAATACCCAAAACTGATGATGCTGCCGATGTTAGTGGCGTTATTTTAGGGATAATACCTGGAGGCATACTGCTTGAAATCGAAGAAAGTCTTTCAGAAATTACCTGCCTATTTCTATAGATGTCTGTCTGCTCATTAAAAATGATTGTGATAACCGATAGTCCAGGGATGGATTGGGATCTTATTGTTTCAATGCCGATAGTTCCCCCTAAATTTTTCTCAATAGGTAGGGTAACGAGCGACTCTACTAAATCAGATGAAAGTCCTGGAGATTCTGTTTGAATAATAACTTGGTTAGGAGCAAACTCAGGAAAAACATTCAAGGGACTTCTGGTAATTTGGTATAACCCAAATATTATTGCAATAACTGCAAGGCCGATGATGACCCCTGTATATCTTATTGAAAACTTTACGATAGAAGACATCATTTTGATTTAATCATCGTTTTCATTTTTTATTTGATATTTAAATTCTTCCGAGAGTAAAAGTTGAGCGCCATTAATTACAATAAGGTCATTTTCTTTAATTTGATTCTCTTTGACAATCCAACCATTTGAGCTCTCAGTATTTGTTTCAATAGATTTACGGAAAAATTTATTTTCACTTGATTGAACGTAAACCCATGCTTGGCCTGAGTTCCATATTACTGCTTCTTTTGGAATTGCTAAGTACTTGCCGGATTCAGAAGATAGTTTATCTTGAACTTGATTTGCAATTACTTTGGAATCAATTCTTAATTGATTGCTATAAACAATGTAAAAATAAGTTTTTCCTTTTATCGACTTATCTAATGTAGGCGATTCTGCAAGATAACTTGCTAAAAATTTTTCATTTAGATTGTCGATTAAAGCTAAACTAATATTTTTCGGAGGTTGATTATCAGCATTTTCAGGTAATGTTACTTTTATAATCCTTGCCTTTCCTTGAACAAGAAATTCAAATAATTCTTTTCGTGCCCCAGCGTCAATCATCGATAGTATTATTTCTCCCCATTGAGCTCTAATATTTTGCTTAATCCCAGTTATAAGTTCTTGGGTGGTCTGAAGTTTTATTTTTGTATTTTCAAAATTGACTTTCATTTCTTGTAAAGCTTTGTCTGATACGTTTTTATTATCATCATTAAGAGCTTTGAATCTTTCGTAATTTTTTTTATCCCTTTCTAACTCATTGGATAAGAGGCTTATTTGATTTTTAATTTCATTAAATCTATTTTTTTGTTCAATCAATAAGTCAATGCTGAGGACTGTTGCATAATTTGTAAGATTCTTTATGTAATCTGAAGTTTGAACCGGTTGGGTCTTTATTCCGCTATTTGACTGTATTTCTGGGCTAAGAGTTATATAGTTAACCCCATTGGCTGACTTTATTAAACTTTGAGTGTTTTTTGAAATATCTGAATTAGGTTTTATATTGTTAAATTCATCTCGGCCGAAATAAGTTAATAACCAAACCAGAATTAGGATTAGTATTGCTTGGATGACAAGAAAGGCATTCAGTTTATTTTTCATTATTTTTATTAGTGTTTAGAGGTTCTTGTAAAAGCGCTTCAAAATCAAATCCTATTTTCATTAGTGTAATTTTGTTGGTATAAAATCTTCGCTTATATTGCATAGTAATTAATTTTTGTTGAGTTAATTCAATTCGGTCAATTTCACCCTGGTTAAATTTACTTTCAATTGAATTTTCTAAGGCATTTGCAGCAGATAGATCCTCAGTATCTTTTCTCACCATATCTTTAGCATTTGTATAATTATCTCTTAGTTTTGCGAGTTCATTAATGATAGACGTTTGGATTTTTTCAACTTGTAAGCTTTCAATGTCCCTTAGTTTTTTTGCTTCTTCAACTAGATTTTTATTTTTTTCCACTGTTGGAATTAGTGAAGTTACACCAAGAAGCCATTTGCTGGATCCGTAATCAAAAATATAAGCAGGTGAAAATCTAATATCTGGATATTGATTTGCTACATTTAATTTTAGTTGCGATTCTGAAACTGCATATTTTGCTAAAGCTATTCTTAAATCAATACGATTAAAAAGCCCAAGATTGATAACATCCCGTTGTTTTGTTTCATCATCAAGCGTTTTGCTGAAGATCTCAATGCTTTGATCCATATTTATATTTGCAATTCTCATTGTATTAAGTTTTTCTGCTGATATACCTAAAATCGAGGCTAATTTTGATTTTGTTTCATTAAGTTGGTATTGCTCCTCATTTAATTTTTGTATGTTTTTATTCAGTTCAATTTGATTGAAATTGCTATCTATTGATGAACTTAGCCCAAGTGACTTTCTTTTTTTCAACATATTTAAGATTTCATTTTGCAGTTTAATTTCGCTTCTTATTATTTGAAGATTTAGAAGTAGTTGATGATAGCGAAGATAATTTAATGTGAGATCTGTTTTAATATCCCATGCGAGCTTTCTTAGCTCTAAGCGTTTGATCAAAGACTGATTTCTTGCTCTTTCCTCTCTAATTTTAGCTTTATCAGCTGTTTCAAATAACGTGGTGAAACTTAATCCAAAAGCATCTCTTGAGTTTTCTTTGACGCCTGTAGTTTGTCTGCCGCTTTCAAAACCAACAGAGGAGGGCGCTTTAATTGGAGCGATCATTTCTTGAATCTTTGCAACATCCCATTCTTTTTTTGCAATTTCAATTCTTGGGTTGAAAAAAAGTGCGCAAAGCATAAGCTCATTAAGCCCCCATTCTTTAATTGGAAGGCTATCCTCCTTAAATCCCTGAATTTTTAAAAATTCTTTAAATCTCGGATCTTCTGGTTCTTTGGCGGTGATTTTTTCAATAACCTGTTGATTCGCAATAGGTTTGGTCTCATAACTGATAAAATTGCAGCCCGATAGATAGAACGCCATAAGACATACGAAAAATAGGGACGGGAGAAATTGCAATTTAAGGGCTCGTGTTTTCAATTTGAATCTTTTGGGTTTGTGACTTTATAGTTTCTAATAATTTATGACATCTTAAATCAAAATATCTACGTATTTCATTGATTCATTGAATTATTCCTTTTAGATAAAGACTAACTTGTTATAAAATAGAGCTAAATTTTTGTTATATATAACTTTTTTAATCATCGCGAGAGTGGCGGAATTGGTAGACGCACTGGATTTAGGTTCCAGCGCCGCAAGGCGTGAGAGTTCGAGTCTCTCCTTTCGCACCACAGATATGAATTTTAGGGAATTTTAAGTATGGCTACAGCAGTTGAAACATTAAGTAATTTAGAAAGACGCATAACCGTTAAAGTGCCTGTCGAACCTCTTCAAAAAGAGATGTCGAGTCGTTTTCAACGTCTAACTCGAACAGCAAAAGTTCCTGGTTTTAGACCCGGTAAAGCGCCTCTAAAGATGATTGAGCAACAATATGGTCCTCAAGTAAAAGAAGAAGTTTTCTCTGAAGCTATTGAGACTTCATTTGGCCAAGCTATTCAAGAAAATAAACTGCGTGTTGTTGGCATGCCTAATATTCAGCATAAGCCCCTTAATCAAGTAAATGAAGATTTTGAATATACAGCGACATTCGAAGTATTCCCTGAAGTCACTTTAGGCGACTTTAAAGCTGCTTCAATTGATAAGCCTGACGCTCAAATTACCGATAAAGATGTGAATAAAACCATCGATGTCCTCCTTAAACAAAGAGCCCAATTTATTGAGTCTAAAGAAGCTTCCGCTAAAGGCGATCGACTTACTTTAACTTTAACTTCCTTTATTAATGACAAACAAGTTGAAACGACAGGCGATAAACCTATTCAGATTATCCTTGGTGACGATTCTCGTTTCGCAATTTTTGATGATCATCTTGTTGGTGGAAAAGCAGGTGAGTCCAAAACATTTGAAGTGAATTATCCAGAAACACATAACCCCAAAGAATTAGCAGGAAAAACAGTTCAATATAATGTGAATTTTATTTTAATTGCAAAACCTAAGCTTCCAGAAGTTAATGCGCAGTTTGCGCAATCGCTAGGCGTTGTTGATGGTAATGTTGATCAAATGCGTGAAGAAATTAAACAAAGTCTAGAGCAAGAATTAGACAAAAGAGTAAAAATTAAATTAAAAGAGCAGGTCTTTACTCAGTTATTAGATATTTGTAAGGCAGATTTACCTAAAACATTAATTAATGTTGAAATCAATCGCATGGCTCAATCGACCTACGCTAATTTAAAACAGCGTGGAGCTGATTTAAAACAATTCAAATTAGAACCCTCAATGTTTGAAGATCAAGCGAAGAAAACATGCAAGCTCAGACTGATTCTCGCTGAAATTGTAGAAAAAAATAATTTGCGCGCTACTGCAGATCAAATTAAAGCGATGGTGAATGAGTTTGCACTTAATTTTGATGACACAGAAGAAGCCGTTCAATGGTTTTATGCCGAACCTTCAAGACTTGAAGAGCCAACAGCTCTTGCAACTGAGGTAAATGTAGTTGAGTGGTTTATGACGCAGTGTAAAGTGCAAAATAAAAAAACAACATTTGATGAGCTTATGTCTGGACCAGCTAAAGCATAATTATGGCTTATACAACCCCAAATAATTTAGGCTATGTGCCTATGGTGATTGAGCAAAGCGGTCGAGGTGAGCGAGCTTACGATATATATTCGCGACTCTTAAGAGAGCGTGTCATTTTTTTAGTAGGTCCCGTAGATGACATGACAGCGAATGTTATTGTTGCCCAGTTACTCTTTCTAGAAGCAGACAATCCCGATAAAGACATCTCTTTGTATATCAATTCCCCAGGCGGTTCTGTCACGGCAGGAATGGCTATTTACGACACAATGCAATTTATTAAACCTGATGTAAGTACTTTATGTATTGGACAAGCGGCCAGCATGGGTGCTTTATTACTTGCTGCAGGGCAAAAAGGAAAACGGTTCTGTTTACCTAATTCTCGCGTAATGATTCATCAGCCTTTAGGTGGATTCCAAGGGCAAGCATCAGACATAGAAATACACGCAAAAGAAATTTTATTTTTAAAAGAAAAGTTAAATCAAATCTTAGCAACCCATACTGGGCAAACACTTAAAAAAATTGCTGCAGATACAGATAGAGATAACTTCTTAAGTGCTGAGCAATCTGTAGATTATGGTATGGTAGACCAAGTTATTTCAAAGAGATCCCAAGTCATTTGATGTTATCTATTTATGGCTACTAAAAGCGATAACGAAAAATTACTCTATTGCTCATTCTGTGGCAAAAGTCAGCATGAGGTAAAAAAACTAATTGCAGGTCCTTCTGTCTTCATCTGTGATGAGTGCGTTGATTTATGTAATGACATTATTAAAGAAGAAGTTAAAAGCCCGTCAAAAGAAGCTAAAGATCACGATCAGCTTCCCACACCAAAAGAAATTTGTGATCAACTTGATGAGCATGTCATTGGACAAACAAGCGCTAAAAAAACTTTAGCTGTGGCTGTTTACAATCATTACAAAAGACTTAGAGATAGTAATTCTGAGATAGATATTGAACACAAAGATGTTGAAATTTCTAAAAGTAATATTCTTCTTATTGGTCCCACAGGTTCCGGAAAAACACTTTTAGCACAAACGCTAGCAAAATTACTTGATGTTCCTTTTGTAATGGCAGATGCAACAACACTTACTGAAGCTGGTTATGTTGGTGAAGATGTTGAAAACATCATGCAAAAATTATTACAAAAATGTGATTACGATATTGAAAAGGCCCAAAGAGGGATTGTTTATATCGATGAAGTCGATAAAATTTCAAGAAAATCTGAAAATCCTTCAATTACAAGAGATGTATCAGGAGAGGGTGTTCAGCAAGCTCTTTTAAAACTTATTGAGGGCACTGTCGCTTCAGTTCCGCCTCAGGGTGGTCGCAAACATCCAAATCAAGAATTTGTTCAGCTCGACACTACAAATATATTGTTTATTTGTGGTGGTGCTTTTGATGGGCTAGAAAAAATTATTAAACAAAGATCAGAAAAAGGTGGCATTGGTTTTGGAGCTCAAGTAAATAGTAAGGCAGATGCTAAAGTAATCGGTGATGTCATTAAAGATGTTGAGCCGGAAGATCTAATTAAATTTGGTTTAATTCCTGAATTTATTGGAAGACTTCCTGTTGTTGCAACTCTTGAGTCCTTAAGTGAAGATGCTCTAGTTCAGATTCTTACCGAGCCTAAAAATGCGCTAACCAAACAATATATTAAACTTTTCGCGATGGAACATGTATCGCTAGAATTTAGAACTTCAGCACTCAGGCTAATTGCAAAAAAAGCGCTAGAACGAAAGACGGGAGCGCGTGGTCTTCGCTCAATTATGGAGCATGTTTTATTAGATACGATGTATGAATTACCCTCAATTAAGAATCTTGAAAAGGTTGTCATTGATGATGGTGTGATCGAACAATCAAGCAAACCTATACTTTTATTCTCAGAAAAGAAACAAGTTTCAGGAAAAAAATAAGCTTCGCAGTTGGTCAGTAAGGCCTTGAAATATTATAAACTGACCCAATGTTCAAGATTAATTAACGCTTATGAAAGCTCCTAATGGCTCAAGAAATTAAAATTAAAGATCCCCAACAAGATTTCATGCCCCTTTTACCTTTAAGGGATGTAGTTGTTTATCCGCATCTTGTGATTCCACTGTTTGTTGGACGAACAAAATCTGTAAAAGCTTTAGAAATTGCATCTGATAAAGATAAAAAGATAATTTTAGTAGCTCAAAAATCTGCAAGTAAAGATGAGCCTGATGCCAAAGATCTTTACGAATACGGCACCGTTGCATCTATTCTTCAGATGCTTAAATTACCTGACGGCACAGTCAAGGTTTTAGTTGAAGGTTTAAGCCGCGTAAAAATTAAAGAAGTACTTGACCAAGAAGCTTGTTTCGTCGCTCGATTCGATGAAATCAATATCCCTGAACCTAAAGATAAAGAATCATTAGCATTGATGAGGACAGTATTCTCACAGTTTGATCAATACGTTAAATTAAATAAAAAAATCCCTCCTGAAATCTTAACATCTCTTGCTGCTATTACAGACCCTGGCAGGCTGGCAGATATGATCGCAGCGCATCTCACGTTAAAGTTAGAAGAGAAGCAAACAATTTTAGAAACATTAAAAATTAAAAATCGTTTGGATCATCTTCTGAAGATCATGGAATCTGAAATCGATATTCTTCAAGTTGAAAAAAGAATTCGTGGCCGCGTTAAACGTCAAATGGAAAAAAGCCAAAGGGAATACTATCTTAATGAACAAGTCAAAGCCATTCAAAAGGAATTGGGTGAGCAGGATGAAGGAGCAGATTTAGATGAGCTTGAAAAACGTATTCAAGAATCTGGCATGTCAAAAGAGGCTCTCGATAAAGCTAAGTCTGAATTCAAAAAATTAAAAATGATGTCGCCAATGTCGGCTGAAGCATCAGTAGTAAGAAATTATATTGATACATTAATAGGATTGCCTTGGCAGAAAAAAACTAAAATTAGTCGTGAGTTAGCGCTTGCAGAAAAGATCTTGGATGAAGATCACTACGGTCTCGAGAAAGTCAAAGAACGTATTATTGAGTATCTTGCAGTTCAACAACGAGTTGATAAACTGAAAGCGCCTATTTTATGTTTGGTAGGCCCTCCGGGGGTCGGGAAAACATCCTTAGGACAAAGTATTGCCAAAGCAGTAAATCGTAAGTTTATTCGTATGGCTTTGGGCGGGGTGCGAGACGAATCGGAGATTCGCGGCCATCGAAGAACTTATATTGGCTCTATGCCCGGTAAAGTTTTACAAAGCATGACCAAAGCTGGAGTGACTAACCCATTATTCTTACTAGATGAAGTAGATAAAATGGGTCAAGATTATCGGGGTGATCCAGCCTCAGCGCTCTTAGAGGTTTTAGACCCAGAACAAAATCATACTTTTACAGATCATTATGTAGAAGTCGAATATGATTTATCTGATGTGATGTTTGTCGCAACAGCTAACTCAATGAATATTCCTGAACCACTTTTGGATCGAATGGAGATTATTCGTCTATCGGGTTATACAGAGGCAGAAAAGCTTAATATTGCAATGCAATACTTATTACCCAAGCAACTTAAAATGCATGGTTTAAAAAAATCTGAAATTAGCATTACCTCTAAAGTTGTAAGAGAAATTATTCAGTATTATTCGAGAGAAGCGGGCGTTAGAAAATTAGAACAAGAAATCTCTAAAATATGTCGAAAGGCAGTTAAGGAGTTATTGAGCAAAAAATCGCTCAAAAAAGTCATTGTGAATAGCAAGAATTTAGAGGCTTATTTAGGCGTTAAAGTCTACGACATTGGACTTGCTTCAAAGAAAAATCAAATAGGCCAGGTTACGGGGCTCGCTTGGACTCAGGTCGGAGGAGAATTATTGACGATTGAGGCTGTCGTTTTACAAGGCAAAGGAAAAACAATCATTACAGGTAAGTTAGGCGAAGTCATGCAAGAGTCTATTCATGCTGCGATGAGCGTTGTGAGAAGTCGTGCCAACAAACTAGGAATAGCCGAAAATTTTTACGAAAAAAATGATATTCATATTCATTTACCCGAAGGAGCAACGCCTAAGGATGGCCCAAGTGCCGGTATTGGCATTACTTTAGCGATTGTATCGGCCTTAACTAATATTTCAGTCCGAGCTGATGTCGCTATGACAGGGGAAATAACATTAAGAGGTGAAGTTTTACCAATTGGCGGCCTAAAAGAGAAGCTGCTTGCAGCGCATAGAGGCGGCATCAAAACCGTGCTTATTCCAGAGCAAAATGTCAAAGATTTAACTGAAATTTCTGATGAAGTTAAAAATGCCTTAGAAATTCATCCTGTGCGCTGGATAGACGAAGTTTTAGAGCTTGCTTTGACTAAAATGCCAAAAAATATTGCCACAAAGGACCAAAAAGCCGTTCCTGTACCCCATAAAAACGCCAGCACTATCACAAAATCCATTACACATTAGCGTAAACCTAGCGTTGGTAAGGACTATGTTGTAAAATAGCCGCCTTACTAACGAGTGTGCATGGGTGCTTAGCTCAGTTGGTAGAGCGTCGCCCTTACAAGGCGAATGTCGGCGGTTCGACCCCGTCAGCACCCACCAATTTTAGTAACAAGTTTTGGAGTGGTAGTTCAGTTGGTTAGAATACCGGCCTGTCACGCCGGGGGTCGCGGGTTCGAGTCCCGTCCACTCCGCCAAATCATTAAGGCGAATCTTAAGATTCGCCTTTTTGTTCATTCAGTGAGAACTTTTTGGTAACTTTTTTTATCATAAAGCTTATAAAGATAATAGGATAAATCCAATGTTAGACAAATTTAGAAGTTACGCTCAAACTAAGGCTGCCCAAGTTATTTTAGCGCTCGTTCTTATTCCTTTCGCATTATTTGGCATTGATTCATATCTCAACCAAGCCGGCAATAATTTAAGCATTGCTAAAGTTGATGGTTATAAAATTGCACTTCCAGAATATAACCGTGCCATTGAAAATGTCCGTAATCGGATGATGAGTGAAGGCAAGAAAGTAGACCCAGCAATGTTTGATTCATTTGAATTCAAAGAGTCAGTGGTTGATGGACTTATCACAAAACAATTAATCAACAACGATATTAAAAAATCTCAATTTAAAATCACAGACCAACAATTAAGCCAATATATTATTGGTATGCCTGATTTTCAAAAAGATGGAAAGTTTTCACAGGAACTTTACGATAAAGTTCTACAAAATAATCAGCTTAACCCTAAGAAATTTGAAGAAAGCATCAGAAACGATTTACTCATTCAGCAAGTGCGAGATGGGCTTCAAAAACTTACATTTATTCCACCAAATAATTTAACAGAAACATTAAAAGCAACATCTCAACAAAGAGAAGTGACTGTTGCTGAATTCAAAACAAAAGAATATATGGCTAAGGCAAATATTTCCGAAAAAGACATGCAGACTTTCTATGATCAAAATAAATCAAAGTTCTTAGCACCTGAACAGGTGAAAGCCGAATTTGTTGTATTTTCATTAACAAGCATTCTTCCGAGCATTACTGTATCTGAAGATGAAGTGAAGGCTTTTTATAAAACAAATGCAGATAAATATCAAAATCAGCAGCAAAGAGAAGCAAGTCATATTTTAATAGCTGCATCTAAGAATGCCGCACCTGCAGAAAAAGCTAAGGCTAAGGCAAAAGCTGAAGATATCTTAAGTCAGATTAAAAAGAATCCTAAGCAATTTGAGGAGCTAGCAACAAAATACTCACAAGATCCTGAATCCGCTAAAAAAGGCGGTGACTTGGGTGCGTTTGGCCGTGGCATGATGGTTAAGCCTTTTGATGATGCTGTTTTCTCAATGAAAGTTAACGAGATTAGCGGTATTGTTGAGTCTGACTTTGGTTACCACATTATTAAGCTAACAAAAGTCATAGGCGAAGGGGGTGGTTTCGATGCCATAAAGCCACAAATTAAAGCCGAATTAATCTACCAAAAAGCTCAAGATAAATATGCAGCCCTTGCAGAAGATTTTAGTAATAAAGTTTACGAGCAGTCATCAAGTCTTGATGTGGTTTCGAAGAAATTTAATCTGCCCATTCAAAAAACTGATTGGATTAGCCGTAACGAATCAGATAAATTTTTTAAAAATGAAGCACTGATGAATGCTTTATATTCAAAAGAATCAATTAAGGACCGAAGGAATACTGAAGCGATTGAAGTCACTCCTAATAACTTAATTTCTGCCCGTGTAGTTGATTACAAAGCGCAATCAACAAAACCATTTGCTGAGGTTAAAAAGAGCATTGAAGATTATTTAAAATTTGAAGCTGCAAAAAAATTAGTATCTACTGAAGGTGAGGCAGCATTAAAGTCTGTTGCTGATGCTTCTCGTAAAATTGATTGGCAGGCTACAGTTTTAGTCGACCGCAAAAACACAAAAGGCTTGAGTCAGGCTGTCACTAATCACGCTTATAAGATGCCTACAGACAAGCTTCCGAGCTATAGTGGTTTTGTAGATGGTAATAACGGTTATGTGATTGTTAAAGTAAGTAAAGTAGCATTTCCGAACGATGACAATGAAGAGAATAAAAAAGAATTTGCGTCTAGTTATACAGAGGCATTATCAAGTGAATACCTGAGTGCTTATCTGAAAGGATTAAAAGCAAAGTCGAGTGTATCAGTTAATCAAAAATTCTTTGAAGCAACGCAAAAGAATTAATCGATTGAACCTGCGGCAGTAATATTCATGCCGCCATCTACATAAGTAATTTCGCCTGTAATACCTGATGCAAGATCGCTACATAGAAATGCAGCAGCATTTCCAACTTCTTCAATCGTAACATTTCGTCTTAATGCAGCATGTTTCTCATTGAAGCCTATCATGCGATCAAAGTCAGCAATTCCTGATGCAGCAAGGGTTTTTATTGGTCCTGCTGAAACTGCATTAACTCGAATACCTTTTGGCCCCAAGCTTTGAGCCATGTATCTTACATTAGCCTCCAAACTTGCTTTGGCAAGTCCCATCACATTATAGTTTGGCATTGTTCTTTCCGCGCCAAGATAACTCAATGTAAGTAAACTGGCATGCTCGCTCAGCATCGGCAGTGCTGCTTTAGCTAATGCTGTAAAACTGTAAGAGCTTATATCATGAGCTACTCTGAAGTTTTCACGCGTTGTTGCCTCAACGAAATCTCCCTTTAAAGCTTCCTTAGTAACAAAGGCTAGCGAATGAACAATAACATCTAATTTATCCCAGTGTTTCTTTAACAAAGGAAATAGATTATCGATCTGCTCGTCACTTGAAACGTCGCAAGGTAGCACGATGTTTGAATTAAAATCTTGAGCAAGTTTTTTTACTCGTTCATCGTGTTTTTCCATTTGATAAGTAAAGGCTAATTCAGCTCCTTCACGTTTCATTGCGGAAGCAATACCATAAGCAATAGATCGATCACTCAAAAGACCGAGAATTAAAACCCGTTTACCAGTTAAAAACCCCATCATGTATTCCTTTATTTTCTTTGATTCTTATTTTTCGGATCAAGCAGATCTCTTAACCCTTCACCGAGTAAATTATAACCTAGGACTGTAATCAGAATGGCCAGTCCTGGAAATAATGATAGCCACCATGCAAACTGAATGTACTCTTTACCATCAGTCAAAATATTACCCCATGAGGACTGTGGTGCTTGAACTCCAAGCCCAAGAAAACTCAATCCAGATTCGGTTAATACTGCACTTGCAATTCCTAAAACAGAAGTTACGATGATGGGCGTTAGGCTATTAGGGAGTAGGTGCTTTGAAATAAGCCTGTAATCTGAAGCGCCCATAGCTTCAGCTGCTAATATATATTCTCGATTTCTGAGACTTAAAAACTCTGCCCGAACAAGGCGAGTAACACCCATCCAGGAAGTCAGTCCAATCACAATCATAATGTTCCAAATTGACGGTGTTAAAAAAGCAATGACCGCAAGTATCAGAAAAAAAGTAGGAATGGATAACATAATATCTACAAAGCGCATGATTATAGAATCGATATATCCACGATAAAATCCAGCAATGGCACCTAAAAAAGTGCCAATTACTGTAGCAATGCCTACAGCTACAATGCCTACTAAAAGTGAAATTCTAGATCCATAAAGCATGCGTGAAAAAACATCTCTTCCTAGTCCGTCAGTTCCCATAAAATGCGAGACGGAAGGTGGCAAAAGTATTGAATGAATATCAATGTAATTTGGATCGTAAGGCGATAGCCATGGTGCAAATACCGCAATAAATAAAACGAGGGAAATAATTATAATTCCACTTAAAGTTAATGGGTTTTGCGTGAGGATATTCAATTTGAAATACCTCGTCTAATTCGCGGATCGGCCCAAGCATAACCAATATCTGCGATTAGATTTCCAAATAGCGTTAAGACGGATCCAATTGTAAGGATTCCCATGACCACAGGAAAGTCTCTCATTAATACAGCGTCAAAAAATAATTTACCCATACCAGAAATTGCAAAAATAGATTCCCCAATTACAGAGCCACCAATCAAGCCAGGAATTGATAGGCCTACAATAGTGATAAGCGGTAATAATGTATTTCTTAATGCATGACCATAAATCACTTTATTTTCCGTGAGTCCTTTAGCGCGTGCAGTTGTTATGAACTCTTGTTGCAGCACATCTAACATTCCATTTCTCACATACAGAGAAATGCTTGCGAGGCCGCCTAAACTTGAAACAAAGACCGGTAGTATCAGATGTTTAAATAAATCTAGATATTGTGAAATTAAATCCATATTTTCATACCCTGCGCTATGGAGACCTGAAATGGGGAGCCAAGAATGTGTCACCCCAGTCCAATACATCAGTAAAAGTGCTAACCAAAAACCAGGGATAGCAAAGCCTACGAATACAATAATAGTTATGAGTCGGTCCGGCCATTTATTTTGATTTACTGCTGAAACAACGCCCAAAAATATCGAAAGCACAAAAATAATAAGTAGGCCTATCAGATTAATCATAAGCGTTATTGGTAAGGCATCTTGAATCATGCCTTTGGTGATATTGCCTTTTTCATCTTTCGTTTCCCATAAAACAGGACGCTGATGCGAAGCAAAAGAATTCCCAAAATCTAATTTCACAATTCTTTTTAACCATAAACTGTATTGCGTCATCAAGGGCTTATCTAAATTGTAAAGTGCTCTTAGTTTTTGACGAGATTCTTCAGATGCTTTTGGATTAAAGGCTGATTCTGATGCGGTGATGTCCCCTGGAGCTAGATGCATAATAAAAAAAGAAATAAGACTGATACCAATTAACATTGGAATCATCCATAACAAACGTTTAATTAGATAGTTAAGCATTTTATGGCGTTATTTCATTTCTTCTAAGGGTGGAAGGAATAAACCATTCGTAAGAATTATACGCAATTCCGGCAGGTGGCGTAGGTGACTCAATACCTTTGATACGTTTACTCATAGCAGTTAGACCATATCCAGCATAAAGATAAACTATAGGGCTTTCTCTGAGTAAGATTTTTGAAAAAGCATGATAAATTTTTTCTCGTTTATCAGGATTTAATTCAGTTCGACCTTCTTCAAGTAATTGATCAACTTCTTTATTGCTGTATCCAATAAAATTAAATTGGCCAGGTTTTTGTTGAGATGAATGCCAAATATTATATTGATCAGGATCGAGCGATAAGCTCCAGCCAAGAATAACAGCATCAAAATCACTCGTTTTAATAAATTGGTTTACAAAACTTGCCCATTCAATCACACGAATCTTCACATCAATACCCACATCTTTAAGTCTTCTTTGAATAAGAACTGCAGTCATCTCTCTTTGTTTATTTTGATTGGTGAGAATTTCAAATGCGAAAGGTTTGCCATCTTTTTCTAAAATACCATCATGATTAGTGTCATTAAAGCCTGCTTCATGGAGTAACTTAAGTGCCATATTTTTATCGTAGGGGTAGGGGTGAAGTGCTCGATCGCTCCATCGAGTCCCAGGTTTATAGGGTGATGCGACAGGCTCTCCCAGGCCTAAGAGAACGCCATCTATAACTTCCTGTTTATCAAGCGCATAATTAATCGCTTGCCTGACTCTAATATCATTAAATGGAGAACGTTTTGAGTTAAAGCCAAGGTAGGTATAGCTATTTCCAAGCTCTTTATAAAGTGCTAATTTATTCTTGAGGTCTGGTCTAGAAGGAATAACGCGAGCAAATTGAATAGGATTAATATTCATAAGGTCGATATTATCAGCGATCAATTCTAAAAATTGAGACGATGTATCAGGTATGAAACGGGAAGTGAGTTTACTTATATTAGGCTCACCCATCACAGAAGAGGAGCTAGCCTCCAGAGTTAATTTCTCACCATTTACCCAATTTGCTAATTTATAGTAACTAGAGCCAACAGGTTTTCTTGAGAAAAAAGTGCGATTAATATCCTCATCCTTCAGAATATGTTTCGGAAGAATTTGAAGTGTTGCCCAGCTATCTAAGGCAGGCGCATAAGCTTTTTTATATACAACTCTGAACGTATGAAGATCTGGAACTTCTGCCTTATCCACTAGCTTGTAATCGGAGCCATAAGGAGTCCTTGTTTTGTCATCGGTAACAAGTTTCCATGTAAAAAGAACATCTTCACTGGTTAAATCATGACCATCAGACCACTTAAGATTCTTTTTTAAATAAAAGGTAATTGTTTTTTGGTCGCTTGAAATCGTCCATTTTTCTGCTATTTCAGGAGCAAGCTCTAAATTTTTGTCGTATTTAATAAGTTTATTAAAAATATTTCCTGAGATAGCTGATGATGCTGAGTCTCCTGCAATCATGGAAATGAGATTGCTTGGCTCACCAGACATGGCATCGATAAGCATTCCGCCTCTTTCACTTTGGAATGTGCCTTCATAGTTGTATGCGATTTCTTTTTTATCGCTGCACGATGTTATATTAGCCAAAACGAATAAGAGGAATATATATTTGAAATACATATGTGTAGTCAATTAATTACTTCTTTGAAGTTGAAGGATAGACCCAATTTGAATATCTGAGGAAGTCATTTGATTGATATCTTTTAATTCATCAATATGCATATCATATCTTTTTGCAATTTTATTAAGTGTATCTCCTGATTTTACTTTATGCCTGTTTGGCTTAACTGAGCTTTCAGTTTTTTTATTACTTTGAATTTTTAACTCATCAATCTCTTGGATCGCACTAGATCCCGCACCTTCTTTTTTAGATACCAATATCATCGTTGAGGTCTTGATTGTTCTTTGCGGATTCAAATCATTTGCTTTGATGAGATCGCTTTCTTGCATGTCAAATTTATTTGCTATCGCTTTTATTTTCTCGTTATGTTTTGGTTGGTATATATTCCATGACACCAAAGGTTTTTCATTTTGACTAAGATTTTTTACAAACGTATCTGCAGCATTGATAGGCAAAATAAGTTGTTGTGATTTATCGTTTGTTCTAATAAGAGGTCTTCTATGTTCAGCATTTAAAAGTAAAAATTCATCATAAGAAATTTCAGCAAGATTTGCAGCAAGATCAGCATCAATAACGGCAGGTGCTTCCACAGATGTAAAGTAAGGTTTATTAGGTATGGGATCTATATAAAGTCCGTATTGAGTTGGGTTTGAAACAATATTTTTAATAGCTTGCAGCTTCGGTACGTAATCTTTCGTTTCGCCTGGAAGCTTAAGAGACGCATAGTCAGTGGGGAGCCCTTTCGCTTTATTTTTAGCTATGGCCCGACCTACAGTACCTTCGCCAGCATTGTAAGCAGCCAAAGCAAGGTCCCATGAGCCAAACAATGCATGAAGCTTTTGAAGGTAATCAAGAGCAGCATTTGTTGCTTCCACAACATTACGTCTTTTATCATGCCACCAATCTTGTTTTAAACCATAGACTCGCCCTGTAGACGGAATAAACTGCCATATTCCTACAGCTTTGCTCCTTGAATTTGCAATAGGGTTATAAGCACTTTCTATCATGGGAAGAAGGGCTATTTCTGATGGCATACCCCTTTTTTCAACTTCACCTACAACATAAAATAAATATTTTTGGCTGCGATCCATCATTCTTTCTACATATTCAGGCCGCGCAGAATACCAATCTTCATATTTCTTAGATCTTGAATTATTTTCATTCTTAATTTCAAATCTAGAATAAATACGTTGCCATAGATTTATTTCGACTTTATTGGCTTGGTAATTTTGTGTTTTACTTGGTGGGGCTGCTGAGTTTAGGTTTAATGAATTTAGCTTATTGATTTCTTGATCAAGTACATCGACATCTAGAATACTAATTTCTTCTCCTAGGGTATTTTTTTCGGCAAAAGCAATGGGTGCCATCGATACTGAGATGCAAATAAAAAATAAGGCATATTTAAATAGCGATGACATATTAATATTGATCTTTGAGATCTCTAAGCTTCTTAAATGCTTCAAAAGAAGTGCATTTTAAAAAAGGGTTTGTTTTTAATTCTTCCTCGAGAGAGGATGGAATCGTATTTTTTACATTAGATAGAAGTTTTTCTCTTGATTTGAGATTTACATCATTTGGATTAAGGGATAAGGCAAATGCAATATTTTTTTTAGTGTATTCGTGCGCACAATAAACTTTTGTGCTTTTGGGTAGTGCGCTAATTTTTTTTAACGAGTTATACATTTGCTCATGGGTTCCATCAAATATTCTTCCGCAACCACAGGCAAAAAGTGTATCGCCGCAGAAAAGGTTTTTCATATCGTAATACGCGATATGACCTTGGGTATGCCCAGGAATTTCAATTATTTTATAGTTTATTTGAAGCTCCGGAATATTAATTTCGTCCCCATTTTTAAGGCTTATATTGACAAAGTCATATTTATCTTTTTGTGGCGCAAAGATCTTTATATGTGGATATTTCTCTTGAAGAGCGATAACACCGCCAATGTGATCGGCATGATGATGGGTGATTAAAATAGCGACTAGATTTAGTTTTTTTCTCTCCAAGGCGCTTATGACGGGATTAGCATCACCTGGGTCAACGATAATACTATTTTGATCGTTATGAATTAACCAAATATAATTATCTTGAAAAGCTTCAATGGGATCTATATGAATTAATTGATTTTCTTTGTAGCCTGTCATTTGTATTCATAGTAAAGTATTTCGATCATTATAAGATACATTTATGCCTAAAATTTCACCACAAGAATGGTTTAAAAGCCCCTTAGGCCAATATTTACTTACGTTAGAATATGATTATATAAATCCTGTGGTCATGGATACGTTTGGATTTTATGCGTTTCAAATGGGTAATTTCGATATTGACTTTCTAGATCAATCACGCATCCAAAATAAGTTTTCATTAAACTCAAATCACGCTGATTTAATGACGTCGAACGATGCATTACCTTTTGATGAAGCATCGGTAGATTTACTTATCGCACCCCATATACTTGAGCAAATGGTCGAGCCTTATGAGTTGCTTAAAGAGATCCATCGAGTTCTTATGCCGGAAGGGCGTCTCATCATTACTGGATTTAACCCAGCGAGCTTATGGGGTTTAAAAAGACTTTTAAGTTTTGATATTGATTACCCTTGGAATACAAAATTTATATCACTTAGTAAAATTAAAGAATGGCTTCCTATTGTGGGATTAGAAATGGCTGAAGGGAAAATGGGATGTTATGTTCCCCCTATTCAGCAAGTATCATGGTTAAAAAAAATACATGCTATAGAGAAACTAGGAGATCGATGGTGGCCTATGTTGGGAGGTTTTTATTTTCTTGTTATACAAAAGAGAGTGCATGGTATGACGACTATTAAACCTTCATGGAAAAAGAAATTGATTAAAGCGCCGGTGTATTCAGCACAAAAATCCAGAACTTTCAAAGTCAAATGATGAAGCCTGCAATTACCATATATACAGACGGTGCTTGCAGAGGTAATCCTGGAGACGGCGGATGGGGTGCATTATTAATCTCTGGAGCTAATGAGAAATCTATATGTGGCGGTGAAAAAGATACTACAAATAATCGTATGGAGCTATTAGCTGTAATTAAAGCCCTTGAAATCATTAAGCAGACTTCAGAGATTAAAATATACACGGATTCTACTTACGTGCAAAAAGGAATTACGGAGTGGATCCATACATGGAAACGTAATCACTGGAAAAATAGCAGTAAGAAAATTATCAAAAATATAGATTTATGGCAAAGACTTGATGAATTGGCTTCCGGGCACGTTATTGAGTGGCTTTGGGTTAAAGGGCACGCAGGTCATGATGGAAATGAGAAAGCTGATCAACTAGCAAATCAGGGCGTTGATAACTTATTGAAAGGGTTATAGTGAGACATATTTTCTTAGATACAGAAACAACTGGCTTATATGCAAATCAGGGCCATCGAATTATTGAGATAGCAGCGGTTGAAATCGTAAATCGCCGACCCACAAATAATTCTTTTCATTTTTATTTGAATCCAGACAGGGAAATAGATCCTGCAGCTCAAGAAGTTCACGGTATTACTCTAGACTTCTTGCAAGACAAACCAAAATTTACGGAAATAGCTTCTGATTTTATTGAATTCATAAAAGATACAACGCTGATTATTCATAATGCGCCATTTGATGTGGGTTTTATTAATATGGAACTTGGACTAATCGAAAGACAGCCTATTGAAAACGTGGTCGCTAATATTATTGATACGTTAAAAATGGCAAAGGATATGAGGCCAGGCCAGCGAAATAGTTTAGATGCTTTATGCCGTTTTTATAATATAGATAATTCGCAAAGAAGTCTCCACGGTGCCTTGCTGGATGCACAACTTTTAGCTGAAGTTTACCTTGCTATGACTCGCGGACAAGAAGATCTAATGATTGATTTTCAATATAGTGGAACAGATATTGCAGGAGAAAAAAATACTCATCGCCCCGCCAATCTTTTTATTCTTAAAGCAAGTGACGAAGAGCTTAAAAGTCACGAAGCTTATTTGGATAAAATGAAAGGCGAAAAAAAGCTTATTTGGTAATCTGAGTTATATAGCATCAGCCCAGCTGTTGGGCGTTTCATACATACGAATTTGTTTTATTTTAAGTTGGCCATCAAAGCGTTTATTAAATTCACTATTTAAAATTCGGTGAGCTTCTGATGCCATATTTTCTGCTGTTGGTACCACTGGAAATATAACGGTTTTATGATCTGGTAGTGTTTTTAAAAAATTCACAATCTCTTTATCGTCTTGATAAACAATGAACGCATGATCCCAAGGCTCAACTACTAAATCCTTAATGATTTGCTTTACATCAGAGAAATCAATCACCATACCAAAGTCTGAACTTTTTCTGTCGTCATGAATAGGGCCCGTAACCGTGACCTCAATTGCGTAACGATGACCATGTAGATTTTTACAGTTACTTTTGTGATTGGGTATGCGATGCCCCGCATCAAATTCTAGGCGTGTTGTAATATCCATTTTTATAAGCGCTGTGCCGTAAAGGTATACGACATTTTACCATTGGTGCTGTTAAAAAAGCTTCCTTGAAATGTTACAGTCTTGCAATACGCTGTAATGCAGGGGGGTGAGAGTCATAAAATGCCGAATATAATGGATCGGGCGTTAAAGTTGATGCATTATCTCGGTAAAGTTTAACTAATGACTCTTTAAGATATTTTGCGCTCGAGTGTGTTTTAGCGTAGCGATCAGCTTCAAATTCATTTTGCCTTGAATAGAATGCCATGATAGGCCTTATAAAAAAAATGAAAGTGGGGCCAACCAACATAAAAAGAAGTAAGGCGCTACCATTTGTTGGCTCGCTAATACCCAGCGCATGATAAAACCATGTTTGATCTTTTAGATAGCCCAAAATTGCAAGGCCAATAAAACTTACAAGGAACATCATTACAATTCTTTTTTTAACATGATTGTGATGAAAATGCCCAAGCTCATGAGCCAGGACAGCTTCAATTTCATTGTGATTAAGACGTTCTAAAAGCGTATCGAAAAATACGATACGTTTATTTTTGCCAAAGCCTGTGAAATAAGCATTTCCATGGTTACTTCTTGCAGATCCATCCATGACAAATAATCCTTGAGACTTAAAACCACATTTTTTTAATAGCGCAATAATTTTAGTTTTTAAGGTCTTATCTTTGAGAGGTAAGAACTTATTGAAAAATGGAGCGATCCAAGTAGGGTAGATTGCAAGAATTAAAAGATTAAATAAACTCCAAACTGCCCATAGATAAAACCACCAATAGACCCCAGCATTTTGCAGCATCCATAATGCAACAAATAAAATAGGCAGACCAAGACATAACCCTAAAATCATCTGCTTATAAAGATCTGAAAAAAATAGTTTCTTTGTCATACGATTAAAGCCAAATGCTTCATCAATCTTAAATGTTTTGTAGTAATTGAAAGGTAGATCAATCAGACTGGTAACAAGCATGACGCTCAAGATTAGTGCAATATCTTTTAAGAGGGGCGATGAAATTGAATCAAAAAGATGTGAGATCGCACTAATCAATCCTCCTAGAGTAAGAAGAAGAAGCAATGAAGCTTGGATGATTGTATCTTTTGAACCTAATTCACTTTTTGCGATTGCATAATTTGCAGCTTTTTGATGATCTTTAAGGGTGATATTTTTTTTAAACGCATCAGGGACTTTGTTCTTATGATTGGATACAAAGTTAATATGTCTTCGCGCAAGCCATAGATGAATGCCTGTGCTTAAGGTAAGAACAGCAATAAAGGTGTTGCGTAGTATTTCGTCCATAATGTCTCTGAATTAAGTTAATATTCTAGTATTCTGTATGAAAACAATCTTGCGTTGTAGATTGTTTCACTCAATTAGTATTATTTTAATGGAAATCATGATGAGCTCTTCGGACGATAATTTAATATGGCTTGATATGGAAATGAGCGGCCTTAATACCGAGACCGACAAAGTACTTGAAATAGCAACTGTGGTGACTGATCCCCATTTAAATATTATTGCAGAAGGCCCAGTCATTGTTATTCATCAAACAGATGAGATATTGAATGGTATGGATACATGGAATCAATCTACCCACTCAAAATCAGGGTTGATTGAAAGAGTTAAAAAGTCGTCTTTTGATGAAAATTACGCTTCAGAAGCAACCATTGAATTCTTAAAAAAACATATTGCACCCAATAAATCTCCGATGTGCGGCAATTCAATCTGTCAAGATCGACGTTTTATGGCAAAGCATATGCCCAATTTGGAAAGTTATTTTCATTATAGAAATCTAGACGTCAGTGTTTTTAAAGAGCTTTCACGTCGATGGAGACCCACGCTCTATCAAGGCTTTAAAAAAACAAGCAAACATGAAGCCTTATCGGATATATATGATTCGATCGACGAATTAAAATATTATCGAGAGCATTTCTTAAAATTATCTTGAAAAATTTTCTATATATAGGTTTTGCTGCAGCTATGGGCGCATGGAGTCGTTGGGGCATAGGTATTTTATTAAATACCCTTCATCCGATATATCCGATGGGCACATTAACAGTTAATCTTGCAGGCGCATACTTAATGGGGATATCGATGGGGGCTTTTGAACTATTTAGTGACTTAAGTCCAGATTTGAAACTTATTATTAATATAGGTTTTTTAGGGGGACTTACTACATTCTCTGCATTTACTGCTGAGATTTTTCAGTTACTGCAAAAGAATGAGCTTGTCGCCTCACTCACTCTTATTGCGCTTCATGTCGTTGGGTCAGTATTAATCGCTTACCTTGGTTGGTTATCAGTAAGCTTCATTAAACAATCTATTTAGTAGATTTTTTCTTTGCAGCTTTTGTTTCAACCATTACGATAGGCTCATCTTTAGCTTTTTCTTTCTTTTGCCAAGCAGCTGTTTTCTTTGGCGCTACTTTTTTCGGCTTTTCTTCTACTTCTTTTGCAACCTTAGGTTTTGATTTAGCTTTTGTTTCTACAAGCTCAAGACCGATTGCCTTTAGGTCAACTGGCTTTTCTTCTACTTTTTTTCTAGGCTTGGGAGGAGCAGGTTTTTTCGATGCTTCAATTGGCTTAGACTCTGTTTTTGTTACTTGACTAGGTCTTGCTTCAGCAGCAGATTTATTCAAAATGGGTGCCTCTTGAGATGCTAAAGCTTTTTTCTCAAAATCATTTGGACCCTGATTAGATCTCGCACCACGATCTTTATTAAATCGTCCGCGATTATTGTTTCTTCCTCGTTTATTATTATCTTGATTTGGTCTTGAAACTGGAGGAGTTACTTTTTCTGAAGCTGAACTTGCATCCGTTTCAGAAGGCTGAATCTCTCCTTGAGGTTGCTTTTTATTGTGCTGTTTAAATTTCTGATTACGATTATTACGTCCTCGATTATTATGCTGCGGTCTTGGACGATTGTTTTCTGTTGCTTCAGAAACTTCCGTTTTTTCTTCACTAGAATTTCCAGTGCTTTCATCATCACCAGCAATCAGATTTTTAAAGAAGCCAAATAATGTTTTATTTGGCTTGCCTGATCCTGACGGAGCAGGGGTGTCAGGAATGATACCTTTTACTAAAGGCTCTTGTTTTGGTTCATTAGATGCCTGTTTATAATTTAAGACTTGATTGCCCTCGTTAAGTGACTCCATCATTTGATAGCTTGGCTTAGATTGATTTGCAAGATCCTCTTGCTTGGCGCTTGAGATAGAATAATTTGGAGGCTCAAGATGTTTGTTAGGGATTAATATAATTTCAACTTTTAAGCGTTGTTCAAGACTAAAGATATCTGAACGTTTTTCATTTAAAAGGAATGTAGCAACTTCAATTGGTAATTGAGCTGAGATAGTTGCATTATGTTCTTTCATTGCTTCTTCTTGAATCATACGAAGAATATGTAATGCTGAAGATTGAATATCTCTAATTGAGCCCGTGCCATTACATTTAGTGCATATACTATTACTTGACTCGCCAATACTTGGACGAAGTCGTTGACGCGAAAGCTCGAGCAATCCAAAACGCGAAATTTTGCCTGTTTGGACTCTTGCGCGATCGTGATGAAGCGCATCTCTAAATCGATTTTCTACTTCACGTTGATTTTTTTGGCTTTCCATATCAATAAAGTCAATTACAACTAGACCGCCCAAGTCGCGAAGCCTTAATTGTTTAGCCACTTCTTCAGCAGCCTCAATATTGGTATTAAATGCGGTGTGTTCAATATCACTTCCTTTAGTAGCTCTTGATGAGTTCACATCAATAGAAACAAGAGCCTCTGTATGATCAATCACAATAGCGCCACCGGAAGGTAATCTAACTTCTCTTGAAAAAGCAGATTCAATTTGATGTTCAATTTGGAAGCGGGAAAATAAAGAAACCTCATCTTCGTAGAGTTTTACGCGGTCTACATAATTTGGCATCACATGATTCATAAATTGTGTGGCTTGATCATAGATCTCTTGCGTATCGATAAGAATTTCACCTATCTCAGGATGGAAATAGTCTCTGATGGCGCGAATCACAAGATTGCCTTCTTGATAGATCAGGAATGCGCCTGATTGACCTTGGGATGCTTCAGCAATTGCTGTCCACAATTGCTTTAAATAATTTAAATCCCATTGCAGTTCTTCAAGAGACGAACCCACGCCTGCTGTTCGACCAATGACACTCATGCCTTCTGGAATATCTAAGTTTGAAATATGATCGCGGAATTCATTACGTTCTTCGCCTTCAACACGTCTTGAAACGCCTCCGCCATCAGGATTGTTTGGCATTAATACAATGTATCGTCCTGCAAGAGAAAGGTAGCTTGAAAGTGCAGCCCCTTTATTGCCTCGTTCTTCTTTTGTGACCTGAACGATAATTTCTTGACCTTCTTCAATAACGTCTTGAATGCGAGGGCGATTTTGAGTTGCATCTTTAAAATATTGCGGAGAAATTTCTTTGAAGGGAAGAAAGCCATGTCGCTCTGTACCATAGTTTACAAAAGCAGCTTCAAGTGAAGGTTCTACACGAGTCACAATGCCTTTATAGATGTTACTTTTCTTTAAAGCGCGACTTCCACGTTCAATATCAAGATCGATTAATTTTTGACCATCTACAATGGCAACACGCAATTCTTCTGATTGGGTTGCATTAAAAAGCATACGTTTCATTATCTAAAACTCCTACAAGTAGGTTTTAAGATAAAGAATGTATTTCAGCTATTCAGGTGCACATCTAACCTTAAGGAAGGTTAGTATTTCTTAAATTAAAACTTTTTCTATTCAAAAAGTTTTTTTAAATTATTTACTTAGTCACAGATCTTATTTGTAAGATTGTTGAGCAAAATATTTATGAATCTTTGTTATGTACATGTGCAATAAAACTAAAATATTCTTTAAATTTTTAAACCTTGTTTCAAGGCCGCTACTTAAAATAAGGCGAGCGGAAAAAGCCTTAGTAATTTGTTGTCACGGTATAATTCAGCTTAAATTATCTCTTCAATTCAATTGATTAAGAGAGACTGAACACATCTAGTATAGGGTATAAACCCAATTAAACAAAATATGACGCAAAACACAAACACTAAAAATATTTTTTCTCATGAAAAAGCCACATTTGTTATTGTGGACGAAGCAAGTGAAACACAAAAAATCGATAACTTTCTCTTAAAAATTTTAAAAAATGTGCCTAAAAGCCATATTTATAAAATCCTTAGAAGCGGCGAGGTGAGAGTGAATAAAAAGCGAGTCGATACCACTTATCGTCTTCAAATAGATGATGAAGTAAGAATCCCTCCTATCGCTGTTGAAGGAGAAAGAGCGCCACATGTTATTGAGCCCAAACAACAACAAACGGCTTGGTTAGACACAAATGTTATTTTCGAAGATGACGCGTTATTGGCAATTAATAAGCCAAGTGGCTATGCTGTCCACGGTGGCAGTGGCCTCAACTTTGGTGTTATAGAACTGATTCGTCATGCAAGACCTAAGGCTAAGTTTTTAGAGCTCGTTCATCGTATTGATCGAGAAACTTCCGGCATTTTATTGATTGCTAAAAAGCGGTCGGCGCTCGTGAATATGCACGACATGATGCGACATAATCGCATTGAAAAAAAATATACCATGATGGTTGAGGGAGAGTGGACTGACCCCAAAAAAACAGTCGAACTTTTGCTCAAAAAAACATTCACCCAAGGGGGCGAGAGGCGTGTCAATGTGACTGAGGATGAAGATGATAGCCAAAATCAAATGAGCAAAACCATCTTCTATTTAAAAAAATCTTTAGGGCCTTACACCCTCCTTGAAGCTAAGCTTATCACTGGCAGAACCCATCAACTAAGGGTTCAACTTGCGCATCTAGGCTTTCCTATTTTAGGAGATGATAAATATGGAGATTTTTCCTTAAACAAGGTGCTCCAAAAAAAGGGCTTAAAACGGATGTTTCTTCATGCATTCTCTATGAAAATGAAACACCCCTTAACTGAGGAGCCTTTGGAGTTAAAAGCCCCTTTGCCACGGGAACTTGATGCATTTTTAAGTCAGCAAGCTATATGAAATCACCACGTTTTGATTTAGTAATTCTAGACTGGGATGGCACTGTAGCAGATTCGACAGGCATCATTGTGGATGCCGTTATTTCAGCAGCCGAAGGCGCTGGTGTTATAGCACCCCCCAGAGCTTTAATTTTAAAAACTTTGGGTCTAGGCTTAAACCAATTATTACTTAAATTGTTTCCTCATTTATCCTCTGAATTATTAGAGAAAGTGGCTGAAGGTTACCGCTCGCATTATCATGCAAATGAAGGTAATTCATATCTTTTCGATGGGGTAAAAGAAGGTATTGAGCGACTTTATCAGAATAAATGTAAGCTCGCTGTTGCTACAGGTAAAAGCAGAAAAGGGTTGAAGTTTGCATTGCAAGATACTGAATTAAATAGATATTTTTTATCAACTAAAACTGTCGATGAGTGCTTTTCTAAACCCCATCCTCATATGGTAGAAGCTATTTTAGAAGAAACTCAGATTCCAGCTAACCGCGCAGTGATTGTAGGTGATACTCACTACGATCTTGAAATGGGAAAGAATGCACATATTCAAACTATAGCAGTGACTTACGGAGCTCAGCCTAAAGACGTGTTGTTGAGTTATGAGCCTTTGGCTTGTTTTGACTCTTTTAATGAAGTTGTAGATTTCTTGTTGTCATGAGTGCAAACGTAAAAATTGAAATAGATAAAAAAGATTTTCAGGGTGAAGGCTCAACCGTTAAATTTGAATATCAAATAGCCTCTGCAACGCAATCAGGTTTTGTAGTTCTTTTTGAAGGCAAGTACCATGCCTATCTTAATCAATGCCGGCATATGCCAATTGAGCTTGATTACAAGCCCAATGAGTTTATGGATGACCAAAAAGAATGGATTGTATGTTCTACGCATGGCGCCATATACCATCCTGCTTCTGGAGAATGTATTTCAGGTCCTTGTCGCGGTGAAGCTTTACAAAAATTAAATGTAACAGAATCAAACAATGTATTATGTGTTGAAATTATTTAAAGCATTTATGGAGCATAGCAAATGGCAGTGAGAAAAAAAACGACAAGCAAAACAAATACGCATTGGGAAAGAGAGGCTTTAGAAAAAATTGCGCTTTCAGCTTTAGGTGAGCAAAAAATTGCAAGGCGCTGGGGTATTTTTTTCAAATCCATTACATTTTTATATCTTTTTGTGCTTTTGTTTTTTGCATTTGGCGCTACGCATACCAAAGGCGGCTCTAGCAGCCACGCTGCATTGATTGAAATAAATGGCGTGATAGGTGAAAAGGATGAGGTTAATGCAAAAGACTTTTTCGAGAGCATACAAAGGGCTTATGACAGTCGCGGCACAAAAGGCATTATTTTAAAAATTAATAGCCCAGGCGGAAGTCCAGTTCAAGCAGGAATGATTAATGATGAAATTAAACGACAAAAAAAATTACATCCCCATATTCCTGTTTATGCTGTAGTAGAAGATATCTGTGCTTCAGGTGGTTATTATATTGCTGTGGCTGCCGACGAAATTTTTGTGGATAAAGCGAGTATCGTAGGTTCTATTGGCGTCCTTATGGATGGCTTTGGTTTTACAGATACCATGAAGAAAGTAGGGGTTGAACGACGACTTATGACAGCAGGCTCAAACAAAGCCATGCTTGACCCTTTCTCTCCAGTTAATTCAAAGCAACAAGCTTTTGTTCAAGAAATGCTAAATCAGGTGCACCAACAATTTATCCAAGTGGTAAAAGATGGCCGTGGTAATAGACTCAAAGACTCCCCAGACACATTTAGTGGTCTTTTTTGGAATGGTGAGGCTGCAATAAAATTAGGGTTAGCTGACAGTTTTGGTAATTACGATTATGTTGCGCGTGAAATTATTAAAGTTGAAGAGGTAGTTGATTTCACGACTTACGAAGGTTTTGCTGATCGTTTTGCACGTAAATTTGGTGCAAGCTTAGGCTCTTCTATGAATGAATCTTTACGAACAGCTATATTAAATCAAAAATTGATTATTAAATAATATCAATAGGTTATAGATATTTTTTAATGTAATTAATTAATCCATTTGTAGAGCTGTCAAAGTCATGTGTAGGTGTTTTTTCAGACAGTTTAGGTAAAACTTGTTTTGCAATTTGCTTGCCATATTCCACACCCCATTGATCAAATGAATTGATATTCCATATGATGCCCTGGGTGAAGATCTTGTGTTCATACATCGCAATAAGTTGACCCAAAGTCTTTGGGGTTAGTTTTTGAAAAAGTATGGATGAAGTGGGCCGATTACCTTCAAATGTTTTTTGGGGGATAAAGCTTTCAATATCCTCCCCTTCGAAGCCTTGTTTTTCAATCTCAGTTCGCGCTTCATCATATGTTTTCCCTAGCATGAGGGATTGTGTTTGCGCAATAAAGTTTGAAAGCAAGATTTTGTGATGCTCATCACCGTCTTTACCTATCTTATAATGGGATTCTATAGGCATGATGAAATCAGCAGGGGCGATTTCAGTACCTTGATGCAGGAGTTGATAGAAAGCATGCTGGCCATTGGTGCCGACCTCACCCCAGAGCACAGGGCCTGTATGAAAGTCGATGTGCTCGCCATCGCGATTGATAAATTTACCATTACTTTCCATATCTGCTTGTTGAAGATAAGGTGCGAGTTTTGACAATCCTTGATCGTAAGCTAAGATCGCATGGGTTGAAAAGTTGAAGAAATTAATATTCCAAATGCCTAGCAATCCCATCATCATTGGAATATTCTGTTGTATGGGCGCTGTTTTAAAATGCTCGTCCATTTCAAATCCACCCTTAAGTAACTCTTCAAAGCTATCCATACCAATATATAGCGCGATAGAAAGCCCGATCGCAGACCAAAGAGAGTAACGACCGCCTACCCAATCCCAAAACTCAAACATATTTTCTGTGTCGATACCGAATTGCGATACGACATGTTGATTTGTAGATAATGCAACAAAGTGCTTTTTAATATGTTGGTTATCTTTTGCAGCCTTGAGAAGCCAATCCCTTGCTGAATATGCATTGGTCATTGTTTCTTGCGTTGTAAATGTTTTAGAGGCAATAATAAAAAGTGTTGTTTCTGGATCACATTTTTCTAATGCCTGGGAAAGATCAGCACCATCTACGTTAGAAACGAAATAGGGTGTAATAGTTTTTGAGCCGTAAGGTTTCAAGGCTTGGCATACCATAGCAGGACCTAAATCAGAACCGCCTATGCCGATATTAATAACACTCGTAATTGCTTTACCAGTGAAGCCTTTCCATTGACCTGATCTTACCTCTTCGCTAAAACGTCTCATTTTTTTGAGTACATTTTTAACTTTAGGCATGACGTCTTCGCCATCGGACATGATAGGTGTTTCATTTTGATTACGAAGTGCTGTATGAAGCACTGCACGATGTTCAGTGGAGTTTATTTTTTCACCTTTAAACATACGATCTCGCCAACCTTCTATATCAGCTTCTTTTGCAAGCTTAACTAAGAGGTTGATCGTCTCTTTTGAAATCAGATGTTTTGAATAATCTAGAAGTAAATCATTAAACTGAATATGAAATTGATCAAACCGAGTAGCGTCTGATTTGAACATCTCGCGGAGTGAAATGGGTTCGATATCTTTTTTATGTTGATTTAGCGCTTGCCAGATAGGCGACTGATTAATTTGCGACATGTATAACGTTCAACTCAAGGATTTAATGATGAAAATTTCAATATAGCCGCTCATTATAGCAAAGACATACTTAATTCATATGAAAATTATGTTGCGCAAGTGCCCAGGATATATGTTCTTTCACAAGCGGAGAGGCTTCATTTAATCTTCCTTTAAGAGCATTCACGATAGTTTCAGATGTTTTAGCGTTCCCAAGTCCTATCGCAATATTTCTCAACCACTGGTCATAACCAATACGAAGGATTGCGCTACCTTCCATGTATTTGATGAACTCTGCTTCAGTCCATAAGAAGCATTCCACAAGCTCAATATCATCTAAACCGTGCCTCACTTTAAAATCTTCCTCATTAGTTATTTGGCCAAATTTATTCCAAGGACAAAACAATTGGCAGTCATCACAACCATAAACACGATTGCCAATTTGTTTTCTAAATTCCAAAGGTATAGAGGATTTATGTTCAATAGTGAGGTATGAAATGCACTTTCTTGCGTCAAGCATATAAGGCCCTACGATAGCTTTGGTGGGACATACATCGATACAACTTGTGCATGTTCCACAATGATTTTCTACTTTTTTATCAACGGGTAGGGGTAAATTGATATAAATCTCACCTAGGAAAAACCAGGAGCCATGCTCTTTATTGATGAGTAAGGTATGTTTTCCTCTCCAACCAAGTCCAGATTTTTCAGCAAGCTCAACCTCCATGACAGGAGCGCTATCTGTAAACAATCTAAATTCAAATGATCGATCTAATGTTTTATATGCTTCTTTTTGAATTTTTTCTGAAAGTTTTTTTAATTTAGTACGCATCACTTTATGGTAATCACGGCCTAAAGCATATCGAGAAATGAAAGCTTTTTGACCATCCTCTAAAATAGTTTCTGAATTGTGAGAGTGGGGGAGATAATTGAGTCTGGCCGTAATAATTCGGATGGTATTTGGCACCAACTCAGCTGGCTGATATCGCCGAGAACCATGTTTTACCATATAATGCATCTCACCATGGAACCCTTGTTTAATCCATTCTAGATAATGATCTTTTGTATGATTGAGGTCTATATCAGCAATGCCAATTTGATTAAAACCAATTTCTCGGCCCCAGTCTTTAATTTGCAATGCTAATTGATCCCAAATGTCTGCCATGTTTTAATTATTTTTTATATAAGTAGTGTCTATGATGTTTGATTCTAATTATGACTTAAAAGATGAAAGTGAAACACTTCGTTTCGCAGAAAGCATGGCGAACCATTTACATCCCGGTATGAATTTATATTTAAAAGGCGAATTAGGTGTAGGAAAAACGACATTTGTGAGAGGTCTCCTTCGCGGGCTTGGTTATCAGGATAAAGTGAAAAGCCCAACCTATACATTAGTCGAGCCTTATCACTTTGAAAAATTTATGATTTATCACTTTGATCTTTATCGCTTCAAAGGCGAGCATGAGTGGGATGATTCTGGATTTAGAGAATACTTTAATGAAAAGTCTATTTGTTTAATCGAGTGGCCAGAAAAAGCGGGGCATTTTCTTCCGGAGCCTGATATTTCGATTGAGCTAAGCCATGAGTCATTTGGCCGTCATCTTCATCTGATTGGCTGCACTACTATAGGAAGTGAATGCTTAAAAACTATTATCTAAAAATTATTTTTATCCTCACGTTGGGGATATTTTCCAATCACGTCTGGGCAAAAAATTCGATTGAATCAGCACGTGTATGGCCCGCAAGAGAGTATACGCGTGTAACTCTTGAGTCCATTAAAGCTATTAGTAATGATCAAATGATATTAAAAAATCCAGATCGCCTGGTCATTGATCTTCATGATATTGACCTTAATGACGATTTAAAAAATTTAAGCACTAAAATATTATCAAGCGATCCTAATATTAAACAAATTCGTGTTGCGAAGTTTAATAACCAGGTTTCTCGAGTCGTGATTGAATTAAGAACAGAGTCTAAAATTAATATTTTTTCTCTAAAGCCTGCAGGTGGATACAAACATCGTTTGGTCATAGATGTGTATCCAAGAGTTGATGAATTAATGGCGTTCGTTCAAGATAAAGAAAAAAAAGATCTCACGCCGTCAAAAAAAGAGATTGTCTTAACAGCTCCAGAAATTAAAAAAGAAAAAACATCTCAAGAGGCCCTATTACCAACTCAAGTAAATAAAAATTTAAACAAAAAAATCGTGATTGCCTTGGATGCTGGACATGGTGGTGAAGATTCTGGAGCTAGAGGGGCAGCCGGCAGCTTAGAAAAAAATATTACCTTATCTATTGCAAGGAAACTTAAAAAAATTATTGATGATGATGAGCAATTAAGAGCTGTGCTTACAAGGGATGATGATTATTTTGTACCTCTTCATGGACGTGTTGTTAAGGCAAGAAAATTAAAAGCAGACCTCTTTGTTTCTATTCATGCAGATGCTTTTACAAATCCAGAGGCTAAAGGTTCTTCTGTATTTGCATTGTCAGAAAGAGGAGCTACATCAGCTTCCGCTAAATATTTAGCGAATAAAGAAAATGAGTCTGATTTAATTGGTGGCGTAAGTTTGGATGATAAAGATCCGATGCTTGCTAAGACATTGCTCGATTTATCTCAGTCAGCAACGATCAATGACAGTGTAAAACTTGGAAATTTTGTGCTGGAGCAATTGGGCGACATTAATGATCTACATAAGTCAAATGTAGAACAGGCCGGATTTGCAGTTCTTAAATCGCCTGATATTCCATCTATTCTTGTGGAAACAGCTTTTATAAGCAACCCAAAGGAAGAGCAGATTTTAAATAATGAAGAGCACCAAGAACTTCTAGCTAAAAATATTTTAATTGGTATAAAAAAATATTTAGCTTCCAATCCTAATATCGCTAAGAATTTTTAAACTATGGCTATAGACAAGCCAACTATATTTTTTTTGATTGGTCCTACAGCTTCAGGCAAAACAAGTCTTGCTGTTGAGCTTGTTAAAACCTTTCCTTTCGAAATTATTAGCGTTGATTCAGCACAAATATATCAAGACATGGATATTGGTGTAGCTAAACCAAATCAAGACATTCTAGAAAAGGCACCTCATCACCTTATTAATATCATGAAGCCAAATGAATCGTACTCCGTAGCGCAATTTACACAAGATGCTCTACAGCGTATTGATGAAATTTTATTGCGAAAGCGTATTCCGCTCCTTGTTGGAGGCACTATGATGTATTTTAATGCCCTTGAAAAAGGAATTAATCAAATGCCAGCGACTGATGATCAGTTTAGAAAAGTTATAGAAGAAGAAGCGCGCCAAGTCGGCTGGCCTAAGCTTTATGAAAAGCTTAAATCCGTTGATAAAGAAACGGCAGCAAAGTTAAATCCTAATGATGCCCAGCGCATCAGTCGTGCTTTAGAAGTTTTTTACTCATCAGGAAAACCTCTATCTTCTTATCATCAATCAAAAAATAAAGATGTGTTCCCGTTTTCAGTTTGTAAATTAGGACTCATGCCAAGCAATAGAAAAATTCTTCATCAGCGAATTGAGTTTAGAGTTCATGAAATGATAGAGGCCGGCTTATTTGAAGAGGTGAGATCTTTACTTCAAAAATATCCTACACTTCAGAGTCATATGCCATCCATGAGATCAGTGGGATATCGTCAAACTCTTGAGTACTTTAATGGGGACATTGAAGAAAAAGAATGTATCGATAAGATTGTCTTTGCAACTCGCCAGCTAGCCAAAAGACAAATGACTTGGATGAGGAGTATGGAAAATCTTAATTTATTTGATGCTTCCAATGACGACATATGTAATGAAGCGATAGCTTTCGTTAGGGCAAGACTCTCATGAACACAAAACTTTACCCTCCAATTTTTGCCCTACTTTTTGGTGCTCTTGTCTGGGGAATTATTTGGTATCCCTATCGCTTGATGGCAAAAGTAGGGGTTTCAGGTATTTATTCCAGTCTTTATGTTTTTACTTTGACACTTGCAATAGCGCTGCCTTATTTTTTTATTGCTAAGAAAAAGATTCCTATATGGTCAAGAGATTTTTGGCTTCTCTCTCTCGTCGCAGGTTATACAAATATTAGTTATGTGCTTGCTGTTATTGACGGAGAGGTAGTGCGTGTCATGCTTTTATTTTACCTCTCTCCTGTTTGGACTATTTTTTTAGCGCATTTTATGTTGAATGAAGATACACAAAAACGGCACTACATTGCTATTTTTATCTCTCTTATTGGTGCTTTCATTATGCTTTGGGAGCCTGGCTATCTGATTCATTTAGATTCAAAAAGTGATTGGTTAGCTCTTAGCTCAGGTATAGGCTTTGCCATAACAAATGTTATGACACGGAAGCATGAACATATGACGATCGACCAAAAAGCACTCGCAATATGGCTTGGTGTAATCTTAGTAGCTACTATATGTATTATGTTTGATAGAAACACTATGCCAACATTGGATTTTTTTACACCGGTGGATGCCATGATTATGATGGTGATTGCATTAAGCCTTTTTTTTTCAACATTACTTGTACAATTTGGCGTTACACAAATTAAAGCAGTAGAGGCTTCTAGTTTTTTTCTATTTGAAATTGTGGTCGCTGCAATTTCATCTTATTTTCTTGTAGGTGAAATTATTGCGCTTCAAGAGTGGCTAGGTGGAATTTTAATTATCGCTGGTGTTATTCTTGCTTCGAAAAATTAAATGAGTTTTTGATAGATATTCTCCAAAGTTTTTACAAATAACTGCGGCTTGAAGTTCGGCGAAGTTGCTTTGGCCTCTGTTAGTCTAAGAGTAATATCTTGTCTATATGTTGAATCTTCAGTCAGCTTAGAAGCGCATTTAATATAACTTTCAATGTCTTCCGTAATAAGGTCATCTAAATTTAAGCTATGAAGCAAACTTCCCGCCACTCTCGAAGGGAATGTTTTGCCCTTAAGTGTGACGATAGGTATATTCATAGCTAATGCATCACTTGCTGAGGTATGTGCGTTATAAGGTAAGGTATCTAAATAAATATCTGCCAAGGCGTGACGAGCAATATGCTCTTCATTGGGAACCCGTTTGGCAAAAATAATTCTCTCAGAGTTAATGCCGTGCCTCTCTGCGTAGTTTTTTAAATTATTTGTTGCCCAGCTATTAGATTCTGTCAGCCAAAGAATGCTTTTCGGATATTTTTCTAAAAGAGTAAGCCAGGCTTTGAATATGAATTCAGTAATTTTGAATGATTGATTAAATGCACAATATACAAATGCATCTGAGGGTATGCCGTAATCTTGGCGATTTTTATGATTCAATTGGTAACGATTTTCTATATTCGGCTGATAGGCAAAGGGTAGTCTTAAAATAGATTCTGCATAATATTTTTCATCATTTTCAGGAATAATGAAGTCATCAGCCAGGATAAAATCATAAAGTGGTTTTTCTTGGGTTAATCCCATCGAGCCTGGATAGCCTAGCCAATTTATAGTCGTTGTATTTTTAAGTTGCGGTGCAATAAATGCACGACTATTATTGGTATAGCCTGTTAAATCAATAAAAATATCAATTTCATCGTTATTAATAAGGCTTATAGCCTTTTCATCATTGAGGCTTGAGATATCCCTATAAAAATCAAATAAGCTAATAAGTGTATTTCGCTCATTGGTATTTTCATGTGGGCTTGCATCATATGCATAAATATCAAAAATATCCCGATTGTGATATCTGATAACATCGCGAATTAAAAAATATAGCGGGTGAAGTTTAAAGTCTGAAGATAAATATCCGATACGTACTTTATTTTTTTGTTTCCATTTTTCTTTCTTAAAAGGTCGGTCTTTAAAATGATTTTGTGTCCATTGGTTTGCACATATTAGCTGATCTTGAGAAGACGATAGTGGATTTGCAACGAAAGCAAAAGGTGAAATTAGTGCTTCTGCATTTGTGTTTACAACAGAACATATTTTTTGGAAATATTTGTCAATATCATGCCAGTTACACATATGTTGTTTTTGATGAGTAAGGTGGGCTAGTGCATGAAAAAGAGAAGGCTTGATCTTCAAGGCATTCTCGTAGGATATTAATGCTTTATCCAAATAGCCCAGTTTGCGTTCTGAATTGCCATTGTTATTCCAAAGATCAGCATCATTCGGATTTAGTTGGATAGCTTTTTGATAATTCTCATAAGCTTTAGAAATTTTATTAAGCTTATCTTGTGTATTTGCAAGATTGTAGTAGTAAACCCAATTATTTTTTTCGTATTCTAAAACTTCTTCAAAGCAAGCTTCTGATAATTGAAAATTTGATTCTAAATAATACTCGTTACCGAATGAAGTAAGAGAAAAACAAAGTGCATTTTTAATTTCTATATTATCTTTGAACTGATATAGACATCTTCTAAAATAGCCGGCAGCCTCTTCAAATTGTTTGTTAGAAGCACAAAGATTTCCTAATTCCAATTGAATGATGTAATTTTCAGGCTCTAATTGCAGGGCTTTCTTAAATGAAATAATAGCTTGAGAAACATTCCCTTCACTTTCGTATTTTTTTGCTTCTTGAATCAATATTTTCGACATAATATAAATTTATACCTTAAAAATTTGGCTCGCCACTTTTTTTAAACTCATTTTTTTAAGTCGGTATCTTTCTGGATTTGTATAATTTAATGTTTTTTTATCTTCTAGTGATAAATTATCATTAATTAAATTTGCGAGCACAGAACTGCAGTAGGGGGCAAATGTGAACCCTCGGGAACCAAATCCACTTGCAATATATAAATTTTCTAACCATGGAAGATGATCTGCTTGGGCTAGCTCTCTTATGCGCATTTTTTCAAATATTTGATTATTAAACACACGACCTACATAGGGTTTTCTATCTTTTGGAGATGCTCGCCAAGCCACTCTACCAGCAATTTTTTTTTGCGCTAGACAATGTTTATGAAACCCTTGATGTATTTCTTTAATGGACGCTATATTCTTTTTTGTATCGCTTATTCTTAAATCTTTATTAAAGTCATTCATGGCGTAGGTTGCACCAAAAATATGTTTATCTCTAATGAGGGGAGATAGGTATCCTTCATCACAAATCACGACTGACGGCATTTGGAATGAAGTTGAATTCACCCAATTGATTTGTCCTCGGAACGCATCTGTATAGAGATGTTGTGTTAAATCGAATTGATGTAGATTCGCTGCATTGCAAATAGCAACATGATAAGCATTGAAATTTTTTTGATCTTTAGTTTTAAGCGTCCATTGATCATTTAATTTTTCAATTGATACTATTTCCTGATTTGTGATTACTTTAATATTCGAATGATTTGTTAAATGGCGACATAGAGCAATTGGATTTACCCAACCCCCTTGGTGAAAAAAAAGACCACTTGAATCTTTCTTTATTAGATATTTTTTATGCATAGACTTATCTATTAAGCTTAAAAATTTTTCTTTTTCTAACATTTTCCCTAATAAATTAATTTCTAATTTATGAGCATATGCGCCCTCTAAAATTTCAATCGCACCATTAAATCGATAATCATCTTTATTTAGACCTGATTTATCTATCCATGCTGTCGTAAACATAAAACTTTTTAGCATGAAATCATTGTATGCCTTATCGTTAAGCATAAATTTGGGATAAATTGCTGCCACTGGATTTCCCGAGCCCCCGGAAGCTATATCATCTTGGCTCTCTACTAATGTGACATCCCATCCGGTATTTGCTAAAAAATGTGCCAATGAACAGCCTGTAATGCCTGCTCCAATGATTGCTATATTTTTTTGCATGTAAGGTTGTCAGTCTATATCTGGTATTAAAAAAAGATTGCTTGCGATAAGATATCAGTATTAGGCATTAACCATAAAGTGCTTTTTTAATCTAGTAATCTCATACGATCGTTTTGAAAGGGTATACGTTGAAATCTATCCGAGCGGCTCTATTAAGCTTCTTTTTTCTTATATTCACAGGTTGCGCTTCTATGGATTCTATTTCCCTGGATGCATTGTCTTTAGATAAGATTTCTCTACCCAAGCTTCCGTCATTCAAATTTGGCTCAGACGAGCAATGGCCTTCATATGGTAAGAATCTTACCAATCAACGCTTTTCGACCTTAACTCAAATCAATCAAGATAATGTCAAAAATCTTGAACTCGCTTGGAAATTTAAATCGGGTGTTGCAGCGACATTTCAAGCATCCCCATTGGTTATTAATAATGTAATGTTCATCAGTCTTCCGCATAACCATGTAGTCGCATTAGACGCAAAGACAGGTAAAGAGTTATGGCGTTATAACCATAAAAAAAGAGATAGCTGGAGAATGTGCTGCGGTCCTGCAAATCGAGGATTGGCATATTCAAGTAATAAAATTTTTATAGGTACCGTTGATGCAAGACTGGTTGCTTTAGATGCGAAAACAGGTAAAAAAATCTGGGATATTGATGTTGCTGATAATGATAATAAATTTGAAAGTAGTAACTCACTAAGTCAGTCCGACAGCAAGAGTCAAAAGGATGTTTATGGTCAAACTGGTGTAGGCATTGCTATGGCACCAGTAACTTACAAAGATTTAGTAATTGTGGGCATTACAGGGGTGGGATATGGATTACATGTCGATACACCCAGACCAGATGCACCAATGGGCGCTGTGATTGGGGTGGATGGTCGTTTTGGACGTCCAGGATTTTTGGCAGCATATAACATTCAAACAGGTAAGCGTGTCTGGCAGTTCGATACGATTCCATCAGAAGGATGGGAGGGTAAATTTAGAGAAACAATTGAAGGTAATATTTCTTTAAACCGTAATATTGCTCAAGAAAAAGAAAGTCTTAAAAATAATAAAGAGGCTTGGAAGTATGGAGGAGGCTCAGCATGGAGCACCCCAGCTATTGATGAAGAAGCAAATACTTTATATTTTGGTACAGGTAATCCTTCTCCACAGATGAATGATATTTCAAGACCCGGAGACAATTTATATACTGTTTCCCTTGTAGCGCTTGATGCAACCTCAGGTAAATTAAAATGGTTTTATCAGCAAGTTCCTCATGATGTATGGGGATATGATGTTGCTAGCCCTCCAGTATTATTTGAATATAAGAAAGATGGTAAAACGATTCCTGCTGTAGGTCAGGCCAGTAAGACCGGCTGGTATTACATTCACAATCGTGTCACGGGTGATCTTTTGGCAAAAACAGAACCCTTTGTGCCACAAAAAAATCTTTTTGCAAAAGCCTCAGCTGAGGGTACAGTTTTATACCCGGGTATTTTAGGTGGTGCTAATTGGGGCCCAACTTCCCTAGATGAAAAAAATCAAATTGCATTTGTTTCAGCTATTCATGCACCTATTAAATACACATTAGTTGATGAGCCTGCGCGTGATGATTTACCTGCGATTAGATATGCTTCTTCCGAACCTACGCAAGATGAGAGATGGGGACTACTTTCTGCTATAGATCTAAATAGTAAAAAAATTAAATGGCAAGTTAAGACAGATCAACCATTAACAGGAGGCTTATTAGCGACTGAAGGTAATCTTGTTTTCATGGGTGAGGGTAATGGGAATTTTAATGCTTACAATGCTAAAACTGGAAAGTTACTTTGGACAAATAAAGTTGATGCAGGTGTTAATGCACCACCTATTAGTTATGAGATTGATGGTACGCAATATATTGCTGTTGCTGCAGGTGGTAATTCTATCTTTGGTTTTAAAGAGGGTGACAACATCTTGGTTTACAAACTTAAATAATCATAAAGCTTATATAAATGGAAGAAGCTGTTCGTATTTCAAAAATACTATCTGAGCTTGGCCTTTGTTCGAGAAGAGAAGCTGATACTTATATTGAACAAGGCCTTGTCATGCTTGATGGAAAGGTTGTCACTGAATTAGGTACACGCGCTTTCCGATCACAAAAAGTTGAATTAAAAAAGCAAGCAGCTATTCAGCAGTCTTCCAAAGCTACCGTTATCTTAAATAAACCCGTGGGTTATATTTCACATCTTGATGACGATAAAGCTTTTACGCCTGCCGCCAGTCTCGTGACCCAAGATAATTTTCAGGTTTCTAAACAGCACTCGTCTCGAAATCCAAGATTTAATACCGATGGATTGGCTCCAGCTGGAAGACTTGATATTGATTCTTCCGGATTGTTGGTGCTTACGCAGGACGGAAGAATTGCTAAAACAATTATTGGTGAGCAGAGTGCTATCGAAAAAGAATACTTAGTTCGAGTTGAAGGAAAGTTAGTAAATCAAGGTTTGGAGTTATTAAGACATGGACTTTCTCTCGATGGCTACAAGCTAAAGCATGCGGAAGTTGAATGGCAAAATGACGATCAATTGCGTTTTGTTTTAACTGAGGGACGAAATAGACAAATTAGAAGAATGTGCGAGCTTGTTGGGCTTCGTGTGACTGGATTAAAAAGGGTAAGAATTGGTAGTGTTTTACTTGGTGATCTGCCCACAGGTATGTGGAGATTTTTAGAAGAGAAAGAAAATTTTTAAATGGCTATTGCATTAGAGCATTTTAATTTTATTGTTCGAAGATCAACCATAGAAGATAAATATCCTGGCGGATGGGATCAGTGCTTGATTGACCATGCTTCTTCGCTAGGCACTAGAGTTTGGTACGATGAACACCTCTTTCGAGATGGCGCTATGAATCCTATTGATATGGAAAATTTAGTGAATGCTTGGAGAGAAATTGGCTTTCAAGCTATTTTAATCAATGGCGAAAAAAAGTGGCTGGATTGCTGCGTCATTGATGAAAACTTCGAAACTTTGTCTTTGGTATGTGACTGGGTAGAAATTGATGTCACAGGCGAATACGTATTTCTTAAAGATGAAGACCCGTCTGAGATTGTGGGTCGCCATGGATTTTAATAACTAACTCTTTTTGTATCTTTCAATGCCTTCGAGAATTTCCTTGTGCGCATCTTGAGGGCCTTTCCATCCTTTAACTTTAACCCATTTACCTTTTTCCAAATCCTTATAGTGCTCAAAAAAGTGTTGAATTTGATTGAGGCGCAAAGGATTCATGTCTTCAGGTTTTTGCCAGTGAGAATAGATTGAAAGAATTCTATCTTCAGGAACTGCTAAAATTTTTGCATCCTGACCCTGTTCATCTTCCATATCTAATATGCCAACAGCGCGACAACTCACAACCACACCTGGTATTAAAGGTAATGGTGTAACAACAAGCACATCCACAGGGTCACCATCACCTGCAATTGTTTTTGGAACGTAGCCATAGTTAGTAGGATAGTGCATTGCAGTACCCATAAATCGATCTACAAAGATCGCACCGGACTCTTTATCGACTTCATATTTGATTGGATCAGCATTCATGGGTATTTCAATAATGACGTTGAAATGTGTTGGAACATCTTTACCAGGAAGGACGTTATCTAAGCTCATAAGTTTTTATGGGAAAATTTAAAAAAAGTGATTCTAGCATGTTTGAAGCTATCTCTGAATTGATGAGCTAGCTTGGTAATTGGCGTCCCCAAGGGGAGTCGAACCCCTGTTCCCTCCGTGAAAGGGAGGTGTCCTAGGCCTCTAGACGATGGGGACCTAAGAAAAGAAGGTGCTATTCTACTATAGAACAGCGTTTGATATAAGGTATTTGGTGGAGATAAGCGGGATCGAACCGCTGACCTCTTGCATGCCATGCAAGCGCTCTCCCAGCTGAGCTATACCCCCAGGTAATTTATCAAAGACGCCATCTTAGGTTCTAGCGATAGGCGCGTCAATCCTTTTAGGATCGGGTGTTAGATTGTTTTGAAAATTGCGTTAAGTCAATTGTAGGCTCAGGCTTCCAACCTTTTTTCTTGTGTTCAGCTACAACGTTCGTAAAGACACCGCCACGTACAAAGAATTCAGCTCGAAGACGCATAAATCGAGGCTCTGTTGCCTTTACTAAATCATCTAAAATTCGATTAGTAACGGCCTCATGGAAGCAGCCTTCATCTCTAAAAGACCAGATATAAAGCTTAAGACTTTTTAACTCAACACATTTTTTATTAGGAATGTAATCAAGATATAAAGTCGCAAAGTCTGGCTGCCCTGTCTTAGGGCATAAACAGGTAAATTCAGGGATTTGCATATGAATATGGAAGTCACGAGAAGGGCATGGATTAACGAAAGTTTCAAGCTTTTTAGTAGGTTTTGCGCTTGGTTTTTTTCCCAAAGAAAGTGCGTTCATAGATTAAAATAAGAAAGTAAAAAAAGTTATTATACTGTTATTAGATAACACCTACTTCACTTCAATAAAAGAATATTGTGCGACTTATACAACTTAAATTAGCCGGTTTTAAATCTTTCGTAGATCCCACCACTATTCAACTTCAAGGTCAAAGAGTCGGCATTGTAGGCCCTAATGGGTGTGGGAAATCCAACATCATGGAATCTGTCAAATGGGTTCTCGGTGAGTCTTCAGCTAAGGAGATGCGAAGTGAAAATATGGATTCCGTTATTTTTAATGGGTCAGAAAATCGTAAGCCGATTTCTCGTGCAAGCGTAGAGCTTATTTTTGATAACTCTTTGGGTAAAGCCCCTACGGAATGGGCGCAGTATGCAGAAATATCTGTAAAGCGAGTTATCGAAAGAGAAAAGGGTTCTACCTATTACATCAATAATTTAGCTGTAAGACGTAAAGACATTGCTGATCTTTTTCTAGGAACAGGCTTAGGTGGAAGAGGGTACGCCATCATCGGCCAAAATACCATCTCACAAATTATTGAAGCCAAACCTGAGGAATTAAGAAATTATCTTGAGGAAGCTGCGGGCGTTAGTAAATACAAAGAGCGTCGTCGTGAAACAGAATTCAGACTCAGAGACACGCGAGAAAATTTAAGCCGCATTCAGGACGTTGTAAATGAAATTATTCAGCAAATTGCAAAGCTTGAATCTCAAGCAGTTATTGCAACAAAGTATAACGAATTAACCGAGAAACATAAATTTCATCAAGCACAAGTTTGGGTTTTAAAAAAACGTGATGCTAGTATCGTTTGGAAAAAACATCAGTCTCAAGTTGAAAAGCTTGTAAATGAGTTAGAACAGCAAACCGCAGCTTTAAGAAAGATAGAAGCTGAGGTCGAAAATTTAAGACAAGCTCATATTAATGCTTCTGATGAAATCAATAAGAACCAAGCAAGCTTTTATGAAATCAATTCTGAAGTTTCTAATATTGAAAATAACATTAGAAATCAAAATGAGCTTTTAGAGCGAAGTAAAAAAGAATTGGTTGAAATTGAAGCTAATCTTGCTAAGAATTCGGAAGACCAGCTTAAATTTACAAAAGAAATTGAAGAAGCAGTTATTGAGAAAGATGCATTAAGCGAACTCTTTAAGACGAAAGAAGAGAGCTTTAATACTCTTAAGTCATCAATTCAATCAGTAGAAGCACAATACCTTTCATCATCAGAACAATTTAATCAAACTGTAAATCAATTCCAGTCAACGCAAGAGAAAATAAATCTTGAGAAGGCAACGATAGACTTTATTCATAAAACTGAAGAAGAAACAAATGCACGTATCTCCTTTCTAAATAATGAGATTATCAATATTGATTTGTCTGGTAAATCTCAACTTGAAGATAAAGAAACTGATTTAAATGACAAGCGGTCAGATGCAGAAAAAATTGAAGACAAGATAAGTGAAAACAAATCACTCTCATCCGATCTTGAAGAAGAAATTGATACTTTAAGACAGCATCAAATTGAAATACAAAAGGAATTAAGTCAAATTGAGGGTGAGATCAAAACGCTTGCTCAAATTCAGGATGATACCCAAGGAAATGAAAGCCTTAAAAGTTGGACTTCTCAGCATAATATAAATACTTCAAATCGCTTGTGGGAAAAGCTCAAGATTAAAACAGACTGGGTAACAGCTATCGAATCTGCACTGGGCGGAAAATTGAATGCGATCTTAGCTCAATATGAATCAATAGCTCATAGACCACCTGCGTCTATGGTACTTGCTAATTTAAATACTACTCATGCTTACAAGCCAAAAAATAATAAATTAAATTCCGCTTTAGATGTTATTGAAATTAGCGATCCACTTTTGATGAATCTTTTATCAGAATGGCTATCGGATTGTTATCTTATTCCAAAGGGAGAAAGTTATAAAAATTTCATTGGTAATTTAGAGCAGGGTGAATTCTTAGTTAACCAACAAGGTGATATTTTTACTAAAAATAGCGTTTCTTTCTACGGCAAAGATGCATCCCTCAATGGGATTCTTATCCGCCAAGAGAGACTCAAAGCGCTTCAGGTTAAATTCCCGTCTATAGAAAATAATTATAAAGATGTATTAAATAAGCTCAATGAAGCCGAAATCCAATTAAGTGACTATGAAGAGCAGGCAGACTCATACAGTGAAGAATTGAAAGATGCTTTAAATGAGCTTCATCAAAGAGAGATTGAAGTAGAAAAAATTCAACAAAGCATTGCTTATGCTAATGAAAAGCATAGCAATATTACGCGCGAGCAAAATGAACTGCAGGTGAAACTGACTCAAATTGAGATAGATAAGACATCTAAATCGAGCTTTATTCAAAATTTAGAAGGTGATTTACTTAGATTTTTGGAGAAAAGAACTGCTGCTGAAGAGATTAAAAAGAACCATGAATTTGAATACGAAAGCGCTAGAAAGCAAGTCAACGAAGCAGAAATTCAACTTCAGGAAAGCCATTTCAATTTAAAAATTATTGATAATAAAATTGGCGAATTAAATAATAGAGTAACCCTGTTATCTGAAGATAATAATTCCCTTAATAATAAAAAAAATCTTGCTAAAGCCTCAATCAACACTGAACAAATTGATACACTGCAAGCTAGTTTAAGAGAAAAACTTACAGTGAAAGATGAGCGGGAAAAAGTCCTTATTGCATCCCGCGATAATCTTGCTCAAAAAGAAACTGATCTACGTGAAAGTGAACAAAAGCGCTTACAAACTGAACAAGCAGTTCACCCAATTCGCGACAAACTCGAACAATCTCGCTTGAATGAGCAAGAATCAAAATTATTATTTGAACAATTTCAAAATGAGATCAATGAGTCGCAATTAGATGAGGTGATACTCTCGGAATCAATCACAGACAAAACAACCGTTAAAGAAGTGCAAGAGTTTTGTAACAAACTTCAAGAAGAAATTAATTTATTAGGCCCTGTCAATCTCGCTGCTATTCATGAACTTACCTCTGAAAAAGAAAGAAAAGGTTATCTTGATAGTCAAGTGGAGGATCTAACTTCAGCAAGCAACACCTTAGAAGACGCTATAAAACGTATTGATAAAGAAACGCGGGATAGATTAATCGCAACTTTTAATGAAGTAAATAAGAACTTTACAGAGTTTTTTAAAGTGCTCTTTAATGGAGGCCAAGCAAAACTTGAACTATTAGGCGAAGAGATTTTAGATACAGGTATTCAAGTTACAGCCCAGCCCCCAGGCAAGAAGAATACAACCATCAGTCAATTGTCCGGTGGAGAAAAAGCATTAACTGCTACAGCCCTTGTATTTGCCTTATTTAAACTAAACCCAGCGCCATTCTGTCTTATGGATGAGGTTGATGCACCACTTGATGATAGTAATACACTTCGCTTTGCAAATATGGTTACAGAGATGTCTAAAAATACACAATTTCTTTACGTGTCACATAATAAAATAGCGATGGAAATGGCCCAGCAACTCATTGGTGTTACGATGCAAGAATCTGGTGTATCAAGAATTGTTGAGGTGTCATTGGAGGAAGTCAAGAAGATGGAGCTCGCAAATTAAGTTAACAGGACTTATTACAAGCATGTCTGACATTCAGTTTGCCCTGACGATTCTAGCTGTAATAATTATCCTTATTATGATCATTTTTAACTGGATTCGTCTTATCCAGTACCGTAAAAAAAACCATGCAGAAAATTCTTTTTTATATAGAGATGAAAATGATTTAAGCCCAGAAGAAAAAAATCCTTACGTTCAAGATTTAAGCATCTCAGAAAAATATTTACTTTCAAATTTACCTCAAGATATCTATCGTGATATCGATGCTATTGCTTTTATAAAACTTAACAAACCAAGTCATGCTATTTCTAAATTAAGCCTAAGAGACTTTGTTGAGCTTCCAAATGCTCATAGTTTCATTCGTAGAAATGAAGATGTATGGCAGTCTACAGGTGACTTAAGTGGCTCAGCTTCATTCGACCAAATACTTCTAGCTATTCAGCTGGTTGATCGCCAAGGCCCAATTTCACAAGCACACACACAAACATTTAGAATGCTATCAGAGAAAACCAAGAATGATTTAGACGGTAGTCTGATTTGGCTTTCTCACGCAAATATTGAAGAAGATGCAAATGAGCTAAATCAATTTTGTGCTCTTGTTGATCATATGATGACCTTAACTCTCATCCCAAAAAATAATGGCATGTTCGATAACGAAAAACTTATTGAAACATTAAAAGTAGATGGTTTTAAAGTAGATAAAGATGGCTATCATGTTTTCAAGGGTCGCGATAAGCACCCTTTATTTCGAGTGACTTCTTTGAATCAACAGCCCTTAAGCTTTAATCTTGATCCATACATTCAAGGTATTCTTTTTCAAATGGATCTGCCACTTACTTTAAGTTGTAAAGATTCATTTGATGCAATGTTGGAATCTATTACTAATTTTCAAAAAGAACTTGAATGTATGCTAGTTGATTCCAACAAAAAAGAACTAAATATTAACCATATTGAGCGCATTAGATATCAAGTTGAAAAAATTGAAAATCAAATGGTAGCTAAAAATATTCCCCCTGGAAGCTCATGCGCTCGAAGATTATTTTCTTAAATGAAAGCAAATAAAGAAAATATTAAGGATAAAATTCAAGAGCTAATCGAAAAGATAAGCACATTCGATTATCAATATTACGTTTTAGATAATCCTTCTATCTCAGATTTTGAATACGATAAAATTTTTAGGTCACTTGTTGATTTAGAGAATGAGAATCCAGAACTCATTCGGCCTGATTCTCCTTCTCAAAGGGTAGGGGGTAAGGCACTAGATGCTTTTGAAAGCGTCATTCACCGTCAAGCAATGCTATCTTTAAATAATGCTTTCGATGAGGATGAGCTTATAGCTTTTGATAAGCGCATAAAAGATGATATTGGCATCGACGAAGTTGAGTATGCGGTTGAACCAAAATTCGACGGACTTGCAATCACACTTACTTACGAGAATGGTATTTTTGTGCAAGGAGCAACCCGTGGTGATGGCTATACAGGGGAAAATGTCACACATAATTTAAAAACTATTCGCTCCATACCAACCAAACTAAATTACATTCATCCACCTAAGCTCCTAGAGGTAAGGGGTGAGGTCTTAATGCTTAAGAAAGATTTTGAATTGCTAAATCAAAAACAGGAGTCTTTGGGCGAAAAACAATTTGCAAATCCGAGAAATGCTGCAGCAGGAAGTTTAAGGCAGCTTGACCCAAGGATAACTGCAACAAGACCACTTACATTTTTTTCTTATGGTCTCGGTGTATGCGAACCCAATTTAAATTTAAAAACTCATACACAAACAATTCAGCTTTTAAAGCAATTTAATTTGCCTATTTCTGATTTGTCTACAAGTGTTAAAGGTGTAAAAGGGTTGCAAAGTTTTTATGACAAAGTATCAAAGTTAAGGAACGCATTAGCCTATGATATTGATGGTGTTGTATACAAAGTTAATTCGTTTAACTATCAAAATGAGCTGGGTTTTTTATCTCGCGCTCCTCGATGGGCTATAGCGCATAAATTTCCTGCAGAAGAAGCCTTAACTGAAATTTTAGACATCAATGTTCAAGTTGGTCGTACAGGTGCTATAACACCTGTAGCAAGGTTGAAACCAGTTTTTGTAGGTGGAGTGACTGTCACGAATGCAACCCTTCATAATGAAGATGAGATGACTCGCAAAGATGTTCATATTGGAGATATAGTAAGCGTTCGAAGAGCAGGGGATGTGATCCCTGAAATTGTAAGGGTGCTTATTAATAAAAGGCCCAAGACAATTAAGAAATTTAGAATGCCAACAGAATGTCCTGAATGTGGTTCGGCTCTTGTCAGAATTGATGATGAAGCCATCATTCGTTGCTCTGGAGGGCTAGTCTGTCCTGCACAACAAAAACAATCTATTATTCATTTTGCATCTCGAAAAGCTATGGATATAGAAGGACTGGGAGATAAATCTGTTGAGCAATTAGTTACTGTAGGTTTGATTCATGAGCTACCTGATATTTTTAAGTTAAAACTTGAACAATTAATTAACCTTGATCGTATGGCAGAAAAGTCGAGCCGAAACTTATTAGACGCTATTGAAAAAAGCAAATCAACATCACTACCTCGATTTATCTATGCGCTTGGTATCCGTAATGTAGGCGAGTCTACAGCTAAAGATCTTGCTGGCTTTTATGGTGATCTGGATGAAATTATGAAACAAACGGAGGAAAGTTTACAGATTGTTCCAGATATTGGCCCTACAGTTGCAAAATCAATCAGTGATTTTTTTAGACAAACCAAGAGCAGGGAAGTTATTAATTCCTTGATAGGATTAGGCGTTCATTGGCCCAAGTACGATATTAAAAAATCTTCTTCAGGAATTTTTGCAACCAAAACTTTTGTACTAACTGGCACCCTGCCTTCCATGTCGCGTGAAGAAGCAAAATCTATCATTGAAATGAACGGTGGAAAGGTTGTAGGAAGCGTTTCTAAGAAGACTGATTATGTTGTTGCTGGATCAGATGCTGGTAGTAAATTAACCACAGCACAAGAGCTTGGTCTTAAAATTATTTCGCAACAAGAACTTTTAAAACTTATAATTTAAAAACTATGAAATTTACAACACAATTTTTATTGATGCTACTTAGTCTATTTATTTCAACAAATATTTATTCTAAAGAGGCGATCAAAACTTGCGATGAGTTATTAAGTGATAACCAATATGAAGAAGCTTTAAAAACAAAAAAAGGTGAATTTAAGTCGACCTTTTGTCACGGACAAGTTAATTTAAGGCTTAAAAATTTCGATGAAGCTATAAAAAACTTTAAGTTAGCGGGTAAGTTATCCAAAAGTGATACTGATCATTTTATGGCTGATTTACTTGTAGGCATGGCATTAAAAGAAGCTAAAAGATTAGATGATGCTCTTATACATTTTAATAATTCTTATTCATTCATTAAAGCTAATAAAACCTTTAAGCGCCTTTATTTAGTTGAAATTGCTGAGACTTTATTGCTCCTTAGTAAATATGATGAAGCAGTAAATACATTCCTTGAGGCTTACGCATTTGCTGCCAATGATGAAGAACGTGCCTCTAATTTAGATCGAACTGCCTTTTCATATGCGTTACTTAAAAATTACACAAAAGCTGTTGAGTACGAATTAAAGGCTAATATGGCTTTCGATCGTACGGGTTTGTTAGGAGAATATGTAGAGTCTGGTATCAATCTCGCTTTGTATTATTCAGAGGCTAATGATCAAGCCTCAGCTGAAAGAACACTTTTAAAATTTGAGAAGTTTTCTCGAGAGAACGGGGGAATGTATTATCTTGCTAAAGTATTGTTCACCCAAAGTAATTATTACAAAAAGAAATCAAATATGGATCTTAGTAAGTCTAAGTTAGATGAAGCAAATAAGATTGCTAACGATATTGGAGCAGAGGACTTAAAAACGCTTTTTAAGACTCTTTAAGTAAGACTGTATATTCTATTTTACATAATATACATTATGCGAAGTGATAAAACCGAATCGAATTACAAACCTTTAAATTTATACTGAAGCTTAAAGGTTAATGAATCAATATCAGATTTAGATGCTACACCCTGCCCATCGATAGGACCCTCAAAATAATTATCAATAGCACTATTAGTTTTTGAGTTTAGATTGATACGGGCATACTCAATGCCGATTAATGTATTTTCAAGTGACTTATAAACAAAACCTAAGGGCTTCTCTACCCCAAAACCATAGGCAACACCATGCTGTGTTATTTTATTTCCTTGCATTTGATGATCGCCCTCTTGGTCGGATAAGTCGGTCTCTGACCTACCGGATGCATAACCAAGTCTTCCATATATCAAGACATTATCTAATATAGGATTTGTTGCCTGAAAAGCATAGCCAAATTTCGCAGCGATTGTTGCAATATTTTTAATTTTTACAGAGGCTATATCATTATTAAATGAAGAAGGGGGAATTTTTTGTTGACTTGCAGATAAAGAGTCATATTTAGCCTCAATACCAAGAACGATATTATTAGAAAATTGTTTTTGTATGCCAAAAAATGGCGCAATAGAAGCATCATTAAGATTAATTGATTCTCCGCCTCCGCAACCGATCGCATAATGACCACAAGTAAAAGTAAGGGTGCCTCCACCAAGCGTGCCCTGTGATCCACCATTAGGGCTTACTGTTCTTATCTGATTATGAATCCATGACTTCTCAGCGCCTAAGCCTAAATATATCCCGGAGTGGTCATACCTCTCCCCTGCAATAATAGAAGAAGATATAAGAAGAAGATATAAGAAGAAGAGATATGAGGCATTTTTCACAGAGAGTCCTTGTTAACTATTTTTAAGATAAAGATTGCTTAAACAGGATACAAGGCTTAAACAGGATACAAGCTTAACCTAACCAGTCCAAATAAGGAGATTTTTTTCTTTTAACGATGAAAGTCTTTAAATTGCCTTGGTAAAGCCTCTTCTTGCACCACAAATTCCATTCCTGCCATAGAGCCTACAAAAATACCTGATTTATATTGCATTCGAATCTTAACTGTATTTAAGGAAATTTCTAATTGGTCCTTTGCTCTGTAATTTAGGATATATCCAGTGACCTTCTTACCATTATCTGTGCAGGTAACGTCAACAGCGTCTTGATTGTCCATAAAGCCTTCCTATAAGTTGTTTTGTATGAAGGTGAGTTCTTGCTTTGGGTCATTATAAGCATCGTAAGATTGTTGTGCCCTTTCATACCAATAACGACTATTAAATTCATCGCCCTCAATCTTATGAAGTACTGCATGAATCCAGTAAGCTTTTGAGGAGTGAAGGTCCTGAACAATTTGGTGGGAGGCATCCCATGAATCGTTGATTGCGAAAACAATTGCTTGGTTAAGGAGCTCTTTATCCTCGGAGCCACGCATAACTATTAACGAATATTAAAGAAGCCAATGTTATTTACTTTACCATCCATAATCGTAAGCTCGGTTTGTTTCCAGACATTTTTATCGTCAGATTTCACAAGATTGTTGTAATACCACATCTCAATATTGACACGCTTGCTAGCGCCTACTCGATTCTCTGTAGGTCTTCCAATCACAGAGCTAGCATTTGTAGGTTTAACAGACATCTCTTTTCTGGCTGGCTCACCTAGAATTTGCAATACTTTTTCTTTAGATTTAGCTCCAAATGCATCGAGAAATTCATTTTCAGTATAGAGTTTCTTTCCTTCAGCTAATACTTGAAAAGATAATCCTAAAGCTATGAATATAAATAATAATTTTTTAAATAATTTTGACATATTGACCTTTAATTAATGGTGATTTTAAGCCCGTCGTACCCCACATCGATATGATCAGGTAATTCTTTTTTTAGTGACTCATATTCTAAATCATGTGTCATATGAATCAAGTATGTTTTCTTTGCTTTTATTTGATTTGCAAACATCAAGCTTTGTTCAAGATTGATGTGTGTGTGATGTTCCTTTAAGCGCAAACAGTCTAATAATAGGATATCTAGCCCCTCTAAAAGTTTCAATGAATCTTCAGGGATATGAGATACATCAGTCAAATAAGCAAAGTTTCCGATGCGATAACCATAAATTTCTGCTTTTCCATGCATGACGGGTATGGGGGTAACAATCTCACTAAAGAGATGAAATGGCGATTGGATAGGCATAGCTTTTAAAACCGGCATTTCCCAAAAACCCTTAGGCTCTCCCAAAGCATAGCCAAATTTTAAAGCAATATGATCAAGCGCATCTTTCTTTCCGTAAATAGGTATTTGCATTTTGTGTATTTGACAAAAAGCCCTTAAATCATCAATGCCATGAAGATGATCAGCATGGGTATGGGTATAAAGGACTGCATCAACTTTAGGGATGGACTCTCGCAAGGATTGAAAACGTAAGTCTGGGCTCGTATCAATAAGAATATGCTCTCCTGTTCCCAATTTAATAAGCGAAGAGCAGCGGGTACGTTTATTTTTGGGGTTAGTTGATATGCAAGTCTGACAATGACATCCGACTACCGGTGTGCCCGCACTTGAGCCAGCGCCGAGTATTGTTAATTCGGTTGGCTGCATTTCGAAAAAAGCTTAAAGAAATTATTGGTTGTAGCTTGACCCACTTCTTCCACTGAAATATTTTTTAGTCTCGCTATTTCTTCTGCCACATGAATTACATTTGATGGATCATTTATTTTTCCTCGATAAGGCACAGGCGCTAAATAAGGTGAATCAGTTTCGATAAGGATGCGATCAAGAGGAATAGATTTTGCAACCTCCTTCAGTTCAGTGGCATTCTTAAAGGTCACAATGCCTGAAAATGAAATATAAAAATTAAGCTTAATAGCTTCTAACGCTACATCAAGCGACTCTGTAAAACAGTGCATCACGCCACCTACTTTATCAGCGCCCTCTTCTCTCATAATTTTTAAAGTGTCTTCTGCAGCATTTCGTGTATGAATAATAAGGGGTAAATTTGATTGAATAGCAGCTTGAATGTGCGTTTTGAAACGATCTCTTTGCCATGTAAGATCACCCTGGACTCTGAAGTAATCAAGTCCAGTTTCGCCAATAGCTACCACCTTTTTCTCTTTAGCGTATCGGCACAACTCTTCAACGGTAGGCTCCACAATGTCCTCATAATCAGGATGGACACCTACGGAAGCAAAAATATGTGGGTAGGTATTTGCTATTTTAAAAATATCAGGAAACTTATCTAAAGTTACGCTCACACATAAGGCATGTGTGACTTTATTAGACACCATTTTAGAAAAAATAGTATCTATATTTGCGTAAAGCTCTGGGAAATTAATATGGCAATGAGAATCAACAAAACTAGTCATGACGGCTCGAAAATCTGTTTATATTTAATAAAAATATTTTGCAATTGAAGTTCTTGATTAATGGGGTGAGATGCAATTTTTTTTAATTCATTCAATTCATTTGCAAATATAAGTAATGCACCTAAGTTAACCTGCTTAGCTTGTGAATGGATTCGCGCTTCTTCGTTTTTAAAATAATAACTTTGCTGTGTATGGAAACTAAGCAATAAATCAAAAGCCCATTTTTGAATCATATTTACTGTCCAATCTAATCCTTGAGTTAGAATCGTATAATTGATTTTAGTAAGATCAATCTTATGTCCCTGAGACAATAGTTGTGTAATAACAGTTCTCTCCGATTGATTTTCTAACTCTTTAATAGCGTTGAATGGCGAGCCACCAGTAAATGAAAGCAAACTTTCCTCATGCGCTATTTTTTTTCCATCCAAAAATAGTCTCGCCTCATCTAATGATGGACCTCGAAGATCTAGCAATTGGCAGCGACTACGAATAGTAGCAATTAATTTTTGTGCTTGGCTGGTTATCAGAATAAATAGAGTATTTTCTGGTGGTTCTTCCAAAATTTTCAGGAGCGCATTCGACGCAGGCTGGTTAAGTGAATCTGCTGGTTCAATTAAAATAATACGCCTACCTTTTTCTTGATGAGCTGAAAGTTCTAAATATTCTGAAAGCTCACGAATTTGATCAATAACAATACTCTTTTTACGGATAGTTTTTCTTTTTGAAGATGTATCATCGTCGCTTTCAATAGGTGCAATATGTTTAAAGTCTGGATGCGAATCTGGAAACCACTCACAACTTGAACATGTCTCACAAGGCAAATGATTAGAAAGAGGAGTTTGACATAAATAAGACTTTGCAAATGTGATTGCAAAATCGTATTTTCCAATTCCCTCTTTGCCTTTAAAAATTAATGCATGCGGTAATTTTTCATTTTTATAAATGGCAGTCCAAGTATCTTGAAACCAAGGGTAAATGGAATCGATCATAAGATAGTTTTAATAGCCTCAATAACATCCTGAGACACAGCTTCAATGGGTTGATTTGCATTTATGATTTTATAGCGACTAGGATTTTGCCTTGCAAGATCTAGGTAGACATTTCTCAACCGGTTAAAAAAAGCTTCACTTTCTTTTTCAAATTTATCAGGTGTTCTATTTCTCTTTAACCGATCAATACTTATCTCAACAGGTAAATCGAATAGCAATGTAAGGTCAGCCTTAAGGTCAGGGTGAACCCATGCTTCTAGTGTTTGTATTTTAGAGTAGGCCACTTGTTTACCACCATACTGATATGCATAAGTTGCATCAGTAAACCGATCAGACAGTACAAAAATTCCTGCATCTAGGGCTGGCTTAATTATTTCTGCTATGTGTTGCCTTCTAGCGGCAAACATAAGAAGCGTTTCTGTTTCTGGATCCATATCATCATAAAGAAGCAATTCTCTTAATTTTTCTCCAAGTTTTGTTCCACCAGGCTCCCTTGTTCTTTTCACTGCAATTTTTTGTGACTCAAAGAATGAAATAACTTCATCTATATGTGTACTTTTACCTGCGCCATCGACACCTTCAAACGTAATAAATTTACCTTTAATTGTCATTTGATCTGATACTTTCTAACAGCGCTATTATGTTCATTTAAATTTGCAGAGAAATAATGGGTCCCATCACCTTTTCCCACAAAATAAAGTGCATCAGTTTTTGTAGGGTGAAGTGCGGCCCGAATAGAAATTAAACCTGGCATAGTAATAGGGGCTGGGGGCAATCCTTCTCTTGTATAAGTATTATAAGGGGTGTCTGTAAGCAAGTCTTTTTTTGTAATATCACCCGTAAATTTTTTACCAAGCCCATAAATGACTGTAGGGTCGCTTTGAAGTTTCATCTTAATATTTAATCGATGTATAAATACGCCTGAAATAAGATTAGCCTCTATGGATTTTCCTGTTTCTTTTTCAATAATGGATGCCATCGTCAGCGCCTCATAACTATTCTTATAGGGGACCTCTTCTGCTCGGCGGGCCCACTCATAATTTAATTTTTTTTGCATGGCCTTATAAGCTCTTTTTAAAATTTCAATGTCTGAAGTATTTCTACTGAAATAATAAGTATCAGGGAAAAATTGTCCTTCAACTGATTCGTATGGAATACCTACTGCTGCTGCAATAGCTTTAGTATCATAAGGCTTCATTGTTTTTTTAATACTATCGTTAGCTTTTATTTTTTCCAACATTGATTGAAAGTCTTGTCCTTCTATAAAAGTTATTGATCCTTCGGTTGCCCTTCCCTCTACGAATGATTTTAATAACTGATAAGGCGTAATATTTGGATTAAGGTTGTAATTGCCTGGTCTTAGCTTTTTAGATTGGTCTAATGCTTTAGTGAGAATAATAAATCGCCATGGTTCATTAAGTATTTTTTCATCAACAAGTTGAAAGGCTATCGCCTTAAGACTGCTGCCAGGTTCAATTTCAATGGCTAAATCTGCTTTATTGATATTAAGCGGTGTTACCAAGAAGTGAATGATCCAAACCAATAAAGGTATGAAAATAATCATTAATCGAATTAACCATTTTTTCATGTATTTAAACTCTCGAGTGACTGGTTAAATAGTGATGCTGAATCTTGATGTTTCCAAGATATATTTTTAATTTTCTTAACCTGCAAGACACCAAACAAACTGTTTGTTATTAGGACCTCATCAGCCTCTAAAAGTTTATTTAAACTAAATATAGCTTCTTTCACTTTAAAGCCTAACTGACTTGATATTTTAATGATTAATTCTCTTGTGACTCCTTTAATGCCAATGTTGCTTATTTTCGGAGTGTAAATAACTTTACCGATACGCATAAATATGTTGCTTGAAATACATTCGATGACATTACCATCACTATCAAGAAGAATACCATCGGCATACTGATCACTTTTCCACTCCTGTCTTGCCATAATATTCTCTAGTCTATTTAGATGTTTAACTCCTGAAAGAACAGTAGGATTAAGTTTGTGCTTGCATACATAAAGATTGACGCCTGACCTAAAGATCGCCTTTGGGTAGCTTGGCATTTTAGTTTTAATTAAAAAACGATTGTGAACGATGTCCTTATTGAATTTATAACCTCGCTGACTAAGGCCTCTCGAAATAATAAACTTTCCTACTGCTTTTTTATTACTTCTAAACAAAGAAGCAATATCAGAAAGCAATTCTTTTTCTTTGGGAGGCTTGATTTTAATCGCAAGACAATCCTGAGCTATTTTTTTATAGTGATATTTCCAATGGCGAGGCTTTTTATTTTCCACTACAAAAGTTCTAAAAATACCATCGCCATATTGGAATGCACGGTCAAATGGACTGATATGCTGAAATTTACCGTTAATGAGGAATTGTTTTGACAAGTTAAACGGCCAGTTGTGAATTAATCAATGAGTTCATTTTGGATTAAACCCATTTATAAAAATCTATAGCCTTTTAAATACAAGGCTTCCGTTAGTGCCACCAAAGCCAAAGTTATTTTTAAGTGCAACCTCAATTTTCATTGGCCTTGCTTCATTGGCACAATAATCAAGATCACATTCAGGATCTTGGTTGAAAATATTAATAGTGGGCGGAGAAATCTGGTTATGAATAGCCAGCACAGTGAATACGGACTCAATGCCGCCTGCCCCGCCTAATAAATGCCCTGTCATTGATTTTGTAGAATTTACAACAAGATTTTTTGCGTAGTTTCCAAATGAGGCTTTAATCGCATTAGTTTCATTAAGGTCGCCAAGAGGTGTAGATGTTCCATGCGCATTAATATATTGCACATTATCTGTATTCACATGCGCATTTTTCAATGCATTGACAATTGAGCGTCTTGGACCGTCCATATTGGGCGCGGTAATATGATATGCATCAGCACTCATTCCGTAGCCTGATAGTTCTGCATAAATTTTAGCGCCTCTTTGTTTTGCATGTTCATACTCCTCAAGCACCATTACTCCAGCACCTTCGCCAATAACAAAACCGTCGCGGTCTCTGTCCCATGGGCGACTTGCTGTTTTTGGATCATCATTGCGTGATGAAAGTGCTTTGGCTGAAGAAAATCCAGCGACTGATAATTCAGTAATAGCAGCTTCCGAACCCCCAGCTAACATCACATCTGCATCGCCATATTCGATCATACGTGCCGCATCACCTATTGAATGAGTTCCTGTTGTACATGCAGTAACAATAGAAACATTAGGGCCTTTTAAATTAAGCATAATAGAAAGATTGCCGGAAATCATATTGATAATCGTGCCAGGAATAAAAAATGGCGATACCTTCCGAACACCACCTTCATCAAATACTTCACCTGTAGATTCAATCAAATTAATGCCACCAATGCCAGACCCAACCGATACGCCAATGCGCTCACTATTGCTGTCATTTACTTCAATACCGGAATCTTTAAATGCTTCTATGCCTGCTGCGATACCAAATTGAATAAAGGTATCCATGCGTCTTGCATCTTTGGGAGGAATGTACGCAAGCGGGTCGAAATTTTTGACCTCACCTGCAACTTGTGAAGGAAATGCTGAGCAGTCAAATTTGGTAATTTTACCTATGCCTGATTGACCATTGATGATATTAGCCCATGATTCTGCTACCCCTATACCAACAGGAGTAATCAAACCTAAACCGGTGACTACAACTCTTCTCTTCGTCATGGAATAAACCCAACCCTTTCAATATTTAGAAAAGGTTAAATAACATATGAATTATTTTAGATTTTTGTTGATGTAATCAACAGCTTGCTGAACTGTGGTGATCTTTTCAGCTTCTTCGTCAGGAATTTCACAATCAAACTCTTCTTCTAAAGCCATTACGAGTTCAACTGTATCAAGTGAATCAGCACCTAAATCATCTACAAATGATGATGTATTTTTTACATCAGCTTCTTTAGTGCCAAGTTGTTCTGCAACAATTTTTTTTACACGTTGTTCGATGTCAGACATCTAAAATACCCCTTTATTTAAGAAATGACCCTCAGGCCATGCGTTATTTTAACAAATCTTGTTAAGAATTTTGTAATAAAGTTAAAAAAATAACTAAATCATTAGCATTCCGCCATTGACATGAAGTGTCTCACCTGTGATATAAGAAGCTTCTTTTGAAGCTAAAAAGCTTACTGCAGCACCAATATCCTCAGGACTTCCTAGTCGTCCTAATGGCACATGATCGAGAAGCTGCTTTTTATGTTCATCTGACAATCCTTTTGTCATATCCGTATCAATAAAGCCAGGCGCAACACAATTGACAGTGATGCCTCGACTACCAATTTCTTTAGCTAATGATTTTGTGAATCCAGTTACGCCAGCTTTTGCGGCAGCGTAATTTGTTTGACCTGCATTACCCATATGACCAACTACAGAAGTGATATTAATAATTCTACCGTAGCGACTTTTCATCATGCTGCGAATAAGGGCCTGGCTCATGCGAAAAATAGATTTTAAATTGGTTGACATAACATCATCCCACTCTTCTTCTTTCATGCGCATGAGTAACATATCTTTAGTAATCCCGGCGTTATTTACAAGGATTGATATATCACCATGCTCCTTAATGATGCCATCAACAGTTTTTAAGATAGCTTCATTATCATTCACATCTAATTTAATACCTTTACCTAAAACATTTTGCTCTTTGAGAAATGTTGAAATTTTTTGAGCGCCATCTTCCGTTGTTGCGGTGCCAATGACAAAAGCATTTTGTTTTCCTAAACTTAAAGCAATTGATTGTCCAATACCTCGGCTAGCGCCAGTGACAAGTGCAACTTGATTTTCAAGATTAATAAACATAATTTTCCCTAGATAGTTTTATTGTATAAGTGCTTTAAATTCATCTATTGCACTTTCATTAACAAGAGAAACACCTTTTAATTCAGGAGAGATTCTCTTGGTTAGGCCTGTAAGAACTTTGCCTGGGCCGCATTCTGCAATATCACTAATTTTATTAAATGCTATCTTTTCAATGGTATCAACCCATCTTACTGGATGACAGAGTTGTTTTGAAAGTGCATCTTTAATTTCATTTGCATCATTATGTTCCAAAACATCCACATTATGGATAACAGGAATATTTGGTTTTTTAATTGTAATATTGGTTAAATATTCTTTTAATTCTTCAGATGCTTTTTGCATAAGAGAGCAATGTGAAGGAACGCTAACGGGAAGCAGAATCGCTCGCTTAGCGCCTTTTGATTTTGCTATTTCAATAGCTCGTTCTACTGCTAAAACATTTCCAGCAATCACAACTTGCCCTGGTGAGTTAAAGTTGACTGCTTCTACAACCTCATTTCCTTGAGCTTCTTTGCATGCATTCATGACATCTGAGTCAGACATACCAAGAATAGCAGCCATAGCACCTACACCTTCAGGCACAGCTTTTTGCATGACTTCAGCTCTATATTTGACAAGCTTTAACGCGTCTTTAAATTCCATCGCATTTGAAGCAACAAGAGCGGTATATTCACCCAGGCTATGACCTGCAAGATAACTAGGGAGTAGATCTGTTTTAGATTTCCAAACACGCCAAGTCGCTATGCCCGCTGTAAGAAGTATAGGTTGCGTATGAACTGTTTGGTTTATGTCTTCATTAGGCTCGGTCGCCATTTTCCAAAAATCAATATTAAGAATTTGAGACGCTTCATTAAAAGTCGATTGAATTAATGGATGGTTATTAAAATCCGCCATCATGCCGACAGTTTGTGAGCCTTGACCAGGAAAAATAAAAGAAAACTTATTCATAATTTACTTGATATATTATCATTAACTATATGATTTTTAATACTTTATTAAAGCAGATCCCCAGGTAAATCCACCACCGAATGCTTCCATCAAAAGCGTTTCCCCTCTTTTTATTTTACCTTCACGAATGGCCGTATCAAGGGCCAAAGGGATCGAAGCAGCTGAAGTATTTCCATGTCGGTCTATAGTAACAATAACGCGATCCATGCTCATATTCAATTTTTTTGCAGTTGCTTCTAAAATTCTAATATTGGCTTGGTGGGGAACAAGCCAGTCAATGTCTGACTTATCTAATTGATTCATTTCAAGTGTTTCATCTACAATAGAATCTAATGTATTCACAGCTATTTTGAAAACCTGGTTGCCTTGCATTTCTATAGTAGATTTACCTTTTTGGTGAGATACACCGCTGGGGACATGGAGTAATTTCTCATAAGCGCCATCCGCATGAATGTGGGTAGACAAGATACCCGGTTCATCTGATGCTTCAAGAATAACAGCACCCCCGCCATCACCCCAAAGAATAGCATTGCTTCGATCTGAATAATCTGTAATGCGAGACATAGTATCTGCACCAATCACTAGCACACATTTTGCTGCACCTGTTTTAATGAAACTATCTGCAACAGATAGCGCATACACAAAACCACTGCATACCGCTTGAATATCAAATGCTGGACATAAAGATAAGCCAAGCTTTGTTTGAACAATACAAGCTGTGCTTGGAAATACTTTATCGGGCGTAGTTGTCGCCACAATAATAAGATCAATTTTATTTGCATCAATACCAGAAGCCTTTATTGCTTGTTTAGACGCTTCTGTCGCTAAATCGCTTGTATATTGATGCGCTGAAACAATATGTCTTTCTTTAATACCTGTTCTTGTCGTAATCCATTCGTCCGTCGTCTCAAACATTTTTTCAAGATCAAGATTGCTTAATATTTTTTCGGGAAGATAGCTTCCAGTCCCTGTAACTTTTGAATAAATCATAAATTTTCTGACGATGAAATACCTAGGGGCATTTCTAATTCAAGTTGTTTTTGTATGTTCTCTAAAACATTATTTTTGGATTCTTCAATGGCTGTCCGAATAGCATAGAAAAAAGAATAACTATCAGCCCCACCATGACTTTTAACTACAATACCTTTAAGACCTAAAAAGCTAGCGCCATTGTATCTTCTAGGATCAAGCCTTTTTTTGAATCGATTAAGGACAAGCAAAGAAACAAATGCCATAGATTTTGTAATCCAATTACGTTTGAATTCTTGTGTTAAAAATCGGCCCATAAGCTGCGCAATACCTTCAGCTGTTTTTAATGCAACATTCCCCACAAACCCATCACATACAACGACATCAGTTGTACCTTTAAAGATGTCATTACCTTCAACGTTACCATAAAAGTTAAGATGACTTCGACGAAGTAATTCTCCTGCTTGCCTTATAACTTCAGTACCTTTCATATCTTCTGAGCCAATATTGAGAAGCCCTACGGAAGGCTTTGGATTGCCCGTCACAGAACTGACAAGCATGGCGCCCATGACTGCAAATTGCAATAAATTCTCGGCCGTGCAGTCTGTATTGGCGCCTAGGTCCAGCATGTAAGTTGTACCTTTTTGACTAGGCAAGCTCGATGCGATGGCAGGTCTATCAATCCCTGGCAACATTTTTAATACATAACGGGCGGTTGCCATAAGTGCACCGGTATTGCCAGCACTTACGCAAGCCTGAGCCTTCTCTTCCTTAATTAAATTAATTGCAACACGCATGGAAGAATCTTTTTTATTTTTTAAAGCGCTTTGAGGAGATTCATCCATTTCAACCACTTCACTTGCATGCTGAATAGATAAACGGGTATTGGTATATTTATTTTTTTGGAGCTCTGTTTGAATAAGCTCTTTATCGCCAACTAAAATAATGTGAAGTTGGTCATATTTTGATAGCGCATTTATGGAGGCTGGGATAGTGACTGAGGGACCATGATCCCCTCCCATTGCGTCAACTGCTAGGGTAATTGTCATTTGTTCTCTTAACGTTTAAGAGCAATGAAAGTAATAAATCAGAATAATTAAGAAGAATTATTCTGATTTATTCTGAATAACTTTTTTGCCTCTATAGTAGCCTGTTGGACTAACGTGATGACGTAAATGAACTTCGCCAGTAGTTGGTTCTACAGCAAGTGGGGGATTTGATAAAAAATCGTGAGAACGATGCATTCCACGTTTTGAAGGTGATTTTTTATTCTGCTGAACAGCCATAGCAACTCCTAAATTTAATTTTTATATAATTTTTGTTTTAAATCAGCAAACGGATGAATGCGATCTAACACACCATCAGTTTTTTTGTAGTAGCACTTATCATTTTCATGTTTTGGTGCACCAGGCATAGAAAGTAAGATTTCGTCTTCAATAAGACTTAATACATCCATCTTTGCACTACCCTCAATTAAGTCGTAATCCGCATGATCGTCAACTTGAAAATCAGTTAACTGCGTCTCTTCTTTAATTAAAAATCCTGATTTTAAAAAAATCGTATGCTCTAATTTTTCCGAACATCTTTGGCAAATTAAATCTAATTTACCTTCGATGAATAGTTCTAAACAAGCTTCTCTATGTTTATTTTCGAAGCCTCTTAAAACAAAAGCAATTGAATCTTCGAGATTTAAGCATAAATCTTGCAATCGCTCAAAATCAGAGAGGCGAATTATATCACGAATTTCTCTCGATTTTCTTGAAAAATCAATATTGTCTATATGCTGTTCCATCAATAGATTTCGGGGTAAAAGACATCATTATTATATAAGAAATGACATGCTATAATTTTCTTAAATTAACCCTAATTTAGTGACATTTCACTAAAAACTTAAGGCTTTTCATTGTTTAAAAAAATTCTCATAGCGAACCGTGGTGAAATAGCGGTAAGGCTGATTCGTGCCTGTTCTGAGCTCGATATCACTTCCGTAGCCATTTATTCAGATGCTGACCGCCATGCGCTTCACGTCAAAAAAGCCGATGAATCCTACAATGTAGGTGCAGACCCTCTTGCCGGCTATTTAAACGCACATAATATTGTGAATATCGCCGTTACTTCAGGATGTGATGCAATCCATCCAGGATATGGGTTTTTATCTGAAAACCCTGAATTAGCCGAAATATGTGCCAGACGAGATATCAAATTTATTGGCCCTAATGCCGATATTATTCGTCAAATGGGAGATAAGATTCAAGCAAGAACAGCAATGATTGCAGCTGTAATACCTGTTATTCCTGGAAGTGAAGGCAATATTGAGAGTCTTGATGAAGCTAAAAAACTTGCCTCTTCTATTGGTTACCCTATCATGCTTAAAGCGACTAACGGTGGTGGTGGACGAGGTATTAGACGTTGTAATAATGAAAAAGAGCTCATTGCTAATTATGATCGAGTAATTTCTGAAGCTACAAAAGCCTTTGGCAAACCCGAGGTTTTTATTGAGAAATGTATCGTATCGCCTAAGCATATCGAAGTTCAAATTCTGGCTGATAGCTCTGGCAATGTGGTTCATCTTTTTGAAAGGGATTGTTCTATTCAAAGGCGCAATCAAAAACTCATTGAGATCGCACCCTCCCCTCAGCTTACAAACGCTCAAAGAAATTATGTGGGTGAACTTGCAGTGAAAGCTGCCAAAGCTGTGAATTACGAGAACGCGGGTACCGTAGAATTCCTTTTGGATGCTGAAAATAATTTTTACTTTATGGAGATGAATACCCGTCTTCAAGTTGAACATACAATTACTGAATCAATTACCGGTATTGATATTGTTCAAGAGCAAATAAGAATTGCCTTTGGATTATCATTACAATACAAACAAGAAGAAATTCAGTTTCGAGGCTTTGCAATTGAATATCGAATTAATGCGGAAGATCCAAAGTATGACTTCATGCCATCCTTTGGAAAAATTACGCGTTATTATGCGCCTGGCGGACCCGGCGTTAGAATTGATGCTTCGATATATACTGGCTATGTCATTCCCCCTTATTACGACTCTATGTGCGCAAAGTTAACTGTATGGGCGTTAAACTGGGAAAGTGTGATGCAACGTGGCAAGAGAGCCCTCAATGATATTGTTGTATTTGGAGTTAAAACAACAATCCCTTATTATTTAGAAATTATGAATAATAAACAGTTTAAAGAAGCGAATTTCAATACAAGCTTTGTGGACGACCATCCGGAGCTTATAAATTATCAAAGTCAATTTCCACCTGAGTTAATGGCTGCAGCTATTTCAGCAGCGATTGCAGCACATGAAGGTATTTAAATAGATATGAAAAAAATACATATTACAGAATTAGTTTTAAGGGATGGGCATCAATGTCAAATTGCGACTAGACTTCGCACTGAGGACATGCTTCCTATATGTCCACAATTAGATTCACTTGGCTTTTGGTCAATTGAAGCATGGGGTGGAGCTACGTTTGATGCTTGTGTAAGATTTTTAAAAGAAGATCCATGGGAGCGTCTAAAACTTTTAAGAAAAGCCCTCCCAAATTCTCGTATACAAATGTTACTTCGAGGTCAGAATTTATTAGGCTATCGTCATTATTCAGATGATGTTGTTGACGCATTCGTCAAACAATCAGCCAATAATGGTGTCGATGTTTTTAGAATTTTCGATGCCATGAATGATGTAAGAAATCTTACAACATCAATAAAAGCAGTCAAAAAATATAAAAAACACGCAGAAGGTACATTAAGCTATACCACAAGCCCTGTGCATAACATCCCGTATTTCGTTAATCTTGCAAAAGAAATGGAAAGTTACGGATGTGACACAATAGCCATTAAAGATATGGCGGGTCTTTTAACGCCGTCAGCCACTAAAGAGCTTGTAACGTCTTTAAAAAAATCTACCTCCTTACCAATTCACGTTCATTCACACGCAACTTCAGGATTAGCAAGTATTAATCTTTTAACTGCTGTACAAAATGGTGCGGACATTATTGATACATGTAATTCAAGCTTTGCAGAAGGTGCAAGTCATCCATCAACAGAATCTATAATTGCTGTCTTAGAGGATTTAGGCTACGAAACGGGTATTGATATTAAAAAAGTTGAAGAGATTAGCGAGCAATTAAAGGTTGTAAGAAAAAAATATTGGCAATTTGAATCTGATTACACTGGCGTAGATACACGGGTACTTAGTAATCAAGTCCCTGGCGGTATGATTTCTAATTTGTCTAATCAGCTTAAAGAGCAAGGTGCACTTGATCGTATGAACGAAGTGCTTCTTGAAATTCCTAGAGTGCGTGAAGATTTAGGTTACCCACCACTTGTGACACCGACTTCCCAGATTGTAGGTACACAAGCAGTCTTAAATGTTTTAACAGGCGCTAGATATAAATCGATAACCAATGAGGTAAAAAGTTATTTCATGGGCGAATATGGAAAAGCACCTGGTAAAGTGAATCAAAAAATTCAAATGATGGCCATCGGTGAAAAAAAACCACTGACATCTAGACCTGCCGATCTTTTGGAGCCTGAACTTGCAAAACTTAAAATTGAAGCAGAGCAAATTACAAAATCTGATGATGATATTTTAACGTATGCCATGTTTCCTGACGTTGCCAAGATATTCTTGCAAGAAAGAAATGCAGGTAGCATTCAACCCGAACCACTTCTTCCAAAAGACAATATATTTTCATCTGCTGAAAAATTTGCACCTAGTGAATTTAATGTCACGCTTCATGGCGAAACATTCAATATCAAATTAACGGGATCAGGCTATACCGGTGAAGCAAGAAGGCCATTTTATGTATCCGTAGATGGCATTTCGGAAGAGGTGTTAGTCGAAACTTTACATGAAGTTGAAGTCACGAATGGAAAAAAATCTTCAAAAAAACAGTCTCAAGAAACATCTAAATCAGCAAGATCTAGACCCAATCACGAGGGCTGTATTACTACAGCTATGCCAGGAACAATTATTGACGTTAAAGTTAAAATTGGCGACAGAGTTGAGGCTGGAGACAGTGTAATTGTGATTGAGGCTATGAAAATGGAGAATGAAATTCAATCCCCTACTTCGGGTATTATAGTTGCGATTCATGTAGCAAAAGGTGAAGCAGTGTCCCCAGATGAAACGCTACTTGAAATTCAGCCTGAATCATAAAGAAACCAATGCATGTTAACGATTGTTTTGGCCTCATCATCGCCTTATAGAAGAGAATTACTATCACGACTTAAATTACCTTTCGATGTCTTTAGTCCTGATATTGATGAAACCCCTCACATGGATGAAAAAGCAAAAGACATCTCCTTCAGACTTGCACGAGAAAAAGCATTTAAAGTAGCTCCCCACTATGCAAATTCATTGATCATCGGCTCTGATCAAACAGCGGAATGTCAAAATCAAATTATTGAAAAACCAAACACACATGAAAATGCTGTAAAACAACTTCAATTTTTAAGTGGGAAAATTGCAACTTTCTATACCTCGCTTTGTTTGTTGAATACGAAAACACAACAAGTGCAAGAATGTGTCGTTGATTTTGAGGTGAAATATAAAAAATTAAATCAGAAAATAATTGAATCTTATTTGCTGAAAGAACAGCCATATAATTGTGTAGGAAGCGTCATGTCTGAAGGTCTTGGTATTACTCTTCTTGAATATATTAAAGGCGAGGATCCTACAGCGCTCATAGGACTGCCACTCATTAAGCTATCGAACATGCTTGAAAATGAAGGTTTAGCATTGTAATGACAGATAAGAAAAATGGGTGTTTGTACCTCATCCCTGTTCCGATTGAACAAAATGCTAAGGAATCTGTTCTTTTAGAATACCATCGAAAAATTGTCGAACGTCTGGATTATTTTGTAGTGGAAAATGAGAAGACAGCACGTTTTCATTTAAGCGCTCTTAATCTTCAAAAACCTATCAATCAATTACATTTTGAAGTATTAGATAAATCTACAATTGAAGCAGAAATTACAAATTATTTAAGGCCGCTTTTGGAAGGTTTTGATATTGGTTTAATTTCAGAATCAGGCTGCCCAGCAGTAGCTGACCCTGGATCAAAAATGGTTGCTTTGGCCCACCAAAAAAATATTAAGGTCATACCGATGATAGGCCCGTCGTCAATCATTTTAGCCCTTATGGCATCAGGCCTTAATGGGCAGCAATTTAAGTTTCATGGCTACCTTCCTTCAGATAAAGAAGACAGAATAAAGAAAATTATTTCAATTGAAAATGATTCAAGCAAGAATCATGAAACTCAGATTTTTATAGAAACGCCCTACAGAAACCAGCATATTTTTAATGATTTGATAAGTAAACTTCAGGACAGAACAAAGCTTTGTGTTGCATTAGATATGTCATCAGAAAATGAATTTATTTTAATGAAAAATATAAAAGAATGGAAAAAAGAAACGACGCCAGATTTAAAAAATAAGCCCTGCGTATTTTTACTACAATGCTAACATTTCTTTTATAGGTGAGAAGCTTCTTCGGTGATACTCACAAAGACCTTCGTATTTAATCATTTCTATATGTAATTTTGTTGGGTAACCCTTATGTTTTTTAAATTGATACTTAGGATAAATCTTATCAATCTCTATCATTTTAAGATCACGTTCTGTTTTTGCAATAATTGAAGCCGCTGAAATCTCAGCAACTTTATCGTCGCCTTTGACAATCGCCTCACAAGGATGATCTACTTGAGGGCAAAATAATCCATCTATCAGAATTTTGATTGAGGTGTAGCCGTTTAAACCTTCAATTGCTCTTCTCATAGCTAATAATGTTGCCTGATGGATATTAAGCTCATCAATTTCTGATGCACTACATATGCCTAATGACCAAGCTAAAGCATTTTTCTTTATATGTGCTGCAAGAGTATATCTTTTAGATTCGGATATTTTTTTAGAGTCACGCAAGCCTTCGGTGTCGAAATCAGGACCCAAAATAACGGCAGCTGCATAAACTGGCCCGGCCAAAGGTCCTCTTCCCGCTTCATCAACACCACAAATTAAATTTGTCCGCATTTTTATTTAATGAATTTTAAAATATTTTTATTTAAGCGATCAGATGTATTTTGTTTTAGTTGGTGATGTATTTTCGTAAATTGAACTAAAAGATTTTTTCTATAAGGCGCATCTTTTAAAATTTCGATAGCCTTTGAAGTGATATTTTCCGGTGTAGCTTCTTTTTGCAAAAGCTCCGGTACAAAAAATTTGTTAAGAAGTATGTTTGGAAGGCTTACATAAGGCAAATAACGCATGCGCTTAAGAATTTGCCAGCTGATCGATGACATTTTATAGATAACTACCATAGGCTTTTTATAAAGAGCTGTTTCAAGCGTTGCAGTTCCTGATGCAACAATAACTAAATCAGCAGCGTTTATTGCATCTGAGGCGTGGCCAATAAGAAGCTGGATATCTAACTCAGCATGAGTATTTTTAAATAAAACTCTCGAAAAAATATCATATGTCTGTCTGGTAGGTAGTGGTACCAAAAATTTCACATCTCGTATTTTTTTTGAAAGTTCAATCGCTGAGTCAATAAGGAGTTGCGCATGCCATTTCACTTCCCCTTGCCTACTTCCAGGAAGAAGTGCTATAACTTTAGTAGCTTTAATAATTTTAAGTTTAGCTTGAGCTTTCTTTTTATTTGGATTGAGGGGAATCATTTCAGCAAGCGGGTGCCCTACAAAAGTAGATTCGATATTAGCTTTTGAATAAATTTTTCTTTCAAAGGGAAATATAGTCAGCATATGATCTATCGATTTTTTAATCATTTTAAGTCTATCCCCTCTCCACGCCCATATAGATGGACTGACGTAGTGAATCACAGGAATACCTTTTTTCTTTAATTTTCTTTCAATCCAAAAATTAAAGTCAGGGGCATCAACGCCAATAAACAAATCAGGTTTTGCATCGAGAATTTGATTTAAAAGATTTTTTCTTAATTTTAAGAGGTGAAATAACTTTTTGATAGCTTCAAAGTAACCCCTTACTGAAAGCTCTTCCATTGGGAAATATGATAAGGCACCCTCTTTAACCATTTTTGGTCCAGCGACACCTATAAACTTAAGGTCAGAACGGGTTGATTTTAACGACTTAATTAAGTAACTTCCTAGCAAGTCTCCGGAAGATTCTCCGGCAACTATGGCAATCGTTTTCATAATTAACGAATAATACCGCGGGTAGATTTTTCAATAAAATCAATATAAAGATTCAGAGCGTCGGTATCTTTACTTAGCAATTTAATTTTTTCTTCAGACTCGTTTAGAGAAAGGCCTTGGCGATATAAAATCTTATAAGCTTCTTTAATTTTTGCAATAATCTTTGGATCGAAGCCTCTTCTTTTTAACCCTTCTGCATTAATACCATTTGGCTTTGCATCATAGCCAGCTGCTATAAGATAAGGCGGGATGTCTTTAAAGACCACTGTATTGACTGCTGTAATGATATGGCTGCCAATCTTACAAAACTGATGAACAAGAGTGAATCCTCCAAGAATCGCGTAATCATCAATCGATACGTGGCCTGCTAGGGATGTGTTATTCGCTAGTATGATTTGATTTTTAATTTCACAGTCATGGGCTATGTGGACGTAGGCCATAATCCAATTATCATTACCTATTTTTGTTATTCCATGATCTTGAGCTGTACCTCGATTAAAAGTGCAGAATTCTCTAATGGTGTTATTGTCACCAATTTCTAGGAATGTTTTTTCTTGATTATATTTTTTATCCTGAGGCGCTTCGCCGATTGAGCTGTAGTGGTAGATATGATTATTTTTTCCAATTGTAGTATTACCAGTAATAGTTACATGGTTTCCAATAACTGAACCTGCTCCAATTTTAACCTCTGCATCAATAATAGAATAAGGCCCAACTTTAACGCTGGAATCTAAACTGGCTTTAGGGCTAACAATTGCGGTAGGATGAATCAAAATAGTGTTACAACTCTATAAATTTATTTTTTTTCGATAGGTTTTAAAATACACATCATACTTGCTTCAGCCACAATTTCATCGTTGACTTTAGCGACTGCAATATATTTCCATATACCTTTTAACACGCGATCTATCTTTACATGGATAATAAGTTGATCACCAGGGGAAACTGGTTTTTTGAAACGTGCACTATCTATTCCAGCAAAATAATAAACAGAATCATCTGATGGTTTTGTATCCATTGTTTTAAAAGATAAAATAGCTGCAGCTTGTGCCATTGCTTCTACAATTAAAACGCCTGGCATTACAGGATAGTAAGGAAAGTGGCCTGGGAAAAAAGGTTCGTTAATTGAAACATTTTTGATGGCGAAAATTTCTTTCCCGAGTTCCATTGAAATTACTCTATCAATAAGCACAAAAGGATATCTGTGCGGTAAGTGATTTAAAATTTCATGAATGTCCATTGCAGTATTTTCAGCCATCTTTGCTATTCCTATTATTTTAGTCTTTTAATTTTTGCTGCTGTCTTAAGCCACGTTTCATGATCTTGGAAAGGCATAAGCGCAGTGTAGGTTCCCGAAGTTTTGATTGATCTTGTAATCATTGAGCCAGGTGAGATAGTCACATTATCTGTAATTGATAAATGCCCTAAGATCATAGCAGCTCCTCCGATAGCACAATTTTTCCCGATTTTAGCGCTGCCTGCAATACCAACACATCCTGCAATAATCGTATTTTCACCAACCAAACAGTTGTGACCAATTTGCACTAAGTTATCAATTTTTACGCCGCTAAAGATAATAGTATCATCTAAAGCACCTCGATCTATGGTTGAATTTGAGCCAATATCAACGTTATCACCTAAAATCACTCTTCCTATTTGAGGAATCGCTAGCCACTTGCTATCACCTTTTGCATAACCAAAACCATCTGAGCCAATGATGCAGCCGGCGTAAAGGATACAGTTTTGACCGATAATTGTATTTGCCTTTATGACAACATGGGGATGAATAACTGAAGCATTACCAATTACACTATCAGACTCAATTATTGAGCCTGCATGAATAACGACGTCATCACCAAGAGAAACATTTTCCTCAATAACAACATTGGGGCCAATATATATATCCTTACCCAATTTGCAACTCGGATGAATAATTGTGGATTTATGAATTTCTTTTTTTAAAGTTTTGCTAGGATTTAGTAACTGAGATACCTTGGCAAAATACAAATATGGATTATCTATAACTATGTAGGCGCCTGAGCGATCAGGAAGATCATCTCTATTAATTATAACAACTGCTGCTTTTGTGCGTTTTAATAAATCTGAATATTTCGGATTATTAAAAAAAGAAATTGAATTTTGATTGGCTGACTCAAGAGAGGCGACCGAGTTAATAAGTAAGTTTGGATCGCCTATTAACTCGCCACCTAATTTTTTTACTAGATCACCAGATGTGACTGTATGGCCCATAAGAACAATTTAGGCCAGCTATTATTTTTTACCTAATGATTTTAAGATCTTATCTGTAATATCAATTTTTTCACTAGCGTAAGCAACGCCATTATATAAAACAAGATCAAATCCTTCTGCTTTAGCAACAGATGTGACAGCTTTATTAATCTGCTCTTGAAGGCCGCCAAGCTCTTCATTTCGTCTAATATTAATATCTTCCCTTAATTCACGCTCTTTACGCTGAACGTCAACACGGAGTTGAGAAAGTGACTTTTCTTTAGTATCACGTTCGGAATCTTTCATTGTTAAAGCATCTTTAGAAAAAGAAGATTCCCTTTCCTTTAAGGTTTTAACATCTGCTTTTAGTTTGTCTGTGCGCGAACTAAATTCTTTTTCTAGTTTTTTATTACTCTCAATTGTTTGTGGCGCTTCTTGTAAGATTTTATCTACCTGAACAAATCCTACTTTAAGGTCAGCATACACACTTAAACTTATAAGAAACAAACTTGTAAAAGCTAAAAATTTAAATTTCAATTACTTTCTCCTAGGATTTTTTAAGTTAACAATTTAAAACTGCTGGCCCATTTGGAACTGAAGGCTTTCAGTTCTATCAGTACTTTGGTTATTAAATGGAACAGCGTACACAATTTTTAAGGGTCCAAACGGTGAGACCCATAACACACCCATACCTGCGGAATATCTTATGGTAGATAAATTTATCGACTCATCATGCCCATATACATTACCAGCATCTATAAATGCACTCAAGCGAAATTGATTATTATTATTCTTTACAAATGGCACTGGCATAAATAATTCTGCATTCGCAATAATCTGCTTATTACCGCCCAAAAACATATTGGTTGTAGTAGTGCTTATTCCGCAGGAGGTATCACCTTGCAAACAAACAGGGCCTATTGAGCTTTGCCTATATCCGCGAACCGAATTAACGCCACCTACATAGAAGTTTTTGAAGAATGGAAATTCTTTTCCGCCATAACTATTTGAATAGCCAATCTGACCGTTTAACATGACCGTAAGATCCTTGCTTATGTCTTTATACCAACTCTCTTGCAAAGTAACTTTATATATCTGAATGTCCAGGCCAGGAGTTGAAACTTCAGCATTTGCTCGTCTTAACTCACCTTTTCTAGGAAACAAAATATCATCACGACTATCTATCGCCCAGCCAATGCTTGCAGTTAATGAATTCATCGTACAACCAGTAGAATTGATTGTGTTGGTTACAGATGAGCAATAATTAATATAGCGCGTAGGCGACCTATCTAACGCCAAATTACTTACCTCGGTATTATCAAGGGTTAAGCCATATGAGATGGAATTTTTTTCAGTAAGAGGTACGCTAAATCGAATACCCGCACCAAATGATGAAGTATTATAGCTAACTGTTCTTAATGCGGAGGTATTAACATCTCGTCTATAGATGTCATAACTAAGACTAATGCCTTCGGGCGTATAAAATGGCTTTGTTACGCTCAATGAATAGGTCTTGTTAATTCTGCCAGTATTAATTTGGGCAGAAACACGGTCACCTGTTCCAAGAAAGTTGGCCTGAGTCACGTTAAAGCTTCCTACAACACCCTCACTACTACTCAATCCCGCACCAAGCATAATGCTACCTGTATTTTTTTCAGTAACCTTAACTTTTAAATCAACTTGGTCTGCGCTTCCAGGAACTGCTGGCGTTTCGATATTAACGTCGGAGAAGAACTGTGTTCTATTGAGCCTCACTTTAGAGCGATCAATCTTATCTGCTGCATACCATCCTGATTCAAGCTGCCTAAATTCTCGCCTAATAACATCATCTCGCGTACGTTGATTACCTTCAATGTCAATTCGTCTAACAGATACCTTTCTTCCGGGATCCACAAAAAATGTAAAAGAAGCAGTGTGCTCTTCTTTATTAATTTCCGGAATTGCATTGACGTTTGAAAATGCAAAACCGTCATTACCTAGACGAGCGTTCATGCCTTTAGTTGATTCAGTAATTTTTTCACGATTAAAAATATCATCTTTTTTAATTTTAATTAAGCTTTGTAATTCAGCCTCAGGGACTTGCTGGAGATCACCCGCAAGTTTCACATCCGATACTTTATATTTAGGGCCTTCTGAAATATTAATCGTAATATAGACATCATCTTTATCAGGTGTAATAGAAACTTGTGTTGAGTCTATTGAGAATTCTAAATACCCACGATTCATATAAAATGATTTTAATGTTTCGAGATCAGCTGTTAGTTTCTGTTTTGAATACTGGTCATCTTTGTACCACCAAGACAGCCAATTCGTTGTTTGAAGTTGGAATTGAGACGTAATGTCTTTTTGACTATAAAGCTGATTTCCAACTACGTTAATTTCTTTAATACGTGAAACGATACCCTCTTCAATATCAAAGCGAATTGCCACCCTATTTCTCTCTAAAGGAGAAGCTGAAGTTTTAACAATAGCTGTATATTTACCTTGAGCTAAATATTGTTTTTTAATTTCTTGCTGAGCGAACTCTAGTTTAGATTTATCATAAATCTGGCCCTCAGCAAGACCGATTGCTTTCATACCTTCTTTTAACTTGTCAGACTGAAAAGCTTTGTTACCTGAAAACTGAATATCAGCGATCGAAGGTCGCTCTTGCACGGTGATAAGAAGAATATCTTGATCAGCTTCTATACGCACGTCTTTAAAAAAGCCTGTGCGATAAAGTGATTTAATGGCTTCGGATGATTTATCCTCAGTCATCGTATCGCCAACTTGCACTGGAAGGTAATTAAAAACGGTGCCAGGCTCCGTCCTTTGAAGACCTTCAATTTTAATATCTTTGATGACGAAAGGTTCCATAGCAAAGGCTGCAATAGAAAGTAGGAGGAGTGAAATGAATAAAGCTAGTTTAGATCTTAAAGTCATTAGCTTCCTAATAGGTATCGACAGGCGTCATTATACAACGCAATTCCAGTAAGTAAACCCAAAATTAACATTCCAACCCTTTGACTTATCATCATTTTTTTGTTTGATAAGGGCTTCCTTCTAACAAACTCAATGAGATAGAAAAGCAAGTAACCCCCATCCAATAATGGAATAGGCAATAAATTCAATATCCCAATATTTAAACTAATCAATCCAATAAACTGAATATAAGGGAAAGTACCTTCCACAAATGAAGAAGACGCCATATGTGCAATTGCTATAGGCCCACCCAAATCTTTAAAATCGGTTTTTTGTGTAAGTAGATTCTTAAATGTTTTTAAGGTTAGGTTGAAAAAAGCATAAGTTTGGACCAATGATTTTTTAATAGACTCTTCAAATGTACGCTTTACTTCAACCAAATGAGTCTTAATAATTACATCATCATAACCTAGTGCAATCCCAATTCTTTTTTTATCGACTTTGCTTTCAAAAAGTTCTTTATCTATATGAATATATTGAATAATATTTTCTCTTTTTATCGTTAAAGTGTAAGATTGTGACCAGTTTTTTTGCACACTAGCGATCAAATCCGGAATGTCTTTAATGGGAATTTGATCTACCATAAGCATTTGATCATGTGTCTGTAACCCTATTTTTTCAGCAATACTTCCTGCCTCCACTGATTGAATTAAAATGGGGAGTCCATATGGAAAAACCTTGATTTCATCGGTCCATAAAAGATTTTTAATATGGGTGATCTCGCCATTCCGCTTCAAGCCTACATCTTGAAATACATTTTTTTGGTCTTTTATGGAAGTAAGTAAGTCTTCTAAAGATTCGATTTCACTGCCATCAAGGGATGCGATCTCATCCCCCGCTCTAAGTCCTAACTGGTAAGCTTCGCTCGAAATTGGAAGTTCACTAATGGATGGCTTAATTTGCTTTGAACCATGCATAAAGATAAAAGAAAAAATCAAAATACCCAAAATAATATTAATTAAGGGGCCGGCAGCCACAATAAGAAAACGTTTGATTAAAGGCTGTCGATTAAATGCTCTTTTAAGATCAATTTTGTTAACTTTTTCACTTGTCTCAATATTATTTTCGTCTAAAAGCTTTACATAGCCACCTAAGGGAATCGAAGATATAGCAAATTCGGTTCTATCTTTGCCAAAACGAAAAGTAAAAAGAGGTTTGCCAAATCCAATTGAGAACTTTAATACCTTAACATTGCACCAACGCGCCATTTGAAAATGGCCAAATTCATGAATACCTACAACAATACTAATCGTAAGAATAAAGACAAAAAAAGTTATCATGAAGTTAAGTTGTGGCAATCAATCCAAGAAAGTGCAAGATGACGTGTCTTACTATCTACCTCTAAAACTGTTTCGATAGAATCCAAGCTTTGAGGCTCAACAGCATCCATACAAAATTCAATCAATTCTGCGATCTGATTAAAAGTGATAGATTCTTTTAAAAAAGCTTCGACAGCTACTTCATTAGCTGCATTAAGAATGGTAGGTGCATTCTTGCCTATATGAAGCGCTTTGTAAGCCAATCCAAGGCAAGGAAATTTATCTAAATCAGGCGCTTCAAAATCAAGTCTTTTTGTTTTAATAAGATCAAGCCCCAAAACTCCAGATTCAATTCTTTCAGGGTGACTTAATGCATAAGCAATAGGCGTTCTCATGTCGGGATTGCCCAATTGCGCAAGCGTACTTCCATCAACATACTCTACAAGGGAATGAATAATACTCTGAGGGTGAATAACCACTTCAATATCTGAAGCTGGAATATCAAATAACCAACAAGCCTCAATTACTTCAAGACCCTTATTCATCATCGTTGCGGAATCGATCGTAATCTTTTTGCCCATAATCCAATTTGGATGACGTAAAGCCTCTTTCGGTGTCACATGTTTAAGCTCTTCCTTAGTAGAAGTCCTAAAAGGTCCGCCAGATGCAGTCAATAAAATTTTTCTAATGCCATTGGATTTATAGTTTAATTTTTTACTTTGTGGCAGCACTTGTAAAATCGCATTATGTTCGCTATCTATAGGTATTAAGGTGGCATTGGATTGTTTTACAGCTTTAACAAACAATTCCCCGGCCATGACAAGCGTTTCCTTGTTGGCTAACAAAATCTTTTTTCCACTATTTGCAGCTGCCATTGTAGGCTTAAGTCCTGCCGCACCTACAATAGCTGAAATAACTGTGTTCGTTTCTTTATGAGAGGCAAGCCAATCTAGAGAATTTTCATCATCTAAAACGATTGTTTTTGAATTCAATGCAAGTAGATTTTTCTTAAGTTGTTGGTTTGCCTCTCGATTTAAAGCAAAGGCAAATTGAGGTTCAAATTCACTGCATTGCTCTGTTAATAGATCAACATTTCCATTGGCTGTGAGCGCAAAAACCTTATATTTGTCTTGATGAAGGTTTATAACTTGAAGCGCATTGCAACCAATACTTCCAGTTGAGCCTAAGATAACAATTGTTTCCACTTAAATAAGTTGCCCGAAAAAAGACGGTGAAACAAGTATTAAAGTCGCGAGAGGAAGGCTAGAACACAAACTATCAATCCGATCAAGAACGCCACCGTGACCAGGGATTAAATCGCCACTATCTTTAACTTTAGCCACTCTCTTAATGTATGACTCAAATAAATCGCCTTCAACACTTAACAATAAAATTAAAATAAAAAATAAAATAGATTCGTAAGAATTAACAAAGCCAAAATAAGTCAGTGTGATCGAAAATAATGAAACAACAAATAGAGCTCCTATAAAGCCTTCCCATGTTTTGCCGGGGCTAATAGACGGCGCAAGCTTTCTCTTACCAAATTGTTTTCCAAAAAAATAAGCACCCGAATCCGCAAGCCAAATAGTCGTTAAAACGAGAAGCACAGCCCAAGGACTTAATTGAATCAAATAATTTAAAGCAACAATAAGTGGAATGATCAACATCCAGCCAATCAAAGAACTAAAGTAGAAATTTTTAAGATGTATTTTAAATACTAAAAATAAAGGTGCTATAAAAATCCAAAAGATGGAGGCGCCAATTAAAATAAATCTAGCATGATCATAAGTGAGAAATTTATCAATTAGATAAATGAAGCATAACGAGATGGCTAAAAAAATCTTTTTTTCAAGAGATTTGAAATATAAAAGTTTTGACCATTCATAGAGCGCTAAGAGTGAAGTTACATAGATGACAAATGAAAAAAAACTTCCTGAAAATAGAAATAAAGAAGATAAAAAAACTAAAAGCATAATAAAAGCTGAGAATATTCTTGATATCAACATTTATAATTGCTCGCTTGTTTTGCCATACCGGCGCTCTCTTTTTTGAAATTCAAACAATGCAGTCATAAGCGCCCTTTCATTAAAATCAGGCCATAACGTCTCTGTAAAATAAAGCTCAGAATATGAAAACTGCCAAATTAAAAAATTACTAATACGTTTTTCTCCGCCGGTTCTAATTAAGAGGTCCGGATCTGGTGCGTAATTTAAAGATAGGTTTTGAATGAGATTTTTTTGAGTTAATGGTTTTTTAGAAAGCGTTTCTTTTTGATGCTTATTAACTGCATTCACAATATCCCATCTTCCACCATAATTAATTGCAACACTTAATGTTAGCCCGGTATTTTTTTCAGTAAGCTTTTCAAGTTCTTTTATTTTATCAACGAGTTTTTTTGGAAACGGTTTTCTGTCGCCAATTAACTTAAATCTGACATTATGCTTAATGAGAGCTGACGATTCTTTTTTAATTGATTCTTGAAACAATGACATTAAAAAATTAACTTCCTGTGCAGGTCTCAACCAATTTTCTGTGCTAAAAGCAAATAATGTTAGAAAAGGTATGTTTAATTTTTGGCATTGCGTAATGACTGTTCTAACTGATTCTAAACCTTTTTTATGGCCGGAAATGCGTGGCATTAGTCGTTTCTTTGCCCATCTCCCATTACCATCCATAATAATAGCGATGTGTTTAGGTTTTTCTAATAGTGCTTCTTTGGCTCGTAATGGACGAAAGAAATTAAACACTAAATTGCGAGTAATTCAGATTCTTTTGTTTGAAGAAGTTTATCGATTTCGGCGATAAACTTATCTGTAATTTTTTGAACTTCATCTTGCGATCTTCGTTCATCATCTTCACTGATTTCTTTTTCTTTGATTAATTTTTTTAGGGAGTCATTTGCATCGCGTCTAATATTTCGCATCGCAACTTTAGCTGACTCAGCTTCTGTTCGAACAACTTTTATAAGATCCCTTCTACGCTCTTCTGTCAGTGTGGGCATAGGGACGCGAATAAGGTCACCAGATGTTGCGGGATTTAACCCAAGGTCGCTATCGCGAATCGCTTTTTCGATTTTACCGACCATACTCTTCTCATAAGGCTGCACATTGATTGTTTTTGCATCCCCTAAATTAACACCAGCTACCTGATTAATAGGAACCATAGAACCATAATAATCAATGACAATATGATCCAAAAGTCCAGTATGTGCTCTACCTGTTCTAACTTTTGCAAGATCAGACTTAAAAGAGTCTAGAGATTTTTGCATCTTTTCACTTACATTTACTTTAATTGCTTCAGTCATGACCATCCTCTTTAATCAATGTATATTAGGCATCACGAGCGTGCCTTCATTTTGTCCTAATAAAATATTTTTTAATGCCCCTGATTTAAATATATTAAATACTGCGATCGGTAATTGTTGGTCTCGACATAAAGTTAGGGCAGTGGCATCCATGACTTTTAAATCCTTTTGAATGGCTTCATCAAAACTGACAACTTCGTATCGCTTTGCCTTTGGATTTTTTTTAGGGTCTTCTGAATAAATACCATCGACTTTGGTCGCTTTAATCATAATATCTGCATTCATTTCTACGCCTCGCAATGCTGCTGCTGTATCAGTCGTAAAGAAGGGATTGCCTGTTCCTGCAGCGAATATAACCACTTTACCCTCTTCAAGATAGCGAATAGCCTTGCCACGAATATATGGTTCTACCACTTGTTCTATATTTAGCGCTGATTGAACACGGGCTACAATTCCTGCATGTTTCATGGCATCTTGAAGAGCCAATGCATTCATCACAGTAGCCATCATGCCCATATAATCTGCAGTCGCCCTATCCATGCCTGCAGCGCCTAAAGCTACACCTCTAAAAATATTGCCACCACCAATCACAATACCCATTTGAATTTTTAAATCGAGCGCTTCTTTAATCTCATGAACTATATTTGAAATAGTATGCTGATTAATACCAAACGGATCTTCGCCCATCAAGGCTTCGCCTGATATTTTCAACATAATTCTTTTGTATGCAGATTGGGCCATAATTTTCCTTAAAGTTTAACGTATTTTTAAACCAGGGGACATAAAAAAAGGACTGTATAAATCATACAATCCTTTATGTGCTTTGATAAGACTAAACCTTTGCTGCCGCTGCAACTTCTGCAGCGTAATCTACTACCGCCTTTTCAATGCCTTCAGCTACAGAATAAATGCTGAAAGCATTCACAGTTGCGTTGTTAGCTTTCAATAATTGCTCAACGCTTACTTTGTCATCCTTCACAAAAGGTTGATTCAGTAATGTGACCTCTTTAAGGAATTTTTGCACCGTGCCTTCTGCAATTTTTTCTAACATAGCTTCTGGTTTTCCAGCCTCTTTTGCTTTTTCAATCGCTACACGTTTCTCAACCTCAATTAATGCAGCATCAATGCCAGATGCATTAAGTGCTTTGGGTTTATTTGCTGCAATATGCATAGCCAAATCTTTTCCTAAAGCCTCATCTCCACCTTGAAGATCTAGAAGCACACCAATTCTTCCGCTGTGGATATAACTAAATATTTGACCCGTTGTTTGATAACGAACGAATCGACGTGGTGTAATATTTTCTCCAATTTTACCCACAAGCTGAGTACGAACTTCCTCAGCATTGCCAGAAGCCATATTTAAACTTGTTAAAGCCTCAATGTTGGCTGGGTTCTTTTCATTGATGGTGCTTACAAGTTCGTTTGTATACTTTAAAAAGTCTTCATTTTTGGCGCAAAAATCTGTCTCTGAGTTAACTTCAAGCAGCGTTCCTGTTTTGCCGTCTTTAGCTACAAAAGCAATCACAATACCCTCAGCGGCCAATCTTCCCGCAGCCTTACTTGCTTTATTTCCGAAACGAACTCTTAAAATTTCTTCAGCGCGCACACTGTCACCATCAGCTTCAGTTAATGCTTTTTTACAATCCATCATAGGTGCGTCTGTGCGATCACGTAGGT